>NZ_KQ414505.1:0-433080 GCF_001263295.1 Agrobacterium sp. SUL3
ACCCCGGTTCACCGCCGCAACGTTGGCATGCTCTTCCAGAACTATGCCCTGTTCCCCCATATGACCGTTGCCGAAAACGTCGCCTTCGGCCTCGAAATGCGGGGTATCTCGAAGGCAGATCGGGAAGGACGGGTGAAGCAGGCGCTCGATCTCGTTCAGCTGCACACCTTCGGCGACCGGCTGCCGGCGCAGCTTTCCGGCGGCCAGCAGCAGCGTGTGGCGCTGGCGCGTGCGCTGGTGATCGAACCTTCGATGCTGCTTCTCGACGAGCCACTCGGCGCGCTCGACAAGGGCCTGAGGGAAAGCATGCAGGTTGAAATCCGCAGCCTGCAGCAGCGGCTTGGCCTCACCACCATCATGGTGACGCATGATCAGGATGAGGCCCTGACCATGGCGGACCAGATCGCTGTGATGCGTGACGGCAATCTCGAGCAGATCGCCCCGGCCGGTGAAATCTACCAGAAGCCGCTGACCCGCTTCGTCGCCGGTTTCATCGGCGCCTCTAACTTCTTCGAGGCGAGCGTGGCGGAGCGCAGTGGCCGTTCCGCACGGCTGGTCACTGGTTCCGGCGTTTGGCTCGATGTCGAGGATATGGGGGCGGTTCAGGGCAACAAGGTCGTCGTCACCGTTCGCCCCGAAGCGATCTCGGTCTCGCCGCTTGCGGTCGATGCGGGTGAAAACACCAGCAATTCCACCACGGCGCGGGTGGAGCAGGTCGTCTATCGCGGTTTCATGCTGCATTATTACCTGCGGCTGGACAATGGCGAGCCGATGATCGCCTACCGGCAGACCCAGACCGAAGGTTTCACCAATGCCGTCAGCGCCGCTGGCGACCGGGTGAGACTGAGCTGGATGAGCGACAGCAATGATCGGAAGAGCGTCGTGTAGGGAAAGAGTGTAGATCTCGGTGGANTCCAGCTGAATTGATGCTTATGCGACCGGGTCGCTCAGGCGGCCCGGCTGGCGACGGATCGAAATCCGTGCCGTATTCCATAGCCGACAAAATTACGGCACCGCGCTCCTGACATGGAATGCGGTGCCGTAATTTTTGTGCTTCAGAATATGAGGCGTATCCCGCTTCAGGCGACCACTTCGCGAGCCGGCACGACGCTGCCACCACATGCTTCCACTTCGCTGCGCACCGTGCGCGCAAGCTCCAGTGAGCCGGGCGTATCGCTGTGGACGAGGATCGATCTGGCGCGAACGGGGATGGTCTCGCCCTCAATGGTCGTGACCGTGCCTTTTTCCAGAAACTGGCGTACCCGCGCGCGAACTTTTCCCTCTTCCTTGATGACGGAATTTGGCAGCTTGCGTGGCACGAGCTGGCCCTTCACATCATAGGCCCGGTCGGCGAGAAAGAGGTTGAGCACCTTCAGCCCGCAATCCAGCGCCGCCTTTTCGATCAGCATATCAGGCATCGAAAAGACAATGAGATTGGGATCGACCGCCCTGATCTTTTTCATGATCCGTTCGGCAAGCGCCGCATCGCGGTTGATCATGTTGCCCATGGCGGCATGGAAGCTGATATGGGAGAGGGAGACATCCTGCGCTCTCGCAATTGCCGAAAGCGCGCCAAGCTGGTAGAGAACCTGCTGTTCCATTTCTTCCGCATCGACGGGAATTTCGCGGCGGCCGAAGCCGAGACGATCTGCGAGGCCCGGATGTGCGCCGACGCCGACGCCGTTCTGTTTGGCGAGACGCACCATGCGCGCCATCATTTCCGGATCGCCGGCATGGAAGCCGCAGGCGATATTCGCCGAAGAGACGACCTCCATAAGCTTCTCGTCGTCGCAGACCTTATAGACGCCGAAACCTTCGCCCATGTCGGAATTAACATCGATCTTCATGGTTCCCTCTCCGTGTTCTTAGGGACTATCGTTTTGCGAGCGTGCCGAGTGCGGCGGTGACCAGTGGCAGGGTCTTGCGGATATCTGCGAAATAGGCGTCGATTGCCTGCTCGACCTCCAGCGCCTCGCGCACTGTTGCCTGCACGAAACGGATGCGGCTGCCGATGCGCGCCTGTCCGAGCCGCCAAAGATCGCTGTCGATGATACCAGCCATCTTGGGATAACCGCCGGCGGTGTTGGCGTCGCTCATCTGGATGATCGGCTCGCCGCCCGGCGGTACCTGAACCACACCCGGTATGACGCCATAGGAGCGCAGTTCCACGGGAGCCGAAAGCATAAGTGGCGTGCCGGCAAGCCGGTAGCCGGTGCGGTCGCTCTGCGAGGTGATTTTCCAGGCTTCGGACCAGAAACGTTCCGCACCTTCGCCGAAAAGATCATGTTCGGCGGCGGGAATGGCGCGCAGCAGCAATTCGCCATTGTCGGACACTGGAAACATGTCCGGCATCGCCTCGGCAAGCGGCATGACGCCGAGGCCGCTTGCCGGCGGCGCCGGCGGCTCGGATGGCAGAACGGACAGCCTGTCGCCGGTGGTGAGGTGGCGTCCCTCATGGCCGCCGAAGGAGCCGCGAAGCGAGGTGCTGCGCGATCCCATCACCACAGGAACATCGACGCCGCCGTGAAGGCAGAGATAGGCGCGCGCATTCTTAAGCGGCGTCGAAAATTCGAGGATCTGACCCTTTTCTGCCCGCGCGCACCAGTAAGGCGGCAGATCAGTACCATTGAGCCGTGCGGCGCAATCCGCACCGGTTACGGCGAAGGTCAGCGCCTCTTCGAATTCGATGCGGAACGGAAAGGTCTGGATTTCAATCGCGGCGGCATCCTCGCCGTTACCGGCGAGAATATTGCCGACCCTGAGCGCAATCGGGTCCATCGCGCCCGTGGCGGTGATGCCGATATTGCGATAACCGGCGCGGCCGAGATCCTGAACGGTGTTCAGCGGTCCGCAGGCAAGAATATGGATCATAGTTCGATCCTTTCGGGAAGGAAACGAACGCGGTCACCGGGCGCCAGCACCGCCGGCTGTTCGGCGGTGGCATCGAACATGGTGATTTCGGTGAAGCCCAGCGAATTCCAGCCATTCGGCCCGGTCAGAACCGAGATGCCGGACTGCATGCCGCCGATCGTCACCATGCCCTTCAACATGCGAAGCGACGGGACTTTCTTGCGCGGCATGAAAATGCGCGGATCAAGGCCGCCGAGATAGCCAAAGCCCGGCGCACTACCGACGGCGAAAACCGTATAGGTCCGCTCGAAATGCAGGCGCAGGACTTCCTTGTCCGGCAGGCCGGAATAATCGCAGATCGCCGCAAGGTCGATGGCGTGTTCACCGCCATAGGTCGTCGGCACCTCGATGGTCTTGCCCAGAAGATCGAGTTCCGCAGTCGTTTGCCAGATGTCGAGAAGCTCATCCTGCAAACGCCCGGCGTCTTCAGGCGTGCTGCGCAGCACGATCAGCAGGTTGGTCATGCCGGGTATGAGTTCCAGCACCTCGGGGCGGTCCTTCAAAGCGCGTGTCAGCGCCCAGATGCGCCTCTGGGCGGGCAGGTCCAGCTCGCCGGGCGCTTCGATCAGGAACGTCTTGTTGCCGATCATCGAGATTTTCGGCAGGCCCAGATGGGCGGGGGTCAGGTGGGGCGTTTTCAGCGGGAGGTTGCTCATCGACGTCACCATCATGTTTCGGTCTTGAGAAGAGTGGAGCCATAGCCGACAAGCGCGCCGGTTTCCGTCACGATTTCGCTGACGGTGCCGGCTTTTTCGGCGATGACTGGAACGATCACGGGTCCGGCCGCGATAAATGCGACGATCTCGCCTTTCACCACGGATTGTCCGGCCTGAACCACCCGGTCGGGGCGCTGCGGATGTGCGGGTGTGAAGATGCCGGCCATCGGTGCACGGGCAAGAATATCCCCCGCCTTTACCGGCGCTTTGGCCGCTTCAATGGGCCGCTGTGCGGCAGGGGCCTGACCGCCTGCCATGGCAACGATCTTCAATGATCCATCCGGCGTCTCTATTTCAATGGCGGAGAGGTTGTTGCGTTCGAGGTGAGCGGCAAGATCGGCAATCGTGCCGGGCTCGCTGTAGCGGGATATGGAAACAGGCTGTCGCTTCACTTTGCACTCCGCGCTGCAAGCCAATGCTCGAGGTAATGAATATCCGTGCCGCCTTCGGAAAAGGCCGGGTCCTGCAATATTTCCCGATGCAGCGGCAGGTTGGTGGAAACGCCTTCGATGCGCATTTCGCCAAGTGCACGCCGCATGCGCAGGATCGCCTGCTCGCGGGTCGGCGCATGGACGATGAGCTTGGCGATCAGCGAATCGTAATGAGCCGAAACCCGATAACCCGCCGTCACATGCGTATCGACGCGAACGCCGGGGCCACCCGGCAGGTGAAGGGCCGTGATCAGGCCGGGGCAGGGAATGAAGTTGTAAGGGTCTTCGGCATTGATGCGGCATTCGATCGAATGGCCCTCGCAGACGATATCCTCCTGCGAAATTTCCAGCGGATGGCCGAGAGCGACGAGAAGCTGCTGGCGCACCAGATCCACGCCTGAGGTCATTTCCGTGACCGGATGTTCGACCTGCAGGCGGGTGTTCATCTCGATGAAATAGAATTCGCCATTCTCGTAGAGAAACTCAAAGGTGCCGACACCGCGATAACCGATCTGGCGGCAGGCTTCGACGCAGCGATTGCCGACGAAAGCCGCGACATCAGGCGGGATGCCGATGGCCGGGCCTTCTTCGACGACCTTCTGGTGGCGGCGCTGCATGGAACAATCGCGCAGCCCCACCCAGACCCCGCCGCCCTGACCATCGCAGAGAACCTGAATTTCGACATGACGCGGATGCTCGAGAAATTTCTCGATATAGAGTTCCGGTGTCCCGAAGGCCCGGCTCGCTTCTTCACTCGTGACGAGAACGGCATCCTGAAGGGCGGAGGCTTCGCGCACGACACGCATGCCGCGCCCGCCGCCGCCGCCGGCCGCCTTGACGATGACGGGATAACCGATTTCGGCGGCGATTTTCGAAACCTCCGCCATATCATCCGGCAGGGCGGAATCAGGGCCGGGAACGCAGGGCACGCCTGCTTCCATCATCGCCCGCTTCGCCGCGATCTTGTCACCCATGGTGCGGATGGCGTCGGCGTGCGGGCCGATGAAGACCGCCCCTGCCGCCTCCACGGCTTCCGAAAAAGATGCTCTTTCGGACAGGAAACCATAGCCGGGGTGAACCGCGCCAGCGCCGGTCAGCTCCATCGCAAGCAGTATGGCCGGCGCGTTGAGGTAGCTCTGCCCGGGCGATGCCGGGCCGATGCAGATGGCGGTATCGGCCGCCTTCAGATAGTCGGCGTCCTTATCGGCTTCCGAATAGATCATGACCGTCTTCAGGCCGAGTTCACGGCAGGCGCGCTGCACCCGCAAGGCAATCTCGCCGCGATTGGCGATCAGCACGCTGTCGAATGCTCTTGGCTCAGCCACCTTTGGGAGTGTCGCATCCATCATTCGAACTCCAGCACCGGCTGTCCGAGTTCGACGTCTTCGCCGTCATTGGCGATAAATCTGGCGATCCTGCCGCTTCGTTCGGCCCTCACGGTGTTGAACACTTTCATCGCCTCGATGATGAAGAGTTCCTGTCCTTGCCTGACCTCGTCGCCGGCTTCAGCGAAAGGTGCCGCACCCGGGCTCGGGGCGCGATGGAAAAGACCGAATGAGGGTGCCGCGACGATGCCGGATGACACCGGTGTGGCTGCGGCGGATGCCGGCGCCTTCTCTTCGGCGCGGGATGTCTCGGATGCCGTTTCCGTCACCGGAACGGGCCGGGCCTGCGATGATGGTGCGTGCGGCGAAACGGCATTGTTTTCGCGGATGATCCGGACCGTGGTTCCCTCCTGGCTCACGGTCAATTCGGATACTCGCGAAGAGCCGACGAACTCGATCAGTTTCTTGATCTTTTCCAGATCCATATTGGTTTCCAACGTCTTTTTTGTTCCCACGGTGGCGGGCAGGCGGAGCGGAATCCGCACCCTGTCCATCAGCAATAGCTACCATGGAGGCGGGATTGATGGGGTCAGACGAAGTTCCTATGGACACGGGTTTGAGGTTTGATATCCCGCCGCGGCGTGGTGAAACGGTTCGAAGACGTCCGAAGGAACGAACCATGGATTCCCGCAAAGGCATTCTCCTCAAAATATCCGCAGCGCTCGCTCTGGTGCTGATGGGCGCCTGCATCAGCGGCTTGAAGGGCGAGATACCCATCGGGCAAGTGGTCTTCTTCAGGTCGGCGGTGGCCATGCTGCCGCTCTGCCTGTGGATGGCCGTGCAGGGAGGATTTCGGCAACAGGTTGCGACCAGTCACATTGGCGGCCATCTGGTGCGGAGTTTTTCCGGTACCGGCGGCATGGTCTTCAGCTATCTGGCGCTCGCCTATATTCCGCTGGCCGACGCAACGGCAATCAGCTACGCGACACCGCTCTTCACCGTCATTCTGGCGGTGCTGCTTCTCAAGGAAGTCGTGAGGATTTACCGCTGGACGGCGGTGGTCGTCGGGCTCTGCGGAATCGTGCTGATCCTGTCGCCGCATTTTTCCTTCGATGTTTCGGATGTCACTTCCGGTTCCGGCGTCGCCATGCTCGGCGGCCTGTTTGGTCTGGCAGCTGCTTTTTTCTCTGCCATATCGATGATCCAGATTCGGCATCTGACGCAGACGGAAAATACCGGCGCAATCATCTTCTATTTTACCCTGCTCACAACCGTCATTGGTTTCGCGAGCATCGGCATGGGCTGGAAAATGCCGACCGCGTGGCAATGGACCCTGCTGATCGGCACCGGTCTCATCGGCGGAACCGCGCAGATATTGGTAACGCTCAGCCTGCGTTATGCGGAGGCCTCGCTGCTGGCGCCGTTCGATTATACGACGATGGTCTGGGCGCTGTTGATTGGCTATGCCTTCATGGATCAGCTTCCGGCCCTGACGACCATTCTGGGGGCTGCTATAGTCGTTGCCGCCGGCTTGTTCACGTTGTGGCGGGAAAGGCGGCTGCACAAAAGGCGCGTCACGGAACAGTTGACGCTGTCGGCTCCCTGATAGACCGTTTTGCCAGCCGGTTTTCGCGCCACATGGCGAACAGTCCGGCGGCGATGACCGTCAGCGCGCCGACGATGGTCGCACCCGTCGGCACCTCGGCCATGAAGAGATAACCGAGGGCGATCGCCCAGACCATCGTCGTGTAATCGAAGGGCGCCAGCAGCGACGCCTGGGCGTGGCGCAGGCTGAGCGTCATGGTGATCTGGCCGATGCCGCCGGCGAGGCCCCCGCCGGCAAGCAGCAGGAACTGGTGAAAATCCGGCATCTTCCATCCAAATATGATCGTGGTGAAGCCGGCGACCACGCCCGTCAGCGTATAAATGAGCACGATGCGCGACGGCTTTTCGATACTGTTCAGGTGGCGGACGGCGATGGAGGAAAAGGCGGCGCAAAGCGCGCCGGTCAACGCCAGTGCGGTTCCGATCATCGCAACGCCGTCGATCCGGGCGGGGCCTGATGCGGCATCAAAGACCAGATTGGGTGATAAAGTAATAAAGACGCCAATGAAGCCAGTGAGCACGGCGGACCAGCGGTAAATCCGCACCTTTTCGCGCAAAAGCAGCGCTGCCAGCATGATGGTGAAAAGCGGCGTTGTGTAGCTCAGCACCGTGACATTCACCAGCGGCAGATAGGCGAGCGCCAGAAAGCCGAAGAACATGCCGCCGAGCCCGGCCGAGCTTCCGGCAAGCAGGCGGCCTATATTCTTCGTGGCGGGCACGGTTATCCGCTCTGACGAGGCGACGAACCAGAGGCAGAGGGGAATGAGCGCAAAAAATCCCCGGCAGAAGACGACTTCGCCGACCGGGATCGCCCCGTCCAAACCCTTCACACAGGCGGACATGACTGTGAATGCCAGCATGGCCGTCAGCTTGAGCAAAATACCGGTCTTAGGATCCATCCCGCTCCCCATCGCAGCCGAGACCGTGTCATGGGGAAGAAGCGGAGAAAAGCCTTGGCCGGCTGTCATAAGAATCTTGTCTTACCCCATCACTTGGCCCATTGCCCACCTTTCGCGGAAAAGGGCTTTTTGCCCTAGGTCATGGCGGCGATTTGGTGTCATGATCACCTCTCGAACTGGCGGGAGGTTTAAGCGGGCATGTTGGATTTGCGCAGGCTGCGATATCTGGTCGCGATTGCTGATTGCGGCTCCATGTCGGCGGCGGCGCGGCAATTGGGCATCGCCCAGCCGGCGCTCAGCCACCACATCACGGAACTGGAAAGGCTGGTGGGGTTTCCCGTGCTGCACCGGCTGGCGCGCGGGGTGAAGGCGACGGAAAAGGGTGAAGTCCTGCTTTCCCATGCGCGGGAGATTACCGAGAAGGTCAGGCAGGCGGAAGCGGAAATCCGCGCCATGGCCTATCTGGATGAGCGGGTGGTCCGACTGAGCCTCATTCCCTCCTGGGCGACCGCCTTTGCGCCAAGCATCATCAGCGAGGTTGCCGCTTCGATGCCCAAGGTCTCATTGCGGCTGATAGAGGCGCGCAATGATGAATCGCTGCGCCTCATCCGTCTCGGCAAGGTGGATATGGCGGTCGCGCTTGTCGGTGCGGAGGAAAAGGCAGACGATCTTATCGTCAAGGAGAGCCTGTTTGCCGTGTCGTCAAGGCCACTCGGCAGGGCGATGCCGCTTGAGGGGGCCGCAAAGCTCGACCTTATTCTGCCGCCAAAGGACAATCCGCTGCGCGTATCGATAGACGAGGCTGCCGCCCGTGCCGGCATTACACTGAACGTGACTATGGAAATTGACGGGCAGGATACGATCAAACGCGCCGTCAGCGCCGGCATCGGTGCGACGATTCTGTCATGGAATTCGGTTCAGCAGGAGCAGGAGGCTGGCCAGCTTCAGGCCGCGCATATAACCGATCCGGTTATCTATCGCTCCATCCATCTGCTGAAGGGCAGGGAGGTGGACGAGCGCACCTTCAGGCTGTTTCGAGACCTGTTGCGGTCGGTCGCAAGGCGTGAGCCTTCGCTTAACCCATAAAAGATTTGTATGGGTAATTTGAAAACTCGGTATTTGTGTTGTTGATGGCTTCTTCCTAGCCTCCCCGGTGAAAGCGTATCGGGGAGGAAAAGATATGCGTTTGAAGACATCTCTGTTTTTTGTGCTGGCGGCTGCGGGAATGCTGGCTGCAGGAGGGGCAGCGGCGGAATATCCGGAGCGGCCGGTCACATTGGTCATCGGTTATCCGGCCGGCGGTGGCACCGATATCCAGTCGCGGGCGCTGGTGCCGTACCTCGAAAAATATCTCGGCACATCGGTCGTGGTGGAAAACCGCGAAGGTGCCGGCGGGCTGATAGGCGCCACCTATATCGCCAATGCCAAGCCTGACGGTTACACCATCGGCGCGCTGAATTTCCCGTCCATGTATTCGCCGATCGTGCAGGGCAATGCCAGCTATAAGGAAGATGCCTTTACGCCGCTCGCCAACCAGATCGGCGGCGATCTGGCGCTGACCGTCAATAAGGCGTCGCCGATCAAGACCGCCAAGGAATTTGCCGAGGCGGCCAAGGCGAACCCGGTCGTCGTCGGCGTGACGGGCATCGGCCATCCGAGCCAGATCACCGCCCTGCTGTTTGAAGACGCAGCGGGCGTGAAGCTCAATTTTGTGCCCTTCAACGGTGGCGGGCCGGCAAGGCTCGCCATGCTTGGCAACCACGTGACGCTCGGTTTCATGAACCTCAACGAGGTCTTTGCCGACAACCGTTCGGGCGCGCTGCGTGTGCTCGCGACCTCCGGTGCAGAGCGTTCGCCGCTCTCGCCTGATGCGCCGACCTTCAAGGAAGCCGGCTACAATGTTCAGTTCAGTCTGCTTGCCGGTTTCGGTGCGCCTAAAGGCCTGCCAGCGGATGTGGAGGCAAAGTTGGTCGATGCCTTCCAGAAGGCGCTGAAGGACCCGGATTATCTTGCCGACGCCAAGAAGCGCGAACTGACGACGCTGCCGCTGACCCAGGCCGAATTTGCCGAGGCTCTCAAGAAGGGCAACGCCAATCTGGCCGAGCTCTGGAAAAGCAAGCCCTGGACAAAATAAGCGGCCGGCAACGACTGCTTCTCTCAACCTAAACCAAAATGACGCTTGGGCCTGCGTTTGGCCCGGGCATGACCCACTATTGAAAGGAATCCGGCCAATGGCCCATGTCATCCGCAATTTCCAGCGTCCTTCAAAGGCCGATGTCGAGGCGATCAGCAAGTTCAGCCCCGCGACCATTCACGAGGCACAGGGCAAGCTCGGCGCTCTCGATTATCGCATCAAGCCGATCAAGCCCGGCCTGAAAATCTGCGGCCCGGCAATCACCGCGAAATGCCATATCGGCGACAATCTGATGATTTTTGAAGCCATCAATCTGGCAAAGCCCGGTGATGTGCTGGTCATAGATGGCGGCGACAATCCCAATCAGGGCGGCTTTGGCGATGTGCTGGCCGCCGCCTGCATCGGCAAGGGCATTGTCGGCTTTGTGGTCAGCGCCGCCGTGCGTGATGGCAAGGGTCTGCGCGAAATTGGTTTCCCGGTGTTCTCGCTCGGGCTTTGCATGAAGGGCACCTCCAAGGACACGCTCGGCACCATCAACCATCAGGTCGTGGTGGGCGGCGAATTGATCAGCCCCGGCGATATCGTCTGCGGCGATGATGACGGCGTCGTCGTCGTTCGCGAGAGCGATATCCCGAAACTCGTCAAGGCCTGCCGGGAGCGCGACGACCACGAGAACCACATGATGGAGCTGCACCGGCAGGGCAAGATGGATATCGAGGATCGTTATGAAATGATGCGCTCGAAGGGATGTGTCTGGGCCGATTGAGCCAGCAATTCGGCATTTGAATACGCCGTGTCGGAGGCGCGGCGTATTCCTTGATGAGGAGGGGAGATAATCATGGCCGAAAACGGCTCGAAACTGACCGCGAATATTCTGTCCGGGGCCTTCTTTCTGGCGGCCGCCGCCGGGCTTTATTACGGCGCGCGACCGCTGAGCATGGGCACTAATTTCCAGCCCGGACCCGGCTATATGCCGACGGTCATCGCAGCCTTGATGTTTGCGCTGGGTATCGCGCTGCTTTTACAGGATATGCTGGGAAAGACACCATCGGAAGCCTGGGTGGCGCCGAAGATGCGCCCGTTTCTGGCGGTGGCCGGCATTGCCGGTTTTGCGCTGCTGATCGAGCCTTTGGGCTTTATCGCCGCCGCCTTCGTGCTGATCGTGCTCGCCTGCATCGCTTATGGCAGGATCCGCCCGGTTGAGGTTCTGCTGCTTTCCGCCGTGCTCATCCTCGCCTGCATCCTCATTTTCGTTGTGGGCCTCGGACAGAGGATACCGCTGCTGCCATGACCGATCTTCTTTCCAATATCGTTCTCGGTTTTGGCGTGGCAGTCACGCCCGTCAATCTTTTCTATTGCCTGCTGGGTGTCACGCTCGGCACGATGATCGGCATCCTGCCGGGCATCGGTCCTTCCGCCACCGTCGCACTGCTTCTGCCGATTACCTATACGATGCCCGATACGGCGGCGCTGATCATGCTTGCGGGCATTTTCTACGGTGCGCAATATGGTGGTTCGACCACGGCGATCCTCGTCAACCTGCCGGGCGAATCCTCATCCGTCGTCACCTGCATCGATGGATATGCCATGGCCCGGCAGGGCAGGGCGGGTGTGGCGCTGGCCACGGCGGCGCTCGGGTCGTTTTTTGCCGGCACGGTGGCGACCGTGCTGATCGTTGTTGTCGCAAAGCCGCTTTCCGCCGTCGCGCTTGCCTTCGGGCCGGCTGATTATTTCAGTCTGGTGATCTTCGGGCTTCTGTTCGCCGTGTTTCTGTCCAGCGGATCGCCGGTCAAGGCGGTCGGCATGGTCGCCTTCGGTATCGCGCTCAGCCTCGTCGGCATTGATCCGACATCCGGTGAGCAGCGTTTCACCTTTGGCATGGCGGAACTGTTCGACGGTATCGATTTCGTGGTGCTGGCCATCGGGCTGCTCGGCGTCAGCGAAATTCTCTTCAATCTGCAGCAGGGCGTGGAGCGCGATGCGGGCGCGGCAAAGACCGGATCGCTGATGCCGACCCGGCAGGATTTCAAACAGGCCTTTCCCGCTGTGTTGCGCGGCACCGCACTCGGCTCCTTCCTCGGCGTGCTCCCCGGTGGTGGTGCGATCATGAGTTCGTTTGCGAGTTATGCGCTGGAGCGCAAGATCGCCAAAGATCCATCCCGGTTCGGCAAGGGTGCGATCGAAGGGTTGGCCGGGCCGGAAAGCGCTAACAATGCCGGCGCGCAGACCTCCTTCATCCCGCTTCTGACGCTCGGTATTCCCGCCAATGGACTGATGGCGCTGATGGTCGGTGCAATGATGATCCAGGGCATTACGCCGGGACCGGAGGTCATGCAATCGCGGCCCGACCTTTTCTGGGGGCTGATCGCCAGCATGTGGGTGGGCAATTTGCTGCTGCTGGTGCTGAACCTGCCGCTGATCGGCATCTGGGTGCGGCTTCTCGGCATTCCTTACCGCTTTTTGTGCCCCGCCATTCTGATGTTCTGCGCCATCGGCGCCTATGGCCTGTCCTACAGCGTCGTCGATGTTCTGTTCTGCGCAGTCTTTGGCATTGTCGGCTTCTTCCTGCGCAAGATCGGCTGCGAACCCGCGCCTCTGGTTTTGGGCTTCGTCCTCGGTCCGCTTCTGGAACAGAACATGCGCCTGGGGCTGCTGATTTCGCAGGGCGATTTTTCGACATTCGTCACTCACCCAATCAGCGCCACCCTGCTCGCCTTGTCCGGCATGGTCGTCATCATGATGGCGATGCCGGCGATCATGCGCCGTCGCGAGGTGGTGTTTCAGGGTGACGACGACTGACAATCAATCGAGCCGGCGCGGCCGGCCAAACAAAGGTGAAATATGCATATTCTGATAATCGGCGCGGCGGGAATGATCAGCCGCAAATTGATGCAACGTCTCGCTTCTGACGGAGCGCTTGGCGGTGTGAAGATCACCGAAATGACGCTGACGGATGTTTTCGAGCCGGTTGCGCCGAAAGGCTTCGGCGGCGCAGTGACCATCGAGCGTAGCGATCTGTCGAATGTCGGCGTCGCCGAAAAGCTGATCGCCAGGCGACCGGATGTGATCTTCAACCTCGCCGCCGTGGTTTCGGGCGAGGCGGAGGCCGATTTCGAGAAAGGCTATCGCATCAATCTCGATGGCGGACGTTCGCTATTCGAAGCCATCCGTCTGGAGCATCAAAAGGATGGATACCGGCCGCGCGTAGTGTTCTGCTCGTCGCTCGCCGTGTTCGGCTCGCCATTCCCCAAGGTAATCGGCGATGAGTTCCTGACGGCTCCGCTGACCAGCTACGGCACGCAGAAGGCGATCGTGGAGCTGTTGCTTGCGGATTATAGCCGTCGTGGTTTCTTCGATGGCGTCAGCATCCGCCTGCCCACCATCTGCATCCGCCCCGGCAAGCCGAATGCGGCCGCCTCCGGCTTCTTCTCCAATATCCTGCGCGAACCGCTGGTGGGCCAGGAAGCGGTGCTGCCTGTCGCCGATACCGTGCGCCACTGGTTTGCCAGCCCGCGCTCGGCTGTCGCCTTCCTTCTGCGCGCCGCGAGTGTTGATCTCTCCGGGCTTGGCGTTCGCCGCAATCTCATCATGCCGGGGCTTTCTGCCACGGTGGCCGATGAAATCGAGGCCCTGCGCGCCTTTGCCGGGGAAAAGGCTGTGGCGCTTATCAAACGCGTTCCCGACGAGCGGATCATCCGGATCGTCGATGGCTGGGCCGAGGACTACGATCCGCAACTGGCGCTGTCGCTCGGCTTCAGGGCGGAAACGTCCTTTGCCGAAATCATTCAGGCGCATGTGGAAGATGAGCTGGAGGTGAAAGCAGCATGAGTGATGGAAAGATCGCGCTCGTCACGGGCGGAGGAACAGGAGTCGGCAAGGCGATTGCCAAAGCGCTCCTGGACGATGGTTACAGCGTCGCGATCACCGGGCGACGGCGGGAGGTTCTGGACGCCGCTGTCGGCGAATGGCGCGAACATCGAGACCGCGTTCTGGCCGTCGCGGCCGATATTTCCGTTCCGGCCGATGTCGAACGGCTGTTTGCGGAGGTCACCGGACGTTTCGGCCGTCTCGATCTTCTGGTCAACAATGCCGGCATGTCGGCGCCGGCCGTTTATATCGAAGATGTGCCGTTCGAAACCTGGAACGCGGTGGTCGGGGCCAATCTCACGGGCGCCTTTCTCTGTACCCAGGCGGCGTTCCGCCAGATGAAGGCGCAATCGCCGCAGGGCGGGCGCATCATCAATAACGGCTCGATTTCGGCCACCACGCCGCGGCCGCGTTCGGCACCCTATACCGCGACCAAACACGCGATCACCGGCCTTACCAAGTCGGCCGCGCTGGATGGTCGGGCATTCAACATCGCCTGCGGGCAGATCGATATCGGCAATGCCAGCACCGAAATGACGCGCGCCATGGCCACCGGTGTGTTGCAGGCGGATGGCAGCACCGCCATCGAACCCACCATCGATGCGAGTATCGTCGCCCGGGCCGTGGTGCATATGGCCTCGCTGCCGCTCGAAGCGAATGTGTTGACCATGACGGTGATGGCGAGCGGCATGCCTTTCGTCGGTCGCGGCTAAGGAGCGCGCATGAAGCCCGATCTTCTGCAAACCTACCCGCTTCAGCCACAGATAGAAGCCGAATTGCAAAAGCGCTTCCGGGTCCATCGCTGGCACGAAATATCCGACAAACAGGCGTTTTTGCAGGCGGAGGCGGCGTCGATAAAGGCTGTCGTCACCGGCGGCCATATCGGTGTCGCCCCTGATCTCGCCGCCTGCCTGCCGGCTCTCGAAATCGTCGCCATCAACGGCGTCGGTTTCGACAAGGTCGATCTCGATCAGGCCCGCGCGCACGGCTTCAGGGTGACGAACACGCCGGACGTGCTGACCGAGGACGTCGCCGATCTCGCCATTGGACTTTCCATCATGCTGCTGCGCCAACTCGTCAATGCGGATCACCATGTCCGCTCTGGCGCATGGAAAAGAGGCGAGATGCCGCTCGGCAACAAGGCGTCGCGCCGGCGTTACGGCATTTACGGGCTCGGCCGCATAGGCCGGGCCATCGCGGCGCGGCTGGAAGCCTTTAATGCGGAAATTTCCTATTTCAGTCGGCAAAAACAGGATGTGGCCCATGAATATCATCCGACGGCGGTGTCGCTCGCGCGTGCCTGTGACGTCTTGATTGTCGCGGCTGCGGCGACGCCGGAGACGAAACATGCCATCAACCGCCAGGTGCTGGAGGCGCTGGGGCCGGATGGGGTTCTAGTCAATGTCGCCAGAGGGTCGCTGGTGGATGAAAAGGCGCTGGTCGATATTCTCATGGCGGGTGGGTTGAAAGGTGCGGCGCTCGACGTCTTCGAGAACGAACCGCATGTTCCCGAGGCACTCTTCGGCATGCGCAATGTGGTTCTCGCCCCGCATATCGGCGCTGCGACCCATGAGACGCGGCTGGAAATGGGCGCTCTGGTTCTCGCCAATCTGGATGCGCATTTTGCGGGGAAAGATTTGCTGACGCCGGTCGTCTAGGCGGTTCGGGCGGTGACGGGGCAGGTGTGCCCTTTCGCCAGCCGGACTGGCGCAGTGCCGAAAGTAGCGTTCGCATCCGTCATCCATACAAGTTGCTTATTACTCCAAAAAAAATCGGTCTTAGGCAAGCGATGAAAGCTTCACTAATGTTTGTTCAACGATAGGGGACAAACATGCCATTCTCAGACTACAAGACCGCACTCGTAACCGGCGCATCTTCCGGAATTGGCGCCGCCGTCGTGGAGCGCCTTTGCCGCGAAGGGCTGGAAGTGCATGCGGTTGCCAGAAGCGCGGACGCTCTCAACAAGCTGGCGAAGCGCACGGGCTGCTTTGCCCATGCCATCGATGTGACGGACCGACCGGCGCTTGCAAAGCTCACCAGTGAGGTAGCGTTCGATGTCCTCGTGAACAATGCCGGCGTCGACCGCCCGAAGAAGTTCCTGGAAGCGGATGAGAGCGATATCGATCTCCTGATCGACGTCAACCTGCGGGCCGTGCTGCATCTGTGCCGCATGGTGGTGCCGGGAATGGTGGCGCGTGATCGCGGTCACGTCATCAACATCTCCTCCATTGCCGGCAATTACAATTTCGGCGGTAATTCCACCTATCACGCCAGCAAGGCCGGCGTGGCGATGCTGTCCAACCAGCTGCGCATCGATGCTTTCGGCAAGCGCGTGCGGGTGACGGAAATCTGCCCCGGTCGCGTCGCGACTGATATTTTCAATCATGTGCATGGCGATGATCCGAGCATTCGCGAACGTTTCATCGATGGTTTCGAGTTGCCGCAGGCGTCCGATATCGCCGATGCGATTGCGTTTGCCATCGCCGCACCCGTGGCCATGAATATCGGCCACATGGAAATCACCCCGACGCTTCAGGTCATGGGCGGGCTGCAGACGGCCAAGCCCCAAACCGCCGAATATCAGGCAGCTGCGGGCGGTTCCGGAGGAAAACTCGCGTGAGCGGTTTTGACCTCTGGGCAATTCTGAGCAATACAGATTACGTCTCGATGCTTTTGCATGGCATCCAGATGACGTTCATCATCTATGCCGGCTCGTGGCTTCTCGCCATGTCGCTGGCCATCGTGCTTCTCGCCGTCCGCCTGTCGCCCTTCCGCTTCGGCGATCCGCTGGTGGCGGCCTATGTTTCCTATCACCGGAACGTTCCGACGCTGGTGCAGCTGATGCTCTGGTATTTCGGCGTCTTCACGCTGTTGCCGAGCGGGCTGGCCAGCTGGCTTTCCAGCCATAATGCGGAAGCGATCTTCGCCATTATCGGCCTCGGCCTCTGTCAGGCCGCCTATTTCAGCGAAGATCTGCGTTCCGGCGTTCGCTCCATCAATCCCGGCCAGATGGAAGCGGCGCGTGCGCTCGGGCATAGCTATGTCTCGGCCATGCGTTTCGTCATCATGCCACAGGGCGTTCGCAACGCGCTGCCGCCGCTGATCAATCACAGCACTTCGCTGTTCAAGAACAGCAGTCTCGGCGTTCTGATCGGCGCGCCCGAACTCACCCATGCGGTCAAGGAAGTCGAGAATCTGAGTTTCCGGACGTTTGAGGTCTATCTGGTCGCCACCGTGCTTTATCTGTTCTTCTCGCTGCTGATCATGGGTCTCGGAGCCTATATCTCCATGCGTGCCGATCCACTGCGGAGGGCACGGGCATGATCCACGACATGATCGCAATCATCAAGGATTACTGGCTGCTTCTCCTGATCGGCCAATATCCCAACGGGCCGCTGGGCGGCCTTGCCAACACGCTCATCCTCTCAGCGCTCAGCATCGCGCTAGCCTTTCCCGTCAGCATTCTGATGGCGCTGGCGCGGCTGTCGAAATGGCGGCTCTTGCGCTGGCCGGTCACCGCCGTGGTCTATTTCACCCGTGGCGTGCCGCTGCTGATGCTCATTCTCTGGAGCTATTTTCTCGTTCCGTTGTGGACCGGGGCGGATGTGCCGAGCTTCGTTACCATGCTGGCGACGCTCGTCATTTATCAGGGTGCTTTCATGAGCGAGGTTGTCCGCGCCGGCATCGTGTCGCTTGGAGCGGGGCAGATGGATGCGGCGCGTGCGCTGGGGCACGGATATTTCAGCGCGATGCGCTATATCATCCTCCCGCAGGCGCTCTACAACATGATCCCGAGCCTGATCTCGACATTCGTGTCCACCATCAAGGATACGACGCTCGGCTACGTCATCAATGTGCCTGATCTGACCTTTGCGGCGAACCAGGTGAACAACCAGCTTTTGACCCAGCCTTTCCAGGTCTTCCTCATTCTGGCGCTGGTTTATTACATCATCTGCTGGTCGCTGACCCATGTCGCCAATCTTCTCGAGCGGCGTATCGCCCGCCGGCGGGCTGGCCCGCGTGGCAAGCTTGCCGCAGACACGGCCCCGGCCCCCGCCAATATCGTTACGGAGCAGCTATGACCGCGCCAGTTTCCGCCACTCAAGATCCCTACACCATCACGCTCTCGCAGGTCTGCAAAAGCTATGGCGATTATCAGGTGCTCAAGGATGTCAACGAAAACGTCACCCGTGGCGAAGTCGTTGTCATCTGCGGGCCATCGGGTTCCGGCAAGTCCACCCTCATCCGCACGATCAACCGTCTGGAGGAGATCAGCAGCGGCTCGATCATGCTCGATGGCAGGAACATCCATGCCCAGATGCGCGCAAAGGAGCTGAATGCGCTGCGCAGCCGGGTGGGTTTCGTCTTCCAGAGCTTCAACCTCTTCCCGCATCTTTCGGTGGTGGAGAATGTCTCCATGTCGCCGATCCGGGTGAAGGGTGTTTCTCCGGCCGTCGCCCATGACAAGGCGCTGAAGCTTCTCGATCGCGTCGGCCTTGCCGACAAGGCCAATTCCTATCCCGCACAGCTTTCCGGCGGCCAGCAGCAGCGCGTCGCAATCGCGCGGGCGCTCGCCATGGAGCCGCCGGTCATGCTGTTCGACGAGCCGACCTCCGCTCTCGACCCGGAAATGGTGGGTGAGGTGCTCGCCGTCATGAAGAGCCTCGCAGCCGAAGGCATGACCATGCTCTGCGTCACCCATGAAATGGGCTTTGCCCGTGAAGTGGCCGACCGCATCTGGTTCATCGATGCGGGACGCATTCTCGAGACGGCTAAGCCGGACGAGTTTTTCAAAAATCCGCAACATCCCCGTGCCCAGCGTTTTCTCGCTGATCTCAGGCACTAGAGCGGGATGGCGAAAAGTGTGAGCGGTTTTCGCCTGAAATCTCGCTCAGGACCGAACTATCAACCCAACCTCTATAATAACAGGGAGAACTGAAATGAACTGGAAGTGCATTACTCTTACCGCCGCTTTGGCGACCTCGGCTGCCATCATGCCGGCCAAGGCCGACCAGCTCGATACGATTATCGCGAACAAGACGCTGCGTTGCGCCACTTTCGCCGACGTACCGCCTTTCGCCTCGCCGGATCCGAAGACACGTGAAATGGCCGGCTTCGATGTTGATCTGTGCGGCGCCATCGCCAAGGAACTCGGCGTCAAGGCCGAGGTCAAGCCGGTGTCGGTCGAAGCACGCGTTCCCGAAGTCAAGCTCGGCCGCGTCGATCTCTCGGTCGCCAACCTCGCCTATACCCAGAGCCGTGCCGAGCAGATCCAGTTCAGCGACCCTTATTATCTGGCTAAGGAAATGCTTATCGTTCCGGTCGATGACCCCGGCACCAAGAAGTCTGACTTCGTCGGCCAGCGCATCGCTTCCAGCAAGGGCTCGACATCGGAACTCTCGGTCAAGCTCAACAAGTCCGAGCCGCTGACATTCCAGGATACGGCGTCGGCCTATCTTGCCGTTCAGCAGGGCAAGGCGCGCGGCATCGTTGGCAACACCATGACGATGACCAAGTTCGTCAATGAATCCAAGACCAAGGGCAAGCAGATGCGCATGATCGAAGAGCCGATGCTCTTCCAGCCCATTGGCATCGGCATGGCCAAGGACAACCCGGCGCTGACCGCCAAGATCAACGAAATCCTGCGCAAGCTCGATGCGGATGGCGAGATCAACCGCATCTGGGACAAGTGGCTTGGCCCGAACACCGAATACAAGATGACACGCACCGACAAGGTCGTGCCTCTGTCCGAACTGAAGTTCGACCCGATCCCCTGAGCTTCGGCTCAGCCTCGGTCAAATTTTCCAACTCTTCAACACTATCGGTCGGCGAGACGCTCTCGCCGACAGCTTCAACGTGGGAGGTTTTCATGATCCACATTAAAGATATCGCGCAGCGTCCGGCCAAGGCCGATGTCGAAGCCCTTGCCAAATTCTCTCCTGCGACCATCCATGAGGCGCAGGGGCGTCGCGGCGCATTGTCTTCGCGGCTGAAGCCGGTCGATTATCGCATGAAGCTCTGCGGCCCGGCCTTCACGGTCAAATGCGCGCCGCGCGACAACATCATGCTGCAGCTCGCCATCAACTATGCCAAGCCGGGTGACATCATCGTCGTTTCCGCCGGCGAATATGAAGAAGCGGGTTCCTTCGGCGACGTTCTCGCCAATGCCTGCCTCGCAAAAGGCATCGGCGGTCTGGTGACGGATACCGGCGTGCGCGACACGCTGCAACTGCGGGACCTCGGTTTTCCGGTCTTTTCGCTCAGCGTTTGCATCAAGGGCACGGTCAAGGAGACCATTGCTGCGGTCAACGACCAGGTGATTGTCGGCGGCGAAATCATCAATCCGGGCGATATCATCGTCGGTGACGCCGATGGCCTTGTCGTCGTCAGGCGCGAGGAAGCGCAGGAAGCGGCGAAGCTTTCGCAGGCCCGCGAAGATGCCGAGGCCGGTTACATCGAAGCCTACAAGCAGGGTAAGTCGGTGATCGAGGTCAGCAAGCTTGAGCCGGTTCTGAAAGCCAAGGGACTTGTTGTCGATATCTGAGAAAAATTCGAGGAAAGGCCTGGCGGCAACAGCCGCCGAGCCAAACCCTCATGGGAGGAGAGACTATGAAAGCGGTTGTCATCCACGCGGCCAAGGATCTGCGGATCGAGGAACGGGAGACCGAGCAGCCCGGTCCGGGGCAGGTCGAGGTTGCTATCGAAGCGGGTGGCATCTGCGGCTCCGACCTGCATTATTACAATCATGGTGGCTTCGGCACCGTGCGCGTGCGGGAGCCGATGATCCTCGGTCATGAGGTCGCCGGCACCATCAAAGCTTTGGGGGAGGGCGTTTCCCATCTCGCCGTCGGCGACCGCGTCGCAGTATCGCCGAGCCGGCCCTGCAACCATTGCGAATTCTGCCTGAAGGGCCAGCAGAACCAGTGCCTGAACATGCGCTTTTACGGCTCAGCCATGCCCATGCCGCATATTCAGGGCGCATTCCGCCAGCGCTTGGTCGCCGAGGCGTATCAGTGCCACAAGGTGCGGGATGGCGTCTCCATTCATGAGGCGGCGATGGCGGAACCTTTCGCGGTAACGTTGCATGGCGTCAACCGCGCCGGCGCACTAACGGACAAACGTGTTCTGGTCACCGGCTGTGGGCCGATCGGGGCGCTTGCCATCATCGCCGCCCGCGCCCATGGCGCCCGGGAAATTGTCGCGACCGATGTCATGGATGCGGTTCTGCAAAAGGCGCTCGCCATTGGGGCCGACCGCGTCATCAATGTCGCCAGTGACCCGGATGCGCTCTCCGCCTATTCGGTGAACAAGGGTTATTTCGATGTGCAGTTCGAGGCGTCCGGCAATGAAAGGGCCGTCCGGTCAGGTCTCGAAGCGCTGAAACCCCGCTCCACCGTGGTTCAGCTCGGCCTTGGCGGCGATGTTTCTATCCCGCAGAATATGGTGGTTGCCAAGGAAATCGAGATGAAAGGCACCTTCCGTTTCCATGAGGAATTCGGACTTGCCGTCGATTTCATCAACCAACGCCGTGTCGACCTGAAACCTCTGCTGACCGGAACTTTCCCATTGGAAGAGGCAGTCACGGCATTTGAAACCGCCGGTGACAGGAGCAAATCCATGAAGGTTCAGCTCGCCTTTTAATTTTGTCGGCGTGGCCAGGCCTTGAGAACACAGGCGCAATAGCTTGCGCCTGTGGTTTTGCTCGGACGCTCAATTGTTCAAATAGGTCTTGAGGAAGCTGCGCGTCCTCTCCTGCTGCGGCCGGACGAAGATTTCGGATGGTGGGCCTTCCTCCACCACCAGCCCCTTGTCCATGAACACTACGCGGTCGGCGACTTCCGCGGCGAAGCGCATTTCATGGGTCACGATCAGCATGGTCATATGCTCGCGCGCCAATTGTTTCATGACCTGGTTGACCTCTTCCACCAGTTCCGGGTCGAGAGCGGAGGTTGCCTCGTCAAACAACATGACTTTCGGCCGCATGGCGAGCGCGCGGGCAATCGCAACCCGCTGTTTCTGGCCCCCGGAGAGCATGGAAGGATAAGCGGCCGCCTTGGCATCCAGCCCCACCTTGGCCAGCAGCGAAAGGGCAAGCTCTGTCGCCGCGCTTTTGGTCATGTTCTTGAGCGTGATCGGCCCCAGTGTGATGTTTTCCAGCACGCTGAGATGCGGGAACAGGTTGAAGTGCTGGAAGACCATGCCCATGTCCTGCCGCACGGCATTGATGTGGCGTTCAAAAGCGCGGCCCGTGAGCGGCTGGTTGACCTGCAGGCCTTCGAGGTAGATTTCTCCCGAGTTGACCGTTTCCAGATGGTTGATGGAGCGCAGTAGCGTGCTCTTGCCGGAGCCGCTCGGCCCGATGATCGCGACGATCTGGCCCTTTGCTACCGAAAGATTGATGTTCTTGAGAACTTCGAGGTCGCCATAGGACTTTGCGACATTGCGCACGTCCACGGTGGGCTGGACCATCGGCTGGGAATTGCTCATCGGATAAACTCCATTTTCTTGTCGGTCCTGCGCAATGCGAATTCCAGCGTCAGATTGATCGCGTAGTAGATCGCGGCGGCGACGAGATAGAATTCGAAGGGGCGATAGGTTTCGCTGATCGCCTGCTGGGAGGCGAGAACCAGTTCGGAAACGCCGAGAACCGAAACCACGGCGGTGTCCTTCAGCATGGCTATCATGTTGTTGCCGATTTGCGGCAGCGCGCGGACCACGGCCTGCGGCACGATGATGTAACGCAGCGTCTGCACCTTGCTGAAACCGATGCTGCGGGCGCCCTCCGTCTGGCCGTTATCGATGCCGAGGATGCAGACACGGATGATATCGGCATTGTAGATGGCGAAATGCAGTCCGAGGCCGATGATGCCGGTCCATATTGCCGGAATGTTCACCCCGATCTGGGAAAGGCCGTAGTAGATGAAATAGAGTTGCAGTAGCAGCGGCGTTCCCATGAGCACCCAGCTGACGAAACGCACGGGATATTGGGCGATACGCGGTGCATAAAGCGTGGCGAGCGCGATGAGCACGCCGCCGGCAAAGCTGATGACGGCGGCGCTTGCGGCGATGATGATTGTCCACAGCGCACCGGTGAGGATCGCGGCGGCAAAGGGCGGAACGATGGTGAAATCCAGCATGGAATACCTCCTATTTCAGCGCAAAGCGGGCATCGAGCGCGTCGATCAGACGGGCAAGCAGATAGACCAGCACCATGTATATGGCTGCCGAGACGGCGAAGATTTCAAAGGGACGATAGGTCGAGCCGATGAAGCGTTGGGCGGTATAGGTCAGTTCCACGACCGAGATGGCGGAGACCAGCGAAGAGCCCTTGAGCAGCATGATCGTATTGACGCCGATGGAACGGATCATCAAGCGGCCGGCTTGCGGCAACACCACGAGTCGCATTGTTTGCCCGCGGGCGAAACCGATCGACCGGGCCGCTTCCGTTTGCCCCTTGTCGACGGTCAGGATCGCACCGCGCATGGCTTCGGCAAGATAGGCACCGACATTGATGCCGAGGCCGATCGCGCCGGCAGTGAAGGGGTCGAGATCGATGCCGATCTGTGGGCCACCGTAATAGAGGATGAAAAGCTGCAGCAGGCAGGGCGTCCCGCGAAAAACGCTGACATAGGCGCTCCCGACAAAGCGCAGAAGCTTAGACCGGGCAAGGCGCGCCGCTGTTGCGAGCGTGGCGAGGACGAGGCCTAGCGCCAGAGCGAGTACGGTGATTTCAAGCGTGACGAGCGCGGCTTCCAGAAAAAATGGAAACACCTGCGTCATTAAGGAGAAGCCCATTGTGCCTCCTCTCGAACTGAGAAAGGAAAGGGAAGGTCCACGGAGGGAACCTTCCTTCCACGGTTTGCATCGGGGCGGCTGTCAGCGAATGTCGCGGCCGACCCATTTCATCGAAATCTTTTCGTAGGTGCCGTCGGCGCGCATGTCTTCCAGCGCCTTCTGGATCGCCTCCTTGAGTTCGCCGCTGTTCTTGCGCAACGCAATGCCGATACTGTCGCCGTTTCCGGCATCGGGAATGGCAATTTCCCGTACATTCTGCCCGCTGCTTTTCGAGGCCACGAGAACGGGAATGGAATCGGCGGCGATGGCGTCGATGCGGCCGGCCTGGAGGTCGAGCAGCGCTTCCGACAGAGCCTTGTATGTCCGCACGGTCCAGTCGCCGCGCTGGCGCGCCCACTTGTCACTGACTTCACCGAGGGTGACGCCGACGCTCTTGTCCTTCAGGTCATCGAGGGATTTTGCCGGGGATGTCTCGGGGACGAAGACGGCCCTTCCGCTATGGTAATAGGGACCGGCGAAGGCGACGGCCTTTTCGCGTTCCGGCGTGATGGTCATGGATCCCACGACTGCTTCGTATTTGCCGGAAATCAGGCCGGCGATAATGCCGTCCCATGCCGTCGTCACCACAACCGGCTTCACGCCAAGGCGCTTTGCCAGTTCATTGCCGATATCGACATCGAAGCCGACGACTTCGTTCTTGTCGTTGACGAAGCTGAAGGGTGGAAAGCTGCCGCTCATGGCGAAGCTGAAAGTGCCGCGTTCCCTGACCTTGGCCAGATCGTTGGCGGAGGCCGGCAAGGCCGATGCCAGCGCCGCGACGGCCAGCCCGGCAAGAGCTATTTTCTTGAGGATCGACATGGGAAAACTCCGTATAAAAAGCGTGCAGCCATCTGGCTGCGGACAGCGGAACGCGCTGCACGAAGGTGAAAAACAACGGGGAATATATGTTGAGGAAACGCCCTTTTGCTGTCGCGGATCATAGAGACGGCACGGGGCTTCTTCTGGCGACGAACCTCAGAACATGAGCAGTGATTTCTTTATTTTTATCTTCATGAGGAAGGCCCTCCCAAGCCTTTGGATGACGAGAGATGCGCTGGCGGCCCAGATGAAAGGACCGCCGCTGCATCGATAAAAAACAGTCTAGCGAAGTTGAACGGCTATAAAAAATGGCATTTCAGCGCATTTTCTGCAGGCATTTTGAGCGATTTGTATAGTCGCATTGGTGAAATCGACATTCGCTCAAAATCCCGGCCTGAGATCCCATCATCGTGGTGTCAGGTGAATGCCGGCAAGCGTGCAGCGAACTGAACCGCCGGCTTTCTCGACGGTCGGTATGTCAAGCGCGACTGGAACGGCGCTTTCGCGGATCGTGTCCCTCTGCGCCGCGGTGAGCGAAGCGTAAGCGGTGTTGGAAAGGGCGAGGATGCGGCCGTCCCGCCCCTGCAACTCCAGCGCGTTGCCGGCGAAGTCACGGATCTGGGCATTGGTGAGCGCGATGACCCGTCGTCCCGATCGTTCGAGGCGGGCGACGATTTCCGCGCGCCGGCCTTCGTCGGCGATCATGTCGAGGCCGATCATTGCGTAATCCGTGCCGATGCACATCAGGACATTGGTGTGGTAGACCGGCACGCCCGCCTCATCACGGGCATCGAACACCATCGGCTCGAAATTGAAATGCGTCGAGAAGCGCTCGAGCGCGATCGGGTCGGTGCGGTCGGACCGCACGGCATAAGCGACACGGTCGATATGATCGAGAACCATGGCGCCCGTGCCTTCCAGAAAAAGACCGTCCGGTTCCAGGCCGGAATAATCGATGATGTCCTGAACGCGATAGCGGCTCTTCAACATCTCGATGACATCGTGCCGACGCTCGCGCCTGCGGCTTTCGGCCTTCATCGGATAGATTGCGACATGGCCGCCGGCATGGGTGGAAAACCAGTTGTTGGGAAAGACGGAATCGGGTGTTTGTGTGCCTTCGTCTTCAAATAGATGCACCGTCACGCCATGGCTTTCCAGTGTCTGTGCCGCTCGGGTGATTTCCGCATGGGCGATGGCGCTGAAGTCCTCGCCGCTGTCGGGTGTTGCCTGAAACCGGTTGTCAGCGGCGGTCTCTGTATTGACCGTGAAATGATGCGGACGCACCATGACGACGGCGGCCGGCGCCTGAATGGAATAGGTTCTTTTCATCATCTTCTGGCTCCTCAGGCCCGGGCGCGTTGCAGCATGCCGAAGAGATCACGCGGATCATCGGGATCGGCGATGATGTCGATTTCCTGATAGAAGCTCGAGCCTTCGAGTTTGCCACGCACGTAACGCAGGGCGGAAAAATCCTCTATGGCGAAACCGACGCTGTCGAACAGGGTGATCTGGCGTGTGTCCTGACGGCCTTCGGCCTCGCCGAGAACCACTTTCCAAAGCTCGGTCACCGGATAATCCGCGTCCATCTGCTGGATTTCACCTTCGATGCGTGTCTGCGGCGGATATTCGACAAAGGTGTCGGCGCGCAGCAGAATATCCCTGTGCAATTCCGTCTTGCCGGGGCAATCGCCGCCGATGGCGTTGATGTGCACGCCGGCGCCGACCATATTGTCGGTCAGGATGGTCGCATATTGCTTGTCGGCGGTGCAGGTGGTGATGATGCCGGCCCCTTCGATTGCAGCCTGTGCCGATTTGCATGGGATCACCGTCAGGCCGCTTTCCTTCAGGTTTGCGGCGGTCTTTTCGGTAGCGCGGGGATCGATATCGTAGAGGCGTACCTCCTCAATGCCGAGCACCGCCTTCATCGCCAGCGCCTGAAACTCCGCCTGAGCTCCGTTACCGATCATCGCCATGGCTTTCACACCCTTCGGCGCGAGATGCCGGGCGGCCATTGCCGAGGTGGCGGCAGTGCGCAGCGCCGTCAAAAGGGTCATCTCCGTCAAGAGCACCGGATAACCGGTGGAGACGGATGCGAGCAGGCCGAAGGCGGTGACAGTCTGAAGCCCTTCCGCCATGTTTTTCGGATGGCCGTTCACATATTTGAAGCCGTAAATTTCCCCGTCGGAGGTCGGCATCAGTTCGATGACACCTTCGCGCGAATGCGAGGCGACGCGCGGCGTCTTGTCAAAGCATGGCCACCGGCGAAAATCCGTCTCGATGGCATCTGTAAGCTCAACCAGCATCTGCTCTATGCCGATATGATGCACCAGGCGCATCATGTTCTCGACGCTGACGAAAGGAATAAGGGCTTTTGGGGACGGGGACAGGGGCATATGGGCA
Source organism: Agrobacterium sp. SUL3 (assembly GCF_001263295.1). NCBI lineage: Bacteria > Pseudomonadati > Pseudomonadota > Alphaproteobacteria > Hyphomicrobiales > Rhizobiaceae > Agrobacterium > Agrobacterium sp. SUL3. Next base: position 26,941 of record NZ_KQ414505.1, read on the forward strand.
ACTCCTCGCTTGCTGCAACGAAGATAGCTGCCGGGCCTGTTCAACCGAAATCGCAGAAGCTTGTTGTTTCTGAAGCCATTTTGAACAATATGTTCAATCCAATTGTCAAATCGGTCAGATTCCATGAGTATTGCAAAATACATACCCGATGAACTCGACCGGCAAATCATCGCCCATCTCAGGGTCGATGGCCGGGCATCGCTTGCCAAACTTTCCGATGCGCTGGGTGTCGCGCGCGGCACGGTACAGAACAGGCTGGACCGGCTGACGGAAACCGGCACACTGCTTGGATTTACCGTGCGGGTGCGCGAGGATTATGATGACCGGGCGGTCCATGCGGTGATGATGATCGAGGTCATGGGAAAATCGACCACGCAGGTTATCCGCAAGCTTCGTGGCATTGCCGAGATTTCCTCGCTCCATACCACCAATGGCAATTGGGATCTGGTGGCGAATATCCGCGCCGGCAGCCTCTCGGATTTCGACCGGGTGCTGCGGGAGGTCCGTATGATAGACGGCGTCTCGAACAGCGAAACCAGCCTCCTGCTCAGCAGTGTTTAAGTGCGGCCATCGGTTTGGCTGCAGGGTGTCTGTGAGATCAAAGCTCTCGTGGCCTGACGAAACGCTGCTCCAGAACCTCGCTTCCCCATTGGCTGCCGGGACGTTCCTCGACACAGGCGAAACCATGGGTCTCGTAAAGATGCCGTGCGGCCGAAAGACCGTTAAATGTCCATAGATGCGTTTCGGCGAAAGCCTTTCTGTCGGCAAAGGCGAGTGCTGCGGCGAGCAGCCTGCGCCCTACACCGCCACCGCGCACGCCGTCATCAACAATGAACCAGCGTAGATGCGCGATGTCCGATCCCAAGTCTTCGCCGTCGATGGCGACGGAGCCGATAATCTCTTGCCCGCGCATTGCGGCCCATATTGCGTTTTGTGGTTTTTCGAGCCGGTTGCAAAAGGAGGCGAGACCCTCAGCCACAACGGATTCGAAAGGCTGGCCGAAACCGGATGTCCGGGCATAATAAAGCGCATGCATCTGCGTGATGCGGGCGATGAGACCGGGCCTGTAACCCTCTACGATCTCCACGGTGGGCACCGCGGCATCGCTCCGGTCTTCCAGCGCGTCGGCGTAAAGACGAAGCCCTTCCAGAATGGCGCGGCCATCCGCCAGGGCAAGTCGTGAAAGGGCGTTCGATACCTGCCGGTTTGCGAAGGAGTGAATGGCACCGACCCGATCCTGCCCTCGTCCGGCCAGATAGAGCCGCTTGATGCGGTTATCTTCACTGTCCGCCGCCTCCAGAACATCTCCGGACAGAATGAGTTTGCGAAGCATGCGGCTGACACTCGATTTTTCGAGCCGCAGAAGCTTCCCCAGATCGCGCGCCGTGATGCCCGGGCATGTCTCGATCTCGATCAGGGCATGCACGGCAGAGGGCGGCAGATCGGTGCCGGCGAAATCCCCGCCCATGAAGCCGAGTTCACGGACAAGCCGGCGCGAGGTGAAGCGGATGTCATTTATGGGAAGGGACTGTTCGGGCATGCTAAATCCATTATGGTTGCATCATGCAACCATAATCACATTCTGCGCCGTCTGCCAAGTTTGGATTCCGTAAAATGCTGGATTTCTCTGTAAAATAGGGCAAGCTCCCGTTCGGCAACGCCAACATGGCGTTGCTGAACGGCGGCTTTCGAGAAAAGACCATTAAAGCAGTCCGTATGGAAGTTTGCGGGCAAGTCGCAAAATTTAATTATCCGGCTATGGAGCCGATATGCCCGATACGCCTCGTTTCTTCCGTTATGCCGTTCTCGCTGCGATGTTGCCCGTCGCTGTCCTCGGTGTCGTGACAACGCCGGCTGAGTATCGCGCCATCGGCATCGAGGCGGCAGATTGCGACGGGCCTATATCGGTTCTGATGCCTGCCGTACCAGCGCTTGCAGCCTATGCCATCATCGGCTGGCTGTTTCTGTCGGGTGCCAAACGCCACCGCTCCTTGATTTCCGGTAGCATTTGCGTGCTGGTATCTTTGGCGCTTATCTGGAATATCGGTGCAGCGCTCCTGGAATGTCGGCGAAACGCGGTGGAAATGGCGTGTGATTACAGCGGGAAGCTGTGAGCATGCTTGGAAATACGGAATACGGCTCTAGCCGTGAAACCGTAGATTTCGTCGCGTCAGCTGCTCGACAGTGGTGCAGCCCATCAGCTTCATGCCGCGTTCGATTTCGATACGCATCATTTCCAGCGCCCTTTCCACCCCGGGCTGGCCGGCGGCAGCGAGAGGGAAAAGATAATAGCGGCCGAGCCCCACAGCCTTTGCGCCCAGAGACAGGGCTTTCAGGACATGGGTTCCGCGCTGTACGCCGCCGTCCATCATCACATCGATCCGGTCGCCAACCGCATCGACGATCTCTGCCAGCTGGTCGAAGGCGCTGCGGGAACCATCGAGCTGGCGGCCGCCATGATTGGAGAGCACGATGCCGCTGCAGCCGATTTCGACGGCGCGCCGGGCGTCGTCAACCGACATGACGCCTTTGAGGCAGAAAGGCCCATCCCATTCTCGTACCATCTGCGCCACATCGTCCCAGTTCATGGAAGGGTCCAGCATCTCGGTGAAATAGCGGCTGATGGACAGAGCCCCGCCATCCATTTTGATGTGGCCGTCGAGTTGTGGCAGGCTGAAGCGCTCATGTGTCAGATAATTGATGCCCCAGGCCGGCTTGATGGCGAATTGCGCGATGCCGGAGAGATTGAGCTTGAAGGGGATGGCAAAACCGGTGCGCTTGTCGCGCTCGCGGTTTCCGCCGGTAATGCTGTCCACGGTCAGCATCATTGTCTCGACGCCAGCGCTTTTGGCGCGTGCCATCATATCGCGGTTGAGGCCACGATCCTTGTGGAAATAGAACTGATAGACCTGCGGCCCGCCGCTGATCCGGCGCGCTTCCTCAAGACTGGTGGTGCCGAGCGAGGAGACGCCGAACATGGTGCCGAATTTTCCCGCCGCGGCCGCGACCGCTCGCTCTCCCTGATGGTGGAAGAGGCGCTGCAGCGCCGTCGGGGAACAATAGACCGGCATGGAGAGCTTTAGCCCCATGACGGTGACTGACATGTCCACGTCGGACACGCCGCGCAGCACATCCGGAACAAGATCGCAATTTTCGAACGCAGCCGTGTTCCGCCGATACGTTACCTCGTCATCGGCGGCGCCGTCTATGTAGTTGAAGATCGGCCCGGGAAGACGCTGTTTGGCCATGCGGCGAAAATCGTGGAAATTATAGCAGTCTTTGAGTTGCATCTGTCGCTCGACCGGTCCGGTTTGAAAGCCCTGAAAAGATTGCTCGAAACCTATACCGGGGATTTGGGGCGGGCAATCGGCCTGCCGACGATTTCCGCAGGCTCGAAGCATGAATAATTCAGGGTCGGGGCGGCAGCAGCAGCTCCTGGAGCGAGGTGCTTCGCCGAAAGCCGGAGGACCGACATCCACATTTCCGTGCCCACAGTCGGGAAGGATGAAAATACATGTTTCATCCAAAGGTCACGTGCGACCGGGGTTACGAATGTCCTGTCACCGGGGGCAGCGCTAAACGGGGCTTGCAAGCTGCCCGGTGGAAACCGAATGCAGCGCTTTGCCAGTGCTGATGAAGCTCTCGATATTGCCGATCGTGGTGTCCGCAATGTTTTTGAGGGCTTCCTCCGTGAAAAACCCCTGATGACCGGTTACCAGAACATTGGGGAAGGTCAGCAACCGCGCAAAGACATCGTCGCGCAGCACGTCATTGGAAAGATCTTCGAAAAAGAGATCGCCCTCCTCCTCATAGACATCGATGCCGAGAGAACCGATCCTGCCATCTTTCAGACCCGTGATCGCGGCCCGCGTGTCGATGATCGCGCCGCGGCTGGTATTGATGAGCATCACGCCTTTCTTGAGGAAGGGCAGCGTCTCCTTGCGGATCAGGTGCCTGGTTTCCGGTGTGAGGGGGCACATCAGCGTAAGAATGTCCGATGTCCGAAACAATTCCTCCCGCGTGACATAGGCCATGCCCAACGCCTCGCAATCAGGATTCGTATGAAGATCGTGACCGATGAGACGGCAGCCGAAGCCGGCTGCAATACGCGCAAAAATCGCGCCGATCTTTCCCGTGCCGACGATGCCGATGGTCTTGCCGTGGAGATCGAAACCAAGCAGGCCATCAAGGGCGAAGTTGCCTTCGCGGACGCGGTTATAGGCGCGGTGGATCTTGCGGTTGAGCGACAGGATGAGCGCCATTGTATGTTCGGCAACCGCATAGGGTGAATAGGCGGGGACGCGAGCGATGGTGAGGCCCAGCTTCTCGGCGGCCGCAAGATCGACTTGGTTGAAGCCGGCGCAGCGCAGGGCGACGAGCCGCACACCCATTTCCGCCAGCCTTTCGAGCACAGGCCGCGACAGGTCGTCATTCACGAAGGCGCAGATCGCATCGGTTCCCTCCGCCAGGGCCGCCGTTTCAAGCGACAGGCGCGCTTCGCAATATTGTATCCGCATGCCCGGCCCGGCGGCGGCGTCAAGGAACTGCCTGTCATAGGGCTTGGCGCTGTAAACCACGATCCGCATCTGCTTCTCCAGTATCGAGTACGAAAGTTACCGTTGCGGAGACCATGCGTCTGGTAAGTCTCCTCAGCTGCGAAGGCCCGGTGCTTCCTGCCCGGTGCTTTCAACATATTCCGTGTAGCCGCCGCCAAATTGGTGAATACCATCCGGGGTCAGTTCAAGTACCCGGTTTGAAAGGGCGGCGAGGAAATGGCGGTCGTGGGAAACGAACAGCATCGTACCCTCATAATCCGACAGGGCCTTGATCAGCATCTCCTTGGTGTCGAGATCGAGATGGTTCGTCGGCTCATCCAGTACGAGGAAATTCGGTGGATCGAATAGCATGGCCGCCATAACGAGACGGGCTTTTTCGCCGCCGGAAAGAACACGGCAGCGTTTTTCAACATCGTCGCCGGAGAAGCCGAAACAGCCGGAAAGCGCACGCAGAGGCGCCTGCCCGGCTTTTGGAAAACGTTCCTCCAGCCATTCCAGAATGGTGCTGTCGCCATCCAGAACATCCATGGCGTGCTGGGCGAAATAACCGAGCTTGACGCTGGCGCCGAGCGTGACATTGCCGGAATCCGGCTCGGTCGTGCCGGTCACCAGCTTCAGCAAGGTCGATTTTCCAGCACCATTGACGCCCATGATGCACCAGCGCTCCTTGCGCCGCACCATGAAGTCCAGCTCGCCATAGATCGTGCGGCTGCCATAGGCCTTGTTGACCTTCTTCAGCGCCACGACATCCTCACCCGATCTTGGGGCCGGTGCGAATTCGAAAGCGACAGTCTGACGCCGTTTTGGCGGTTCGACGCGGTCGATCTTTTCAAGTTTCTTGACGCGGCTCTGCACCTGCGAGGCATGCGAGGCACGCGCCTTGAAGCGTTCGATGAACTTGATTTCCTTGGCGAGCATGGCCTGCTGACGCTCGAATTGCGCCTGCTGCTGCTTTTCGTTCTGTGCCCGCTGCTGTTCGTAAAATCCATAGTCGCCGGAATAGGTGGTGAGGCTGCCAGCATCAATCTCGATGATCTTGGTGACGATGCGGTTCATGAATTCGCGGTCATGCGAGGTCATCAACAACGCGCCGTCATAGTTCTTCAGAAAATCCTCAAGCCAGATCAGGCTTTCGAGGTCGAGATGGTTCGACGGTTCGTCAAGCAGCATCACGTCCGGGCGCATCAAAAGGATGCGGGCGAGCGCCACACGCATCTTCCAGCCGCCGGACAGTTTTGAAACATCACCGTCCATCATTTCCTGGCTGAAGCTCAAGCCATCCAGAACCTCACGGGCGCGGCCCTCCAGTGCGTAGCCATCAAGCTCTTCGTAACGCGCCTGCACTTCACCGTAACGTTCTATGATAGCGTCCATTTCGTCCATCCGGTCGGGATCGGACATGGCGGCTTCCAGCTCCCGCAGTTCCGCCGCCACTTCGCTGACCGGGCCTGCGCCTTCCATGACTTCGGCGACCGCGGAGCGTCCGGACATTTCACCGACATCCTGATCGAAATAACCGACCGTCATACCCTTTTCGACGACGACCTGGCCCTCATCGGGCTGCTCCTCGCCGGTCATCATCCGAAACAGCGTGGTCTTGCCAGAACCGTTCGGCCCGACAAGGCCGATCTTCTCACCACGATTGAGCGCGGCGGAGGCCTCGATGTAAAGAATGCGGTGACTGTTCGACTTGCTGATATTTTCGATGCGGATCATGACGGGGCCTATGAATGGGAGCGGCCCTCCTATGCCACGGGTCGCCGCCGCTGTCACCTGCCGCTCATGTCTTGTCAGCCATGCAGAGCCTGAGAACACTGGCCTCCGGGGCAAATACCCCGGAAGCGATATGTTTGCGTCTTCGTCTGCCGAATTTTCGTCAGTTGGTCAGCGTGGCTATGCTGCCGGCTGCCTTGCGGGCGATTTCGCCAAAAGCGGTGACAATCTGCTCCATGTTTTCGGGCGCGTAATAATTGTCCAGGCTGGAGGCGCAATATTGCAGCAGCGACTTGCCCTTGTCCGGCGCCATGAAGGCGACGCTGAAAATCTTGATCCCGTCTTTCTTGGCGGTCTCACAGGTGGTGCGCACCGACTGGTCGATGCTGGAACTCCACGAGGCGCTGTTTCCAGTCATTTCACCATCGGTCATCAAGACGATATAGCGCTCGAAGGATTCACTGCCTTTGTCTTTGTGTGCTTTCGCTTCGTCGGGGTTGGATTTTTTAAGGGCGTTGTAGGCAGCGGTCAGGCTGCTGCGGGCATCTGTGCCGCCGGTCGGAAATTCCGGGATCTGTTTATCAACATAAGTGACAACGCTGCTTGTACCCCAGGTGGTGGCCTGCGTCGGATAGGTCTCATGTGTATAGACCGATGCACCTGTGCGAACGAGCTGGGAACCACCGCTGGCGGTATAGGTCGGGTCGGCCTTGTTCAACGTAGCGACGAGAAAGCCGACCGCGGTTTTCAGCGATGTGGCCTTGTTGACGTAGCACGGACTGGAGGTAACCTGCGATTCGCTCTTGCCCCAATTGCTGGAAGTGTAATTCGGGCACGATTTTTTCGCACTATTGATCGTATCGGTCTTGAAGGACATCGATCCTGAACGGTCAAGCACCAGATACATGGAGATCGGCGCTCCCTTGTTGACGGTGCTTTTCGCGGTGCCGGTCGCGGAAATATCGATAGTCTTCAGTCCCAAAAAACCGATTAGAGGATTGAGTTGCAGCTGACGGTTGATCGTGGTCTCGATGAAGTAGGTCTTGCCGCGTGCGTCTTCGGTTGACGAGATATTGATCGGAGAGTTCTTTTCGAGCTCCTTCCTCTCTTCCTCGGTCAGGTTCTTTATCTGTTGACTGGCGATGAAAGCCTTGGCGATTTCCTTGATTTGCTCGTCGGTGGCATCGCCTTCTTTCAGGCGCGCCTCGGTTGCTGCAGCGAGCGCCGCAGAATCCGCCGTGTTCTGCAGGTCGGCTTTCACCTGCATCACATTTGCCAGCTCCAAACCGGCTCCGGCCACGCCCAACAACACCGGCAGCAATATTGCCGTCATGATGCCGAAATTACCGCTGGTATCGGCAAGGAAACGGCGCTTCAGTTTTTTGTCTGTGGAGGCGGTCATGATGGGGCTCACCGATTAGAATATTCGATTAAGCGCAGGAAACCCGCAAAGGATGTAAAATCCGCTAACACGAAGATTATAATTTTATAAACCGTTCAAATTGGCGCAGTTTTCGAAGTATTTTCAAGAATTAATGGGTTGGAAGATTGAAATAACACACAGTGTGTCATTGCTGGACGGGAACCACATCCACGGCCTGTTTTATCTGCTGGTTGCCGTAGCTCTTCAGGACCCCGATCACCGGTGCAATATCCGAATAGTCGCGGCCATAACCGACGACGATGTGGTCGCTGCCGGCCACGATATCATTGGTAGGGTCCAGTTCCAGATAACCGGCCGCTTCTCCGCACCAGATGCGGACCCAGGCATGCATCGCATCGGCGCCTTCCAGCCGTTCCTTGCCCGGCGGAGGAATGGTGCGCAGGAAACCGCTGACATAACCGGCGGGAATGCCGAGGCTGCGCAGCGCCGTGATCATGATATGCGAAAAATCCTGGCACACGCCGCGCTTCAATTTAAAGGCTTCGGATGGTGTCGTATCCACGGTGGTCGCCTCGCCATCATAGGTGAAGTCTTTGTGGATGCGTTTGCACATGGCCAGCGCGATTTCGCGGATGGTCATTCCCGGTTTCAGCAATTCCCGCGCATAGGCCGAGATCGCCGCATCCATCCCTATTCTCGGGCTTGTGCCGATGAAATGATGCGGTGACTGGAAATCGATGGACCAGACATCGGCAAGGTCTTGCGGCAGGCGGGAAAGCTCGGGTGAAAAATCGGCCGTCATGGCCGGCGCTTCCACCATCACCCGCGCCTGCATGCGGATATCCAGCTTTTCATGCGGCGCGCGCAGGTGCACCGAGGTAGACGATTGATGAAAGAAATCGTCAAAGACGGCACGTTCTTCCGGCACCGGCGAAACGTCGATGGAACCTGCGACCAATCTCTGCCGACCCGGGATCGACAGCGGCAGCACGCGGATAATGTGGCGTGCGCCATGGGCCGGCGTGTCGTAGGTGTAACCCATATGCAGGGAAAGATCGTAAAGCATAAGGCTATCCGAGATAGGTGCGGGCCAGAACATCGGACAGATGTTCCATGTCGGTTTCGAGCTGGCGATAGACCGCACCGTTCATGTTTTCCGGAGTCATGACGGCGAGTCCGGAATGCAGACGCATCGTTTCGCGGTAAAAAGGAGACATCTGGCCGTTCACGAAGGCATTTGGAAGCTGTTCCACCTCGGTGCGGATTTCGTTCAGCTGAAACAGGATCGAGCGCGGATTGAGCGGATCAAGCGCCAGAAGATCGGTGACGGTCAGACCTGCCGTAGCGACATTGTAACGGCGGCGATGGGTCATGACGCTGTCGCCGATTTCGAGCAACATGTCATAGGAACCGTCAGGCGCGTCCGGCCCGGTCATGTGGCCGAGAAGTCGCGTCATATGCAGGCCGCGCTCGAGATAACGGCCGATCGACAGGAAACGCCATCCGGTGAAGCGGTACATGTTTTCATGCACGAGACCGGCAAAGCCGGCAAGCTTGCGCAAAAGGATCGTCATGGCGTGGGTAGCATCGTCGCCTGGCGCCACTTTCGCGTGGAAACGGCGGGCTGTCTTGGCAAGATCGTTCAGCGCCAGCCAGCCATCGGGCGAAAAGCGGTCACGGATATTGCTGGCGGAATAAAGCGCGCTGTTGATGTTGTTCAGCAGGCTTTCCGGCACGGCATCGTTCATCTCCACGTCAAGCGCTTCGAGATACCGCGTCACATGGGCGAGCAGGGGTTGGCGCGGATCGGCCGACTCGGCATAACGCCCGTGCCAGGCACGCAGGATGCGCAATGCGCCTTCAGAACGTTCGATATAACGGCCGAGCCAGAAGAGGTTATCGGCAGCCCTGCTTGGCAGGCTGCCCGGCATATTGCGGGTAAAGCTCTCTTCCGCCGGCAGGAGGGTCGTGCGTTCCACCGGTTTTTCGCTGACGATCCAGACATCCGCCGCGCTGCCACCCGATTGCATGGCAATGGCGGAAACGTCATCGCCGCTTCCAATTCGTGCAAAGCCACCCGGCATGATCTGCCAGCCATTCTGCGTGCGGGCGGCAAACACACGAAGGCTCATCGGACGCGGCACCAGCTTGTTGTCGATATAGGCCGGCGTGGTTGAAAGCTTCACGACTTCCTGGCCCACCAGCTTGTGACCATCGGAGGCCAGCCAGTCGCTGATCGATTCCTTCGCCGTCTCGCGCAGGGAAGAGCCGAGCACGGATTGACCGTTGTCGTCGAAAAAGGGCAGGCGGGAATAGGCCGGGCCGATGACCATGCCTTCGATATTGCCGGCAACGTGGTGGCGTTCCGATTCCTGTCCGCACCACCAGGTGGCGATCGACGGCAGCTTCAGCTCCTCGCCCAGAAGGTGGCGGCAGATGCGCGGCATGAAGGCAAGCAGCGCCCGCGTTTCGAGAATGCCGCTGCCGAGGGCGTTGACGATGGTGAGCGCTTCGTTGCGCAGCGCCTGTACCATGCCGGGTGTGCCGATATGGGATTGCTGGTTGAGTTCCAGCGGATCGGAATAGGAGGCGTCGAGACGCCGCCAGAGCACACCGATCGGCTTCAACCCCGCCACGGTTCGAACCATGACGCGGCCGTTGACGACAGTGAGGTCCTCGCCCTCCAGCAGCATGAAGCCGAGATAACGGGCGATATAGGCGTGTTCGAAGTAGGTTTCGTTGGCGGGGCCGGGCGTCAGCACCGCGATGCGATCGTCAGGATGCTTCCTGTGGGCCTGCAGCGTGTCGCGGAAAGCGCCGAAAAATGAGGCGAGACGGTGAACATGGGTTTCGGCATAGATATCGGAAAGCGCGCGGGTGGTCGCCACCCGGTTTTCCAGGGCAAAGCCCGCGCCGGAAGGCGCCTGCGTCCGGTCCGCCAGCACCCACCAGTTTCCATCAGGTCCGCGTCCGATTTCGAATGAGCAGAAATGCAGGTAATGGCCACTTGCCGGTTTGACGCCGACCATTGGACGCAGATATTCCGGATTGGAGGCGATCAGCGCCGGCGGCACGTAACCTTCGTTCACCAATCGGTTTTCGCCGTAAAAATCGGCGACCATGGCCTCCAGAAGATCGGCGCGCTGTTTCAGCCCTTCAGAGAGAACCGTCCATTCCCTGTCGTCGATCAGCACTGGAATATGCGAGATCGGCCAGTTTCGTTCGCTGCTGCCCTTGCTGTAATCGCGGTAGAACACACCCGCGTCGCGCAGATAGCGGTCGGTGCGGGCAAAGCGCTCGTGCAATTCGCGTTCCGACATGCGCGAGAGCGCACCGAGGAGGTGCTTCCAGACCGGCCTGACCTTGCCGTCGGTATCGAGCATTTCGTCGGCCACGCCCGGCAAAGTGGAATAACCAAGCCCGCGCAGCGGCGCGCCGGTTTCCGTCTTGCGTTCCGTTGCCGGGGCTTTGGACAATTTACACTCCGTATGGCCGACGCAGATCGAGCGTCAGCGGAAATTCTGGCGACACGGTTTCCGCATGAAGCGGATATTGCCCTGCCGTATGTCCCCATGGTTCGAAACGGGCAAGGCGGCGTGCCTCGGCCTCGTTGCCGTTGACGGGAAACGTCTCGTAATTGCGCCCGCCCGGATGAGCAACATGATAGATGCATCCGCCGATCGATCGCCTCGACCATGTATCATAAATGTCAAAGGTCAAGGGTGAATTGACGGGCAGAACGGGATGCAGGCCGGAAGCGGGCTGCCATGCCTTGAAGCGCAAGCCGGCAACCGCGACGCTGCGGTTCTCCGTCGGGGTCAGCGGAACGGCGCGGCCGTTGCATGCCACGGCGTAACGGGCAGGGTTGGAGGTTTCCAGCCGCACCTGCAAACGTTCGACCGAGGAATCGACAAAACGCACGGTTCCGCCGATGGCGCCCTGTTCGCCCATCACATGCCAGGGTTCCAGCGCCTGACGCAACTCCAGTTTCGAGCCTTCATATTCCACTTCGCCGAAGAAGGGAAAACGGAACTCCTGCTGGGCGGTAAACCACTCGGGTTTCAGATCGAAGCCGTTTTCCCTGAGATCGGCGAGCACATCCAGAAAATCCGCCCAGATGTAATGCGGCAGCATGAAGCGGTCGGCGAGCGCCGTGCCCCAGCGCACGAATTTGCCGCCGGCGGGGTTTTTCCAGAAGCGGGCGATAAGCGCGCGCACCAGCAATTGCTGGGCCAGCGACATGCGGGCATTCGGCGGCATTTCGAAGCCGCGGAATTCCACAAGGCCGAGGCGACCGGTCGGTCCGTCAGGCGAAAACAGCTTGTCGATGCAGATTTCGGCGCGGTGGGTGTTGCCCGTTACATCCGTCAGCAGGTTGCGGAACAGACGGTCGACCAGCCATGGCAGCGGCGGCGCGCCCTCACCGGGAGCAGGCACCTGTGCGAGTGCGATTTCCAACTCGTAGAGACTGTCGTGGCGGGCCTCGTCAATGCGGGGCGCCTGACTGGTCGGGCCAATGAACAGCCCGGAGAAGAGGTAGGAAAGCGACGGGTGCCGCTGCCAGTGCAGAACGAGGCTTTTCAGAAGATCGGGTCGGCGCAGAAAGGGGCTGTCATTGGGGTTGGCGCCGCCCACGACCACATGATTGCCGCCGCCGGTGCCGGTGTGGCGACCGTCGATCATGAACTTGTCAGCACCGAGACGTGTCTGGCGTGCTTCCTCATAAACCGCCGAGGTGATATCGACGCATTCCTTCCAGCTTGCGGCGGGATGGATGTTGACCTCGATGACACCGGGATCGGGCGCGACGCGGATGACATTGATGCGCTCGTCATGCGGCGGCGCATAACCCTCGATATGAACGGGCAGCCCAAGTTCTGCCGCCGCGGCTTCCGCCGCTGCGACTAGCTCGAGGTAGTCTTCAATGCGTTCGACCGGCGGCATGAAAACACAGAGACGGCCGTCGCGCGGCTCTACGGAGAGCGCGGTGCGCACCGCACCGCCGATTTCTCCAAGCGTCTGTTCGACACGCGCTTGGGCGGCAGCCTCATCCACATGGAAGGACGCTGCCGGCAGGGCGCGGCCCGACGGCGAAGCGAGATCGGGAAGGGCCCCGCGGGGGATCGATGGATCGGCCTCGTGGATATAGGGGTAAGCAGAGGGTGGTACATATGGCAGGGTACCGAGCGGCAGGCGGTAACCGACCGGGCTGTCACCCGGAACAAGGAAAATCTTGCCGCGCCGCGTCTTCCATTTTTCGCTGACCCAGCGTTTGCCTTCGGCTCTGGCGTTCCACGCCTGCACGGGAAGAATATAACCCGTCGGCGTCGTAAGCCCGCGTTCGAACACGCGAGCTATGCGGTTTCGCTCTTCGGGGTCCTTCAATTTGGAATTGGACGGGTCGACATTATCGGGAAGGCTGCCTTCCTTGATGATCCATTCGGCCGGATCCTCATAGGCGGGCAGTACCAGTTCCTTCTCGATGCCGAGGTGGGTGGCGATGCCGCTGAGCAGCTTCTGCGCATCATCGGCATCGACGCCGGCATCTGCGCCTTCTTCGGCTATCAGCGCCGGGTTCTGCCAGATTGGCAGCCCGTCCTTTCGCCAGTAGAGCGAAAAGGTCCAGCGCGGCAGGCTTTCGCCCGGATACCATTTTCCCTGCCCATAATGCAGAAAGCCGCCCGGCGCGAAACGCTCGCGCAGGCGGCGGATCAAAGCGTCTGCCTTTTCGCGTTTTGTGGGTCCAACCGCGCCGGTGTTCCATTCTTCGGATTCGAAATCGTCGATGGAAACGAAGGTCGGCTCGCCGCCCATGGTAAGCCGGACGTCATGGGCGTTCAGAACGTTATCGACCACTTCGCCAAGCGTATTGAGGTCTTCCCAGCTGTCGTCGGAAAAGGGCTTGGTGATGCGTGGGGTTTCGGCAACGCGCCGGACCTGCATGTCGAAAGCGAATTCTGTATTGGCATGGCCGAAATAACCGCCCGAAATCGGTGCGGCGTTGCGATAATGCGGTGTTGCCGCCAGTGGAATATGGCTTTCACCCGTCAAAAGCCCCGATGTGGGGTCAAGACCGATCCAGCCGGCGCCGGGCATATAGACCTCGGCCCAGGCGTGCAGATCGGTGAAATCCACCTCGGTGCCGGAAGGGCCGTCCAGGGCCTTCAGATCGGGTGTCAACTGGATGAGGTATCCGGATACGAAACGCGTGGCGAGACCAAGATGCCTCAGAATCTGTACGAGCAGCCAGCTGGTGTCGCGACACGATCCCTTGCCGGAGGCCAGTGTTTCCTCCGGCGTCTGGACGCCCGGTTCCATGCGAATGACGTAACCGATTTCCTGTTGCAGACGGGCGTTGAGGCCCACGACCATATCGACCGTCGGCTGGCCGGGCGTGTGGTCGACGGTCGCCATGAAGGCGGCGAGCAACGGGCCGGTCGGCTCCGGTTTCATGTAGATGGATAAGTCGTCCCGCAATTCCTGCGGATAATCGAACGGCCATTTGGTCGCTTCTTCCTCGACGAAGAAATCGAACGGATTATAGACCGTCATATCGGCGACAAGATCGACCTCGATCTTAAATTCCGTTGCCGGCTCGGGAAAGACAAAGCGGGCAAGGTAATTGCCGTAAGGATCCTGCTGCAGGTTTACGAAATGATTGGATGGCGAAACCTTGAGCGAATGGCTGATAACACGGGTTCTGGAGTGCGATGCGGGCTTTAATCTGATGATTTGTGGTCCAAGGCGAACCGGATTGTCATATTTATAATGCGTCAGATGATAGATGCTCGCTTTGATCGCCATTAATCTGCCTTGCCCGGTTTTTCCGGTCTATGCGGTTTATCCGCCCCTCTGAAATTATTCGGATTTTGTGCAATGCAGGAAAAGAAAGCAAGGATCATTTCCGGGGACATCCGCATTGTTGCTACGGGCCGCGAGGTTTGCCCGCGCGAAGATCTATCCGCGCTTTTCAATCGCCGCCGCCGGGATTTCGCCGGGATTGTGGACAAGGTCGAACAGCGTGTTATTGCTTGGCATCGCAAGGCGCAGAATCGCGACCCGCTTTCTTTGCCGACTGACGTTTCGGAATGGAATGAATGGCAACAACCGTGACCGACGATCAGCGCAAGAGCGCGGCTAACCCTTCGGGTTTCGATCTCGATTTTCCTGCGCAATTGCGCATGATGGGCAATGCCTTCTGGACATCGCCGGTGCGTAACCGGCTGATATTGCTGTCGTTTGCCCTGCTTACGGTAATATTGCTGACGGCCTACGGGCAGATCCGCCTTAACGAGTGGAATGCGCCGTTCTACAATGCGCTGGAGCGGCGCGATCTTGATGCCTTCATTCACCAGCTCGAGGTCTTCGCGATCATCGCCGGGCTGCTGCTTCTCCTCAACGTCATCCAGACCTGGCTCAACCAGATGACGGCGCTGAACATGCGCGAGGGTCTTGCCAAGGATATGGTGGATCAATGGCTGAAACCGGGTCGCGCCGCCCGTCTTGCCGGTTTCGGCACGATCGCCATCAATCCGGACCAGCGTTTGCATGACGATGTCCGCAACCTTGCCGAAAGCAGCACGGCGCTGTCCATCGGTCTCGTGAACGCAACGATCCTGCTTATTAGCTTTATCGGTGTTCTCTGGGGCCTGTCGGCGGGTTTCTCCATCACCATCAATGGCGATCTTGTCCCTATTCCCGGGTATATGGTCTGGGCCGCGATCCTTTATGCCGGTTCTGCGTCTTTGCTGAGCAACCTTGTCGGTTATCGTCTGGTTGGGCTGAACGCCGAACGTTATTCGAAAGAGGCTGAACTGCGCTTTTCCCTGATGCGCGCCAGCGAAAATCTGGCCGCGATTGCGCTGGCCCGCGGTGAAAAGAACGAACGGCGGCGGATCGGTGTCGATATTGATGCCGTGCTCGGTGTGATCCGGGGGTTGGCCATGGCGCTGACGCATCTGACCTGGGTTTCGTCGGGCTATGGTTGGCTGGCGGTTGTTGCACCGATCCTGATCGCTGCCCCGGTCTATTTTTCCGGCAACCTTACCTTTGGCGGGCTGATGATGGCTGTCGGCGCCTTCAACCAGGTCAATACCGCGCTTCGCTGGTACATCGACAATTTCGGCCCGATTGCCAGCTGGAAGGCGACATTGCAGCGCGTCTCGGTGTTTCGCAACGCCTTGATCCAGATGGACAGCGTCGAACAGCACGGGCTGGCGATCGATCTGCAACGGAGCGCGGAGAATGAAAAGATTCGCCTTCAGTCGGTCACGATCTGCCGTGATGCAGGCGGGCAGGATGTGGAGCGCGGTTTCAGACTGCGTGAGGCGAATGTGGAGATCGGGCCGGGCGAGCGGCTGATGATCAATGGCGAGCAGGGCGTGAACCGGCGGCTGTTATTTGCCGCCATGGCGGGATTGTGGCCCTGGGGGCAGGGCAGAATAGAAATGCCCGAACAATCCGACACGCTGTTCATTGCCCAACATGGTTATTTGCCGACGGGTTCGCTGCGCGAAATTCTGGCCTACCCACGTGCGCCGCAGCGGTTTGCCGAGGAGGATTATGTCGCGGCGCTCATCGCGTGCGGGCTTGGCGATATGGCGCCCCGTCTCGATGAAAACATCCGCTGGGACAAGAAACTGGATCCGGACGAACAGGCCAGCATCCGCGTCGCCAATGCCTTGTTGCTGAAGCCGAAATTCGTTGTCATCGACGATTTGCTGGAAGGGCTGGAGAAACAGACGCAGGATACGCTGGCCGAGGTTTTGAACGGCATCGACGGCGCGGCGATCATCTATATCGGTCGCTCTGAGACGTTTCTGTCGGTTCTTTCCCCGGCTGTCGCCCATCTGGACCACGCCGTACCGAAGGAAAATATCGCCAAGCGCGATGGCAATTCGCAATAGCCGTTTCGCTATGTCATCTTTTGGGTTGGTCGCTGCTGATCACAGCCGCAAATGCCATTTTTCCAGGTCGAGCCGCTGTTGTTTGGCGAGATTTATGGTGGTCTCCGGTCCCGCCTGCGAACGCAGGGCAATGGTTCCGGTCGCCAGACTAACGGCGATAACGCTTGCGACCACCACAATGATGCGGTCGTAACGTTGCTGTATCGTGTTGTTCCCACTCCAGTCATAGGCCATTCGCACGCCCTCGCGTTTTTTGGAATCGTGCCCCATCATGGTTAACCGAAGCTTACGATGGCTTTGTGATTCCTTGCTGTTTTGGAAGGGCTGCCGCGATAAATCAGCTATTGGCTGATGAAGCGCGGTTGTCTAAGTCCGGCAGCGGGAGGTTTGTGAAAGGAATTTGACATATGGACCAGCAACCGCCCGCCGATATGGAACTCACCCTCAGAACGCTTGCGATGCCCGCCGACGCCAATCCGGCCGGCGATATTTTCGGCGGCTGGGTGATGTCGCAAATGGACCTTGCCGCTTTCGTCCGCGCCAATGATGTGGCCGGCGGCCGCACCGTGACCGTGGCTGTTAATGAAATCGTCTTCAAGAAGCCGGTCAAGATCGGCGATACATTGTGCGTCTATACCCGGATAGAGAAGGTTGGGCGCACCTCAGTCACGCTCAAGATCGAGGCTTGGACCCGCAGGCATTATCAGGATTCGCGCGAAAAGGTCACGGAAGCCGTCTTCATCATGGTCGCGGTGGACGACAATGGCGAGCCGCGCCCCGTCCGCAAAGACGCGTGAGGCGGTTCCCGTTCAGTTCGAAGCAAATTCCGAAGCGCTGAAAGAAGCTCAGGAGAGTAAGAAGCGCTTCGGCTCCGGCAGTTCGATCGTCGACCGCTCAATACTTTAGAAATATCCAATTTATTTATCAATTTTTGCGATCAAGGTACGGAATAGGACGGGGATCAGGCTTTGACCATTCCAGGTGTTGTTATTGTCGGCGGCGCTCACGGCACGCTTGCCCTTGCCCGCAGCCTTGGCGCCCTGAATGTGCCTGTTTATTATCTCACCCATGATTCACCCCTACCGGGCTGGTCGCGTTTCGTGCGGGAGACGATCCGCTGGGCCGGCCCGCACGATGCCGGGGCGTTGCCGTTTTTGCGGGAAATGGCCGAAAAGCATCATCTGAAGGGCTGTCTGCTCGTGCCATCCGGGGATGGCGAGGTACAGCTCGTTTCACAACATCGCGAAGAACTCTCCGCCCTTTACAAAATCATCCTGCCGGAATGGCAATCCCTGCAATGGTTGTGTGAGAAGCCGCTGCTCTACAAACGCGCGGCGGCGCTTGGCGTCAGCTTTCCCCGAACCTATGCGCTGACATCGACCGCTGACATCGATGCGCTGGACGCGACGTTTCCCGTCATTCTCAAGCCGAATATGGGTGGCGGCGACACCGTGATCTCCCGGGCGAAGGTCGTTCGCGCCGATGACCGGCAGGCGCTGAAAACTGCCTTTGCCGATGCGAGCGCGGAGATAGGCGCAGGCAATGTCGTGGTGCAGGAACTCATTCCTGGCGGTGGAGAAAGCCAGTTTTCCTATGCGGCGCTATGGCGCGACGGAGAACCGGTTGCCGAATTCACCGCCCGGCGCACGCGTCAATATCCCGTTGATTTCGGATATACCAGCACCTGCGTCGAGGTTGTCGACAACCATCAGGCGACCGAGGCGGCCCGGACGATATTAAAATCGGCCTGCCACAGCGGTCTGGTCGAGGTGGAATTCAAATTCGACGGCAGGGATGGTTCGCTGAAGCTTCTCGATGTCAATCCGCGCCCATGGTCGTGGTTCGGGCTCAGTTCGGCGGCGGGCGTCGATCTTGGCGCGTTATTGTGGCAGGTTGCCAATGGCGTACCGGCCGGCCAGTCCCAGACTGTGCGACAAGGTGTGTCGTGGTCCTATCTTGTCCGTGATGCGGTTGCCGCCTTTACATTAAGCTGGCGCGGCAAGGCAGATATCGGCGACTACGTTGCGTCTCTGGGCAAGGTCCGCAGCTGGGCCGCTTTTGCACTGAATGATCCCTTGCCGGGTCTTATCGATCTGCCGCTCACCGCGTGGAGAGTCGTCAAAAAACGGGTTCTACCCGGCCTGAAGTCAAAACAATCCGCAACGGTTTCCTGGCAGCCGGTAAAGCGCCTCTTGAAATACGGAGCCATAAGGGCCGGGCTGGAGGCGAGTTCTCTGCCCGTGATCCGCGCCGCATTTCCGTCCCTTGCCGGGCGTGGCGTGATCTTTACGCTTCATCATGTGCGCCCGGGGGCGGCCATCTCGCCTTTTGCGCCCAATGTGCAATTGTCCGTCACGCCTCAGTTTCTGGAAGAGGCGATACAGGCCGCACTCGAATGTGGTCTCGTTCCCGTCCACCTGCACGATTTACCGGCGCTGCTTGCCGACAATCGCGAAGGCCAGTCTTTTTGCGCCTTCACGCTTGATGACGGTTATCGCAATAATGCCGATCATGCCGCGCCGGTCTTCCGCAAATATGCCATTCCCTACACGATTTTCATCACACCGGGTTTTGTTGAGCGGACGCGCAGCCTGTGGTGGGAAACCGCGGCTGCGTTGACGCAAAAAGCCGCATCGTTTGACTTCGATTTCGGCTCTGGGTCGGAGCCTGTGACATCCGCCACGCCTCAGCAGAAGGCGGAAGCATTCACGCGCCTGGAGAATTTCGTGCAGAACTTTTCAGAGGATGAGGCAGTGGAAAGGATCGACCGCGTCGCGAGGCAGCACGGCATCGATCCCATAGCGATCGTGGATGAGCTTGTCATGGATGCGGACGAACTCAGGGCGCTGTCGGACGATCCTCTGGTGCATTTCGGCGCGCACACCATGACGCATGTGAACATGCGCAAGATAGATGCCGCGCGTCTGGCGCAAGAGATCAGGGAATCGACCCGCCGGTTAGAGGCTTATGTCGGCCGTCGGCCACAATCCTTTTCTTATCCCTATGGCTGGACAAAGGCCGTGGCAGAGCGTGAGGCGCAGGCGGTGCTTGACGCGGGGTTTTCCGTGGCGGTCACCACGCAGGCTGGTGTTCTTGGCCCTCATAGCCTCGAAAAGCCAACGCAGTTGCCGCGTGTTTCGCTGAACGGGCGCTTTCAAAAGAAGCGTTTTGTCAAAGCGCTTATCTCAGGGCTGCCTTTCCGGTTCATCTAGCGGCGACATCCTGTTTGTCGTCTTTCGCCTTGCCTGCGGATCTGCATGCCGGCGGGCCGCGTTTGCCGTTTGTCTCCATCGTTTCTGAATTCGGCGATGGCCCGGCGGGCCTCTTCATAGCCAGCAAGCCAATCCGAGAGCCTGCATAATAATTTTTGTTATTCACATCTGTTTATCTATTGATTATAAATAAATTTATTGAGGTAAAACATTACAACTTTTTGAAAGCTCCGCCCGTGCTGCTGATTTTCGCCGATGATTTGACAGGCGCTCTCGACGCCGCCGCACCCTTTGCCGGGCGCGGGCTGGCGACTGAGGTTGCGATCGGGCTTGACGGTGTACCCTCAGCACTGGCGGATGCGCCTGCTGTTCTCAGCGTCAATCTGGGTTGTCGTGACGGTGATGCGGATGAAGCCGGGCAGCGCACGCGGTCACTATTGGCGCTGGTTCCAGCGGATACCATTCTGTTCAAGAAGGTCGATTCCCGGCTGAAGGGGCATATTGCGGTTGAAATGGATGCGATGTCCTATCGGCACGCGCTTGTCGCGCCCGCCATCCCTGATTTTGGACGTATCGTTGTTGGCGGGTCCGTATCCGGCTTTGGCATTGATGTCGTCATTCCGGTTCATGAAAAGCTCGGCGGACATGCTGGTCGCTGCACGATACCCGACACGCGATCGCAGGGCGACATCCGGGAAGCTCTTGTCGCCGCACAGGCTAA
Organism: Agrobacterium sp. SUL3; assembly: GCF_001263295.1. Lineage (NCBI taxonomy): Bacteria > Pseudomonadati > Pseudomonadota > Alphaproteobacteria > Hyphomicrobiales > Rhizobiaceae > Agrobacterium > Agrobacterium sp. SUL3. The sequence continues at coordinate 47,433 of NZ_KQ414505.1, forward strand.
AGGCGTCGATCTTCTGGTCGGCGCGCGCGGGCTTGCCGAGGCGCTGGCTGAAGTAATGACGGGGCGGACTGTTCCCGAAACGGCGATCATTCCGGCCGGCAAGGGACTTTTCGTCGTTGGTTCGCGTGATCCGATTACGGTAGAGCAAATGGAAGCGCTTGAGCGTGCCGGGCTTGCGTCGATTATCGATGCGCCCAATGGTGCCGTGCCTTCCCATGCATATGATGGTTCCGGCCTGACACTTGTTCGTGCAACGCAAGGGGCAGAAGATCTTTCACCGCTTATCGTTTCCGATCGGCTGGCGGAGGGCGTCGTGCCGCACTTCACGGCAGGTGCTGGCAGGCTGCTTCTGTCGGGCGGGGCCACGGCCGAAGCCGTGCTGCGCGCCATGGGCATTTCGCGGCTGCGTCTTGCCGGCGAATGTCTGCCGGGCCTGGGCGTCGGCTGGTGTGGCGACCAATGCATCATTGCGAAGTCCGGCGGTTTTGGGCAAGCTGACACGTTGAAACACATTGCGAAAATGATGCTTGGCGTAAACGACGCTGGAGAGAGCTGACCAGATGGGGTTGATGAAAGAAACGGCGCGCAAGGCACTTCCGGACATTATTTTCGAGAGAATGCACAGGGCGATCAAATCCGGTGCTTACAAGCCGGACGAACGGCTGCCGACAGAACACGAACTCGCGATGGAATTCGAGGTCTCAAGGCCGGTGGTGCGTGAGGCGCTGCGGCGGCTGCGCGAGCAGGGATTTATCTATTCCCGAAGAGGGTCCGGCAGCTATGTGCGGGCTTTCGGCCTGCGCGAGCCGCTCGGCTTCGGCCAGCTGGAAAATGTCGCCGACCTTCTGAATTGTTACGAATTCCGGCTGACGCTGGAGCCGGCCGCGGCCGCTGCGGCGGCATTACGGCATGATGGCGAGAGGCTTGCGGCGATCAAAAAGGCGCTCGAATTGATGCGGGACGCCACCAATCGCCAGTCCCACCGCGAGGATGCCGACTACCAGTTCCACCTCGCCATCGCGCGGGCGGCCAGGAACAGTTATTTCTCCACCGCGATGGAGGCTCTGAAAGATCATATCGCGATGGGAATGAAGTTCCACGGCATGTCGGTAAAGCGCGAGGCCTCCGGCCTGACGCGCGTTTTTGCCGAGCATGAGGCCATTGCGAAGGCTATAGCCGATGGAGATGCCGAGGCGGCGCGTCAGTTGATGCTCCAGCATCTAACGGGATCGCGCGACCGTCTGTTCGAGTCTTCGCATTCGGATTGAGGCCGATGCGCCCGGAGGCGCGCCGGCCATTCTTTCAAAAGGCGCGGCGGTAAATGCCGAGTACATCTTCAAGGCTCATATCGACCGGATTATTGTCCATCAGCCGGCGGATGGCGTGTGCGTCCTCGGCATAACGGGGAAGATCGGTCTCTGTCGCTCCATGCCTTGCCAGCGACATTTCGATGCCGAGCCCGGCGCAGAAATCCGTTGCCGCCTTGCGCAGATCATCAGGCGAAAGATGCTCGCGAAGCCCCAGCGCATCTGCCACTTCCGCTGTTTTTGCTGAAACCGCAGGCTGGTTGAAGGCCAGAACATGCGGAAAAACGATGGCATTCGCCAGTCCGTGTGGCAGGTTGAGAAGCGTGCCGAGCGGATAGGCGATGGCGTGGCCGGCCGCCGTATTGACCGGGCCGAGGCAGATGCCGCCATAATAGGAGGCAAGCATCATTCCCTCACGGGCTTCAGTATCCGCGCCATCTCGAACGGCGCGCGCCAGATATTTGCCGACCAGCGCGAAGCCCATGCGGGCAAACCCGTCGATCATCGGGTGAGCCTTGCGGTTGGTGAAGGCTTCGACACAATGGGCCATGGCATCCACGCCCGTCGCTGCCGTCACGGCTGATGGCACGGAATAGGTCAGCTCCGGATCGAGAACCGCGAAATCCGCGATGAGATAGGGGCTTTCGACCGCGATCTTGTTGCCCTTGACGGGATCGGTGATCAGCGAGCGGATACCGGCCTCCGAGCCGGTGCCCGCAGTGGTGGCTATTTGCACCAACCGTGTATCGCGCCCTGTAACCCTGTTCGGTCCGGCCACCTGTTCGAGCGTCTGGTTGGAATTCCACAATGCGGAGACCAGCTTTGCCACATCCATCACGGAACCGCCGCCGAGGCCGATGACGAGATCGGGTTTGGCGGCGCGTGCTGCCGTCAATGCTGCATTGAGTGTCGCCGTGTCCGGCTCGCCGGGAATGGCATCGAAGACCGTGAATGGGCCCTGCAATTGCAGACGGTCGACGAATTTCGCCGTCAGTGGCGTGGCGATCACCAGGGTCGACGCGGTTTTGCCGGCGAAGGCGCCGACCTGCGCGATGGTGCCTGCGCCAACGGCGAGTCTGCGTGGCTGATGGAGGAGAATGGGAGCTATGGACATGGTGTTTATCCTTTCGCGCTCTTGCCCGCCACGAGCTTGCGGGCATAGGCGATGGCCTCATTCATGTTGCCGTGATTGGCGATGCCCTTGCCGGCAATGTCGAAGGCCGTGCCGTGATCGACGGAGGTGCGATCTATCGGCAGATCGACCGAAACGTTGACGGCGGTATCGAAGGCCACGAGCTTGATCGGGATATGGCCCTGATCGTGATATTGCGCCACGACGAGATCGAAAGCGCCGGAATAGGCCCGGTGAAACACGGTATCGGCGGAAATCGGCCCCTGCACCTCGATGCCTTCCGCGCGTGCGGCGGCGACTGCCGGGGCGATCTGATCGTCATCTTCGGTGCCGAACAGACCGTTTTCACCGCAATGCGGATTGATGCCGGCAACCGCGATGCGCGGCCGCTCGTAACCGATGCGCTTCAGGTGGGCATTGCCGGCGCGGATGGTCGCCAGCACCCGCTCCGTCGTCGCCCGGCGAATGGCGTCTTGCAGGGAGACATGGGTCGATACGTGGATGACCTTCAGCCGTTCGGAGGCAAGCAGCATATAGGCGGCCGAAGAGCCGGTGAGGCTGCGCAGCATGCCGGTGTGGCCGTCATAATGGTGACCGGCAAGGTTAAGCGCCTCCTTGTTGATCGGTGCGGTGACGATACAGCCGATTGCGCCCGCTTCTGCATCACGAACGGCCTTTTCGATGAAACGGAAAGCGGCGTCACCAGCGACCGGCGACAGTGTACCCCAGGGCAGCGGCGCGCCCTCGATGGGCAGGTCAACCACATGCTGCGAGAGATCAATGTCAACGCCAAGCGCATCCCGCGCCGCCAGAAGCGTTGCGAGGTTGCCGTAAATCCGCGTCGCGGCCCGGTCAGGCGCGGACATTTCAGCCAGCGCCCTGACGGTGACCTCAGGGCCTACGCCGCAGGGGTCGCCCATGGTGATGCCAATAATATTGCTCATCTTTTTTCCTCGTCCTTGGCCTCGGCCCAGCCGGGCGCCAGCCGGACATATTTGATTGCGCGGCGATGATAGGTGTAGCTTGCGTGCAGCGTACCGTCCGGCGCTTCCAGAAGCCATGGATAGGACATTTCCAGATTGCGGCCGTCAGTCGAATCGTTCGACAGGCAGGTGCCTGGACCATCTTCGATCAGGATACGGATGGGGAAGCTGCGCCCATCGTCATCGGAGATGCAGATGGAAACCGGCGCGCGCGGCACGCCCCAGACGGGCACACATCCGCCTGTCGGATCGGCCTCCGGCCTGCCGTCATCCTCTCCAAGCTCGTCATAAAGCGAGGCGCGCCGGTCGCTCGATTGCGCAGCGCTGACGGGATTGCAGATCATCGCCAGCCGACCGTCACCGAGCCTGATTGCGGCGATGGAGGAATTGTTGTTCGGCACGTCGGTCGGCTGTGGCTTTGACCAGGAGCGGCCGCCATCGGCGCTTTCCGTGCGATAAACGAAATCGGCCTGCCGGCGACGGAAGAAGGCGGAATAGCGCGTATTACTGCCCGCAACAGGACTCATATGCACGCAGCCGGTCGAATCTCCTAGGTCTTGCAAGTGCCACGTCAGGCCATTGTCCTTGGATATGCCAAGCGCTGCCGTATCATGGCTGCCGTTCCATTTCTGGCCGGGGCGCTGGATGCAGCGGAAGATCGGCAGCAGCCAGGCGCCGTCATCACGAATGCGCAGCGGCGCGCGGATGAAGCAGCCCTTCGGAAGATCGAGAAAACGCCCCTCTTCGGAGATGAGCTTTTCCGGTGCCGTCGCATCACGGGTAACACGCGCCATGCGGATGCGGCATTCGTCTTGATTGCCGGAGGGCTGGGCGGTGTGAAACAGCCAGAGGGCGCCATCCGGCGCGGTGAAAAGAACCGGGTTCTGTTCGGAATGGGCAGGATCGTGGCTCAGGCGCTGTGGTGCGCCCCAGCTGGTAGCGCCGGGCATCAGCACGGAAGCGAAGATCGAAATATCCGATTTTCCTTCCAGCGTGCCGCCGAACCACGCGCACAGCAAAGCGCCGTCATCAGCCAAGTGCAGAAAGCTTGCGTGGTTCTGGATCATCGGCGACGGCAGAAGCGCTTCCTGCCGTTTTTCTGACGTGGCGCGGATGGCTCCGGTCATGGCGTGAGCGATGTCATCAGGGGTCATCGTGGTCTCCTCTTGGCCTGATGAAAATGGCATAGTTGAAAAGTTGTCAAGTTTATTTAGACAAAAAACGGATCTTATAGGTTTTGATTATTTTATCTAATTATCTGTTTTAAAATAATAAAAATTGTTATTATGGCGCGAATAAAAAATGCTTACGAAAAATAAATTGACAAAAAATGTGATAGCGTCGATGCTCTGTTCACGGGTGGAGGAGACGATCATCCGCACGCCATGCTCCTCGATGCAGGAGGCGGGGCTTTTTTTAAAACCCCTTGCGGCACGCCGCCATGTTGCTGAATTTCTGATCTGGGAGGAGAACGGAATGAAGAAGTCATTGATTGCGGGCGCCCTTGTTTTGGGTTCCCTCAGCGCCGCGGTTTCGCCGGCGCTTGCGGCATCGGGGCCGATCAAGATCGTGCTGGCGGAAGAGGCTGACCTGCTGGAGCCCTGCATGGCGACCCGCTCCAACATTGGCCGCATCATCATGGAAAATGTCAGCGAGACGCTGACCGAGCTTGATGTGCGCGGCAAGAACGGCGTTCAGCCGCGGCTTGCCGAAAAATGGGAGCAGAATGCCGATGGAAGCTGGCGTTTCCATCTGCGTGAAGGCGTGAAGTTCTCTGACGGCACCACCTTCGACGCCAAGGACGTGAAGCACAGCTTCGAGCGTATCATGAGCGACAAGAACGCCTGCGAATCCCGCCGTTATTTCGGTGGTATGACGGTGACGCCTTCGATTGTTGACGACCACACCATCGACTTCAAGACAGACCCGGCCCAACCCATTCTGCCGTTGCTGATGTCGCTGGTCACCATCGTTCCTGAAGAAACCAAGATGGAATTCATCCGCGAGCCTGTCGGTACCGGACCTTACAAGCTGACCAACTGGACGCCGGGCCAGCAGATCGTTCTGACTGCACGTGACGATTATTGGGGCAAGAAGCCACAGGTGACGGAAGCGACATATCTTTTCCGTGCCGATCCTTCGGTTCGCGCTGCCATGGTGCAGACCGGCGAGGCCGATCTTTCGCCCTCCATTTCCCAGCTCGACGCGACCAATTCGAAGACCGATTTTTCCTATCTCGATAGCGAGACGGTTTATATGCGCCTCGACCACAACATCGCGCCGCTAAACGATGTGCGGGTGCGCCGCGCGCTCAACCTCGCCATCGACCGTCAGGCCTTCCTCGGCACGCTGGTTCCGGAAGGTGCAGTGCTGGCGACCGCGCTGGTTCCGCCGACGACGCTTGGCTGGAACCCCGACGTCAAGGTTTTCCCTTACGACCCTGACGGCGCAAAGAAGCTGCTGGAAGAAGCGAAAGCTGCCGGTGTGAAGGTGGATACGCCGATCACCATCATCGCACGCACGGCGAATTTCCCGAATGTCACCGAAATCATGGAGGCGATCCAGCAGCAATTGCAGGATGTCGGCTTCAAGATCGACCTGAAATTCGTGGAAGTGGCCGAACACGAGAGCTATTATTCCAAGCCTTTCAAGGAAGGTCGTGGACCGCAGATCGTCGCCGCGATGCACGACAATTCCAAGGGCGATCCGTCTTTCACCATGTTCTTCAAATATGCCACCAAGGGCACGCAGTCCGGCTTCTCGGACCCCAAGGTGGATGACCTGATCGAACGCGCCTCCGCAGCTGTTGGTGACGAGCGCGCCAAGCTCTGGTCCGAGCTCATCGCCTATTTGCATGATGATGTCGTGGCCGATGTGCTGCTGTTCCATATGGTCGGTTTCTCCCGCGTTTCCGAACGTCTGGACTTCAAGCCCACCATTGCCACCAACTCGATGCTGCAGCTTTCGGAAATCGGCATCAAATAAAGCCCCGAACCTTAAGCCAATGAGCGGCGGCAGGGCGAAAGCCTTGCCGCCGCGTTGAAACCCGGAGGCAACCATGCTGAGCTTCATCCGAAAACGTTCCGTTGCGAGCCTGATCTCCCTGATCGGCCTCATCGTGATGGTTTTCTTCCTCTCCCGCCTGACGGGTGATCCGGCCGCGCTGTTTTTGCCGGTGGAGGCTTCGGAGGAATTGAAGCAGCAGTTTCGCGCGCTGCATGGGCTGAACGATCCGCTGATGGTGCAATTCCTGCGTTATGCGGGTGATGTGATGACGGGTGATCTGGGTGAATCGCTCCGAAAAGCCCGTCCGGCGCTGGATGTGGTGCTGGAGGCTTTCAACTGGACGCTCTGGCTCGCGGTCATCACCATGTCGCTGGTTACCACTGCGGCCATCGTTGTCGGCTCGCTTGCGGCTTTCCGGTCCGGTGGCTTTTTCGACCGCATGGCCTCGACCATTTCGCTCGTCGGCGCTTCGGTTCCGGATTTCTGGTTGGCCATCGTGGCGATCGTCGTTTTTTCCGTCAATCTCGCATGGCTGCCCACATCAGGCACGGGCTCGGTGCTGCACTGGATATTGCCGATCTCGGTGTTGTTCGTGCGCCCCTTCGGTATCATCGTGCAGGTGGTGCGCGGCTCGATGATCGGGGCTTTGTCGTCGGCTTACGTGAAAACGGCGCGCGCCAAGGGTGTGAAATCCGGGCCGATCATCTTCATCCATGCCCTGCGCAACGCCATGCTTCCCGTCATCACCGTCATCGGCGATCAGGCCGCAAGCCTTCTCAATGGCGCCGTCATCGTTGAAACCATCTTCGGGTTTCCGGGTGTCGGCAAGCTGATGATCGATTCCATTCTTCAGCGCGATTTCAATGTCGTTCTGGCCGCCATTCTCGTGACGGCGCTGGCGATCTTCCTGATGAACCTGCTGATCGATATCGCCTATGCGCTGCTCGATCCGCGTATCCGGCACTGAGGAGGCCATTCAGCCATGAGCCTTTTGAACGCCGATACTGAGATCATCGACGAGCCGTCCTTTGCAACGCGCATGCTGCGCATGTTGTGGGCGGATAAATTCGCGCTCTGTGCCGCGATTTTCCTCATCGTCATCGTCATACTTGCCTTTGTCGGCCCGGCCTGGCTTGGCGATCTCGCGACGAAACAGAACCTGCGCGGACGCAATCTCGCCCCCTTCGACTGGCAGCGTGAATGGTACTTCTGGCTGGGAGCGGATGCGCTCGGCCGCTCGCTTCTGGCTCGTATCATCGCCGCCACGCAAAACACGCTGATGATCGCCCCCGGCGCCGTGCTTCTCTCCGCTGTCACCGGCACAGTGCTTGGCCTCATCGCCGGTTTTTCCTCAAACCGCGTCGGCCAGATCATCATGCGGCTTGCCGATGTGATCATGTCGTTTCCGTCGCTGCTGATCGCGGTCATCGTGCTTTATCTGCTCGGTTCCTCCATCCTCAACCTGATGCTTGTTCTGGCGATCACCCGCATTCCCGTTTACATCCGCACCACAAGGGCCGAGGTGCTGGAGGTGCGCGAGCGCATGTTCGTGCAGGCGGCAAGGGTGATGGGCGCATCGGGAAAACGCATTCTGTTCCGCCACATCTTGCCCGTGGTGCTGCCAACGCTGACGACGCTTGCGACGCTCGATTTCGCTTATGTAATGCTGGCGGAAAGCGCATTGTCTTTCCTTGGCATCGGCATTCAGCCGCCGGAAATCACCTGGGGCCTGATGATCTCGCAGGGGCGGCAATATCTCACTAATGCCTGGTGGCTGTCCTTCTGGCCGGGCCTTGCCATCATCCTCACCACCCTGTCGCTCAACCTGCTTTCCAACTGGCTGCGCATCGCGCTGGACCCCGTGCAACGCTGGCGGCTGGAAATGAAAGGCCGCAAGCATGGCTGACCATCTTCTCGACGTGCGCAATCTTTCCGTGGAGTTTCACACCGCAAGCGGTGTCGTCCATGCGGTCAAGGATGTTTCCTACCATATCGACCGTGGCGAAACGCTGGCGATCCTCGGTGAAAGCGGCTCCGGCAAATCGGTATCGTCCTCAGCCATTATGAACCTCATCGACATGCCGCCCGGACATATCAGCAGCGGCCAGATATTGCTTGACGGCAAAGACCTTCTGACCATGCCGGCAGAAGCGCGCCGCGAGGTCAACGGCCGGCGCATCGCCATGATCTTTCAGGATCCGCTCAGCCATCTCAATCCCGTCTATACCGTCGGCTGGCAGATCCGTGAGGCGATGACCACCCATGGCATGGGCAAGGCGGAAGCTGAGGCGGAGGCAAGGCGGCTTGTCGCGCGTGTCGGCATTCCCGATCCGGATGGCGCCTTGAGGAAATATCCGCATGAATTTTCCGGCGGCCAACGCCAGCGCGTCATGATCGCCATGGCGCTGGCGCTGCAGCCCGACCTGCTGATCGCCGACGAACCGACCACGGCGCTTGACGTGACGGTGCAGGCGGAGGTGCTGTCCCTGCTCAAGGAGCTGCAGCGGGAAACCGGTATGGCCGTACTCATCATCACCCATGATCTCGGCGTCGTTGCCGAAATCGCCGACCGGGTAGTGGTGATGGAGAAGGGCGTGCTGGTGGAGGCCGGCACCGTTCGCGAGGTTTACCGCAACCCTCAGCACCCCTATACCCGCAAGCTTATCAGCGCCGCCCCCGGCCGGGGCGAAATGCACGAACCGAAAGCAGGGGGGGAACCTTTGCTCAGCGTGCGCGATGTGCGCAAGCGCTACGGCGCCTTTGAGGCCTTGAAGGGTGTTTCCTTCGACCTGATGGCCGGCGAGACCATTGCCGTCGTTGGGGAAAGCGGTTCCGGCAAGTCAACGCTGGCGCGCATTCTGCTGCGGCTCGACGAGCCGGATGCCGGCAGCGCCCTGTGGAAGGGGCGGGATCTCTTCCAGCTTTCGCCGGCGGAGCTTTTCGCGCTCAGGCGTGACCTGCAGATGGTTTTTCAGGACCCCACCCAATCGCTCAACCCACGCATGACGGTATTTCAGCTCATCTCCGAAGCCTGGGTCATCCACCCGGACATATTGCCCAGGGCAAGATGGCGCGAACGCGCCGCGGAACTGCTGCATCAGGTCGGCCTGTCTCCGGAACATATGCGCCGTTATCCCCACCAGTTCTCCGGTGGCCAGCGGCAAAGGATCGCCATTGCCCGCGCCTTGGCGCTGGAGCCGAAGCTCATCATCTGTGACGAGGCAGTCTCGGCGCTTGACGTCTCGGTTCAGGCGCAGGTCATCGCGCTTCTGGACAAGCTGCGCCGCGAAATGGGCCTCTCTTTCATCTTCATCGCGCATGATTTGCCGGTGGTTCGGGATTTTGCCGATCACGTCATGGTTATGCAGCGCGGCGAGGTAGTGGAATTCGGCAGCGTCCGGCAGGTTTTCGAGGCGCCGCGCGAGGAGTATACCCGCGCGCTGCTTTCGGCGAGCCTCGATCCCGACCCCGATATGCATTCCGCGCGCAGCCCGGCGGATGCCGGCCATGTCATCGGAAATTCAAGTGGAGTTCTTTCATGACCAAACAAGCCTTCGTCGCGCTCGTCACCTGTTTCAACGAGGACGAAACGATCAATTACGAAGCCACGCGCGCGCAGGTGCACCGCCAGGTGGCGGCCGGCAACAACATCATGTGCGCGGGCACCAACGGCGATTTTACCGCGCTGACCCATGAGGAAAAAATCCGCCTCACCGAAGAAGTGGTGGACGAAGTGGCCGGTCGCGCCAAAGTCATCGTCAATGCCGGCATGCCCGCCACATTCGAGACCATACAGCTTGCCAAAGCCTTCGACCGTATCGGCGTCGATGGTATCGCCGTTATCACGCCCTTTTTCATCGCATGCACGCAAGACGGCCTGATCCGCCATTTCTCGACGGTGGCCGATGCCGTTGAGACCCCGACCTATCTCTACGATATCCCCGCCCGCACCCAGAATCACATAGAGCCGGAAACCGCGCGCAAACTTGCAACCCATGGCAATATCGCCGGCATCAAGGATTCCGGTGGCGCGCAGCAGACGCTGGAGGCCTATCTCCAGGTGGCGAAGGAAATATCCGGTTTCGAGGTCTATTCCGGCCCGGATCACCTTGTTCTGTGGTCGTTGCAGAACGGCGCGGCAGGCTGTATTTCCGGCCTTGGCAACGCCATGCCGGATGTGCTTGCCTGCATTCTCAATGCATTCAACGCCGGCAATGTCACTGAGGCTGAACGCCAGCAGGCGATCTACACAGCCTTCCGCACTGACCTCTACGCGCTCGGTTTTGCGCCCGCCATGGTCAAGCGCTCGCTCTATCTTCAAGACCCCTCCGTCGGCGCCAGCCGCCAGCCGGCTCTGTTGCCCGATCCGGACCAGGACGGCCGAATTATGGAAATCCTACGGCGCTATCAACGGCTCTAACACCGCGGTCGGACATGAGGTGCATGCTTCTAGGCCGAGACGCGTCACATTAAAAACATTCACGAAAACCGCCAAAAGCCGAAGCGTTTCTCCACCATCGTCCATGACGAATAATTTGTGACACAAACACGAAATTTCCCTTGTCAGCCCGGCTATTGATGTTTATGAGGAGCGCGCAACGCAAGCGTTCGCGCATGCGGAGAGGTGGCAGAGTGGTCGAATGCACCGCACTCGAAATGCGGCATACCTGCAAGGGTATCGTGGGTTCGAATCCCACCCTCTCCGCCATAATTTGCCTTGGGCAAGCAAGGTTTTCCCGCGATTTTTTGAACTTATGCGATCTTTGATGCTGCTGGAAATGGCTATGTCCATACTCGGCATTTCCATGCCCCCGGACTATATGAAGCCGCTGATGGGAGGATGCGTCGTCCCCTAGTGAAGATCGATGCCATGCAAGGGCATCCGATGCGGGATCTTCGATAACAATTGGAGATCACGCGGCATCGATCTGGAAGAACAGGGGGACGCAGGCACGCGCAGGTTCATATCCGCCATTGCCTCTCGCGGTGGAGGCGCTATCATAATTGTGTCGTAAAGGACGGCGAGCTTTGGGAGGAGCGATACGTGAGACGGATGTGGCCAGACGAATTTGCCTTTCTGCTGGACGGCGCGGAAGAGGTTGACCTGCATATTCCACCGATGGAGCACAAAGATGGTTCGCCCGGGGAAACGATATCCAGAAAGGCCTTGAAAGCCCGTATCAGCCAACAGGATTTTGAGAAGATTTGGCCCCTGGCAGAAGCTCGCTATCGGTTGAACGGCCGGCTTTCGGGCAAGGCGATTACGCTGATTGCCAACAACCCTCATTACCAGAAATGGCATCCCTCCGACGGTGGCAGCGTCGAGAGCGTGTCCGACAGCGGTCAGAAATACACGACTCGTTATGTGATCGTGCATTTTCTTCTGGATGATGTTCACGAGCCTGTCGAAGCCTGAAGGTCTAAGTGCCGGTTCTTGCCAGTGGATTGGTTGAGTGGCGTCGAAGTCATTTTAGTCATCGGCGCCATTTTCCTGCCGCCTTCGATCTTCCCATACATCTGGCCGTCAAAGGCACATGAGCCGCGCGTGATCAGACTTTAGGTTGCTCATGGGTGGCGCAATGGATGCCGCCGCCTACCTCACCCACCGGGTCGATATTTAACGTGATGATCTCACGGCCGGGATAAAGCTTGCCAAGAATGGCTGCGGCTCGTTCGTCGGCTTCCCGGTCGCCGAATTCAGCGGCGATGACCGCACCGTTGCAGACATAATAATTGACATAGGAAGATACGAAATCGGCGCTGTCAGCACGAATATCGTAGGGTTCCGGCAAAATGACCATGTCCAGCTTTCGGCCCTCGGCATCGGTGGCTGCGGCCAGAATGTCATGGGTTTCGAAGGCGGCGATCGACCACGGATCATCGTGGTCGATCTTGTCTCCCATCTGGATCAGCAATTGGCCGGGCTTGACGAAACGGGCGAGTGCATCGATGTGGTAATCGGTGATATCGGCACCGATGATTCCGGGTGCCCACAACATCTTGCGCGCGCCCATCGTGTCGAGCAGCAGCCGTTCGATTTCGGCCTTGTCGCCCCGGTTGCGATTGATATTGATGAAGCTGCTTTCATGGGCGATCAAGGTGCCGTGGCCGTCGGTTTCCACTCCTCCAGCCTCGCCCACCAGCCCTGCGTCAAAAATCGGAAGGCCCATACGTTCGGCTATTCGCGCGGCAATCTTTCCGTCGGCATTGTGGGTTTGCTTGTTGCCCCAGCCGTTGAAGTTGAGCTGCGTGATGGCGAGCCCACCCTTGCCATCCACAACAAAGGACGGCCCGGAATCGCGACACCACAGATCATCCGTCGGAATGTCCCATAAGTCGACGTTGCGCGATACCTGTTTACGGATTGCACCATGGTGCTGCGCTGCGGCCAGCATCACGACCGGCTCAAATTCTGCTATGGTGTTGGCGATTTTCGCGATGGTTTTCTGAAGATCGTCAAGAAAATCGGGATCGTCATGCACGGCAGGGTTCACCGGCCACTGCATGAAAGTGCGTTCATGTGGTTCGGTTTCCTCAGGATACCAAAAACCGGTGCCACGGGCTGACGGGCCTGCTGTCCGGCCCCGTTGGGCCGAGGACGAAAGGCCGGCTGTGGCAGCCGCGGCAAAAAGCAGTGTCTGGCGGCGGGTCATCATCGTATCACCATGAAAATACAAAGAAAACGATCGCTTCAGCTTATGGGTACGCACCTTGGGTTTGCCCAGAGGTATTGCCAACCAAGGCTAAATTGTCTTGCAACTTCAGCTCATATTCCAATGTGGCTTTTACATGGATGTGACGGATAAATGCATGTGTTTTTAGGCTGAGAGCATCTTATGTGCCGGAAACGACCATTATTTCGATTGCCGTAGTGTGTTGGCTCGACTTCTCGCGAAGCGTCACGGTTTTACTCCGTTCGGTTCAGAAACCGCTTTTGGCAAGAAACACCCTGCTGGCTGCAAGGTCATCCAGAATGCTGCCGGCGTTGCGCGGGTCGCGTTCCTGCTCGATGGTGATGTAACCGCCGTAACCGAGTTCCGTCAGAAGGCTGCGAATGGCTGGGTAATCGATAGAGCCGCGGCCGATCGGGCACATGACGCCCTTGGCGCAGGCCTCGAAGAAGCGGATATGCTCCCCCATCACCTCTTGAAAAACCGTGGCGTCGATATCCTTGAAATGAATGTAATCGACGCGGTCCCAATAGCGGCGGAGCGTGGCGGCGGGGTCCATGCCGGAATAGGCCATATGGCCGGTATCGAGGCACAGGCCCGCGAGATCGGCGGGAATGTCCTCAACGATCTGCTGCAACTCATCGGCAAATTCGATGTAGCCGCCGGCATGCGGATGAATGGTGGCACGCACGCCGTATGTGTCGCGGGCGAGCGTTGCGATGGCGCGGATGTTTTCGACCATCCCCCGCCATGCGGCTTTATCGAGGCGCGGTGCGCTGTCGGAATGGCCGGCGGCGTAGTCGCGTTCGTCATGGCCCCAGTCCATGACCGTCAGATAGGGGGCGGGAAAACGCTGGCCGGCATGGGTTTCCGGTTTTGGCAGGCGGGTGATCAGCGCGCAGATTTCGTCGGTCTGGCGCAGCAGGTTGTCGCGGTTGTCAGGTGAGACCAGATCGTCGAAGATCGTGCCGGCAACGATCTTAAGGCCGCGCTCGTCCAGCGCCTGCGAAACGCGGCTGAGATCGAGCGGCAGATAGCCATAGGGGCCAAGTTCCAGCCCGCCGAAACCGGCGGCATTCGCCTCATCCAGCACCTTTTCCCAATGGGGCAGATGGGGATTTTTGACGTCATCGACGCCCCAGCAGCAGGGAGCGGTGGTAATGGTGATCGGGTTGGTCATGGCATCCTCGTGGCGCGATTGGTGCCGGGCCGCGCTCTGCGGCCCGGGGCTTAGCTTCAGCGGCTGATGGTGGCTTGCAGGGCATCGATGGAGGACTGGATGCCTGCCTCGGTGGACATGGTGAAATCCTCCATTTCGAGACTCACCCAGCCATTGTAACCGGCCATGCGTACCACGGAGAAAAATTCCTTCCACCATTGCAGGTCATGGCCGGCGCCGACAGCCACATAATTCCAGCTGCGGTTGGCGACGTCAGTCACCTCTTTCAGCTCCAGCAGGCCGTTCACATCGGCCAGCCCGCGTTCGATGCGGGTGTCCTTGCCATGGCAATGGTGGATCGCGCTGCCGAGTGCCCGGGCAGACGCGATGGGGTCGGCCCCCATCCACATCAGGTGTGACGGATCGAGATTCATGCCGACCGTCGGGCCAACCTCGTTGCGCAGGCGAAACAGGGTTTCCGGGTTCCAGACGAGCATGGCCGAGAAATTCTCGAGCGCATATTTTTCAACGCCCGCTTCCTTGGCGAGCTTCACGAGCCCGTGCCAGAGTGGGAAGGCGCGATCTTCCCACTGGTAACGGTCGCGCTCCGGCATCTCGTTCGGCCAGCTCTTGGTGTAGACGAGCCAGTTCGGCACCGTGTCGCCGGGTGCAGCCTCCGGCAGACCGGACATGGTGACGATCTTCGTCACGCCGATTTCGCCCGCCAACCGAACCGTGTCCTGCATTTCCCTCAGGTGGCGCTTGCCCATATCGCCGGGATCTAGCGGATTGGCAGAGCAATTCAGCGCGGCGATCTCGAGGCCGCGGGCCTCGATTTCCTTTAGTTTGGACTTGAGCAGCCCCTTGTCCGCCAGAAGTTCGTCCGCCCGGAAATGTGGGCCGCTGGACCAGCCGCCGCCAGTCATCTCGATGCCCTCGACGCCGAGCGTGACACATTTGTCGAGCATTTCGGTGAAGGGCAGGTTTGCCATGACGTCGGTACAAATTGCGAGTTTCATCGTGTCGTCTTTCTAAAAAAGGCATGGGGACGCGCTTCAGGAGGAGGAGGACGGGAGAGTGGTCCGGCGCGCCCCCAAACTGGTTATGCGAAGTCGATCCAGGCGGCGCCGGCATCGGCCGAACGGACGCAGTTTTCCAACCAGCGGACGCCTTCCGTGCCAGCCGTGATGCCGGGATAATGGTGGGTTTTCAGGAAAGCCTGATCGCTGCGATTTGCCGCGTCGATCGCCTGGGCGATCCAGAGATAGATGTTCGACCAGCTGTCCCCGAGACCTTCAGTATGCAGCGCGCCCATGCGGTCGATGGCGAGGCTTTCCTGTTCCAGATAGGGCATGCCATGGTGCATGATGCGGCCGGGTTCGCCCTGAACTTCGTAGATCAGCTGGTCGGGATGGGAATCGGACCATTCGAGCGACGCCTTGGAGCCGACGAAACGGTAACGCTGCGACCCCATATTGCCGGCATTGACGGAGGAGACCCAGAGGCGGCCGCGCGCGCCATTGTCATAATGCATCAGGACGGTGGCGTGGTCTTCCAGCGGCGCGCGCGTGGGGATGAAGGCCTTGCGGTCGCAGAGCAGCCGTTCCACCTTCATATGCGGCAGCACGACTTCCGAGAGATAATAGAGATGCGTGCCGATATCGCCCAGCACGAAGGTCGGGCCGGCGGTGCGGGGATTGGTGCGCCATTTGACGGCCTCGCCCGCGTCCACATCGTCACCGGCGTTGAAGCCGTGGGTATATTGCAGGTCGACGATGCGGATGTCGCCCAGCATTCCTTTTTTGACCATGGCCGCCATCTGGTGGACGAGCGGGTGCCCGGTAAAACCATAGGTGACGCCGACGATCAGACCCTTCTGTTCGGCCAGCCGCGCCACTTCCTCGCATTCCGCCACGGTGAAGAACAGCGGTTTTTCGCAGATGACATGCAGCCCCGCTTCAAGGCAGGCCTTGGTGATCTCGTAATGGGTGAAATTGGGGGTGGCGATGGAGACGACGTCCACACCGTCTTCGCGCGTCGTCTCGCCGGCAATCAGCGCCTTGTAGTCCGCATAGCAGCGTTCCGCCGCCACGCCGAGATTGACGCCGAAGTCTCTGCCTCGTTCGGCATCGAGGTCGAAGGCGCCCGCGACGAGCTGGTAGTTGCCGTCGCGCAGGGCGCCGGTGCGGTGCTTGTAGCCCACCTGTCCCGTGCGTCCGCCGCCCACCATGGCCCAGCGCAGCGGGCGCGAAATCAGTCTTTCTCCGTTGATCATGTCAGTCGTCTTTCCATTTGATGTTGCGAATGGCCGCGGCGGGAGGCGGGGTCCGCCTCGGGCTCAGCGCCGGTTTGCCGCGTCATTTCTTGAAATAGAGGTCGATATAGTCCTGCATCTTGGCGCGCATGAACCGGCTCGATTCATCGGCCCTGTCCTCCCAGGCGAAGACGCAGGAGGTCATGATGCCGTCGAAGCCGATTTCAGCGAGCGTGCCGAAGAAATCGTCCCACGGCACCTCGCCCTGGCCAATATTCAGGTGCTGGTGCACCCGCGCCTGTGTGCCCGGCGGATTGAGGATATAGCGAAGCCCGGAGCTGGCCTTGTGGTTGAAGGTGTCGCCCACATGCACATGCGCCAGCACATCCTTCGCTTCGCGCAGCATCGCCTTGGTGTCGTCGCCGAAATAGAAGGTGTGCGGTGCGCAATAGAGGAACTTCACATTCTTCGAATTGACCGTGCGGATGATGTCCAGCGCCGGCTGCAATGTCTCGCACCAGTCCTCGGGATGCGGCTCGACATGCAGGTTGATGTTCTCGCGCTCGAAGATCGGCACCAGCTCTTCCATCGAGCGCCACCAGGCGTCCTCGCAGGCCTCGATCATCGAGCCGGTATGGCAGCAATAACATGACCCCTTGTCGGGATGCGGACCACGGCCGAACTCGGAGTTCATCGTGTCGACCTCCAGTTCGATGGCGATCTCAATGGCGCGCTTCCAGTGTTTCACTGCCGCCTGCCGTTCGGTCTCATCATTGGAAGCCCAGCGATACATGGGCAGCAAAGAGGCGATGCCGACATCGGCGTCCTTCAGCGCCTTCTTGAAAGACCTGATCCGCTCGGGAAAGACGCGCGGCGCCTTGAACCATTCGAGGAAATCCGCGCGCGGGCTGAGTTCGATCCAGTCGTAGCCGAGTTCCTTCACTTTGGCCGGAAGCTCATCGAGGCTGGTGAAACGATGCATGTGTGGGTCGATGGCGATCTTCATCGGTCTTGATCCTTGCTTTATGTCTTAATTCGAGGGTGGCTGCGGCGGATGGCCGTCATGGCTGGCCATGTAATTTTCCACCTCCGCGCCGAGGTCGGCGAGCGCTTCACCGCCGGCCATCAGATCGGTGATTTCCTCGCGGGATTTTTCACCCTTGCGGAAATTGGCGGCGACCGCGCCGCGAATGAGCACGGCGAAATGGTCGCCGACGGCAATCGCATGGGTGACCTGATGGGTGATGAAGATCACTGCGATGCCCCGCTTGCGCGCTTCCAGCACGATGCGCAGGACATGGGACGCCTGTTTCACGCCCAGCGCCGCGGTTGGCTCATCGAGGATCAGAACGCGTGCACCAAAATGCACCGCGCGGGCGATGGCGAGCGATTGCCGCTCGCCGCCGGAAAGGCCGCCGATCAGGCGGTCGCCGTCATCGATGCGGGTGATGCCGAACTCCTGCACCGCCTTGACGGCGATTTCGTTTGCTCTCTTGCGGTCGTAGATCCGGAAAGGCCAGAAACCCTTGGTCGGTTCCGCGCCGATGAAGAAGGAGCGACCAATGCTCATCAGCGGAAAGGTCCCGCCGAACTGGTGCACGGTGGAAATGCCCATGCGCTGCGCATCGCGCGGCCCGTCGAAATCGACCGGCTTTCCATCCATCAGCACTTCGCCAGAACTGGGCTGGTAGACGCCGGCCAGCGTCTTGATCAGCGTGGATTTTCCAGCTCCATTGTCGCCAAGCAGGCAGAGCACCTCGCCGGCGCGCACCTTCAGTGAGATATCGTGCAGAACATCGATCGGGCCGAAGGATTTGTTGACGTTTCTGAGTTCGAGAATGGGTGTCGACATCGTCTTGCCTCACTTCTTCTTCGGCGAATAGGTGAGCGCCATGACACGGAAGGTGTTGTTCATCAGCACTGCCAGAAGCAGCATGACGCCGATGATGAGGCTCGACCAGTTGCGGTCAAACGAAGTGAAATAGATGCCCTGGTTGACGATGGCGAAGGTGATGGTGCCGAGAAATATGCCGATCACCGAACCGAAGCCGCCGGTCAGCAGCACCCCGCCCACGACGACCGCGATGATGGAGTTAAAGATGAAGGTCATGCCGGCCGAAACCTGGGCGACATTGAAGAGGATCGCCTGACAGACACCGACGAAGGAGGCGCTGACGGAGGAAAGGACAAAAAGCGTCACCGTCAGCTTGTCGGTAGGAATACCGGCGTTGCGGGCGCTCACGCGGTCGCCGCCCATGGCGAAAATCCAGTTTCCGAAGGGTGAATAATGGACATAGAAGATATAGATCGCCGTCAGCAGTAGCCACCAGATGATGCTCACCTGAAAACTGCCGCCGATAAACTGTCCGAACAGGAATTTGGCGATGGGGCCGGATTGGGCGGGGCTGAGCGCCACGCTGGTCGTTCCGGTCAGCAGCACGGAAAAGCCGAGGATCAGCCCCTGCACCGCAAAGAGCGTGCCGAGTGTGACGATTAAGGATGGCACCACGGTTCTTATGACCAGAAAGCCGTTGATCAGCCCGACGAGCACTCCAAGGCCAAGCGCGCCGATGATGCCGAGCCAGATCGGCATGCCATAATAACCGGTGATGATAGCGACCGTCAGCGCACCGGCCGGGATCATCGCGCCGATGGAAATATCCAGCTCGCCGGAAATCATCAGCAACCCGACGGGAATGGCAACAATGCCGAGATTGGCGGCGACGTTGAGCCAGCTTGCGGCGCCGGCCGGTTTCAGGAATTCGATGCTGCCGAAGACAACAAAGAAGGCAAGAACAAAAACAAGGCCAAGAAAGGCACCTGATTCCGGGCGACGCAGAAGGTCGCCCAAAGAGAGATTTTTCACGTCGTTCACTCCACTATTGACCCTGGGTTTTGCGGGGATGCCCTTGCCTGCCGATCCCGAACGCCGGCATTGCCGGGTGTCGGGATCGGGCGCGGATCATCGCTCAGCGCGCACCCTTGGCGACGCCGTCAAGCGTGGCCTGGATGTTGGATTTGTCGACGATGTTGGGGCCGGTCAGCACCGGCGCGGTCGGCAGATCGGTTCCGAAATCGATGGCTGAGGCCAGAAGCGTCACCGCCAGCAGCGATTGCAGATAGGGCTGCTGGTCGATTGCAAAGCCCTGTGTCCCGTCCTTGATGCGGTCGAGGCCGGACTGGTTGAGGTCGAAGGTGCCGAGCAAGGCCGTTTCGGTTTTGCCGGCCTGCATCACGCCAATGGCGGCTGAATCCGCGTCACCCGCCGAAATGGTGAGGACGCCGTCAATCTTGCTGTCCTGAAGCAGCGTCGCCTTGATCGCCTCGGCGACAGCGGTGGCATCGCCAAAGCTGGTGGCGGGAAGCGGCAGCTGCTTGCCGCTGCCGCCGGCCTTGGTGATGCCGTCCAGAACACCCTTGCATCGGGCTTCGAGATTGGCGGCGCCCGGGACGGTGTTGACGCAGATGACGTTCTTCTTGTCCTGTTTGGCGAAATATTCGCCACCGGCGACGCCCGCCAGATATTCATCGGAACCGACATAGTTGATCGCACCGAGTTCCTTCGCCTTTTCATGGCCGCCGGCATTCATGAGAATGACCTTGATGCCGGACTTGATGGCTTCGCGGATCGCCGGGTCCTCGCCTTCCGGCACCCAGTTCGGAATGACGAGACCATCGACCTTCTGGCTGATGGCGGTCTGGATGAGCTGCACGACATCCGGCGCGAAATTGTCATAGGTCTGCAGACGCAGGTAATTGACCTTGCCGCCATTCGCCTCGACCACGAGGCGCGCGTCATCCACGCCCTTTTTGATGAGGTTCCAGAACGCATCATCGTTTTTACCGCCGACAACGGCGATGTTGGCCGCAGACGCGCCATATGCCATCGCCAGCGATGCCGCGCCCGCTATAAGAAATTTCTTGAAATATGCCATTGTTTCCTCCCTGCCCATTCTCCCGATGGGCCAAAATGACAAGATGATTTATATCTTTCATTTTCCTGAGAATGGAATTTATATTTCATTTAATGTTGCATTTCATATCATTCCATGTCATTCATCGATGATACAATTGTGAGGTGCCATGAGCCGACCGACCATTACCGATCTTGCGAAAGCCGCCGGCGTCAGCATCTCCACGGTCAACCGGCTGCTGCACGGTTCGACCGCCGTGCGTCAGGATACGATCGACCAGATTCTCAAGGCTGCGGAGGAAATCGGTTTTTATGGTCTCGGCACCATCAAGGACCGGCGTCGTGAGGCCATGCCCCACTACAGGCTCGGTTTCCTGCTGCAGCAATCCCATCGGCCGCTCTACCGGTTGTGGGCGGAAGGGATCGTCGCTGCTGCACGCCATAGGCCGGACAGCGTTATCGAGCCGGATGTGGTTTTCGAGGACGATCTTTCGCCCGAGGCCGTTTCCGCCAATCTCCTGAAGATGGGGAAAACCTGCAGCGCCATTGCGGTGGTGACGGCCGATCATCCGCTCGTCAGCCAGGCGATCGACGAGCTGCGGGGCATGGGGGTTCCGGTGGTAACTTACGTGTCCGATCTATCGGCGGCGAGCCGCGCGGGTTTCGTCGGAACCGACAGTTGGAAACGCGGTCGGACTGCGGCATGGTTCCTCAGCCAGACGGTGAAGGGCGAGGGTGTGGTCGTTCCGCTGATCGGCAGCAACCGTTATCAGTGTCAGGATGTTTCGGATGCCAGCTTCCGCTCCTACATGCGCGAGAACACACCTGAATTGCAGGTGGCGGAAACGCTGCTAACTTTCGAAGAGCCTGAAAATGCCTACGTGATCATCCGCGACATGATCGCTGCTGAACCCGGCCTCCGGGGGATCTATGTCAATGGCGGTGGCATATCCGGCGTTCTTAGGGCGCTTCGGGAACTGCCGGTGGAAAGGCAGCGCAGCATAAAGATCGTCTGCAACGATATCGGCCCGGAAACGCGCAAGGGCCTGAACGAAGGGCTGATTACCGCCTCGCTGCCGCTTCCCCTCGACAGGATGCCGCAGCAATTGATCGATGTGATGTTACGGCGCGTCGAGAATGGGGACACATCCTCCGTCGAACAGCGGATCGTTCCGTTTGAAATCCTGACGCCCGAAAGCATCTGGACATAGCCGATAGGATCACTGGAATTCGAGGCTCATCCGGGCAAGATCGTCCCACAGGCTTTCGGCAAAACCGCGCAAAACGATGACTTCGAACACCGGCCCGTCAAGCCGGGTGAGATGGGCGGCGATATGGCCGATCAGCGTCGTGGCGGAGCGTCCCACCGGAAAAGCGGCGATGGAAAGATCGACCGCCGTTCCTTTTGCCAGCACCCGCTCGGCCATTCTGCCTTCGATTCGGATTCGTATGCGCCCCTGGCTCTGGTCCACACCCGTTGCCTGCGGTTCAAGCGCCGCAAGAAACGTCTTCATGTCCGCGTGAGAGAGCGGCTGTTCGCCGACGATGAACCACTGGCCGGGAGAGACCGCCCGCACATCGCCTTTTGCGAGACTGGACAGGCGGACTTCCATATCCGCTGCGTCGGGCGCGGCCAGCACATGGATGATTGCGCCTTCCGGCAGGGGAGAGAGCTTGATGGTGGTGGAAGCAATTGCTCCCTTTTTGCCCAGCACCGGGCGGAGGGTCGGCCGGAAACCAGATTTGAAATCAGGCTTGAAATCAGACATGGAGCTTCTCGTTCTCAGGGTCGAAGAAAACCGGATTGCACAGGCGCGCGGCGGTGAATTCATTGCGCAGACCGTTCCAGACCACGACTTCCTCGCCATGCCGCGCGGGGCCATTCTTGACGAGGGCGAGGCCGATGGTGGAACCGAGATGGGGTGAGAACGCGCTGGAGGTCACATAACCCTGATCGTTCTCCAGCGTTGCCGCTGCATCCTTCGCAAGAATATGCGAGCCGGTGCGGAAGGACTGGTTTTTATCAAGCGGCACGACGCCGACGAGGCTCGGACGGTCGGCGGCGGAAAGCCCCTCGCGCTCCAGCATCCGCCGGCCGATGAAATCGGCCTTGGTGGCAGAGACCATTTTGGCAAAGCCGAGATCGGCGGGCACCACCGTGCCATTGATCTCGTTATGGGTGACGTGGCCCTTCTCGATGCGCAGCACACCGAGTGCCTCAACGCCATAAGGCATGATGTTCTCGGACTTGCCCGCCTCCATCAGCGCATCGGCAATGCTTTCACCGTAACCGGCGGGGACGGCGAGCTCGTAGGCCAGTTCGCCGGAGAAGGAAATCCGGAACAGGCGCCCGTGCAATTGCCCGCCAAACAGCGAGATTTCTTTGGCCGCAAGAAAGGGGAAGGCCTCATCGGAAATATCCTCATCGAGGATTCTTTGCAGAATGGTACGCGCCTTCGGCCCGGCAATCGCCATCTGCGCCCATTGGTCGGTGACGGAGGCAAGCCGCACGTCGAGATCCGGCCAGAGTGCCTGCGCGCAGAATTCCAGATGGTTCATGACGCTTGCCGCATAGGCCGTGGTGGTCGTCATGAAGAAACGGTTTTCCTCCAGCCGGCTGGTGGTTCCGTCATCATAGATCATGCCATCTTCACGCAGCATCAGGCCATATCGCGCCTTGCCGACCGGCAGTTTCAGGAAAGCGTTGCAATAAACCCGGTTGAGGAATTCGGCGGCGTCCTTGCCGCAAATCTCGATCTTGCCGAGCATCGATACATCGCAGAGGCCCGCATTTTCCCGCACATTCAGAACTTCGCGGTCAACGCTTTCCCGCCAGCCGTTTTCGCCGCTGCGGGGAAACCAGGAGGAGCGATACCAGAGCCCGGTTTCAACGAAGATGGCCCCATTCTTTTCGGCCCAGCCATGCAGCGGCGATTTGCGCACAGGCTGGAAATGCTGACCGTGATAGGCTCCCGTCAGTGCGCCAAAGGAGACGGGTGTGTAGAACGGCCGGAAGGTGGTGGTGCCGACATCTGCCGGGGAAACGCCGCGCGCCTCGGCCAGCAGCCCGATGGCATTGACGTTGGAAAGCTTGCCCTGATCGGTCGCCATGCCGTTTGTCGTATAACGCTTGGCCAGTTCGACATGGCCGTAACCTTCGTTGACGGCAAGGCCAAGATCCTTGCGATGGACATCATTCTGGTAATCGACAAAGGCTTTGGCCTTGATGCCGGGGATGGACCAGGGCGCCTTTGCGGGCTGGGCGACGACATCGTTTTCCACGACGCCGAATGTCGGTGTGGTCGCTGCAAAACCGAGATCCTGAGCAAGCGCCGCGCCCTTTCGCGCGCCATCCTCAAGGCAGGCGGCGATGCCGTTTATCGCGGACACCGCTCCGGCGAGTTCGAGCCCCTTGAGACTGGCGGGTGCAAGGAAGGCAACATTGTCTTCTGACCAGACCGGTTTTCCACCGCGATGGCAGGCAAGATGGATGATGGGGCTGAAACCGCCCGACATGGCCAGCGTTTCGATATTCATGCTCTCCGTGCGGCCATTGGCATAAATCTCTATGGCGGACAGCGCCTTGCCGCCTTTTGCATTCGAGACGACTCCACCTTTGATAACACGCGCCGTGCCTTCGTAGCCCGGATTACCCTGCTCGCGACTATCGATGATGGCGGCGAGGGTGACACCGTGTGCTTCCAGATCGCGGGCGAGCGCATAACCGCTGTCGTTGGTGGTGAAAATCGCCGTCGCCGTGCCGGGGCTTACGGCATAACGGTTGAGATAACTGCGCATGGCGCCGGCCATCATCACACCGGGAATATCATTGCCCCCGAAGACCAGCGGCCGTTCTTCCGTGCCGGCGGCGAGCAGCGCACGCTTGGCGACGATGCGCCACAGGCGCTCCACCGGCACATGCGCTTGCGGGTGGGCCACATGTTTTTGCACACGCTCCAGCGCGCCAAAGACATTGCCGTCGTACCAGCCGAAGGCAGTGGTGCGCGTCAGCACCGTCACATTCGGCAAGGCTTCGAGTTCGGCGACACATTGCGCCGCGAAATCGGCAGCGCTCTTGCCGCCGATGATCGCGGTTTCGGAAAGGAGCCCGCCGCCTGCCATGGAATGTTCATCGACAATGATGACGCGCGCACCATGACGTCCTGCAGCAAGGGCAGCGGCCAGCCCCGCCGCGCCGGAACCGATCACCAGCAGATCGCAATGCGCCCAGCATTTGTCATAGGTATCCGGATCCGCCTCGTAACTCGCCTTGCCGAGACCGGCGGCTTTGCGGATGAAGGGCTCGTAGATTTTTTCCCAGAAGGCGGCGGGCCACATGAAGGTCTTGTAATAGAAACCCGCGCCGAGGAAGGGCGAAAGAAGGCCGGTCAATGCGCCGATATCGAAATCGACTGAGGGCCAGCGGTTCTGGCTTCTCGCTTCCAGCCCGGCATAAAGCTCCTGCATGGTGGCGCGCGTGTTCGGCTCGGTACGGCCACCGCTGCCGATGGTCATCAGGGCGTTCGGCTCGGCGGCACCCGCTGTCAATATGCCGCGCGGGCGGTGGTATTTGAAGCTGCGGCCGACGAGTTGCTGGCCATTGGCGAGCAGGGCGGAGGCGAGGCTGTCGCCTTCGAAACCCTGCATCACCTTGCCATCGAAGGTGAAGGAAAGCGGCTGGGTGCGGTCAATCAGACCGCCGGTCTTCAGGCGGCTGGATGTCATGGGCTTGTCACTTCCTTCTCTCCGGCGGCATCTCGGCAGGCGGATATCTCATGGGTGACCGTGTCGCGGGCGACGATCAGCCAGCGGCGGCAACCGGAGGTATGGTGCCAATATTCCTCATAGGCGCCGCGCGGATTGTCGCGCAGATAGACATAATCGAACCATTCATCGGCGCCGGCATCCGCCGCCGGCCGCTGAAGGGCGGCACCCTTGATGGTGAATTCTTCCTTGGGTCTTGGCCCGCAATGCGGGCAGGGCACGAGACTTGCCATTTCAGATGTCCTTGATCCGCCAGATAGCGGGATGGCGAAAAGTGTGAGCGGTTTTTCGCCTGAAATCCCGCTACAGATTTAGTGAAGGTTGGGCTGGGCGCCCTGGCCCTTTTCATCGATGAGGTATCCATGCCGGAAACGATCCAGCCGAAATGCGGTCGCCGTTTCCTGCGGTGTGCCGCGTGCGAGAAGATGGGCGAAGCAGAAACCGGAAGCGGGCGTCGCCTTGAAGCCGCCGTAACACCAGCCGGCATTCAGGTAGAGATTGTCGATTGGGGTTTGGTCGATGATCGGTGAACCGTCCATCGACATATCCATGATGCCGCCCCAGGAGCGCAGAACCCGGACGCGGGAAAGTGCCGGTATCATCGCCTTGCCGGCTTCCGCCACATGTTCGACCGTCGCAAGATTGCCGCGCTGGGCATAGGAATTGTAGCCGTCTATATCGCCACCGAAAACGAGGCCGCCCTTGTCCGATTGCGAAACGTAAAAATGGCCTGCGCCAAAGGTGACGACGCCATCGATGAAGGGTTTCAGGCCTTCCGAGACGAAAGCCTGCAGCACATGGCTTTCGATCGGCAGTTTCAGCCCGGCCATGGCGGCCACCTGCGATGAATTGCCCGCTGCCGCCAGCGCCAGCTTGCCGCAGCCGATGAAACCCCTGTTGGTCTCGACACCCACGACACTGCCGTTTTCGCGGCGAATGCCCGTCACTTCGCAGCCCTGGATAATATCGACGCCTCGGCTGTCTGCACCGCGTGCATAACCCCAGGCCACGGCATCATGCCGCACGGTGCCGCCGCGCCTTTGCAGCAACCCGCCCTGAACTGGAAAGCGGGCATTGTCGAAATCGAGAAACGGCAGCATTGCCTTGACCGAGCCGCGATCCAGAAGTTCAGCATCGACACCGTGCAGCCGCATGGCATTGCCGCGCCTTGTATAGGCATCGCGCTGCGCATCCGAATGGAAGAGGTTCAGCACGCCGCGCTGGGAAACCATGGCGTTGAAATTGAAATCCTGCTCCAGCCCTTCCCACAGCTTCATCGAGAGCTCGTAGAATGGGTTGTTGCCCGGCAGCAGGTAATTGGAGCGGATGATTGTGGTGTTGCGGCCGACATTGCCGGAGCCGATGTAGTTTTTTTCCAGCACTGCGATATTGGTGACGCCAAATTCCTTGGCAAGGTAATAGGCCGTCGCCAGCCCATGCCCGCCGCCGCCAACGATGATGACGTCATAATGCGGTTTCGGTGACACATCCCGCCATGCGGGCTTCCACGCTTTGTTGCCAAAAAGGCCGTTCTTGAAAATGGAAAAGGCGGAATAGCGCATCTGGCGTACCTCGAACGATATCGTGCAAGCTTATCGACGTCGTTCGAAAGATCATTGCAGATTAGGGACATTATGATTTAAAAAAGAGACATGACGACAATCGAGCAGAAGAACGCCCAGCGCATTGGTTTCATCCTGGTTCCGAATTTTGCGTTGATGTCCTACGCCTCGGCGGCGGAGCCGCTACGGGCCGCCAATCTGATCGCCGGAACCGATCTTTACGACGTGGTTCCCCTGTCTTTCGACGGGGAAGCCGTCAGGAGTTCGTCCGGCATCATTGTTGGCTGCGAGGCACTCGCCGCCGGAGGGGAGCGATGCCACACGATTTTCGTCTGCGCGGGCGGCGGACCGCAGGACTGGACCGTTGCGGAAAATTCCTACGGGACGTTACGGCGGCTGGCGCGGCAGGGTGTCAGGATTGGGGGCATTTCCAGCGGCGCCTATGTGCTGGCAGCGGCGGGATTGCTGGAAAACCGCGATTTCACGATTCACTGGGAGCATGCGCCGGTGCTGAAAGAGGCCTTTGGCCATCTCACGCCTCGACAGGCGCGGTTTGTTTTCGATGGAGACCGCATCACCTGCGCTGGCGGCGTTGCCCCCCTCGACATGATGCATGCGATGATTTCGCAGAGAATGGGCGCTCATTTCGCAAGGCGCGTCAGTGACTGGTATCTGCACACGGCGGTGGCCGAACCCGGCGCGCCGCAGCGTGGCTCCTCGGCGGAACGCCATGGCACCAACCATCCGGCTCTACTGACCGTGCTGGAAAAAATGGAAACGACCATTGAAAGCCCGCTCGACCGGCAAACCATGGCGAAGCTGGCAGGAACCAGCGCGCGTCACCTCGACCGGCTTTTCGCAACCCATCTGAAAACGACGTTTCTGGAAACATATCGCGCGATCCGCCTCGATCACGCCCGGCGACTTCTGGAGCAAAGTCCTCTTTCCATCGCGGAAGTTGCCTTCGCGACAGGCTTCTCCAGTGCGGGGCATTTTTCAGGAAGCTTCAAGGCTCGCTTTGGTCACACACCGAATGCACTGCGGATAAAGATTTCCTCCGAATTAAAATAGTTTTCCTGTAAGGAAGAGAAAACACGATAATGCCGGAGAACCCCATGGCGAAGGACACCCCCAAGACCGAACAAGCGCAGTTCCTGTCGCAGGATCCGCATGCCGTTCGTGAGCCGAGGGTCAACAATCTGGAAATGGCGATCGGCCATGAGGTGCGCGCCTATCGCAAGAAACTCGGCATCACGGTCACCGATCTCGCATCCGCCACCGGGGTCTCCGTGGGCATGCTCTCCAAGATCGAAAACGGCAATATCTCCCCGTCGCTCACCACGTTGCAGACGCTCTCCAAGGCGCTGGGGGTGCCGATCACGGCCTTCTTCCGCGGTTTCGAGGAACCGCGCAGCGCCACCTTCGTCAAGGCGGGGCAGGGCGTGAACATTGACCGCAGAGGCACTCGCGCCGGTCATCAATACAGCCTGCTCGGCCATATCGACAACAATACCAGCGGCGTTACCGTCGAACCCTATCTCATCACGCTTACCAAAGACTCGGATGTGTTTCCGACCTTCCAGCATGAGGGCATGGAGTTTCTCTACATGCTGGAAGGCGAAGTGGTTTACCGTCACGGCGAGCAGCTTTTCACTATGCAGGCCGGCGACAGCCTGTTTTTTGACGCCGATGCGCCGCACGGCCCGGAGGAGTTGGTGAAGCTTCCCGCCCGTTATCTGTCGATCATTTCCTACCCGCAGAGAGGTGCGGGAGACCAGTAGTCCTTTGAGAAGGCTAGGAGGTTATGTGCTTCGAAAAATCATTAGGAGACCCAAATACCTTCGCTCGGGCGAATTGGCATACGTTCTCCCCCATTCCTACGTCAAAGAAAGGCATGAGTTACTTCTTACAGTTTCTCTTGTCACAAATCGATATCTCTTTGGGTTAGTCTACAGCGGCCTTTGTCCTCAATATTTTTGCAGAATGGGTGTGGGAAGTGGTGTGTTTGTGTCATTGGTTGTGCCTACTGACGAATTGAATATGGGTATACGTAAGCCTGGTGACATAGATATACTTGTTATTCCGTATCAAGATGATGTCCTGGTTTTGGACCAAATATTGGTTATCGAAGTCAAAGTAGTCAGGGCTTCTTTCTTCAACCAAGGTAGATCTCCAAATTCTATGGGCATGACGCAAGCGGATGGCCTACTGAAGATGGGATTTCCCTACGTTGCAGTAGCGCACCTAATTGTCTCGGATGAGAGCCCTAAGCATGCTTGGCGGCCCATGGGTATCGCTGAAATTTTGGATGAGTTTGGCAATTGCAAGATGTTGCCCGAAATGAATGTGGACTGGATGCCAATTGACCTCATGGAGCGTACCATGGGGAAAATGAAGTCCGCTCGAGGTTCAAAGAATTTAGGCCTTGTTGCTGCCTTTTTAGCTTCGAAGGAAGAGGATTTAAATGGTGCAGGGCTGCGTGGTACTTGGCATCCAAATGTTGAACCCGCATTGGTGAACGATTTTGTTCAGCAGAGTACACTGGGAAAAATCGCCTCTCTTTTCCACGAAAAGCCCACAGCTTTCATGGACATACCTCGCTATGATTCATAGCGTGTATTTTGCCTTAGAAGAAAAAAATATTCCTGATAGTTGACGGAATGGAATTCCATATGTTAGCCCTTCATTCAGAAACGAATGGAGGTGCCTGTCGATGTGCGGCATTGTTGGACTATTCCTGAAAGATAAAAGCCTTGAACCGCAGCTCGGTCAGCTGCTTTCGGATATGCTGGTCACGATGACCGATCGCGGCCCGGATTCGGCCGGCATCGCGATCTACGGAAGTGTTGCCGATGGCCGGGCGAAAGTGACCATACAGTCGGCCGATCCGGCTGCCGATTTCTCCGATCTAACCGAAGCGTTGAAGGGAAATGGCGTCGATGCTTCGGTCACAGTGAAAAGCACCCACGCGGTCCTCGATATTCCCGCCGAAAAGCTGGATGGGATCCGCGCGGTTCTTTCCGCAATCCGCCCGAATGTGCGCGTGATGGGTTCCGGCGACAGCGTCGAAATCTACAAGGAAACCGGTCTTCCGAAGGATGTCGTCACCCGTTTTGACGTGCGCTCCATGGCCGGCACCCACGGCATCGGCCATACCCGCATGGCGACGGAATCGGCGGTGACGACGCTTGGTGCGCATCCCTTCTCCACCGGCGCCGACCAGTGCCTGGTGCATAATGGTTCGCTCTCCAACCACAATAATCTGCGCCGCGAACTGGTACGCGAGGGCATGAGCTTCGAGACCCAGAACGACTCGGAAGTGGCCGCCGCCTATCTCACGGCGGAAATGGCCAAGGGCAAGGATCTGGGCGAGGCGTTGACCGGCGCGCTCGATGACCTCGACGGTTTCTTCACCTTCGTCGTCGGCACCAAATCCGGTTTCGGGGTGGTGCGTGATCCCATCGCCTGCAAGCCTGCTGTCATGGCCGAGACCGACCAATATGTCGCTTTCGGCTCTGAGTATCGCGCTCTGGTCAATCTGCCCGGCATCGAAAATGCCCGTGTCTGGGAGCCTGAACCGGCGACCGTCTATTTCTGGGACCATGAAAAGGCCGCCTGAGACCCGTCATCGGCGCCTGTTTTGAAAGTCATAATCCATGCCAGTTTTCGATCTCTCCCACACGCCACTGCGTGAACTCAACAAGGCGCTCCACGGTCTTTCCTCGGGCGCGAACGACACCGAATTCGAGGTCGTCAATCCGCGCGGCCACCATGCCGTCGCGGTGGGTATCGACAGTCCTGTGACGGTCGATGTCCACGGTTCGGTTGGTTATTATTGCGCCGGCATGAATGATGGCGGCACCGTCACCGTGCACGGCTCGGCCGGACCGGGTGTCGCTGAGAACATGATGTCCGGCACGGTCGTCATCGAGGGCGACGCCTCGCAATATGCCGGCGCCACAGGCCGCGGCGGGCTTCTTGTCATCAGGGGCAATGCCGCTTCCCGCTGTGGCATTTCCATGAAGGGCATCGATATCGTCGTGAAGGGCAATATCGGCCACATGTCCGCCTTCATGGGCCAGTCCGGCCATCTCGTCGTCTGCGGCGATGCGGGCGATGCGCTGGGCGATTCCCTTTATGAAGCGAAGCTTTTCGTGCGCGGTTCCGTGAAGAGCCTGGGTGCCGATTGCATCGAGAAGGAAATGCGGCCTGAACATCTGGAGAAGCTTGCCGAACTTCTGGAAAAGGCCGGCGTCACCGATGTCAGCCCCAGTGAATTCAAGCGCTACGGCTCGGCCCGCACGCTCTACAATTTCAACATCGACAACGCCGACGCGTATTGAGGCGAGGGATTTTCCGATGAGCTATCACAACCCCTTCACCCCGCCGCGCAAATCCGCGACATTCGACGATCACACGCTGGCGGAAATCCGCCGCGCGGCTGCGACCGGCATCTACGATATTCGCGGTGCGGGCACCAAGCGCAAGGTCCCGCATTTCGACGATCTCCTCTTTCTCGGCGCGTCCATCTCGCGTTATCCGCTCGAGGGTTATCGCGAGAAATGCGATACGACAGTTACGCTCGGCACGCGCTTCGCCAAAAAGCCGATCACGCTGAAAACGCCGATTACCATTGCCGGCATGAGCTTCGGCGCTCTGTCAGGCAACGCCAAGGAAGCGCTCGGCCGTGGCGCGACAATCGCCGGCACCTCCACCACGACAGGCGATGGCGGCATGACGGATGAGGAGCGCGGCCACAGCCAGACGCTGGTTTACCAGTATCTGCCCTCGCGTTATGGCATGAACCCGAAAGACCTGCGCCGTGCGGACGCCATCGAGGTCGTTGTCGGCCAGGGTGCGAAACCGGGCGGCGGCGGCATGTTGCTTGGCCAGAAGATTTCCGATCGCGTCGCCAATATGCGCAACCTGCCGAAGGGTATCGATCAGCGCTCCGCCTGCCGTCACCCTGACTGGACCGGCCCTGATGATCTCGAAATCAAGATCCTCGAACTGCGCGAAATTACCGACTGGGAAAAGCCGATCTACATCAAGGTCGGCGGCGCGCGGCCCTATTACGACACGGCGCTGGCGGTGAAGGCCGGTGCCGATGTGGTGGTGCTGGATGGCATGCAGGGCGGCACGGCCGCCACGCAGGATGTCTTCATCGAAAATGTCGGCATGCCCACACTTGCCTGCATTCGCCCCGCCGTGCAGGCGCTTCAGGATCTCGGCATGCACCGCAAGGTGCAGCTGATCGTCTCCGGCGGCATTCGTTCGGGTGCTGACGTCGCCAAGGCGCTGGCGCTCGGCGCCGATGCGGTTGCGATTGGAACGGCGGCGCTGGTGGCGCTCGGCGATAATGATCCGCATTGGGAAGCGGAATATCAGAAGCTCGGCACAACGGCAGGCGCTTATGATGACTGGCATGAGGGCAAAGACCCCGCCGGCATCACCACGCAGGACCCGGAGCTTGCCGCGCGTCTCGATCCCGTCGCCGCCGGCCGCCGCCTTGCCAATTATCTGAAGGTCATGACGCTGGAGGCGCAGACCATCGCGCGCGCCTGCGGCAAGAACCATCTCCACAATCTGGAGCCGGAAGATCTGGTGGCGCTGACGATGGAGGCTGCGGCAATGGCGCAGGTTCCGCTGGCGGGAACGAACTGGTTCCCGGGGAAAGGCAGCTTTTAAAACACAAAAATCGGACGGACGCATTTGGGAGGATGTGTCCGTCTTTTTTCGATGAAGTGTCTGATACCAAAAAAAGGGGAATGACGTGACACTGGACCTCTCCAAATTTGCTGCCGAAAAGGGCATCAAATATTTCATGATCAGCTATACCGATCTCTTCGGCGGCCAGCGCGCCAAGCTGGTTCCGGCAGAAGCGATCGCCGATATGCAGAAGGGCGGCGCAGGTTTTGCCGGTTTCGCCACTTGGTTCGATCTGACGCCGGCCCATCCTGATCTTTTCGCCGTGCCCGATGCTTCGTCGGTCATCCAGCTGCCCTGGAAAAAGGATGTCGCCTGGGTCGCTGCCGATTGCGTCATGGAAGACCAGCCGGTGGAACAGGCGCCGCGTGTGGTCCTGAAAAAACTCATCGCGGAAGCAGCGGGCGAGGGGTTAAGGGTCAAGACCGGTGTTGAGCCGGAATTTTTCCTGATCTCGCCGGATGGCGCGAAAATCTCCGACGAATACGACACGGCGGAAAAGCCGTGCTACGACCAGCAGGCGGTGATGCGCCGTTACGATGTGATCGCCGAGATTTGCGATTACATGCTGGAGCTGGGCTGGAAACCCTACCAGAACGACCATGAGGATGCGAATGGCCAGTTCGAGATGAACTGGGAATATGATGATGCGCTGCAGACCGCCGACAAACATTCCTTCTTCAAGTTCATGGTCAAATCGGTTGCTGAAAAGCATGGGCTGCGCGCCACCTTCATGCCGAAACCGTTCAAGGGGCTGACCGGCAATGGCTGCCATGCCCATATCTCGGTCTGGGATCTCGACGGCAAGATCAACGCCTTTGCCGACAAGGCAATGCCTTTTGGGCTTTCCGCCAAAGGCAAGACGTTTCTTGGCGGCATCATGAAACATGCGTCGGCTCTTGCAGCGGTTACCAATCCGACGGTCAATTCCTACAAGCGCATCAACGCACCGCGCACCATTTCGGGCGCTACCTGGGCGCCGAATACGGTGACATGGACCGGGAATAACCGCACCCATATGGTGCGCGTACCGGGGCCGGGGCGGTTTGAACTGCGCCTGCCGGATGGCGCGGTGAACCCCTATCTGCTGCAGGCCATCATCATCGCCGCCGGCCTTTCCGGTGTCCGTTCCAAGGCCGATCCCGGTCCGCACTACGATATCGACATGTATCGCGAAGGCCACAAGGTCACGGATGCCCCGAAGCTGCCGCTCAATCTTCTCGATGCGTTGCGCGAATATGAGAGGGATGCGGAATTGCAGCAGGCGCTGGGCGTCGAATTCTCCAAAGCCTATCTCAAGCTCAAGCAGGGTGAGTGGAACAGCTATTGCGCGCAGTTCACCGCCTGGGAGCATCAGACCACCCTCGACGTCTGAGTTCGGTTTTCCCCGCCGCCCTTGCGGCCCTTCCCGCGCTGGTCAAACAGCGCGGGTTTTTCCCTTATTAATGACAGAGAGAACGCCAGATGACGAATTTCGTCCTGACCGTAACATGCAAGTCCACCCGTGGCATCGTCGCCGCCCTTTCCGGCTTTCTGGCCGACAAAGGCTGCAACATCGTCGACAGCTCGCAGTTCGACGATCTGGGTACGGGCCGCTTCTTCATGCGTGTGGGATTTATCTCCGAAGAGGGGGCAAAGCGCGATGCGCTCATGGCCGGGCTTGCGCCGATCTCCGAAAAATTCGGCATGGAGGTGGCGTTGCACGACCTGTCCGAGCGGATGAAGGTTCTGCTGATGGTCTCGCGCTTCGGCCACTGCCTGAATGACCTGCTGTACCGCTGGCGTATCGGGGCTCTGCCGATCGATATTGTTGGCGTCGTCTCCAATCACTTCGATTACCAGAAGGTCGTCGTCAACCACGACATTCCCTTCCACCACATTCCGGTGACCAAGGAAAACAAGCCGCAGGCCGAAGCCCGGATCATGGATATCGCCGAAAGCACCGGAACGGAACTCATCGTGCTCGCCCGTTACATGCAGGTGCTTTCCGACAGGATGTGCGAGGCGATGTCGGGAAAGATCATCAATATCCACCACTCCTTCCTGCCATCCTTCAAGGGCGCCAACCCCTACAAGCAGGCTTATCAGCGCGGCGTGAAGCTGATCGGTGCGACTGCGCATTATGTGACTGCGGATCTGGATGAAGGCCCGATCATCGAGCAGGATATCGTGCGCATCACCCATGCCCAGAGTGCTGAGGACTATGTGTCGCTTGGCCGCGATGTGGAAGCGCAGGTGCTGGCGCGCGCCATTCACGCGCATATCCACCATCGCACCTTCATCAACGGCAGTCGAACCGTGGTGTTTCCTCCCGGTCCCGGCTCCTATGCCTCGGAAAGAATGGGATAAGGTTTTATGGCGCTACGGCAGGTGGTCCTGCCGCACGTCTGCTGTTGCCATAAACATGATGCGCGGCTAAATAAGTTGGTACGCCATAATATCAAGAGCCAGAACCCGCTTCTGCGTGCGGCGAGCGCAGGCGGGATGTGCCAGACGAGGTGATACCATGACCGGTGCTTTGCAGGGAACTGCCATTCGCGTTGAACGTCCGACGAAGACGCTGAGGGAACTCGCGCTCGACAAGGTGCGGGACGCCATCGTGAACGGGTACTTTCGTCCGGGAGACCGTCTCGTGGAACGTGATCTCTGTGCCCAGCTCGGTGTTTCCCGCACCATCGTGCGCGAGGTTCTGCGGCATCTGGAATCCGAAGGGCTGGTGGCGAACCTGCCGAACAAGGGTCCGATGGTCGCGCTGCTCGATCTCGATGAGGCCAAGCAGATCTACGAAATTCGCGGTGCGCTGGAGGGAATGGCGGCGCGCCTTTGCGCCGAACGTCGCGATCCCGCCATCGTCGAGGCGCTGGAAGTTTCGCTGAAGCACATCCGCGAAAGTTATGTTGCGAAGGATATGCCAGGCGTGCTGGCGCATACTTCGTCCTTTTACCAGACGCTGTTCAGCAAGATCGACCGGCATGTCGCCTGGGGCGTCGTCAATCTGCTGACGGTTCGGATCAACCATCTGCGCTCCATGACCATCAAGACGAAAAGCCGGGACACCGACGGTCCGGCGCAGATGGAAAAGATTGTTGAGGCGATCCGAAAGGGTGACGGGGACGCCGCCTACAAAGCCGCGCTCGATCACGTCACGAGTGCTTGCGCCATCGCCGAAGCTGTTCTCACGGCGCAGAAAGCCGCCGACTGACGGTTTTCGGCACTCTATTGTCTTATTCTTGCGGTTGCCCTGCCGGGAGCCGCAAGCTTATGCTTTTTTGATTTTATCGTTATTTTTCAATATGTTAGAAAAATCATCGACCGCTTCTTGACAGGGCAAACCGTTTGGTGTGATGGTATGCCATAATAAATAATATAAAGAGCGGAGCTTAATATGAACTGGAATCCGATTTCCCGGAAATGCACAGCCGTGCGCGCCAAAGCCTTTATGGCGGGCGTTGCCATCACTCTTTTTGCCGGTGCCGCCGTCGCTCAGGACTGCACGCCGAAGATATCCGACGATCATCTCATCAAGCCCGGCCACCTGGTGATGGCCACCAGCCCGACCCTGCCGCCCATGGCCTATGCCGATCAGCAGGGCGTATTGAAGGGATTGCGCATCGAACTGGGCTATGAGATCGCCAAACGGCTTTGCCTAAAGCCGGAATATATCAGCACCGAATATGCGACCATGGTGCCGGGCCTGCAGGGTGGCCGCTGGGACATGATCAATGCCGGCCTGTTCGTGACGGCAGAGCGGCGCAAGATCCTGTTCATGATCCCCTATGAAAACCTCGCCATCAGCATTTCCACGGCGGTCGGCGCGTCCGAGCCTATCACCAAGGTCGATGATCTCGCCGGCAAGGCCGTCAGCACCGATATTGGCGGTTATGCCGAGCGCAAGATCAAGGAACTGAACGAAGACTTCAAGAAGCGCGGTCTGGCGCCAATGACCATCAACCTGTTCGACAACTACGCGACGGTTTATCAGGCCTTGCGCGCCGGCCAGGTGCAGGCGGCGGTATCGATCGATCCGGTTGCCAAACAATATCAGGACCGCGGCGAATTCACCCATGCGCTTTCCGGCATGTATCCTACACCCGGCTCGCTTTCCTTCGGCAACAAGGACGTCGCCGACGCCGTTTCAACCGCTCTGAAGGAGATGAAGGCCGATGGCGCGCTCGAGAAGCTGATGGGCGGTTATGGCGTCAGCATTGCGCCGGGCGATCTCGCCGTTCTCGGCCCGGAAGGCTGAATTCCATCCATCTGAACAGTCATCGCGGCGGGAAAGCTCTCGCCGCGACCGTTCCCGCATGAATTGGAGAAAGACGTGAAGGGTTGGAACTGGGAAGGTTTCTTCGAATATCTGACGAATTATTATCTGTTCGAGGGCGCGCTGGTGACGCTCGGCCTCACGGTTTTTGCCATGACGGCGGGTCTTGCACTGGGCTTTGTCATCGCGGTGATGCGCATGTCGAAATACCGGTTCCTGTCCGGGCCGGCCTATTTCTACACCTGGATCTTTCGCGGCACGCCGCTTCTGGTGCAGCTCATCATCATCTATACCGGTCTGCCGCAGATCGGCATCAAGCTGACGGTTCTGCAATCAACGCTGATCGGCCTGTCGCTCTGCGAGGCCGCCTATCTGTCGGAAATCGTCCGGGCAGGCATCGCCGCCGTTCCAAAGGGCCAGATCAACGCGGCCCGCGCCATCGGCATGACCGAGGCGCAGGTGATGCGTTACATCGTTGCGCCTCAGGCCTTCCGCATCATCATTCCGCCGCTTGGCAATTCCGTCAACGGCGTGCTCAAAACGACGTCGATCGCCTCGATCATTTCCATGGAAGAGCTTCTGCGCCGCACGCAGGTGCTCATTCAGGAAAAGTTCCTGGTTCTCGAGCTCTTTATGGTCGCAGCCCTTTATTACCTCGCCATGACGACCGCCTGGGAACTGATCCAGCGCCGGATCGAAAAGCGGTTCGGCAAGGCCTATGGCCCCATGTCGACTGACGTGCATTAAGGAGCGGTCCGATGTCGCAAGCAATCAGCATGATCGAACTACAATCCGTCAACAAATGGTACGGCCCGAATTTTCAGGTTCTGACCAATTGCAGCCTGAATGTCGCCAAGGGGGAAGTCGTCGTGATCTGCGGGCCTTCCGGTTCCGGCAAATCGACGCTGATCAAATGCGTCAATGCGCTGGAGACGATTGGCAACGGCGTCATCACGGTCAATGGTGTGGAGGTGACAGATCCTAAGACCGATATGCCGAAACTACGCTCCAAGGTGGGCATGGTGTTCCAGCATTTCGAACTTTTCCCGCATATGACGATCCTTGAAAATCTCTGCATCGGGCAGGAGAAGGTTCTGGGCCGTTCGCCGGCGGAAGCGCTTGCCAAGGCAAATGCCCTTCTCGAACGGGTGGGGTTGACGGCGCATGCCAAGAAATATCCCGGCCAATTGTCGGGTGGCCAGCAGCAGCGCGTTGCCATTGCCCGCGCGCTGGCGATGGACCCGGTCGCCATGCTGTTCGATGAGCCGACATCGGCGCTCGATCCGGAAATGATCAACGAGGTGCTCGACGTCATGGTTTCGCTGGCACAAGAGGGCATGACGATGATGGTGGTAACCCACGAGATGGGTTTTGCCCGCAAGGTGGCGGACCGCATCGTCTTCATGGATGGCGGCGAGATCGTTGAGATCGGTGAGGGCGAGAGCTTCTTCACCCATCCGAAGACGGAGCGCGCCCGCTCGTTCCTGTCGAAAATCCTGGCGCACTAGGCTCATGTCGGCCTGAGCGGGATAACCATATTCCGCTTCAGGCCATATGGCCTTCGGCCGTTCCGAACAACGCAGAATGAGAGTGGCGGAGAACTGCAATGATAAACCGTGTCCTGATGCCCCGCGAAATGTTGATCGGCGGCGGCAGCCGTTTCCGATTGCCTGCCATGCTGAAATCGCTCGGGGTTAATCGCCCTCTGCTCGTCTGTGACCCCGTGATGCAGAAGCTCGGCCATGCCGATGCGCTTTTGCAGGCGCTTCCAGGCGAAGGCATAGACGGCGCCATTTTCTCCGAGGTCGTTGAGGACCCCACGGACATATCGATCGCTGCTTTGGTGAAGCGCATTTCCGACGGTCGTCATGATGGTCTTGTCGCCCTCGGCGGTGGTAGCGCCATGGATACCGCAAAGGCAGGCGCCATCGTCGCGACCAGCGGTGAAGACTTGCGTGCACTGAAGGTGCCGCGGATCGTGGATTTCGCCGTCATGCCGGTGATTGCTATCCCCACCACCGCTGGCACCGGATCGGAAGTGACACGCGCCGCCGTCGTCACCGATACGGTCGCGAGCGAAAAAATGCTGATCCTCGGTACCGCAGCTTTGCCGGTCGCCGCCATCATCGATTACGAGCTGACGCTGAGCTGCCCTTACCGCGTCACCGTCGATACTGGCATCGATGCGCTGACCCATGCGCTGGAGGCGCTGGTCAATCGCAACGGCAATGCCCATTCCGAAGCGCTGGCGCTTTCCGCGTTGAAGCTGATCGGGGCAAATCTTGAGAAGGTGGCTGATAATCCTGATGACCGGGATGCGCGTGAAGCGATGATGCTGGGCGCAACCCATGCCGGGCTTGCCGTCTCCAATACATCGACTGCGCTGATCCATGGTCTCAGCCGGCCGGTCGGTGCTTTTTTCCATGTGCCACATGGCATGTCGAATGCGATGGTGCTGCCACTGGTCACGCAGTTTTCGCTGAATTCCGCTTTGCCGCATTATGCCGCCGCCGCCCGCGCGCTGGGTTGTGCCAGCGCGGCGGATAGCGACCAGATTGCCGGCACGAAGCTGGTGGAGGCCTTCATCGGCCTGAACAGGCGGCTGAAGGTGCCGACCCCGCAAGAGTTCGGCATCGACAGGAGCCGCTATCTCGAACTGTTGCCGGAAATGGTGCGCCAGGGCCTCGCTTCCGGCACGCCGGCAAATAACCCCCGGGTGCCCACAGTTGCCGAAATGACGCGTCTGTATGAGCTTGCCTATGACGGACGCATCGCGGAATTTTAAGTCATAACACGTTGTTAAATTTAAAGATTTTTGATTTTTCAAACGAAAATCACCTGACCCTTGACAGCAATGTATTATGGCATACCATAAGACATCATATTTACGGAGAGAACGCCCATGTCCATCCAGATCCGCAAGACCTTGCTGCAGGTCGAAACGACGTTGATTGAGGGAGGCAAGACTGCCGCTACGCCCTTGAAGCTGTTCAGCGCGATTGCGGTCGTGAAAAACCCCTGGGCAGGCAAAGGCTTCGTGGAAAACCTGAAGCCGGAAATCCATGCGGGCGCGCCGGTGCTCGGTGAGTTGCTGACGAAGATGATCCTCGATGCCGTCGGCTCGGGCGAGGCGGTGGAGGCCTATGGCAA
Source organism: Agrobacterium sp. SUL3 (assembly GCF_001263295.1). Classification (NCBI taxonomy): domain Bacteria; kingdom Pseudomonadati; phylum Pseudomonadota; class Alphaproteobacteria; order Hyphomicrobiales; family Rhizobiaceae; genus Agrobacterium; species Agrobacterium sp. SUL3. Next base: position 87,304 of record NZ_KQ414505.1, read on the forward strand.
GGCGGCGGTTGTCGGTCTCGACGGTGAGATCGAGCATGCATCTGCGCTCATTCACACGCTGCGGTTCGGCAATCACTATCGCCAGGCGGTCGGCGCGAAATCTTATCTGGCCTTCTGTAACACCCGTGGTCCGGGCAATGCGCCGATCATGATTCCATTGATGGACAAGAACGACGAAGGCCGCCGTTCGCATTATCTGACCATTCAGACTGCCATTCCCGATGCCCCGGCCGCCGATGAGATCGTCGTTGCGCTCGGTGCTTCGGTTGGCGGCCGGCCCCACCACCGTATTGGCGACCGTTACCAGGATCTGCAGGATCTCGGTCAGGATGTTGCCAACCCGGCCGGCGTTTGAGGGTGATGTAATGCAGGAGGCCGCCACCACCTCACGGGTCAATGTTGCAAAGGCAGGTGCTGCCGCGCTCCCTCGCAAGACGACCGAGGGCGGGGCGGCTTACTTCGAGGCCGGTGCGGGTGAGGACCTGATCCTCATCCACGGCGTCGGCATGCGGCTTGAAGCTTGGGAACCGCAGATCGAAGTTTTTTCCAGAACACACCGCGTTATCGCGGTCGATATGCCGGGCCATGGCGGTAGCGCGTGCTTGGCTGCAGGCAGCACGCTTACGGATTTTGTCGGCTGGTTCAGCCGATTTCTTGACGATATGCGGATCGCACGCGCCAATGTTGCCGGCCATTCCATGGGCGCATTGATTTCCGGTGGAGCGGCCGCAACCTTCGGAGATCGCATTGCGCGCGTCGGTTACCTGAACGGCGTCTATCGCCGTGACCCGGTGGCGAAAGCAGCGGTGCTTGCCCGTGCGGCGGCAATCCGCACCGAGGGCGTGGACAAGGAAGGCCCGCTGCTGCGCTGGTTCGGCGATGACGCCAAGAGCCAGCACGCGCGGGAACTGACTCGCGGCTGGCTGGAAATGGTCGATCCCGAAGGTTACGCGGTTGCCTACACGGCCTTTGCTGGTGGGGATGAGACCTATGCGGATCGCTGGCCTTCGGTCGCTTGCCCCGCGCTCTTCCTGACCGGTTCCGACGATCCGAATTCGACGCCGCTGATGGCCGAGCAGATGGCGGCGATCACGCCACGCGGTTACGCTCGCATCGTTGAGGCGCACCGGCACATGGTCAATCTGACCGCCCCTGAAACTGTCAATGCACTGATGGCCGAATGGCTGGCTATTGAGGAGGAGCCGCAATGACTGTTGCAACCCTTGACCCGCGCGCTTTGCGCGACGCATTCGGCGCTTTCGTGACGGGAGTAACGATCGTGACCACGCGGGATGACGCGGGAAAGCCCGTTGGCTTTACCGCAAATTCCTTCACTTCCGTTTCGCTCGATCCGCCCCTGCTTTTGATCTGCCTTGCCCGCACCTCGCGCAACTTCGCGACGATGACCGGCGCGAAAAACTTCGCCGTCAATATTCTGTCGGAAAACCAGAAGGACCTGTCCAACACCTTCGCTCGTCCGGTGGAGGATCGTTTCGCCGCCGCCGCCTGGTCGGATGCGCCGCAGGGATCGCCTGTCTTCGCTGATGTTGCGGCCTGGTTTGAGTGTTCCATGCAGGAGGTTATCGAGGCGGGTGATCATGTCATCCTGCTCGGGCGCATCGGTGCTTTCGACAATAGCGGCCTGAACGGTCTCGGTTATGCGCGGGGCGGTTATTTCACGCCGATGCTGGCCGCCAAGGCGGTCTCGGCGGCAGCAGAGGGCGAAATTGCCGTTGGCGCGGTGCTGGAACGGCGCGGAGAGATTTACCTCGTTGGCGATGATGTGCTGTCGTTGCCCGGCTGCGTCGTTGCAGGCGGCGATCCCGTTGCGGCGTTGACGTCGCGCCTTGAGGAACTGACGGGCCTCTCCGTCAGGACCGGCTTTCTCTACTCCGTTTATGAAAACAAGGCGGATGGACGCCAGCATATCGTCTACCACGCACTTGCCGAGGGTGATGATGCGCCGCGTCAGGGGCGCTTCCTGTTGCCGAGTGCGCTTGGCTCTACAAAATTCGATTCCGCCGCGACGGCGGATATCGTCAATCGTTTCGCGCTGGAAAGTTCCATCGGCAATTTTGGTGTCTATGTCGGCAACGAGACCGCCGGCAAGGTGCATCCCATTTCCATGAAGGGGGCAAACCCATGAAATTTTCGCTCTTCGTCCATATGGAACGGCTGGACGCCTCGCAGGATCACAAGACGCTCTATGAGGAGTTCGTCACCCTTTGCGAGATCGCCGATCGTGGCGGCATGCATGCCATCTGGACCGGCGAACATCACGGCATGGATTTTACCATTGCCCCCAACCCCTTCGTGACGATCGCCGATCTCGCGCGCCGCACGAAGACGGCGCGTCTCGGCACCGGCACGGTGATCGCGCCTTTCTGGCACCCGATCAAACTGGCAGGCGAAGCTGCTATGACGGACCTCATCTGCGATGGCCGTCTTGATATCGGCATCGCCCGCGGCGCCTACTCTTTCGAATATGAGCGCCTGCTTCCCGGCCTCGACGCCTGGGGCGCCGGCCAGCGCATGCGCGAGCTGATCCCGGCCGTCAAAGGCGTCTGGGCGGGCGACTATGCCCATGACGGCGAGTTCTTCCAATTTCCGGCCACCACCTCCGCCCCCAAGCCGTTGCAGCAACCCTTTCCGCCGATCTGGGTGGCGGCGCGTGATCCGAATTCCCATGAATTCGCTGTCGCCAATGATTGCAACGTGCAGGTGACGCCGCTCTGGCAGGGCGATGACGAAGTGGAAACCCTGATGGGGCGCTTCAACGATGCCTGCGCCAAAAACCCGGAAAAACAGCGCCCGAAGATCATGCTGCTGCGCCACACCTATGTCGGCTCGGATGAAGTCGACATCGCGCAAGCGGCGCATGAGATGAGTGTCTATTACAATTATTTCTTCGCGTGGTTCAAAAACGAAAAGCCTGTTCATCAGGGCCTCATCGAGCGCATTGCGCCAGAGGATATCGCGGCAAACGCCATGCTTTCCGGCGACGTCATGCGCAAGAACAATGTCGTCGGCAATGCCGATGAAGTCATTACCCGGCTTAAAGCCTATGAGGCCATGGGTTACGACGAATATTCCTTCTGGATCGACACTGGCATGAGCTTCGAGCGGAAGAAGGCCTCGCTGGAGCGTTTCCTTTCCGATGTCATGCCGGCTTTTGCGGAGTAAGATGATGCGCCGTTTTCAGTGCTATATCGACGGACGTTTCGAAGATGGCGAGGCAAGCTTTTCAAGCCTCGACCCCGCAAGCGGTCAGCCCTGGGCCGAAATGCCGGAAAGCCGGGAAGCGGATATCGGCCGTGCGGTCGATGCCGCGCACCGGGCACTTTACGAAGATGTGGCCTGGTCGAAACTGACGGCGACACAGCGCGGCAAGCTGCTCTACCGGTTGGCCGATCTGGTTGCGGAAAATGCAAAGACGCTGGCCGAGCTCGAAACCCGCGATACCGGCAAGATCATCCGCGAAACCTCCGCGCAGATTGCCTATGTCGCGGATTATTATCGCTATTATGCCGGGCTTGCCGACAAGATCGAGGGCGCTTATCTGCCGATCGACAAGCCGGATATGGATGTCTGGCTGCGACGTGAACCCGTTGGCGTGGTGGCGGCCATTGTGCCTTGGAACAGCCAGCTGTTTCTCGCCGCCGTCAAGATCGGTCCGGCGCTTGCCGCCGGCTGCACCATCGTCGTCAAGGCCTCGGAAGATGGGCCGGCGCCACTGCTGGAATTTGCCCGGCTGGTGCATGAGGCCGGTTTCCCCGCCGGCGTCGTCAATATCATCACCGGTTTCGGTGCCTCCTGCGGTACCGCGCTCACCACCCATCCTAAGGTGGCTCATATCGCCTTTACCGGCGGGCCGGAAACGGCGCGTCACATCGTCCGCAATTCAGCTGAAAATCTCGCCTCCACTTCGCTGGAACTCGGCGGCAAATCGCCGATCCTCGTTTTCGCCGATGCAGATCTCGAGAGCGCCGCCAATGCGCAGGTTGCGGGCATTTTTGCCGCAACTGGCCAGAGCTGCGTCGCCGGCTCGCGGCTGATTATCGAAAGAAGCGTCAAGGACCGTTTCCTCCAGATTCTGGCTGGGAAGGCCGAGGCGATCCGCATCGGTTCGCCGTTGGATATGGCGACGGAAGTGGGGCCATTGGCGACCGAGCGCCAGCGCCAGCACATTGTCTCACTGGTTTCTGCTTCGGTGGATGCCGGTGCGAAGGTGGTTGCCGGTGGTGAGCCTTTGGATGGTGACGGCTATTTCTATCGGCCGACCATTCTTGATTGCGACGGCATCCGTTCGCCCTCCATGGAAAAGGAATTCTTCGGCCCCGTTCTTTCGGTTGTTTCCTTTGAAACCGAGGCGGAAGCCATCGCGCTGGCCAATGACACGGTCTATGGCCTCGCCTCCGGTGTCTTCACGCAAAATCTCACGCGCGCCCACCGGCTGATGAAGGCGATCCGCGCCGGCATCGTCTGGGTAAACACCTATCGCGCCGTCTCGCCGATTGCGCCTTTCGGTGGCTTTGGCCTCTCGGGTGATGGGCGCGAAGGCGGGCTTGCGGCGCCGCTCGATTACACGCGCACCAAGACCATATGGCTGCGCACCTCTGACGACCCGATTCCCGACCCTTTCGTGATGCGGTGAGCCGATGTTTTACGAGATACGAACCTACAGGCTGAAGAACGGCGCCATTCCGGCCTATCTCAAGGTCGTGGAGGAAGAGGGCATCGAAATTCAGAAAAGCCACCTCGGCGAACTGGTGGGTTACTTCTTTTCGGAGATCGGCCCAATCAACGAGATCGTCCATATTTGGGCATTTTCCAGTCTGGATGACCGCGAGGAGCGGCGCGCAAAGCTGATGGCCGATCCGCGCTGGTTATCGTTTCTGCCTAAAATCCGTGACCTCATTGAAGTCGCCGAAAACAAGATAATGAAGCCGGCGCGGTTTTCACCACTGAGGTGAAAGCTGCCGGCTGTGACGTGCATGCCAACGACAAGCTCTAAAACGGAGTAAGGGAACATGAGATCGAAACTGGTATTGACGACATGCGCAGCACTTTTCGCCCTCGGCACAGCCGCACAGGCGAATGATCTGGTCTTTTCCAGCTGGGGAGGAACCACGCAGGACGCCCAGAAGGCGGCCTGGGCCGAAAAATTCATGGTGTCGAGCGGCATCAATGTGCTTCAGGATGGCCCGACCGACTATGGCAAGCTGAAGGCCATGGTCGAGGCAAACGGCGTGACATGGGATGTGGTCGATGTCGAAGGCGACTATGCCGCACAGGCCGGACCGAAAGGTCTGCTGGAGAAGCTCGACTTTTCCGTCATCGACAAGACCAAACTCGATCCGCGTTTCGTAACGGATTATTCCGTCGGCAGCTTTTACTACTCCTTCGTCATCGGCTGCAATGTCGATGCCGTTGCCGCCTGCCCCAAAAGCTGGGCCGATCTGTTCGACACGGCAAAGTTTCCCGGCAAGCGCACCTTCTACAAATGGTCCGCACCGGGCGTGATCGAAGCTGCCCTTCTGGCCGACGGTGTGGCCGCCGACAAGCTTTATCCGCTCGACCTCGACCGCGCTTTCAAGAAACTTGATACGATCAAATCCGATATCATCTGGTGGTCGGGCGGCGCACAGTCGCAGCAGCTGATAGCATCGGCGGAAGCGCCCTTTGGCAGCGTCTGGAACGGCCGCATGACGGCGCTTGAGAAAAGCGGCGTGAAGGTGGCGACCTCCTGGGAGCAGAACATCACCGCAGCGGATTCCCTCGTCGTGCCCAAGGGAACGAAGAACAGGGATGCGGCTATGAAGTTCATCGCACTCGCCACCTCTGCGCAGGCGCAGGCGGATATGGCGACCGCGACGGGTTACGCCCCTGTTAATATCGAATCCGCCAAGCTGATGGATCCGGAAACGGCGAAAACCCTGCCGGACCAGCAAACCGCAAGCCAGGTCGACGCCGATATGAGCTACTGGGCACAGCATCGCGATGAAATCGGCGAGCGCTGGTACGCCTGGCAGGCGAAATAAGATAACGGCGCGGGCAGCGAAAACACCCGCGCAATTTTCCACGTCCGGGGAGGTTTGGGCATGGTCTCGCTAACCGATGACACAGTCAGCACGAAAGCAAGGGCGCGAATGCCCTTCCGGCCCGGCAATTTTGCCGCTACCCTGCCGGCGCTGGTTCTGCTTGTCCTGTTCTTCGTCGTTCCGGTTCTGATCCTCTTGTCGCGCAGCGTTACCGAACCCGTCTTCGGCTTTGGCAACTATGCGGCACTGCTGGGCAGCTCCACCTATCTGAAGATTTTCTTCAATACCTTCGTGGTATCGGCGCTGGTAACGGTGGTGTCGCTGGTGATCGGCTTTCCCGTTGCCTGGGCGCTTGCCATCATGCCGGCGCGGCTTGCCTCCATCGTTTTCGCTATTCTGTTGCTCTCGATGTGGACCAATCTGCTGGCGCGCACCTATGCCTGGATGGTGCTGTTGCAGCGCACGGGTGTGGTGAACAAGACGCTGATGGGCCTTGGCATCATCGATCAGCCTTTGCCGCTGGTCAACAATCTCACCGGGGTCACCATCGGCATGACCTATATCATGCTGCCCTTCATCATCATTCCGCTCTATGGCGTCATCCGCAAGATCGACCCGGCCATTCTGCAGGCCGCGGCGCTGTGTGGGGCAACGCGTTTGCAGGCGCTAATCCGCATTCTTATTCCGCTTGCCGCGCCGGGCATGATCTCCGGCGCGCTGATGGTCTTCGTCATGTCGCTCGGTTACTTCGTCACTCCCGCGCTGCTCGGCGGTACGGCGAACATGATGCTGGCCGAACTCATCGCGCAATTCGTGCAGTCGCTCGTCAACTGGGGCATGGGCGGGGCTGCCGCGCTGGTGCTTCTGGTGGTGACGCTCACTCTCTACGCCGTGCAGCTCAAATTCTTCGGCGCGGCCGGGGCAGGGGGGCGCTGACATGCTTTTGAACTATAACAGCCTCGGCCTCTGGAAATGGCTGCTTCTGCTCATCACCGTGCTAACCTCGGCATTTCTGATCCTCCCGATCATCTTTATCGCCGCTTTGTCCTTCGGTTCGTCGCAATGGCTGATTTTTCCGCCGCCCGGCTGGACGCTGAAATGGTATGCGGATTTCTTCGCTGACCCTAGATGGCTGGATGCCGCCTGGACGAGCCTGCGCATCGCGCTGATGGTAACCGTTCTGTCCGTGCTCATCGGTCTTGTCGCCTCCTTCGGGCTGGTGCGTGGCCGTTTCATCGGGCGCGGCACTCTGCGCGCGCTATTCATGACGCCGATGATTCTGCCCGTCGTGGTGCTGGCGGTGGCGCTTTACGCCTTTTTCCTGAAATTCGGTCTTGCCGGCACCACCACCGGTTTCGTCATCGCCCATCTTGTCGTGGCGCTGCCCTTCTCCATTCTGGCGCTGACCGGTGCGCTTGAGGGCTTCGACAAGTCGATCGAGGATGCAGCGGTGCTGTGCGGCGCAACTCCGCTGCAGGCAAAAATTCGCATCACGCTGCCCGCCATCAGCCACGGCCTGTTTTCGGCGGCGATCTTCTCCTTCCTCACCTCCTGGGATGAGGTGGTGCTGGCAATCTTCATGGCAAGCCCGACATTGCAGACGCTGCCGGTTAAAATCTGGGCGACGCTGCGTCAGGATCTGACGCCTGTCATCGCCGCCGCCTCCACGCTTCTCATTGCGGTGACCATCATTCTCATGCTGCTTGTCGCGGCTGTGCGAAAAGGACTGAAAACATGACCAAACCGCTCCTGCAAATTCGCGGTATCCGCAAGCAATACGGACCGGTCGTCGCCGTTCAGGATGTCAATCTCGACGTGCAGCCGGGCGAGTTCATGACATTTCTCGGGCCGTCCGGCTCGGGCAAGAGCACGACGCTTTATATCCTTGCCGGTTTCGAACAGCCGACCGCGGGCGATATTCTGCTGAACGGTGAAAGCCTGCTGTCGACCCCGTCGCACAAGCGCAACATCGGCATGGTCTTCCAGCGCTACACCCTGTTTCCGCATCTGTCGGTCGGGGAAAACATCGCCTTTCCGCTGAAGGTTCGCCGCAAGAGCAAGGCGGAAATCGATGCGAAGGTGAAGGAGATGCTGCGGCTGGTACGCCTCGAAGGTTTCGAGGACAGGAAGCCCGCGCAAATGTCGGGCGGCCAGCAGCAGCGCGTGGCTCTTGCGCGGGCACTAGCCTATGATCCGCCGGTACTTCTGATGGACGAGCCGCTGTCGGCGCTCGACAAGAAGCTGCGCGAAGAAATCCAGTTCGAGATCCGCCGCATCCACCAGCAGACGGAAGTGACGATCCTTTATGTCACCCACGATCAGGAAGAGGCCTTGCGCCTTTCCGACCGGATCGCCGTGTTTTCGAAAGGGGTGATAGACCAGATCGGCACGGGGCCGGAGCTTTATGCCCATCCTGCCACCCGCTTCGTGGCCGAATTCATCGGCGACAGCGATTTTATCGCCTGCGATCTCCTTGCCGCATCGGGTGGCAAGGCGACGGTGTCGCTGGGCCGGGATATCGTCTTCGATCATATTCCGATGCATGGCGAGGCCGCGTCAGGCAAGAAGGCGGCGCTGATGCTGCGCCCCGAGCGCCTGCAGCTCAGCCGCAACCGGCCGGGTTCCTCCACAGGTTTTCAGGCAACGGTCAGCGACATCACCTTCCTTGGCAACAACGTCCACGTGGTTGCCCATACCGGTTCGGGTGAACCGCTTGCCGTGCGGCTGCCCTTTGGCCACGACGCGATTTCCGGTCTCAACCGAGGCGATCTCGTGCATCTTGCCTTCGATCCGGCGTCGGCTCAGGTTTTCTGTTGAAGGATCGGCTCATGCATCTGAATGATCCCACACTCCTGGGTGAAAAAGTGCCCGTGGCCGGCCGCTGGATCGGCTGCGATGGCCGTCAAACGGCGACGATCCGCAACCCCGCGACGGGGGAGGTCGTCGGCCAGATTCCTGAACTCGGGGCAACGGAAACACAGGAAGCAATCGCTGCCGCCGTGATTGCCCAGAAGGCATGGGCGCGCCGCACGGCTGGTGAGCGTGCGACCATCCTGAAGGCGTGGCACCGGCTGGTCATGGAAAACCGTGACGATCTCGGCGTGATCCTGACGCTGGAACAGGGAAAGCCACTCACTGAGGCCAAAGGTGAAATTGCCTATGGTGCAAGCTTCATCGAATGGTTCGCGGAAGAGGCACGCCGTATCAATGGCGAGACCGTGCCCGGCCATCAGCCGGATAAGCGCATTCTGGTTCTGCGCCAGCCGGTCGGCGTGGTCGCGGCCATCACGCCGTGGAATTTTCCCAATGCCATGATTACCCGTAAAGTCGGTCCGGCCTTGGCCGCGGGTTGCGCGGTGGTGCTGAAACCCGCGCCGCAGACGCCTTTTTCAGCGATCGCTCTTGCCATCCTCGCCCAGCGCGCGGGCCTGCCGCTCGAACTTTTCAGTATCTTGACAGGACCTGCCGCGGAAATCGGCGGCGTGATGACGGCAAGTCCGGATATCCGCCTTCTGACCTTCACCGGCTCGACGCGCACGGGAGAGCATCTCTACCGGCAATGCGCGCCGACGATCAAGAAGCTGGGTCTGGAACTCGGCGGCAATGCGCCCTTCATCGTTTTCGACGATGCGGATCTCGATGCAGCCGTGGAAGGGGCACTGATCGCCAAGTTTCGCAACAATGGCCAGACCTGCGTCTGCGCCAACCGACTTTATGTGCAGGGCGGCGTGTATGACGCCTTCGCTGAAAAATTCGCGCGGGCCGTCGCGCAGTTGAACGTTGGCAACGGGCTGGACGAGGCAAGCATTCTCGGTCCACTTATCGATGGCAACGCCGTTGCCAAGGTGGAAGCACATATTGCCGATGCGCTTTCGAAAGGCGCCGAGATCGCCACAGGCGGTAAAAAACACGTGTTGGGCGGCAATTTTTTCGAGCCGACGATCCTGCGTAACGTCGATGCCAGCATGCAGGTGGCGCGGGAGGAAACCTTCGGGCCGCTTGCCCCGCTCTTCCGTTTCGAGGATGAAGCGGATGTGATCGCGCAGGCTAACAATACCGATTTCGGCCTTGCCTCCTATTTTTATGCGCGTGATCTCTCGCGAGTCTTCCGGGTTGCCGAGGCGCTGGAATACGGCATGGTTGGCGTCAATACGGGGGCGATTTCCACGGCCGAGGCGCCGTTCGGCGGGGTCAAGATGTCGGGGCTCGGGCGGGAAGGGTCTCGCCATGGCATCGAAGAATATACCGAACTCAAATATGTCTGCATTGGTGGCATCGGCTGAAAGCAGGATGACGGGGGGTTACGCCAGCAGTCCGCGCATGAGCAGGTCGAGATGAACTTTCAGAACGGCCTGCCTGTCCAGACTGCGCCGATCGTCGAAAATCAGCCGGAAAACCAACGTCCCGACCATGGGTGACATGACGACCTTGGCGAGTTCGGGCGGATTGGCCCTGAACCTTTTTTTCGCCACGCCCTCATCGAGGATCATATTGATGCGCCCCAGCACCGGCGCCATCAGGACATCATGGTGGTGGTCGATGAGATCAGGGAACTTCGCGCCCTCCGCAACGACGAAGCGGAACAGTTCCCGCATCCGCCTGTCATCGACAAGGTTTTCGAACAGGAATTCGAGCAGCAGGCGAAGCTCCTCGACGGGATCGTCGGAGGTACGGGCATAGGCTTTGAAAGCCTCCTGAAAAGGCTTGCCGACATGCTCGATCATTGCCGCAAAAAGGGCTTCCTTGGTTTCGAAATAGACGTAGACCGTCCCCTTCGTCACCCCCACCCGGTCGGCAATGTCTTCGACCCGCGTTGCCGTAAACCCCCTTTTGGTGAATTCCTCAAATGCGGCATCGAGAATTTGCAACGGACGTTGTATCTTCTGTTCTGCACGTGTCAGTTTTGTTTTCGTCATGACCCCGGCTCCTCAGGTATTTTCGGCGCGTGCCCTTCTATCCGTCGTGAGCGGCGGACGTAATAGGTGGCCTGCCTATCGCACCGGCACGAAAACCGGAATCGATTTTTGCAGGTGGTGCGTGGTTCATTCTGTCAGCCTATTCCCGGTGTCTCCCAAGAACGCTCCGGGCAAATCTTCGATCACCATCCGGGATTCCGGCGTCGAACGGTTTCCGGATCGGCGGCATAAGAATTTCATTGACTATTCAGTCAGTCAAATATTATAGGATGGGGCAAAGATCAAGAGGTCACCATGAAAACCATTCTTATCGCGCTTGCGGTTGGCGGTGTTTTTGCCCTGTCGTCCTGCAGCAATGAAGAGCGGCCGGCCGAAAAGCCGCTGCGGACCGTCGACGTGGTCGCGGCGGTGAAAAAGCCGGTCGATCGTGGCAGCGTCATCACCGGTGAAGTGAGGGCAAGGGTTCAGACGGACCTGTCCTTCCGGGTCAGCGGCAAGATCACCGAGCGGCTGGTGGATGTGGGAGCGCGGGTGACGACCGGGCAATTGCTCGCCCGCATCGATCCCGAAGAGCAGAAGGCCGACATTGATGTGGCGCTTGCCAACCTGCAATCGGCCGAAGCGCAGCAGACGCAGGCGCAACTGACGTTCGACCGTCAGCAGAGCCTCTTTAAAACACAGGTGACCTCGCGCTCTGCTGTCGACAAGGCCCAGGAAACCCTGCTCACCACGCAGGGCGCGGTGAGATCGGCGCAGGCGCAACTCGATACGGCCCGCGATGCGCTTTCCTATACCGAACTCAGAGCCGATGCGGATGGCGTGATCACGGCGCGTAATGTCGAGGTTGGCCAGGTGGCGCAGGCCGCTCAACTCGTCTTCACGCTGGCGCATGACGGGCCACGCGATGCGGTTTTCGATGTCTACGAATCGCTGTTCCTCGAGCGCGATATCGACAATCTCGTCAATGTCAGCCTCCTGTCGGATCCGTCCCGTACGGTTGCGGCGCCGGTGCGGGAGATTTCCCCGACGATCGATCCGGACAATGGGACGATCAGGGTCAAGGTTGGCCTCAACGGCGATTTGACCATGCCGCTCGGCGCGCCCGTATCCGGCCATTTCCGCTTCAAACAGGTTGATGCCATCGAACTTCCATGGTCGGCGATGACGTCGCAGAACGGTCTTCCCGCCGTCTGGGTTGTCGATCCGCAATCTTCGGAAATCGCCATACGACGGATCGAGGTCGCCGACTACGAGACCGGCCAATTTGTCGTCGCGGACGGGCTCAACCCCGGCGATATCGTCGTCACCGTCGGGACCAAATTTCTGCGGGCCGGTGAAAAGGTCGCCTATGAAAAGGGGCAGGCACAATAATGTTCAGGATAAACAGAAGCTTGTTTTTGCTCACTGCGGCAATCGCGGTCTCGTCCTGCCAGGAAAAGCAGGAAGCCGCAGCGGAGGCACCGCGCCCGGTACTCTCCGTTGTGGTGGAAGAAAAATCTGCCGATGCGCTGCGGCTCACCGGCACGGTGGAGTCGCGCATCCAGACCGATCTCGGTTTTCGCGTTCTCGGCCGGATCATCGCCCGCAACGTCGATGTGGCCGATTTGGTCAAGAAGGGTGATGTGGTTGCTTCGATCGATCCGCTGGCGCTCGAACTGTCGGTGAAAAGCGCGCAGTCCGATCTTTCCAATGCCGAAGCGCAGCTCGCCAATGCGGTGACGACCGAACAGCGCCAGCGCGTGCTGGCCGAGGCCCGCAGCGGCACGGAAGCAGCACTTGAAGAGGCCGAGCAGGCCACCCGCACCGCCAATGCCGCCGTTGCCAAGGCGCGGGCAAATCTGGACAAGGCCGAAGAGCAGCTGGGTTATGCGCAGCTGCGCGCGGAATTTGACGGGGTGGTAACCGCCACTTCGGGCGAAATCGGCCAGGTCGTTTCGGCCGGTCAGACAGTTGTGACTATCGCCCGCCCGGAAGTGCGCGATGTGGTGGTGGATGTTCCGCAATTTGCGGCGCAGCGGCTGGAAATCGGCTCGACCTTCGAGATCGCCCTGCAGCTCGATCCGAAAATCCGCACCACCGGTGTGGTGCGCGAAATCGCGCCTGAGGCTGAAACGGCGACGCGCACGCGCCGCACGAAAATCAGCCTGCAGGATGCGCCCGCTGCCTTCCGGCTGGGCTCCGTCGTCACGGCCTCGGTGCTTGCCGCATCAGAACCGCAGATTGCGCTTCCGGCATCAGCCTTGCTGAAAACAGATAATGGATGGAGCGTCTGGATCGTCAATGCCGATACGGCAACGGTGACGCTGCGCCCGGTTACGATAGCGGGCGAGCCGGTTGACGGCGGCAGCGTGCGCATTACCGGCGGCGTCAAACCCGGCGAGCGTGTTGCCAGCGCCGGCGTTCACAAGCTTAAGGATGGGCAGGCCATCAGGATCGATCAGGAGGTCCGTCAGTGAAGAAATTCAATCTTTCCGACTGGGCGCTCGAACACCGTTCGCTCGTCTGGTACTTCATGCTGGTTTTCGTTCTTGCCGGCGTTTTTTCCTATCTCAACCTCGGCCGTGAGGAAGATCCGAACTTCACCATCAAGACGATGGTGATCAGTGCGCAATGGCCCGGCGCTTCGGCAGAAGACGTGGCCCGGCAGGTGACCGACAGGATCGAGAAGAAACTCGAGGAACTCGATAATCTCGACCATCTGCGCAGCCAGACGGTGGCCGGCCGCACGACGATCTTCGTGGAGCTGGTGCCGGAAACCAAGGCCAGGAACGTTGAACCGACATGGGTGCGGGTGCGCAACATGATCGGCGATATCAAGGGCGAGTTCCCCTCGGGCGTCGTCGGTCCTTTCTTCAATGACCGTTTCGGCGATGTCTATGGCAATATCTACGCTTTCACCAGTGATGGCCTCAGCCAGCGGCAATTGCGCGATCTGGTGGAGGATGCCCGTGCGAAGGTTCTGACCGTCGACAATATCGGCAAGGTGGATGTGATCGGCGCGCAGGACGAGGCGATCTATCTCGAATTTTCGACGCGGCAGATCGCAGCGCTCGGCATCGACCAGCAGTCGATCATCAAGACGCTGCAATCCCAGAACGCCGTTACCCAGTCTGGTTTCGTTAATGCCGGTCCTGAGCGTGTGGCGTTGCGGGTCAGCGGCCAATTCACCTCGGAAGACAGCCTGCGGTCCATCAACCTGCGCGTCAACAATCGGTTCTTCCCGCTGACGGAAGTGGCGACGATCCGGCGCGGTTATGTCGATCCGCCATCTTCGCTGTTCCGTTTTAACGGCCAGCCGGCCATCGGTCTTGCCATTGGCATGAAAACCGGTGCGAACCTCGTGCATTTCGGCGAGGCGCTGGATGCGCAGATGAAGCGCATCGTCGCGGACCTGCCGATCGGTGTTGATCTGCACCGGGTATCCGATCAGCCCGCCGTGGTTGACGAGGCGGTATCGGGCTTTACTTCGGCGCTCTTCGAGGCGATCGCCATCGTTCTCGTCATCAGCTTCATCAGCCTTGGCCTCAGGGCCGGCATGGTGGTTGCCGTCTCCATCCCGCTCGTGCTGGCGATCACCTTCGTTTACATGGAATATACCGGCATTTCGCTGCAACGCATCTCGCTCGGCGCCCTCATCATTGCGCTGGGGCTCCTTGTCGATGACGCGATGATCGCCGTCGAGATGATGGTCGCGCGGCTGGAGGTCGGCGATGATCTCAGAAAAGCGGCGACCTATGTTTATACCTCGACGGCCTTCCCGATGCTGACGGGTACGCTGGTCACCGTCGCCGGCTTCATTCCTGTCGGTCTCAACAACAGCGCGGCGGGTGAGTTCACCTTCACGCTCTTCGTGGTGATTGCGGTTTCGCTGATCGTGTCGTGGATCGTCGCGGTCCTCTTCACGCCGCTGCTCGGCGTGACGATCCTGCCGAAGACGATGAAATCGCATCACGAAAAGAAGGGCCGTTTCGCCTCCGGCTTTTCGTGGCTTCTTGGCCGGGCGCTACGCTGGCGCTGGGTGACGATCATTCTGACCATTGCGCTGTTTGGTCTTTCCGTCGGCGGCATGAGCCTCGTGCAGCAACAGTTCTTCCCGTCATCCGACCGCGTGGAGCTGATTGTCGACTGGAACCTGCCGCAGAACAGCTCGATTGCCGAAACCAACCGGCAGATGGCGCAGTTCGAACAGGAAATGCTGGCGAAAAATACGGATATCGATCACTGGACGACCTATGTCGGCGAAGGCGCGCCGCGTTTCATCCTGTCTTTCGATGTGCAGACGCCTGATGTCACTTTCGGCCAGACGGTCATCGTCACCAAGGGGCTGGATGTGCGTGACAAGGTGCGTGCCGAGTTGCAGGATTACCTGAACCGGACCTTCACCGGCACCGACGCCTTCGTGAAGTTGCTCGATATTGGCCCGCCGGTCGGTAAACCGGTGCAATATCGCTTGAGCGGTCCTGATATCCAGAAGGTTCGTGAGCTTGGACAACAATTGTCGGGCATCGTCGGCGAACACCAGCTGCTGTCCAACATGGTCATGGACTGGAACGAGCCGACGCGTGTGGTCAAGGTTGACGTTTTGCAGGACAAGGCCCGCCAGCTGGGCGTCTCGTCGGAAGACATCGCCAATGCCATGAACAGCATTGTCGAAGGTTCCACAGTTACCCAGGTCAGGGACGACATCTATCTCGTCAATGTGGTGGCGCGGGCGCAGATGTCGGAGCGCGGCTCCATCGAGACATTGCAGAACCTGCAATTGCCGGCGACCAACGGCAAGGCCGTGCCGCTGTCGGCTATCGCCAATTTCCGCTACGAACTGGAACAGCCGACCATCTGGCGCCGTGACAGGATCCCGACGATCACGGTCAAAGCCGCCATTATCGGCCCGACGCAGCCTGCAACGATCGTCGAGCAGCTGAAGCCGAAGATCGAGGCGTTCCAAAAAACACTTCCCGTCGGCTACAAGCTGGAAACGGGTGGTTCGGTGGAATCCAGCGCGGATTCGCAAGCGCCGATCGTTGCCGTAGTTCCGCTGATGCTGTTTGCGATGGCGACCATTCTGATGTTGCAGCTGCAAAGCTTCAGCCGGCTGTTCCTCGTCTTCGCCGTGGCGCCGACCGCATTGATTGGCGTGGTGGTGGCGCTGCTTCTCTCCAATGCGCCGATGGGCTTCGTCGCCATCCTCGGCGTGTTGGCGCTGATCGGCATCCTGATCCGCAACTCGGTCATCCTCGTCGTCCAGATCGAGCATCTGAGAAGCGAGGGCGTCTCGGCTTGGCGCGCGGTGGTCGAGGCGACCGAGCACCGCATGCGGCCGATCATGCTGACGGCGGCGGCGGCAACCCTTGCCCTCATTCCCATATCGCGGGAGATTTTCTGGGGGCCTATGGCTTATGCCATGATGGGCGGCATCGTGGTCGGCACGGCGCTGACGCTGCTTTTCCTGCCGGCGCTTTATGTCGCCTGGTTCCGCATTCCGCGTGAGGATGACGAGCCGGAGGGACAGGACGTGAAGGCGTGATATTGGAAGGAAGCGGCTGCCGCTTCCTTCCTCCGATAAAAATATCCGCCGTCGTTGTTCCATCCGGCCGGATAGTGTTAGGAAGGTCGGCTTAGTCGCGTGAGCGGCAGCCGTCCTTTCATTGCTGGATGGCAGGCATATTGAGGGTGCGGAGGGTTTAAAGATGGGCGGGTTGTCGGATTGGCTTGCGGATGCACAGCCGATCAATCGCAAGAATGCCGCGGAAGCGGTGTTTGAAGATATCCGCTCAGCGATTACCTCGGGGCAGATTGCAGTCGGCACGCGGCTGCCTTCCGAGGCGCATCTGGCACAAAGATATGGCGTTAGCCGGCCGATCATTCGCGAGGCGTTGCGATCTCTCCAGACTTTGGGGCTGACGCAGACCCGCACCGGAAGCGGCACCTATGTGATGACGCCGACGCCGCCTTCCGAGTTGAATTACGGCGCTTATTCCGCCCGCGATCTTATCGAGGCCCGTCCCTTCATCGAGGTCCCGGCCGCCGGATGGGCGGCGCTCAGGCGCACCGATGCCCAGTTGGAAATATTGCTGCACCTCTGTGACAGGATGGAAGTTGAAGAGAGGCCGCACCCCTGGGTGCTGCTGGACGGGCAATTCCACTGTGCCATCGCGGAGGCTTCCGCCAATCGTCTCTTCGCCAAGGTGGTCGCCGATGCCCGCGAGGCTGTGTCCCAACAGTCAGAGATGGTCAATCTGATGGCGGGCCGTCGCGTTGCGTCGAATTACGAGCACCGCCGGATCGTCGAAGCAATCCGGCGGGGTTCAGCACCCGAGGCGCGTGAGGCGATGGAGCTTCACCTTGGGCAGGTGAAGCAGGTGGTGACGACGATCATTGGAGAAGATCGGGTTGGTCAACCGTAAGCGCCGGCAGGTTGGCGAGGTGCCGCGGGCTCAGCGCCTGCTGCAATTGCGCTTCCGTCAGATATCCGCGTTCCAGAACCACCTGCGGCACGGTGCGCCCGCTGGCGAGCGCCTCCTTGGCCACTTCCGTCGCTGCATAATAACCGATCAGCGGATTAAGCGCGGTGGCAAGGCCGATCGATTCTTCCACGCGCTGCGCCATGATGGTCGGGTTGGCGATGATGCCGTCAACGCAGCGTTCCGCCAGTGTCCGGCACGCGGCGCTGAGCTGGCTGATGCTCTGGGAAAGGGCGCGCACGATGATCGGTTCGAAGGCGTTCAGCTGCAGTTGCCCGGCTTCGGCGGCCATGGTGATGGTGATATCGTTGCCGATGACGGCATAGGCCACCTGATTGACGACTTCGGGAATGACCGGATTGATCTTGCCCGGCATGATGCTGGAACCCGCTTGAACCGACGGCAGGGTGATTTCGCCGATGCCGGCGCGCGGACCGGAGGAGAGCAGGCGAAGGTCGTTGCAGGTTTTCGACAGCTTGACGGCCACGCGTTTCAAAACGCCGGACAGATGCACGAATGCGCCGGGGTCCTGTGTCGCTTCAATAAGGTCTACCGCCGTCACCAGCGGCCGTCCGGTCAGCGCTGCCAGATGCTGGCAGGCAAGCGCCGCATAACCGCGCGGCGCATTAAGGCCGGTGCCGATGGCGGTGGCGCCGAGATTGATCTCGTGCAGCAGGGCCGCGGATTCGATCAGGCGGGCCTGATCTTCACCCAGCATCACCACGAAGGTGCGGAATTCCTGGCCGAGCGTCATCGGCACGGCGTCCTGCAATTGTGTGCGCCCGATCTTGATGAAGCCGGCAAATTCCTGCGCCTTGCGGTCAAAAGCGTCCTTCAGCACGCCCATGGAGGCTGCCAGATCGTCGATTGATTCGATCAGGCCGACATTGACCGCCGTCGGATAGGCGTCGTTGGTGGACTGGCTGAGATTGACATGGTCGTTGGGGTGAAGGCGGGCATAATCGCCTTTTTCGTGGCCAAGCAGTTCAAGCGCCCGGTTGGCGATGACCTCGTTGGCATTCATGTTGGTGGAGGTGCCGGCTCCGCCCTGGATTTCATCCACCACGAATTGCTCGTGCAGCGTGCCGGCGCGGATTTCGCGGCAGGCCGCAGCGATCGCCTCCATTCGCTCCGTGTCGAGCAGGCCGAGTTCGTGATTTGCGCGCGCCGCCGCCTCCTTCACATAGGCCAATCCCCTGACGAGATAGGGATTGTGGCCAATGGTTACCCCGGTGATCTGAAAGTTTTCCACGGCGCGTGCGGTGTGCACACCCCAATAGACATCAGCCGGAATTTCCTTCGTCCCGAGCAAATCATGCTCCCTGCGCGTCACACTCACTTTTTCCTCCACTGGCTTTTAAGTGTTGCTATATCTGTAAAGCTGTCTTACAGATTTTTCGACCTTAATCTGGGCTGAGGAGAAGGTCAATCATATCGAATACCCTTGACGAACGGCATTATCTGCCATTATGAGGGGCGAAAATCTGTCATGCAGCTTTACAGAACGCATGAGCATGCTGGCCATGTTTCCAGCATGGACTGTGCCAGTTTCATTTTGATTTCCGGCTTATCGCCGACTAAAGCACTTTATCGGGAGGATAAATATCCATGCATTCTGGGAAAACGGCGCCTGCCGAACGTGAGGTCTTCGTCGAAGAGGAACTCGGTTACCACAAGGCCCTCAAGCCACGTCAGATCCAGATGATCGCCATTGGCGGCGCGATCGGCACCGGCCTGTTTCTTGGCGCCGGCGGCCGGCTGGCGCAGGCGGGTCCGGCGCTGGTTTTCGTTTATGCGCTGTGCGGTTTCTTCGCGTTTCTGGTGCTGCGCGCGCTCGGCGAACTTATCATGCATCGTCCAAGCTCGGGTTCCTTCGTCTCCTACGCCCGCGAGTTCTACGGCGAGAAGATGGCCTTCGCGGCCGGCTGGATGTACTGGCTGAACTGGGCGATGACTTCGGTTGCGGATGTGACCGCCGTTGCCCTCTACATGAATTTCTTCAAGCAATATGTTCCGTGGCTGGCGGGCATCGACCAATGGGTCTTCGCGATGACGGCGCTTCTGGTCGTGCTGGCGATGAACATGCTGTCGGTGAAGGTGTTCGGCGAGCTTGAATTCTGGTTCAGCCTCATCAAGGTGCTGGCGCTTGCGATTTTCCTCGTCGTCGGCATTTATTTCGTCATCTTCGGTACGCCCATTGAAGGCCACGTCACCGGCTTCAGCATTATTACCGATAATGGCGGCTTCTTCCCGAACGGCATTCTTCCGGCCTTCGTCATCATACAGGGCGTGGTCTTCGCTTATGCCTCGATCGAGCTGATCGGCACGGCGGCGGGCGAAACGGAAGACCCGCGCAAGGTCATGCCCCGCGCCATCCGCGCCGTGGTTCTGCGTCTCGTGGTCTTCTACGTCGGGTCGGTGCTGCTGTTCGCGCTGCTTCTGCCCTACACCGCCTATAAGGCCGGCGAGAGCCCCTTCGTCACCTTCTTCGGCTCCATCGGTGTGCAGGGCGCGGATGTGATCATGAACCTCGTCGTTCTGACCGCCGTGCTGTCCTCGCTCAATGCCGGTCTTTATTCCACTGGCCGCATTCTGCACTCCATGGCGGTTTCCGGCTCGGCTCCGGCCGCACTTGCGAAGATGAACAAGGCCGGCGTGCCCTATGGCGGCATCGCAGTGACCGCCGTCGTCACCGTTCTCGGCGTGGCCTTGAACGCCGTCGTTCCCGCTTCCGCCTTCGAAATCGCCCTCAACCTCTCGGCGCTTGGTATCATCTGCGCATGGGCCGTCATCGTGCTCTGCCAGCTGAAGCTCTGGCAGCTTTCGCAGCGCGGCGAACTGGCGCGTCCGGATTTCCGCATGTTCGGCGCACCCTATACCGGCATTCTCACGCTCATCTTCCTGTTCGGCGTGCTGGTGTTGATGGCGTTCGATTATCCCGTCGGCTCCTGGACCATCGCTTCGCTGCTGGTCATCATTCCGGCGTTGGTGGTCGGCTGGTATCTGTTGCGCGACCGTATCCACCGTCTGGCGGCTGAACGTGCGGCCGGCGTGGGGGCGTCGCATTGAGCGGGCAGGGTGAAACTCAACTGGTGGCGGTCATCGCCACCGGTGGCACCATCGCCAGCCGGCGTGGTGCCGATGGGGCCAGTACCCCCAGTCTTTCCGGCGAGGACCTGCTGGCGCTGGTTCCGCAGATCAGCGCCCGGCTGAAGCCGGTCGATCTGATGGCGAAGGATTCTTCCAGCCTGACATTGGCAGACATGCAGCGCATCAGCGATGCGGTAGGCCTGGAACTCAATGACCCCGCGGTGGCGGGCGTCGTGGTTTTGCATGGCACCGACGCCATGGAAGAATCCTCCCTGCTCGTCAATCTGCAGCACAGCCTCACCAAACCGGTGGTCTTCACCGGTGCGCAGTTTACGGCAGACCACCCGAATGCGGACGGACCCGTCAATCTGGCGCAGGCCATAGAAACCGCGCTCGATCCGCAGAACGTCCAAAAGGGCGTGCTTCTTTCCTTCGGCGGTCGCTGTCTGCCGGCCTGGGGGCTGTACAAGCTGAGTGCGGATGCGGCGGACGCCTTCCGCTCGGCGCGACCACTGGTTCAGGCCTCAGCGCCAAACCTTGCCGCGCCCGTCGCCGATATCAGGGTTGATATCGTCGCTATCCATCCCGGCTGTGACGCAACCCATATTGACGCGAGCCTGCAGGCGGGCGCTAGAGGTATCGTGCTCGCCGCGCTCGGCTCCGGTAACGCCAATCCTGATATTGCCGAGGCGGTGAAACGCTGCGCGGAACACGGCGTCCCTGTCGTCGTTTCCAGCCGCGTGCCGGAAGGCCGTCTTGTCGCAAGTTATGGCGGCGGCGGCGGCGGACATGACCTTGTCGCGGCCGGTGCCGTGCATTCTTCCACGCTTCGCCCGGGCCAGGCCCGCATTCTGCTGGCGGCGCTGCTCGCCAGCAGAAGCACCGCGGAAACCATTGTTTCCGCTTTTGGCGAGCCGCTCTCTCACTAAGGGATGGCAGCGGTACCCGCGTCTGCGGGCATCGAAATTCCTATAGGATTCCTATTTTATTCCCTTTGAGGCCGTCTCGAACCTTTATGCGGTTCGGGTGCATTCTTCTGTTCGGGAAGGGATGGTGTTCCCTTCCTGAGCCAGAAAGAATGAAAAGCGACGTCCCACATGGCGGCGCTTTTCTTCCTGTCAGGCTCCTCGTGGAAAAAAGGAGTCCCATCATGATGGACCTTGTTCTGATCGGCGCAGCGACGGTGTTCTTCGCCCTCTGCTTTGCCTATACGCGCGCCTGCGACCGGCTTTAGACGGAGGCTGCGATGATATTCGACTATGTCCTCAGCGGTGCCGTCACCGTCTTTATCGCCGCCTATCTCACCTATGCTCTCATTCGCCCCGAACGCTTCTGATCGGGAAGCGGCGGCTATTGAAAGTCCAATACAATGACCCTCAATGGATGGTTTCAGATTCTGCTGTTTTGCGGGATCATTTTTGCGCTGGTGAAGCCGCTCGGCTTCTATATGGCGCGTGTCTTTAGTGGTGAACGCACCCTGCTTTCGCCGGTTCTTGTGCCTGTCGAGCGCGGCCTTTATGCCCTTGCCGGAACAAGCGAGCGCGAAGAGCAGCACTGGACGACCTATGCGTTTTCCATGCTGCTCTTCAACCTTTTCGGTTTTGTCCTGCTTTATTCGCTGATGCGTTTTCAGGCCGTGCTGCCTTATAATCCGCAGGCAATGCCTGCCGTCGGGCCGGAACTGTCGTTCAACACGGCGGTCAGCTTCGTCACCAATACCAACTGGCAGAATTATGGCGGCGAAAGCACCATGTCTTATCTGACCCAGATGGCTGGTTTAACCGTGCAGAATTTCGTTTCCGGCGCCACGGGCATGGCAATCGCCATCGGTCTCATCCGCGCCTTTTCGCGCGCTTCAGGCAAGGCCATCGGCAATTTCTGGGTGGATATGATCCGCGCGACGCTCTACGTGCTTTTGCCCTTCTGCATCGTACTGACCCTTGTCTATGTGTGGCTCGGCGTGCCGCAGACGCTCGGCGCTTATGTCACGGCACAAACGCTCGAGGGCGCGCAGCAGACGATTGCGGTCGGGCCCGTCGCATCGCAACTGGCGATCAAGATGCTCGGCACCAATGGCGGCGGTTTCTTCAACGCCAATTCGGCGCATCCGTTTGAAAACCCTGATGCCTTCTCCAACATGATCCAGATGGTGTCGATCTTCGCCATCGGTGCGGCCTTCACCAATGTCTTCGGGCGCATGGTGGGCAACCAGCGCCAGGGTTGGGCGATCCTTTCGGCCATGGGCGTTCTGTTCATCGCCGGCGTCGCCGTCACCTATTGGGCGGAAGCGGCCGGAAATCCGCTGATGCACGGCTTTGGTCTCGCGGGCGGCAATATGGAAGGCAAGGAAGTTCGCTTCGGTGTAGCGCTTTCATCGCTGTTTGCGGTTATCACCACAGCCGCGTCCTGCGGCGCGGTCAACGCCATGCATGGCAGCTTCACGGCGCTTGGTGGTTTAGTCCCGCTCATCAACATGCAATTGGGTGAAGTGATCGTTGGCGGTGTCGGCGCGGGTTTCTACGGCATCCTGCTGTTCATCATCATCGCCATCTTCGTGGCGGGTCTGATGGTGGGCCGCACGCCGGAATATCTCGGCAAGAAGATCGAGGCCAAGGAAATGAAGATGGCAGTTCTGGCCATTCTCTGCCTGCCACTCGCCATGCTGGCTTTCACCGCCACGGCCACGGTCCTGCCATCGGCGGTGGCGTCGATCGGCACGGCCGGACCGCACGGTTTCTCCGAAATCCTCTATGCCTACACTTCGGCAGCCGCCAATAACGGCTCGGCTTTCGGCGGTCTGACCGGCAATACCACCTGGTACAACATCACACTTGGTTTCGGCATGCTGATGGGGCGTTTTCTGGTGATCATTCCGGCGCTCGCCATCGCCGGCTCGCTGGTCACCAAGAAGACCGTTCCGGCATCGGCCGGCACCTTCCCAACGGATGGTCCGCTGTTTGTCGGTCTGCTTGTCGGCACGATCCTGATTGTCGGCGGCCTCACCTTCCTGCCTGCACTGGCTCTTGGCCCGGTCGCGGAACATCTGGTGATGGCGGCAGGTCAGGTCTTTTGAGGTGGCGCCATGACCGATGACATACCCCGACACCGACGCAACCTTCCTGTCCGCACTGGTGCTCCCGTCAAAAGGAGCGCCGGTCCCGGCGGCTGGTGCGCCTCCAATCTCATTCTTGCGATGATGGCGGCCCTGTTCGCCGCCGTCGTCGCTCTCGAAGTTCTCACGGGCTGATCGACCCTCATCGGTCGCCCTGTTTCAAACGCTGGAGCCTCTTCATGAGCCAGTCCAAACAAGCGAGCATTCTCGATTCTCGCATTCTCGTTCCGGCCACTGCCGCCGCATTCAAAAAACTCAACCCGCGCACGCTGGCGCGCAACCCGGTCATGTTTGTCGTGGCAACGGTCTCGGTGCTGACGACCGTGCTGTTCATCCGTGATCTCGTCATGGACAGCGGCAATCTCGGCTTTTCTTTCCAGATCAATCTCTGGCTCTGGTTTACCGTGTTGTTCGCCAACTTCGCCGAAGCCGTCGCCGAAGGGCGCGGCAAGGCGCAGGCGGATTCGCTGCGCCGGACCCGCACCGAAACCCAGGCGAAATTGCTGACCGGCGATGACCGCAGCCAGTTTAAAATGGTGGCGGGCACAAGCCTGAAGGTCAACGATGTCGTGCTCGTCGAAGCCGGCGATATCATCCCGTCCGATGGCGAAGTCGTCGAAGGCGTGGCCTCCGTCAATGAGGCGGCGATAACAGGCGAATCCGCCCCCGTCATCCGCGAATCCGGCGGCGACCGCTCGGCTGTCACCGGTGGCACGCAGGTTCTGTCGGACTGGATAAGGGTGCGCATCACCGCTGCTGCCGGTTCCACCTTCCTCGACCGGATGATTTCGCTGGTGGAAGGTGCCGAGCGCCAGAAGACGCCGAATGAAATCGCGCTCAACATCCTGCTTGCGGGCATGACGCTGATCTTCGTTCTTGCCACCGCGACCATTCCAAGCTTCGCCGCCTATGCCGGCGGCTCCATCCCGATCATCGTGCTGGTGGCGCTGTTCGTCACGCTCATCCCCACCACCATCGGCGCTCTTTTGTCCGCCATCGGTATTGCCGGCATGGACAGGCTGGTGCGTTTCAACGTGCTTGCCATGTCCGGCCGCGCCGTCGAAGCGGCTGGTGACGTCGATACGCTGCTGCTGGACAAAACCGGCACGATTACGCTCGGCAACCGGCAGGCGACGGAGTTTCGGCCTATCGCCGGCGTTTCGGAGCAGGAACTTGCCGATGCCGCACAGCTCGCCTCGCTTGCCGATGAGACGCCGGAAGGCCGCTCCATCGTCGTTCTAGCCAAGGAAAAATACGGCATCCGCGCCCGCGACATGCAGAAGCTGCACGCTACCTTCGTGCCTTTCACCGCCCAGACCCGCATGAGCGGCGTGGATTTCGAAGGCGCCTCCATTCGCAAGGGTGCCGTCGATGCCGTTCTGGCTTATGTCGATGGCGGCGTTACGCAACATGGGAACGCGGCGTTGGCCGTCAAAACCGAAACCGATGCCACGCGTGGAATCCGCACGATTGCGGAAGAAATCGCCAAGGCTGGCGGCACGCCGCTTGCCGTGGTGCGGGATGGAAAGCTGCTCGGGGTCGTGCAGCTGAAGGATATCGTCAAGGGCGGCATTCGGGAGCGTTTCGCCGAGCTTCGCCGCATGGGCATCCGCACTGTCATGATCACCGGCGACAATCCGATGACGGCTGCTGCCATTGCGGCGGAAGCAGGCGTCGATGATTTCCTCGCCCAGGCAACGCCTGAAAACAAGCTGGAGCTGATCCGCGAGGAGCAGGCCAAGGGCAAGCTCGTCGCCATGTGCGGCGACGGCACCAATGATGCGCCGGCGCTGGCGCAGGCCGATGTCGGCGTCGCCATGAACACCGGCACGGTTGCGGCCCGCGAGGCGGGCAATATGGTCGATCTCGACAGCGATCCGACCAAGCTCATCGAGATCGTCGAAATCGGCAAGCAGTTGCTGATGACACGCGGCGCATTGACGACATTCTCCATCGCCAACGATATCGCCAAATATTTCGCCATCATCCCGGCGATGTTTCTGGTGCTCTATCCGCAGCTTGGCGTCCTGAACGTCATGGGGCTTTCAACACCGCAGAGCGCGATCCTGTCCGCCATCATCTTCAACGCGTTGATCATCATCGCGCTCATCCCGCTGTCGCTGAAGGGCGTCAAATACCGCCCGATCGGCGCCGGCGCGCTGCTGTCGCGCAATCTGGTCATTTATGGCCTCGGCGGCATCATCGTTCCCTTTATCGGCATCAAGGCCATCGACCTCGCCATCACGGCGCTTGGTCTAGCCTGAGGAGTAAGACAATGTTTAGACAGCTTCGTCCCGCACTGGTGCTGATCCTTGCCACCACCGCCATCACCGGCCTTGCCTATCCGCTGGGCATGACGGGTCTGGCGCAGGCGCTCTTTCCCTTTCAGGCCAATGGCAGCCTGATCGAGAAGAACGGCAGCGTGGTGGGTTCGCAATTGATCGGGCAGGCCTTCACCGGTGAGAAATATTTCCACGGCAGGCCCTCCTCCGCCGGTGACGGATATAATGCCGCCTCGTCTTCCGGCTCCAATCTCGGTCCGACCAGCGCCAAGCTCATCGACCGGGTGAAGCAGGATTATGAGGCCGCGAAAGCCGAAAACCCGGCAGCCGAGGTGCCGGCCGATCTGGTGACGGCATCGGGCAGCGGTCTTGACCCGCATGTCACGCCTGAGGCCGCCTATTTCCAGATACCGCGTGTCGCAAAGGCAAGGGGCATGGATGAAACCTCGTTGCGTGCCATCGTCGAGCGTCATGTCGAGGGACCGGAACTGGGCTTCATGGGCGAACCCGTCGTAAATGTGCTGGCGCTGAACATGGCTCTTGACGCAGCCGGCTCATGAACTGAAATGGCTATGGCTTCTTCGGAAGCCATAGCTTCGACCACTGGTGGGTTAAATGCCTGACGATATCAGCAATATGCCGAGCAGACCGTCGCCCGATGCGCTGCTGGAAAACGCCCGGCGCGAGGCGCGGGGCCGGCTGAAGATTTTTCTAGGCGCAGCCCCCGGCGTCGGCAAGACCTATGAAATGCTGATGTCCGGCCGTGCGAAGCTTGCGGATGGCGTCGACACCATTATCGGCGTCGTGGAAACCCATGGCCGCCGCGAAACCGAAGCTCTGGTCGAAGGGCTGGAGGTGATCGCCCGCAAGCGCATCGATTATCGCGGCCAGATGCTGGATGAGATGGATCTCGATGCGATACTCGCCCGTCGCCCCGCTCTGGTGTTGGTCGATGAGCTTGCCCATACCAATGCCGCCGGCAGCCGCCACCCCAAGCGCTATATGGATGTTCAGGAAATCCTCGCGCAGGGCATCGATGTCTATACGACGCTGAACATCCAGCATGTCGAAAGCCTGAACGATGTGGTGGCACAGATCACCCGCATCCGCGTGCGGGAAACAGTACCTGACAGCATCATCGACAGGGCCGACGACGTCGAAATCATCGATATCACCCCCGACGATCTGCTGAAACGCCTGCAGGATGGCAAAGTCTACATGCCCCGCACTGCGCGGCGCGCCATCGAGAATTACTTTTCCCGCGGCAACCTGACGGCGTTGCGTGAACTGGCGCTGCGACGCACCGCCCAGCGGGTGGACGAGCAATTGCTCAACCACATGCAGTCGCATGCCATTTCCGGACCATGGGCGGCGGGGGACAGGGTTCTGGTATGCCTCGACCATGGCGGCAATGGCCCGGGTCTCGTGCGTTATGCCCGAAGGCAGGCGGATCGCCTGCGCGCGCCCTGGACGGCGCTGCATCTCGATACGCCGCGTTCGCAGCAATTATCGGAGGCGGAGAAGGACCGGCTGGCCGGCACCATGCGGCTTGCCGAGAAGCTGGGTGGCGAGACGGTAACCCTGCCGGCGCTTGATTTGACGCGCGAGATCATCGCCTATGCAAACGCCAATAATTTCACCCATATCATCATTGGCCGCCCTAAAAAGAACTGGTGGCAGCGCCTGTTCCAGCGCTCGCTGACCCATGAACTGATCGACCATGCGGGCGATATCAGCGTCCACGTCATTTCCGGCGACAAGACGGCGGAAAAGCCGGTGCAGACGGTGAAGCAGGCGTCTCCGCGTCGTGGCAATCTGCTCAAGGCTTATCTCAGCAGCACGTTGCTGGTGGCGGTGGCTATCATTGTCGGCATCGGGCTGGACCAGATGCTCGATGTTCGAAATCTGGCGCTGGTCTTCCTGATGGCGGTTCTGGCCGCTGCCGTGCGCGGCGGGCTGGGGCCGGCGCTCTATGCTTCATTGCTTGGCGCCTTCGCCTTCAACTTCTTCTTTCTGGAGCCGCGCTACACGCTGACGGTGAGCGCACCGGACAGCGTCGTGGCGCTGCTGTTTTATTTCGGAGTGGCCTTGGTCGCCTCCAATCTGGCCGTCGCCGTGCAGCGGCAGGCGGCGTCGGCGCGGGCGAGGGCGCGAACCACCGAGGACCTCTATCTGTTTTCAAAAAAACTGGCAGGCACTAGCACACTGGATGATGTGTTGTGGGCAACCGCTTACCAGATGGCTTCGATGCTGAAGGTCCGGGTTGTTCTGCTGCTGCCGGAAAACAATACGATCACCGTCAAGGCGGGTTATCCGCCGGATGATACTTTGGCGGATGCCGATATCGCCGCCGCGCAATGGGCATGGGAGCATAACAGAGCCACGGGCCGCGGCGCGGATACGCTGCCGGGTGCGAAGCGTCTTTATCTGCCATTGCGCACCGGCAGCGGCGCCATCGGCGTGGTGGGGCTGGATGATGACCGGGTTGGCCCGCTTTTGACACCGGAGCAGCAGCGGCTCTTCGATGCGCTGGCCGATCAGGCGGCCCTTGCCGTCGAACGTATCCAGCTTGCCTCGGATGTCGACCGGGCAAGGCTTGCGGCGGAAACCGACCGGCTACGCACTGCTCTCCTCACCTCCATTTCTCATGACTTGAAAACACCACTTGCGGCCATTCTGGGTTCGGCCGGAACGCTAAAGGATTTTGCGGACGACATTCCGCCCGATGCGCGGACTGAGTTACTTTCGACAATCATTGAGGAGTCCGAGCGGCTTAACCGTTTCATCTCCAACCTGCTGGATATGACAAGAATTGGTTCAGGGGCGATGGAGCCAAATTACGGGCTGCATTTCGTCGGCGATATGGTCGGCACGGCGCTTTCGCGCGCGGCGAAAATTGTTGCCCGGCACGAGATCATTCTGGATATTCCATCCGATCTGCCGATGCTGAAGGTCGATCCGGTGCTTTTCGAACAGGTGTTGTTTAATTTGATCGACAACGCGGCTAAATACGCGTCCGAACAGACGGCTATCGAGATCAGGGGGTGGCGGCAGGGCATGCATGTCTTCCTGTCCGTTGCGGACGAGGGGCCGGGCATTCCCCCTGATGATACGGAGCGGGTGTTCGACAGTTTCTACCGGGTGCGCAAGGCGGATCATGTGCAGGCCGGCACGGGTCTCGGGCTATCCATCTGCAAGGGTTTCATCGAGGCCATGGGCGGGTCGATCCGGGCGGAAAACAGGTCGGGTCGCTCAGGCGCGCAATTTACCATAAGCCTGCCAGCTCCTCAAGACGCACCCGTGCTAGATCATGATTAGGGCGCGATTTCAGAAGAGAATCATTCACGTGCTTCGTCGTGTCGCTAAAGGAGATCGGGAATGACCAATTCCGCCGTCCGCATTCTGATCGTCGACGATGAACCGCCGATCCGCAAGCTTTTGCGGGTGGGGCTGTCGACTCAAGGATATGCGGTGAGCGAGGCCATGAATGCGAAGGTGGCGATGGAGCTTGTCGGTGAGGACAAACCCGATCTCGTCGTTCTCGATCTCGGGTTGCCGGATATATCTGGACATGATCTCCTGGCGAAATGGCGTGGCGAAGGGCTGGCGCTGCCGGTGATCATTCTCTCCAGCCGCACGGATGAGGCGGGTATCGTCAAGGCGCTGGAACTAGGAGCGGATGATTACATCGCCAAGCCTTTCGGCATGAACGAGCTTGTCGCCCGCATCCGCGTCGCCCTGCGCCACCGCCTGCAGAGCCAGGGGGAAAGGCCGGTATTTCAAACCGGTGACCTTTCGGTCGATCTTGTCCGGCGCATCGTCAAGGTGGAGGACCGCGAGGTGAAACTCTCGCCCAAGGAATATGATATTCTGCGGGTTCTGGTGCAACATGCGGGCAAGGTGCTGACGCACCGATTTTTGCTTGAGCATGCGTGGGACGAGTTGACCGACGTCCAATATTTGCGGGTCTATGTGCGCCAGCTTCGCCAGAAGATCGAAAAAATTCCGGACCAGCCACGCTATATCCTGACGGAAACCGGTGTCGGTTACCGGCTTCAGGAGGTTTGAGGGCGCCGTTATGGGACGCCCTCAAATGTTGTGTCAGACAGAAGCGCAGATCGACAGGAATTCGTCCACGTCGGCCTCGGTCGTCGCAAAGCTGGTGACCATGCGGATCAGCAATTCGTCCTTGCCGACTTTTTCCGGCATGTCGCGCGGCTCCAGCCAGTCATAGAACTTCGCACCCTTGGCCGTTGCGGCTTCGGCGGCGGCCTTCGGCAGAATGGCGAACACTTCGTTGGCCTGCGTCGGCCAGGCGAGACGGGCGCTGTTGAGCGAGCCGAAGCCGGCGCGCAGCCGGTTGGCCATGGCATTGGCGTGGCCGGCGAGACTGAGCCACAGATCGTCCTGCAGATAGGCTTCGAACTGCGCGGCGATGAAACGCGATTTCGAAAAAAGCTGGGCGGTGCGCTTGCGCAGGAAGGAGAAGTCCCGGGCGAGCGAAGGATCGAAAAACACGATCGCTTCCGCACACCAGCAGCCGTTTTTCGTGCCGCCGAAAGACAGCACGTCGACGCCGCGTTTCCAGGTCATTTCGGCCGGCGTGGTGTCGAGTGCGGCAAGCGCATTGGCAAACCGCGCGCCATCCATGTGCAGTGGCAGGCCGTTGTCTTTGGCGATCCTGGCGATGGCATCGATTTCATCGAGCGTATAGACCGTGCCGGCCTCGGTCGCCTGCGTCATGGTGATGGCGGCGGCGCGGCCATGGTGAACGGCATCCTGCGGATAGCGCGCGATGCGTTCGATCAGGTTTTCCGGCAACATCTTGCCATCAGGCCCTTCAACGGCGACCATGCGCATGCCGCTGAAGAAATCAGGCGCGCCGCATTCGTCTTCAATCACATGGGCTTCCGAATGACAGAAGGTCAGGCCGCCGGGGCGGGCGATGCTGGCCAGCGAAAGCGAGTTGGCCGCCGTGCCGGTGGCGACGAAAAACACCGCGACCTCGCGCTCGAATATCTCGTTGAAGCGTTTTTCGATGGAGAGATCGAGTTCGCTGGTGCCGTAAGCTGCGGCAAAGCGGGTGGATTCCCGCGAAAGCCGTTCGTTGACGGCCGGATGGGCGCCAGCCCAATTGTCTGAAGCAAAAAACATCTCTGAAGGCTTTCCGATAGCTGAGTGTCTGTTTTGGGGCTGCGTGAAGCGATGACGGGGAAAGTTCTAGGACCTAACCTTGCGATTGGCAAATCCGGTAATGAAAGCAATAGCTCGGCCCATTTTGTGACAAGAAAGTTTCGCGCAATAGGTCAGTATCGAAACTTCACTGCAAAATGACCGTCCGACTAATTGGATTCGCACCCTTGCCAATTCCGCCGGTTTCTGCCAAAATCCTCGTGAATTGAGACAGCTTTGCTGTCCTAAATTTGCTCGAACCGGGTTGAGTGCGATTTTTGCGGGAAGCGAGAATTCGTGGTCGAGCCGGATCTTCGCATGAAACCATGCAAGTAATTTTGCAGGAGGGACAAAAATGACGCACAAGCCGCAGGCAGAGATCGCCGCCGCAACCCTGACCACTGACTGTCCCACCGCGGCCGTGGCCGCACCCGTTTCTGCGAAGGCGCGTTTCGCGGGCGGCCTGCCGGAAAAGCAGGGTCTTTATGATCCTGCCAATGAACATGACGCCTGCGGCGTTGGCTTTGTTGCCCATATGAAGGGTCAGAAGTCGCACCAGATCGTCAAGGACGGCCTGTTCATCCTCGAAAACCTGACGCATCGCGGCGCTGTCGGTGCCGATCCGCTGATGGGCGATGGTGCCGGCATTCTCGTGCAGATCCCCGACCGTTTCTTCCGCGAGGAAATGGCGGGCCAGGGCGTGACGCTGCCCAAGGCTGGCGAATATGCCGTCGGCCACATTTTCATGCCGCGCGATCCGTCGCGCATCGAGCACTACAAGAAAGTTATCGTCGACGTAATCGGCGAAGAAGGGCAGCAGTTCCTCGGCTTTCGTGATGTGCCGGTTGACAATTCCTCGCTGTCCAAGGCCCCGGATATTGCCGGGACAGAACCGCACCATGTTCAGGTCTTCATCGGTGCCGGGCGCGATGCCGCGACCAATGCCGATTTCGAGCGCAAGCTGTTCCTGATCCGCAAGGTGCTGTCCAACCGCATCTATGACGAGGGCGGCGGCAAGGAGACGCAGGATTTCTATCCCGTGTCGCTCTCCTCCTCCACCATCGTTTATAAGGGCATGTTCCTCGCTTATCAGGTGGGTGCTTATTACAAGGATCTGGCCGATCCGCGTTTTGAATCCGCCGTCGCCCTCGTGCACCAGCGTTTCTCCACCAACACCTTCCCGTCGTGGAAGCTTGCGCACCCCTACCGCATGGTCGCCCATAACGGTGAGATCAACACGCTGCGCGGCAACGTCAACTGGATGGCGGCGCGTCAGGCATCCGTCTCGTCGGCGCTGTTCGGCGACGATATCTCCAAGCTCTGGCCGATCTCCTATGAAGGCCAGTCGGACACCGCCTGCTTCGACAACGCGCTGGAATTCCTCGTGCGCGGCGGTTACTCCATGGCCCATGCCGTGATGATGCTGATCCCGGAAGCCTGGTCCGGTAACCAGTCCATGTCGGCTGAACGCAAGGCATTCTACGAATATCACGCAGCACTGATGGAGCCGTGGGATGGCCCGGCCGCCGTTGCCTTCACCGATGGCAAGCAGATCGGCGCGACGCTTGATCGCAACGGCCTGCGCCCGGCACGTTATCTCGTCACCGACGACGACCGCATCATCATGGCGTCTGAAGCCGGCACGTTGCCGGTGCCGGAAGAGCGCATCGTCAAGAAGTGGCGTCTGCAGCCCGGCAAGATGCTGCTGATCGACATGGAAAAGGGTTCGATCATTTCCGACGAGGAGGTGAAGCATGAACTTGCCGCCAAGCACCCCTATCGCACCTGGCTCGACCGCACGCAGCTTATCCTTGAAGAGCTGAAGCCGGTCGAACCCCGCGCGCTGCGCCGCGACGTGTCGCTGCTCGACCGCCAGCAGGCCTTCGGCTACACCAGCGAAGATACGAAGCTGCTGATGTCGCCGATGGCGACGACCGGTCAGGAAGCCATCGGCTCGATGGGCACGGATACGCCGATTTCGGCCATGTCGGACAAGTCGAAGCTGCTCTACACCTATTTCAAGCAGAACTTCGCGCAGGTGACGAACCCGCCGATCGACCCGATCCGTGAAGAGCTCGTCATGAGCCTCGTCTCCTTCATCGGTCCGCGCCCCAACATTCTCGATCACGAAGGTGCGGCCCGCGCCAAGCGTCTGGAAGTGCGCCAGCCGATCCTGACCAATGGCGATCTGGAAAAAATCCGCTCCATCGGCCACACAGAAGACCGCTTCGACACCAAGACGCTCGACTTCACTTATGATGTGGAACGTGGCGCGGAAGGCATGCCTGATATGCTGGACCGCCTGTGCGAGCGGGCGGAATCCGCCGTACGCGGCGGTTACAACATCATCGTGCTTTCCGACCGTCAGCTCGGCCCTGATCGCATCGCGATCCCCGCGCTGCTGGCAACGGCTGCCGTGCACCATCACCTGATCCGTAAGGGTCTGCGCACCTCGGTCGGCCTCGTCGTGGAAACCGGCGAACCGCGAGAAATCCACCATTTCTGTCTGCTGGCCGGTTATGGTGCCGAAGCGATCAACCCCTATCTCGCCTTCGATACGCTGCTCGACATGCACAAGCACGGCGCCTTCCCGAAGGAAGTGTCCGACGACGAAGTCGTTTATCGCTACATCAAGGCGGTTGGTAAGGGCATTCTCAAGGTCATGTCCAAGATGGGCATTTCCACCTACCAGTCCTATTGCGGTGCGCAGATCTTCGACGCCGTCGGCCTGTCTTCGCAATTCGTCGAGCAATATTTTTTCGGCACCGCCACCTCCATCGAAGGTGTGGGCCTGACGGAAATCGCCGAAGAAACCGTAACGCGCCATACCGCGGCTTTCGGCAAGGATCCGATCCTTGCCAATACGCTCGATATCGGCGGCGAATACGCCTATCGCATGCGTGGCGAGAGCCACGCCTGGACGCCGGATGCCGTCGCTTCGCTGCAACATGCCGTGCGCGGCAACAGCCAGGATCGCTACCGCGAATTCGCCGGCATGGTGAATGACACGGCGCTGCGCATGAACACCATTCGCGGCCTGTTCAACGTCAAGTCAGCGGAAGCGCTCGGCCGCAAGCCGGTCTCCATCGATGACGTCGAACCGGCAGCCGATATCGTCAAGAGATTCTCTACCGGCGCCATGTCCTTCGGCTCCATCAGCCGTGAGGCGCATGCGACGCTGGCCGTTGCCATGAACCGCATCGGTGGCAAGTCCAATACCGGCGAAGGCGGCGAGGAATCCGACCGCTACCTGCCGTTGCTCAACGGCAAACCGAACCCGGAACGCTCGGCCATCAAGCAGATTGCGTCGGGCCGCTTTGGTGTGACGACGGAATATCTCGTCAATGCCGATATGTTGCAGATCAAGGTGGCGCAGGGTGCAAAGCCCGGCGAAGGCGGACAGCTACCCGGCCACAAGGTGGATGCAACCGTTGCCAAGACCCGTCACTCCACGCCGGGCGTCGGCCTCATTTCGCCACCTCCGCATCATGATATCTATTCCATCGAAGATCTGGCGCAGCTGATCTACGACCTGAAGAACGTCAACCCGGAAGCCGATGTTTCAGTGAAGCTGGTGTCGGAAGTCGGCGTCGGTACGGTTGCGGCCGGCGTTGCCAAGGCCCGCGCCGACCACATCACCGTTTCCGGTTTTGATGGCGGTACAGGCGCTTCGCCGCTCACCTCGCTCAAGCATGCAGGCAGCCCTTGGGAAATCGGCCTTGCCGAAACCCAGCAGACGCTGGTGCTGAACGGCCTTCGCTCACGCGTTGCGCTGCAGGTGGATGGTGGTCTAAAGACCGGCCGCGACGTCATCATCGGCGCTCTGCTCGGTGCGGACGAATTCGGCTTTGCCACAGCGCCGCTGATTGCAGCGGGCTGCATCATGATGCGCAAGTGCCACCTCAACACCTGCCCGGTGGGCGTCGCGACGCAGGACCCGGTTCTGCGCAAGCGTTTCAAGGGCACGCCGGAACACGTCATCAACTATTTCTTCTTCGTAGCTGAAGAAGTGCGCGAAATCCTTGCCTCGCTTGGCGTTACCAGGCTGGACGAAATCATCGGCGCTTCCGAACTGCTTGAGAAGGATGAGATGCTGGCTCACTGGAAGGCCAAGGGGCTGGATTTCAGCCGCATCTTCCACAAGGTCGAGGCTCCCAAGGAGGCAACCTTCTGGACTGAGCGCCAGAAGCACCCGATCGACGACATTCTCGACCGCAAGCTGATCGAGAAGTCGCTGCCGTCGCTCGAAAACCGCGAGCCCGTGGTTTTCGAAGTGCCTATCAAGAACGTCGACCGCTCCGCCGGCGCGATGCTGTCGGGAGCGCTTGCCAAGCGCTGGGGCCACAAGGGCCTGAAGGACGATACGATCCACGTGACGCTGCGCGGCACGGCCGGCCAGTCCTTCGGTGCGTTCCTGGCACGCGGCATCACCTTCGATCTGGTGGGTGATGGCAACGACTATGTCGGCAAGGGTCTGTCGGGTGGCCGCATCATCGTGCGCCCGCCGGAAAACACCCGCATCGTCGCTGAAAACTCGATCATTGTCGGCAACACCGTGCTTTACGGTGCGATCACCGGCGAGTGCTATTTCCGCGGTGTCGCGGGTGAGCGTTTCGCGGTGCGTAACTCCGGCGCTGTTGCGGTTGTCGAAGGTGTGGGCGACCACGGCTGCGAATATATGACCGGCGGCATCGTCGTCGTTCTCGGTGAGACGGGCCGCAACTTCGCGGCCGGCATGTCCGGCGGCGTGGCCTATGTTCTCGATGAGACGGGCGATTTCGCCACCCGCTGCAAC
This sequence comes from Agrobacterium sp. SUL3, assembly GCF_001263295.1. NCBI lineage: Bacteria > Pseudomonadati > Pseudomonadota > Alphaproteobacteria > Hyphomicrobiales > Rhizobiaceae > Agrobacterium > Agrobacterium sp. SUL3. Next base: position 123,173 of record NZ_KQ414505.1, read on the forward strand.
ATGGCGATGGTCGAGCTGGAGCCGGTTCCGGAAGAGGACGACATGCTGGAGAAGCTGCACCATCACGGCGGCGACCTCATGCACAAGGGACGCGTGGACGTTTCCGAAGACATGACGCGCCACGATGAGGAGCGCCTCTACCAGCTGATCTCCAACCACTTCCACTACACGAACTCGTCGCGTGCCAAGGATATACTCGACCGCTGGAGCGAGTTCCGTCCGAAGTTCCGCAAGGTCATGCCGGTCGAATACCGCCGCGCACTTGAGGAAATGGAACGTATGCGCATGGGCGTGGCGGCGGAGTAATCCGCCGCGTGAAGATACTACACCAACTGATCTCGCTGATAACAGCGGTCGCCGTTCCCACGGCGACCTACTGGACGAGCGGCGAGATCGGATTTGAGTTCATCGTATTGGGGGCGGCTTTCGGTTTCGCCTACTGGTACTGGGGCCCGACAGGCGCTCCGCTTTGATGTGAGGACATAAACGTGGGCAAGGTAACAGGTTTTCTGGAAATCGACCGGCAGGTGGGCAAGTATCAGCCCGCATCGGACCGTATCCGCCATTTCCGCGAATTCACCATTCCGATGTCGGATGCCGAAGTGCAAAAGCAGTCGGCACGCTGCATGGACTGCGGCATTCCCTATTGTCATGGCCCGACGGGCTGTCCCGTGCACAACCAGATCCCCGACTGGAACGATCTGGTCTATAACAACAATTGGGAAGAGGCGATCCGCAACCTCCATTCCACCAACAACTTCCCGGAGTTTACCGGTCGCGTCTGTCCCGCGCCTTGCGAGGAAGCCTGCACGCTGAACCTCGAGGATGCGCCGGTCGCGATCAAGACCGTCGAGCAGGCGATTGCCGACAAGGCCTATGAGCTGGGTTTCATCGTACCGAAGCCGGCGACCATTCATACCGGCAAGAAGGTTGCCATCATCGGCTCCGGCCCTTCCGGCATGGCGGCTGCGCAGCAGCTTGGCCGCGCCGGTCACGAGGTTCATGTTTATGAGCGTGAATCGAAGGCCGGTGGCCTGCTGCGTTACGGCATTCCGGATTTCAAGATGGAGAAAAACTTCATCGACCGCCGCGTCGAGCAGATCAAGGGTGAAGGCGTCACCTTCCATTACGGCGTTAATGTCGGCGTCGATGTAACCGTCGAGGCGCTCCTGGCTGATCACGATGCGGTGCTTTATTGCGGCGGTTCGGAAACCCCACGCCCTGCCGGCATCGGCGGTGCAGATCTGCATGGTGTCTACGACGCCATGCCCTATCTCGTGCAGCAGAACCGTCGTGTTGGCCGTGAGAACATCGACAGCGTCGGCTGGCCGGCCGATCCGATCCTCGCCGGCGGCAAGCATGTTGTCGTTGTCGGCGGCGGTGATACGGCGTCTGACTGCGTTGGCACCGCTTTCCGTCAGGGCGCGGTGAAAGTCACGCAGCTCGACATTCGTCCCATGCCGCCGGAAAAGGAAGACAAGCTGGCTGTCTGGCCCTTCTGGGCAACCAAGATGCGCACCTCTTCTTCGCAGGCCGAAGGTGCCATTCGCGAGTTCCAGGTGGCGACGCTTGAGTTCGTCGGTGAAGACGGCGTGTTGACCGGCGTGAAGTGCTGTCAGGTGGATGATCGTCGCAAGCCGATTGCCGGAACGGAATTCATCATCAAGGCTGATCTCGCTTTCATCGCCATCGGCTTCTCCGGTCCCTTCACTGACAGCGTGCTGAAGGAAATGAACGGCAAGCTGGCGCTCAACACCGACCGTCGCGGTTCCACCAATGTGATCGCCAATGAGACTGACTATAAAACCTCCGTCGATAAGCTTTGGGCGGCGGGTGACGTTCGCCGTGGCCAGTCGCTGGTGGTCTGGGCGATCCGCGAAGGCCGTCAGGCGGCACGTGCGATCGATGAAGCCTTGATGGGTGCAAGCCTATTGCCACGTTGAGCGGATCGATGCGGGCGTAAGCCGCACAAAGAAAAACAAAAGGCCTGTTGTGAGAAACACAACAGGCCTTTCGTTCGACTGGACGACCAAAAATGCGATTGGGGTGTCGCATTCATGGGGACGGGCAAAATATCGTGCCTGTGAATTACACCGGCATTACGAGTTTTTCAAAAAGCAGCTTTTTTACGAAAAACGGTGTGTCAGCAATAGGGGAGGCTGATACGGAAACAGGCACCCCCGGTCGATGAATCACTGATGGTGATTTCTCCGCCGTGGTAACGGATGATTTCCTGAACGAGGTTGAGACCAAGCCCGGTGCCGCGATCTTTCGGCCTCAAGCGGTGAAATGCATCAAACACCAGCTCCCTGTCCTCTTCTGGAATCCCGCTGCCTTCGTCGCATATGTCGATAACGCGGTTGGCGGCGACCTTTATGGTGATTGTTCCGCGATTGCCGCCATGTTCGATGGCGTTTTGCACGATATTCATAAGGGCGCGTTGCAATGAGGCGTCATCGGCCAAAGCAAGGATCGGTTCTTCTTCCGGCTCGAAGGAAAGCTCATACCCCTGGGAGATGGCAAGCGGTGCCATGTCAGCTACAACCGACCTGCAGAGGCTGACAAGATCGAGCGGAATAAGCGGCGCTTTCTGTCCGCCCAGGCGCTGCAGATCGAGCAATTGTTCGGCCAGCACGGCGATGCGGCTGGCATCGGCCAATATCCTGCTCCGGGATGGGCCGTCCAGCAGCGTTTCGACACGGGTCTGGAGAATGGCGACGGGGGTTCGCAATTCATGGGCCGCGTCAAGAATGAAGCGCTTGTGCCGCTCGTAACCATCGTCCAGCCGTTTCAGCGCGCCGTTGACGGCATGCACCAGTGGCTGCACTTCTCTTGGAATATCGCCATCCGGCAATCGATATCCGCGTTTGTCGATGTCGATGGTCTCCGCTGTGCGTGCAATGGCGGAGAGGGCGAGAAATTCCCTGCGGATGATCCAGGGAATGGTCACGATCGTTACAATCGACATGAGAATGAGGATCGGCATGATCAATATGTTGGAAAACAGCAGCACGGGGAAGGTCATGCTGAACGGTCCGCCTTTGCCGATCATGGCAAATTCGCCCACCGGCCCGGAAACGCGGCGAACGACGGCGATACGTACGACGGCGAGATAGGAATAGGACAATGCCGCATCGCGTATATCGGAGAGCTTAACGTCGCTCAGCTGCTGATCCATGTTGCTGAATGCTTCTGGCACTTGCCCGCCCTGCACGATCTCCCCTGTTTCGCTGACGGCGACGAACCAGAAATCGGGTGTGTTGCTGCGCAACTGCACGAATTCACTCGTTTCCTTGAGGACCAGCCGGCCATCCTTGTCCCGCACCAGCGCATTGGCGGTAATCTGGGCTGCCTGTGGGCTGAGCAGTGCACTGCCCCCGCCGCCGGTGGACAGATAGGCGACGAAGCCGGCGCTGACGATGAAGAGGCTGCCGATCTGGAACAGCAGCAATTGAATGGTCAGGCGGCGTTTGAGCGATTTCCTCTTGGCCGGTTTCATGATGTCGCCCTCAAAAGATAACCGACGCCGCGAATGCCATGGACCTCCACCCCCGCATCGGCGGCCAGCAATTTGCGGCGCAAACGGGAAATGTGGGAATCGAGGGCGTTAGACTGGATTTCATCATCGAAATTATAGACGGCTTCCTCGAGCAGCGAACGCAGCACCGTTCGGCCCTGTCGCCGCAACAGCGCTTCAAGGATGAGCAGTTCCCGCCTGGTCAGGGCAAGAAACTCGCCCGCAATGCGGACTTCACGGGTTTCGAAGCAAAACTCCAGCTTACCCAGCTTCGCCGTCATCGTCACGGCGCTGGCGGGTCGTCGCATCAGGGCGCGGATGCGGGCGAGAAGCTCTTCGACGGCGAAGGGCTTGGCCAGATAGTCATCCGCACCGAGGTTCAGGCCCTTCACGCGGTCGGCAAGCGCACCCTGCGCCGTCAATACGATCACCGGCGGGGTGACGGGCAAGAGGCGTAGATCCTCTATAAGCTGGATACCGTCTCCATCGGGCAATTGCCGGTCGAGCACGACAAGATCGTGGACACCATCCATGATGGCATGACGGGCAAGATCCAGCGTGCCGACATTATCCACGATGATATCGAACCGGTGGAGCGCGGCGGACAGGGCTGCTGCCATTTCGCGTTCGTCTTCAACTAGCAGCAGGCGCATGAATTGGTCTCGGCAAAATCTTGACGCGGCTCCCGCGGGCCGTGCATGAAGTAAAAATGACAGCTTTTTGGTGGTAACGAAGAAATATCGCCATACAAAATGCGGCTACAGCCCGCATCTCTGTAGAACTTCAGTTATCTTGCCATTTTCGCATTGCCTAAACATTACGCCCGCTTGCGTTTGTAATGCCGGTGCAGAAGCGCCTATTGTCGGGCTTGCACATTCTCCGGGACGACCCGATAGTCATCGATGCGGCCCGCCGGCGCATCGGCCATTTCGCCACGCTTTGTCAGCCGTTCACGCGGCGATTCCACCACCGAGACGCGTGTCGGCCCGGCTGTCAAAGGCCCATCGCCCAGCAGCTTGTCGCCGCCATCGAGATTGGGATCGGTGAGGCTGATCGGCTGCGTGCGCACCTGCCCCGCATCGATGCCAAGCGCCGGCAGCGAGGTGAGTGCTGGAAGATTACTGCCGTCCAGTTTCACGAGATCAGGGCCAGCGCTGTCGAGGTGCCGGCGCACGAATTTCTCGACGTAGAAGGCGAGCTTGCGCTTGCCGGCCTGCGTCATACCGATGCCATCAGCCTCGCGCAGACGGGCCTGCTGGCCGTTCATATCATATCCGGTGATGACGAATTTTCCGCCCTCATCGACGAAGCCGTCCCACACATCCACGAATTCGCCGCCATATTTTTCGACATGGTTGCGGTAGAGCCGGTTGAAGCCGACGAGATCTGCTGTGAGCGAGGGGGACTGGAAGGCGGGCAGGCCAACCCAGAGCAGCGGCACTTTCGGGCGGCCGGCAAGGGTCAGAAGTTCATCGATCCGCCGTTCATATTCCTTGAACCAGACATCGGTGCCGAATTTTTCCCTGATATCGCCGATCTGCATTTGCTGACGATCGTTCGAGCCCATCATGATGACGATGGTGGCCGGATTGGTCTCGCTTATGAATTGCGGCAGGTTGGAAAACCAGTCGTAATAATCCGTGCGGACGAGACCGGAAGAACCATTCGCACGCACATCGACGGCAATTGCCGGTGAACTGGCAAAGGCATTGACCAGCTCTTCCCCCATGCCACCGGCCAGGAAGTCACCGATAACCAGAACGCGCCTTGCGTTTTCAAGCTTGGCGGCTGGCTCCGGCTTTGCGGTTCGCATTTGAACCACCGAAGGTGCCTTTCGGGCGGGTTGAGGGCGAGTAACCGATCTTTCGCGCGGGGCAGAGGGGAAATCCCGCCGGTTGCGGGGCTGGTATTCACGCCCGGATCCGCCATCGCGACCAACCGGCCTGCCGAACAGCATTTCAAACAGGGTGCGCCGCTGTTCCTGGGCAAAGGTCTGGGATGGAACGAGCGGCACGCAAAGGGCAGCAGAAAGAATGATGGCGCAGATGCGCCATCCGGTCTTTCCGCTATTCACCGCAGGTTTCCTATTCATAACATCGACCTTTCCGGATGCTTCGGCGGTGGTGAACCTCCGCCGAATTCGCCGGCATATTATCAATTGCGCAGGGCTCTCAGCAATCTCTGCGACGGCTGGCCGTCATTTTCCATGCCCATACGCGACTGGATGGCGCTGATGGCGGCTTTCGAACCGGAGCCGAAATTACCATCGATCTCGCCATCATAATAACCGAGTTCCTTCATGCGGGTCTGGAGTTCGAATTTTTCGCGAATGTCGAGCGTGCCATCCGGGCGCGGCCATTTCTGCTGCATGCCGCCATAACCGGCGATTTCATCCGCGAGCAGGCCGACGGCCAGCGCATAGCTGTCCGACGCGTTATATTTCTTGATGGTGAAGAAGTTCTTCATCATCAGGAAGCCAGGACCGTTTGCTCCACCCTGCAATTTCAGCATGGCGCGATCAGAACCGCGGGTGAAGTTCTTGCCGTTCGGGCGGGCAAAGCCGAGCTTTGTCCATTCCGAAATCGTCTTCGTCTGGCCTTCGTAACGCGCGCCGCCGCGCGGTACGGCGGTTTCATAACCCCAGGTCCGGCCGGGTTCCCAGCCGTTCTTGGAAAGCAGATTGGCGGCCGTCGCCAGCGCATCGGGAACCGAATGCCAGATGTCGCGCTTGCCGTTGCCGTCGGCATCCACCGCATAAAGCAGGTAGCTGGTCGGAATGAACTGGGTGTGGCCCATCGCGCCCGCCCACGAGCCCGTCAGCTGCTTCGGCGTGACATCGCCCGCCTGAAGGATTTTGAGGGCGGCGATCAATTGCGTGCGCGCAAACTTGCCGCGTTTGGGATCGGAATAGGCAAGCGTCGCCAGTGCCTGCGGAATATTGTGCAGCCGCTCCGGCTTTTCGAGAACCGCGCCGTAATTCGATTCCATCGACCAGATGGCGAGAATGACGTGCTTGTCGACATTGAAGTTGCGCTCGATCCAGTTGAGGGTCGTCGCATGCTTCATCTTCATCTCGCGGCCAATCCGCACCGTATAGGGGTTGACGCGGGAATCGAGATAATCCCAGACCTGGCTGGTGAATTCCGGCTGAAAGGTTGCCTTGCGCAGCGCATCCGGATCCGGTTCGCTGACGCCGGCGAAGGCCTTCTGATAGGTTGCCTTGCTGATGCCTTCTTTCGCGGCTGTTGCATAGAACTGGTTGATCCACTGTCTGAATCCGGCATCGGCATGGGCCGAAACGGGTGCCAGAGAAATCACCAGGCCTGCAACCATCATGCAGCCGAATTTGCGGACATCTGAAAGGATCATCTTTGTCATCGTCAGTCTTTCGTTCTCTCGAATGTCATTTCGATTGCGAAAACGCATCGGGCGTCGTCATGGATAACAAAAGAACGTCAACAAATTCTTTACCATTAATAGATGGTAGCGTCACCCTTTACAAAACGTTGTTATTTTTGAAATAACAACAGCGTGCGGGGATTGTGATCAAGTTTTATCTCTCAGGAGGGATATGTGGTAGAACAGAAAAAAATTCGGAAGGCCGTATTTCCAGTCGCAGGTCTCGGTACCCGTTTCCTGCCCGCAACCAAAGCGGTTCCGAAAGAAATGCTCACTGTCGTTGACAAGCCGGTCATTCAATACGTCGTCGATGAGGCGGCGGAAGCGGGCATCGAGCATTTCGTATTTGTCACCGGCCGCGGCAAGGCGGTGATCGAAGATTATTTTGATATTCAATTTGAACTTGAACAGATGCTGCGTGAGCGCAACAAGAATGCCGAGCTGACATTGCTGGCCGGCCTTCTGCCCAAGGCGGGCACGGCAAGCTTCACGCGCCAGCAGGTGCCGCTCGGTCTTGGCCATGCGGTCTGGTGCGCCCGTGATATCGTCGGCGACGAGCCTTTCGCCGTGCTTTTGCCAGACATGATCATGCATTCACAGAAAAGCTGCCTGAAAGGCATGGTCGAACTTTACGACCAGACCGCCGGCAATGTGATCGCGGTGCAGGAATGCGCTCCCGACCAGACCCACAAATACGGTATCGTTGGTGTGGGTGATGCCGTGGGCGAAGGTTTCAAGATCACTGAAATGGTGGAAAAGCCTGCCAAGGGTACGGCGCCATCGAATTTCTACATCAACGGTCGTTATATTCTTCAGCCGGAAATTTTCGATATTCTCGAAAATCAGGAACGGGGTGCAGGCAATGAAATCCAGCTGACGGACGGCATGTTGACGCTTGCCCAGTCGCAGGAGTTCGCCGGCTATCATTTCCGCGGCCAGACTTTCGATTGCGGCGCCAAGGACGGCTTCATCCTGGCCAACGTTGCATTCGCTCTTGAACGTGGTGATATTCGTCCGGCGATCGAAGAGCCGATCAAGGCCTTGATCGACGGATTGAAGTAACCGACCAGAACGCAATAAAATCCCGGCCTTCGCGCCGGGATTTTTGTTTGGCGATCATCGCTTCAGGACAAGTCCTGCACCGACGCGGAATTCGTTGCTGTCATAGACCGGTGTCCACTGGTAGCTGACGTCGGCGGTCAGGTCGAGATAGCGGTTCAGCCCCCACGTCAGGCCGGCGCCTGCCGTATATTCCACGGCATTCTCGGTGTCGGAGGAGGGGAATGTGCGGTGCACGATCTGTCCCGTCAAACGTGCGACCAGATTGTTGCGTAATTCGTGGGTAAGCCCGGCATCCAGCCGATAGGAAATCCAGCCGCCCTGCGGACCGCCGGCAAAATCCTCAATCGTCGTGCGCAGGCCGAGATTGACATTCGTGCCGCGCTGCGGCGACCAGTTGAGTTCGCCGTCCAGCGTCAAAGCGCCGATGGCGGCGAGACGGTCATCGTCATATTGCTTGCGCAGATAACCGATCGCGGCCTCGCCACGGGTCTTTTCGCCGAGATCGACCTCGGTTCCGATCTTCGCGCCATAGGAGTTGGAGGAGCGGGCGTAACCGGAATTGTCCAGACGGCTGTCATATTTGGTCTTTCCCGCGTTCAGTTCCAGGAACGGGATCAGCGCCGGCGACAATTCGTAACCAATGCGCCCGCGCAGGTTCACGCCGTTCTGGTCGCGGTCGCTGAGGCTGATCGGCCTGCCATCAAGGCCTTTCGCATCCGTATAGACCGTGCGGGAGAGATCGAGCGCCGCAAGCCCACGCAGTTTGCCGAAGTCCCGCTCTATCGAAGCGCCGGTCGTAAAACGGTGTTCACCACCCTGCACGGCAGCGCCGGTCAGAGCATTGGGGTCTGTTGTGTCTTCGCGGCTGAATTCGTAACCGGCCTTGAGATTGGCCTTCGTCTCTTCGCCGAGATCAAGGCGCAGATCGGCCTCTATCCGCGCCCGGGGCTCTTCGCCATCCTTGTCGCCGCCGAAGTTTCTCTCCCAGGCGCCGTCGCCCGTCACGGTCAGTGCGTGGCGAGACCAGTCGCTGGTAAGCGTACCGCGGATGCCTGTTGTCAGATAGTTGCGTCTGGAGGGACCGCCGGTGTTCGTCTGTTTTTCCGTGTTGATGGTCTGGCTGATCGCGGGACGCAGCAGGAATGTGCCGATCCGGATGCCCGGGGTCTGGCCAGGCTCAGCCGCGATCTGCGGATTTTCACCGCCATCCACCGTCGGCTCATAGGGGTTTTCAGCCTCGGCATAGGGTTGGCCCGCATCGTCCTGCTGTTCGTAAATCGGGTCGCCGGGATTGTTCGAGGGACGCCAGAGCTGCTGTGGCGCAGGCGCTGCCGCAGGTGCAGTCTGCCGCGCATCTGTCGCTGCTCCATCGCTCGTCGCTGGGGTGGCCGAAGTTGTTCCGTCACCGGCGGGAGGAACGCCGGGCAATAAGGGTGTGGCTGTGACGGCAGTTTGTGCGAAAAGGCTTGCCGTGGTGGAGCAAAGAAGCGTGCAGGCAAGCAACAGGGTTGCTGCTTTCCGCGACGTCTGCAGACGTGTGGCGGCGCCCTTCACATTCATTCCTCTTCACCCGGCGAATTTGGCCGATGCCCGATCGATAATTTGCCAAAACACTTCCCCGGGCCAAATGAATGAGAGGCCGATGAAATGACGTGGACAAACCAGGGACCAGACAGGCGACGCAAGTTTTAACATCACTTTAACAATAGGTTTTTTATGGTTAACAGTTGATAAAGATCGATGAGATTTCAGAGTTTTGGCAAGCACGTGAAAATCGGCGGGCCTCGCGCTAACTGCTTGTATTCAGAATGCTGCCAACCGGAGAACTGGAAAAACGTGCCGCAGTGCAAAATATTTCTAATATGATAAGATTTAAACGTTTCAATTTCGCACGGAATCGCCCTATGATTTAGGGGTAAAGGTCTTTCTATTGCTTGGTAAATTCTATTGATTTTTATTTTATGTGACAGCGTCGTTTCATGAATCCCGTTTTGAACATCAAGCAGGTCGGTTTTTATTGCTGGGATATTACCAACGACCGATTCTATCTGGATGAGGTCTGTGCGGAACTCTTTGGAATTCCGTTGAGACAGGCGATGCAGGGCATCAGCATTTTTCAGATGCTCGAAAAAGTGCATCTGGATCACCGAAATCGTGTGATCGAGACCGCGTTGATCACCCTGAAAGCGGCAAGCTTTTACAATCAGGAATATGCCGTGCGCCGGGACGACGGTTCGGTATCATGGGTAAGGACAGTCGGGAGATATCTCGTCGATGAAGAAAACATCCCTTTCAAGCGGCTGGGAACGATGGAGGAAATCTCTCCGCCGGACCTGCGGCACTAAAAAGCAGCACTGGCTGGCTGAAGAGTGGACTTCTTTCAGGTGAAAGAGTAACAGTCGGCCATGATTACGCGCGCCGTCAAACTGGTCGAAGACAATGCCATCTCATCCGCTGTGCGGACGATTTCGATGGAGCGGGCTGGTCTTGCCGCCCTTGAGACCGCTCTCACAAACGGTCTTTCCGAGCCTTTCTGCAAAGCCATTGAAACAATCGGTCAGTCGAATGGCCGTCTCATCATCACCGGGGTCGGCAAAAGCGGCCATATCGGCGCAAAGCTTGCAGCCACCTTCGCCTCCACCGGCACACCGGCGTTTTTTGTGCATGCGGCCGAGGCCAATCATGGCGATCTGGGCATGATCGGCGGTGACGATGTGGTTCTGGCGATCTCCAAGGGTGGTGAAAGTGCGGAACTGCGTAGCATCATCAACTATTCGCGCCGCTTCTCCATTCCGTTGATCGCACTCACCTGTTCCGAGGCTTCATCGCTGGCGAAGGCCTCCGATATCGTGCTGCTGGTTCCCAATGAACAGGAAGCCTGTCCGCTTGGTCTGGCACCCACCACCTCCACCTTGATGCAGCTGGCGCTGGGTGATGCTCTTGCCGTGGCACTTCTGGAAGCCCGCAATTTCACTGCCGGTGATTTCCGGGTGTTTCATCCCGGCGGCAAACTGGGCGCCAGTCTGACACTGGTCAGCGATATCATGCATACCGGCGACCGTGTGCCGCTGGTGGCCAAGGGAACAGCCATGCCGGAAGCGGTTGGCGTTCTTTCCCGCAAACATTTCGGCTGTGTCGGCATTCTGGATGAGGATGGACGTCTTTGCGGCATTGTCACCGAGGGTGATCTGGCCCGTAACCTGTCGCGCAATCTCGCCGAATTGACGGTGGACGATATCATGACCCGCAACCCGAAGACGGTCAAAAAGTCGGTGCTGGCGACCAGCGCGCTGGCGACACTGGAAAAATTCCATATCGGCGCGCTGATCGTGGTGGATGATGACAACCTGCCGATCGGCCTGGTGCATTTCCACGATCTGTTGCGAATCGGCGTGGCCTGAGGCCCGCTCGGTTCTGCTATTGGTCTATCGGTTCGATCGTCAGCGTGCGGCCGCGTGCTGATGCGATCCTGACACGGGTTCCGGCTGGAAGGTCTTCGCCATTTACTGGCCACCATGTGTCGTCCAGTCTTATCCGGCCGCGTCCTTCGACAATTGGTTCCTGCAGCGTCGCTGTGCGGCCGACAAGGCTTGCCTCGCGCTGATTGAGGAACGGTTCATCGGTGGCGGCCCGGTTCCTGCCGAAATATTTCCGGCCGAGCAGGGCAAAGACGATGGAGAGCGCGGCAAACAGCACCAGCTGCAATTGCCAGGCCCAATATGCCGCATCCCATAAAAGCAGCGAAAGCGCTCCAATGACAAGCGCGGCAAGCCCGATCCAGATCAGGAAAACGCCCGGAGCGACGAGCTCGGCCGCCAGCAGCACAAAGCCGACGATCCACCAGCTCCATGGTCCCAGCTCAGTGGCAAGCCGTTGCAGCATCGTCACTTCTCCGATGAAGAACCGAAGGGGGAAGGCCGCGTCGGAGGTACGGAGCGGGCCGGAGCCGGGGCGGACGGCGCATCGCCCCTATCGCCAAAAACCTCTTTCGCAATCGTGCCGATGCCGCCGAGCGAGCCAATCAGCGCCGAGGCTTCCATCGGCATCAGCACGATCTTGGAATTCTTCGCCGTGCCGATTTCTGCCAGCGCCTCGGTGTATTTCTGGGCAACGAAATAGTTGATAGCGTGGACATTGCCGGCGGCGATGGCTTCCGACACCATCCGGGTGGCATTGGCTTCGGCTTCCGCGAGACGCTCACGGGCTTCGGCGTCCCGGAATGCTGCCTCGCGCTGGCCTTCGGCTTCCAGAATGGCGGATTGTTTTGCGCCTTCGGCGCGCAGAATCTGGGCGTTGCGGGAGCCTTCAGCCTCCAGCACCTGCGCGCGCTTTTCGCGCTCGGCCTTCATCTGCCGCGCCATGGAATCAACGAGATCCTTCGGGGGCGCGATGTCCTTGATCTCGATGCGGGTGACCTTGATGCCCCATGGTCCCACCGCCTCATCCACCACGCGCAGAAGGCGATCGTTGATGGCATCGCGGTTCGACAGCAACTCATCGAGGTCCATCGAGCCCATTACCGAACGGATATTGGTCATTGTCAGGTTTTCGATCGCCATTTCCAGATTGGAGATCTGGTAAGCGGCCTGTGCAGCATTGAGCACCTGATAAAAAGTGACGGCATCAGCAGAGACGCTGGCATTGTCGCGGGTGATGACTTCCTGGGTCGGAATATGGAGCACCTGCTCCATAACATTCATCTTCGAACCAATGCTTTCGAAGAACGGCACGATGAGGTTCAGGCCGGGTTCGAGCGTGCGGGTGTAACGCCCGAACCGTTCAACCGTGTAACGATGCCCCTGCGGTACGGTCTTGATGCCGGCAAACAGCACCAGAATAACCAGAACAACCGCCGCTATGACGACGATGTCAAAACCGCCCAATGCAATCATCACTTTCCCTCCAAGGATCAGAACCGTCAGGGTTTTACCCCAGTAGCGTTATGGCAAGATTATACCCAGCCTTGCAACTCCTGTCTTACAACCTTTTCGAGAACGTTCATGCCCTCGGCGCTGTCGTTCAGACACGGAATATGGGTGAATTTCTCGCCGCCATTGTGCAGGAAGATTTCTCCGGCTTCACCGGCAATTTCCTCCAGCGTCTCAAGACAATCCGAGACGAAGCCGGGGTTCATGACGGCGATGCGCTTGATGCCCTCGGATGCCAGCTTTTCCACGGTCTTGTCGGTATAGGGCTGCAACCACTCTTCCGGCCCGAAACGCGACTGGAAGGTGATCATGAAATTCTTGTCAGTCCAGCCAAGAGCCTCCCGCAGCAGGCGTGCGGTTTTCTGGCAATGACAATAATAGGGATCGCCCTTTTTGAAATAGGATTGCGGAATGCCGTGGAAGGAGGTGATCAGCATCTCCGGCTCCCAATCCAGCGTTGCCAGATGGTTTTTGACGGAAGCTGCTAGCGCCTCGATATAGGCCGGGTCGTCGTGATAAGGCGGCACCGTGCGAATGGCGGGCTGCCAGCGCAGCTTCATCAGATGTTCGAATGCCTTGTCGTTCACCGTTGCCGTGGTCGAAGCGGCATATTGCGGGTAAAGCGGGAAAAGCAGGATTTTTTCGCAACCCTGTTCCTTCAACGCGTCGATTTTCGAGGCGATGGACGGCTGGCCGTAGCGCATCGCCCAGTCGACGACGACATTGGGCAGATCCGTCAGCGCCCGTGCCATCAGCTCGCCCTGGCTGCGGGTGAAGGTGCGCAGATAGCTTTCGTTACGCTCGTGGTTCCAGATTTCCTCATAAGCCTTGCCAACCTTCTGCGGGCGCTTGTTGAGAACGATGCCGTAAAGGATCGGATACCAATAAAGTCGCGACCACTCGATGACGCGCTTGTCGCTCAGAAATTCCGCCAGATAACGGCGCATCGGCCAGTAGTCCGTACCGTCAGGTGTGCCGAGATTAACGAGCAAAACGCCAACCTTGCCGAACGTTATGCGGGGATGGTCTACGGGGAGTGCGGATAGTTCTGTCGCCATGAATGACACCTGAAACTCGGACTGGTTGCATGAGAGCTTTTCCGCTTGGGATAGCGGCGGAGAGGCTCCATCTTCTATTTATGCATACCGGACGCAAACCTTGATGGCTTTTGCCGGAAATGCACGAGCTATACGCCCGTGTCGTCGATTTGTTCACGTGTTCTAGACGAATTTTTTCAGGATTGAACCACCAACGGGTGTGATTTGCGCCTTCAATGAAGGGGCACGCTGCGTTTTGGCAAGTCGTAGCGCGCAACGGACTGTTTTTTAAGGAAAAATAAGAAGACGGCCCCATTGGTGAGGGCCGGCTTCCGGTCTGCGGCAAATTGCCCTGTCTTTCGGTGTCCGGCTTATTGAGCCGGAAGTTCAAGTTCCTTGCCGATTTCGATATGGTTTGGATGCTGCAGCGTGTTCGCCTTGGCAATTCGGGTCCAAAGCGCGCCATTGCCATATTTTTCCGCTGCGATCTTCCAGAGCGAGTCGCCCTTTTCGACAACATATTTGCTGGCTGCGGCTGCTGCTGCGGCAGGAGCAGTGGTGGCCGGTGCGGTTGCCGCAGGCGCTGTGGGGGCCGGGGCCGGTGTGGCCACTGGCGCTGGCGCCGGGGCAGCTGGCGCAGGCGCGGCCGGTGCAGCCTCTTTCGCGGGAGCCACATAACCGGCCGGCGTCACTTCGCTGATGCGGCCGTCCGTAAAGGGCTTGTAGGGGCTGTTGGCGCTGATATAGGCCGCGACCGCTTCCTCCAGGTTGGGGCCGAAGTCATAGGCGTTGATCGCTTTGGTCGCAAAGACCTTGAAGCCGTCGCCACCGGTGCGCACATAGTTATTGGCCGCAACGATATAGGTCTTGGCCGGGTCGAGCGGCACGAAGGCCTCGCCTTCCTTGACGTCAACCGAAATGACGCGGCTGCCAGCCGGCTTCGACCGGTCAAATGAATATTTCATGCCGGAAACCTGCATGAAGCGGCCCGCACCGTCGTCGATCTGGCTGACGCCGTTTTCGAGGGCGGCGCGAATATCCTCGCCCTTCAACTGGAAGGTTGCAACGGTGTTCTGGAACGGCAGAACCGTCAGAACTTCGCCCATGGAAACATCGCCGGCATCGATGGAGGAGCGCAGCCCGCCGCTATTGGCGAAAGCGATGGTGACACCCTGATCCTTGACGCGTGCAAGCGTTGCATCCGCTACCAGATTGCCCATGGAGCATTCCTTGACGCGGCAAACCTTGCGGTCGCCCTCGATCGGACCTTCCGAGGAACCAACGACCTTGGTTTTCAGTGCCTCGATCGGGGCCTTCAGCTCATCGATACGCTTGAGTGTGGCTTCGTCGGGCTTGAAGGAGGAATCGATCAGGATGGGATCGCCCTTGCTTTCCTTGACCACGCCGCTGTCGTCGAAGACGACTTTCAGGTCGCCGAGATATTTGCTGTATTGCCCGGCCTGAACGACCGGAACCTTGTAACCACCGGGATTGTCAACGAGGGTCGGATAAGGGCCTTCGGCCTTCTGGTCGGTGTTGGAAAGCAGCGTATGCGTGTGGCCGCCGACCACGACGTCGACGTCAGGGATTTTCGCGATGAATTCGAGGTCGCGCGGATATCCGACATGGGTGAGCGCGATGATCTTGTTAACACCGTCCTGCTTCAGCTTCTGCACCTGTTCGCTGATCTTCGCGACATCTTCGGCGATGGTGATGTTAGGGCCGGGCGTTGCCAGTTCAGCCGTGTCGTTGGCGACAGCACCGACGATGCCGATTTTCTGTCCGCCGACTTCAAGCACGATGGAGGGCTTGACGCGGTCGCCGATTTTCGAGGCGGCGGTGGCCACCACATTGGCGGTCACGACGGGGAACTGCACCTTGTCGAGGAAGCCGGCAAGTCCGTCCTCGCTGTCGTCGAACTCATGGTTGCCGACGGTCATGGCGTCGAACTTCATGGCGTTCAGCACTTCCGCTTCCACCGTGCCCTTGTAGGTGGTGTAGAACAGCGATCCCTGGAAGTTGTCGCCGGCATTGAGCAGCAGAACGTTCTTCCCTTCAGCCTTCAGCGCGTCACGGGTCTGGTTGATTGCGGTCAGGAGGCGGGCAGCGCCGCCGAAGCATTCGTTTTTGCCTTCCTCTTCCGCCGAGCAGGTCGAGTCGAATTTATTGATCGATTCGATACGGGAGTGAAAATCGTTGATGTGAAGAATGTTGAGTTCGTAATCGGCCAGAGCTGCTCCGGCTGAAAGCGTTATCGCCGAAACGCTCAGCATGCCCAGTCCCAAAATTTTCTTCATGGTCCTATCCCCTGTTCAAGGCGAAAGCCGGGCTTCCCGATCTTCATCCGCCCGTGCTCCGATCATTCTTTAATCTGAAAGTATGTCAGGCTTTCAAAGCCGGATGTTTCCATTTAGCGGCAATTGCCGCAAGCGAAATTATGACAGGTGCGCAACAAACAAAAACGCACGCTGGAAGCGTGCGTTTCAAAAGGTCATCACATTGAAAAATTGGAAGTATCAGCCTTGGCGGGTCAGCGAGAACTGGCTGTTGCTGTCTGTCGTGCAGTTTAATTGTGAAGGCGAGACGAGGGCGCAGTTGACGCGCGATTGCGTGTTGCGCACCAGCGATGTCATGTTGATTTCGTAAAGCGTCGGCGAAATCGTCACATAGGTGCCGGAGGCCAGAAGCGTGTTGGTGTCGGTCGAACGGGTGGAGAAGGCGCCGTTCTGGAAGGTCGACACGATGCCGTTGCGGTCGATCCAGCGGCCATCCACGGCCGGGCCGCGGGAAAGCGAAGGCGCCATCGAGGTCTGCTGCGAGGGACCCGGCGCGACGCATGAAGACACCGCGATGGCGGCACAAAGCAAAGCAGCGCTTGTCTTGAAGTTCATGAGCCTGTTCTCCTGCGATTCGATGAAACTCTCTGTGTTTCGACCATGCCGTGAAGCGTTCCTTATTTCAAGGCAACGTTGTTTGCTCCTGCCGGTTCCTCATCTGCCGCATGAAAGCATGGATGTGACAAATATGAGACGCCGCTTTCCTCACCGCACCAGAATATTGCGGAACTGCCATGGATCGGCGGTGTCGATATTGTCCGGAAACAGGCCGGGGCGGCCGTCAAGCGGTGTCCAGTCGGTGTAGTGTCCTTCGACCGGGCCTAGATAGGGGCGCTGCACCTCCAGGCATCGGCGATAATCCATTTCATCCGCCTCGACGATGCCGACCTGCGGATTTTCGATGGCCCAGACCATTCCGGCCAGCACCGCTGAACTGACCTGCAGTCCGGTCGCATTCTGGTTGGGGGCGAGCGAACGCGCCTCCTGCAGGCTCAGCCGTGAGCCGTACCAATAGGCATTTTTGTCGTGGCCATAAAGCAGAACGCCCAGCTCGTCGGCTCCGTCGACCAGTTCGTCTTCGCCCAGCACATGCTGTACCGGCTGCGGGATGCCGCCGTTGCCGAAAAGTTCATGCAGCGAAAGAATGGCGTCGTTGCAGGGGTGATAGGCATAATGACAGGTCGGCCGATAAGTCACGTCGCCATCATCATTGCGGACCGTGAAATAGTCGGAAATCGAGATTGCTTCATTGTGGGTGACCAGAAAGCCATATTGCGGCCCCTGTCCCGGACACCATGTCCGCACTCGTGTATTGGCGCCGGGTTGGTCGAGATAGATCGCCGCCTTGCTGCCCTTCTTCTGTTTTTTTGCGTTTTTCGGCATCCAGTTTTCATGGGTGCCCCAGCCGAGTTCGGCGGGCTGAAAACCCTCGGCGATAAAACCTTCCACCGACCAGGTGTTCCAGAAAGCGCCGAAGGGCTTGGGATCTTTTGCCCGCTGCGT
This sequence comes from Agrobacterium sp. SUL3, assembly GCF_001263295.1. NCBI lineage: Bacteria > Pseudomonadati > Pseudomonadota > Alphaproteobacteria > Hyphomicrobiales > Rhizobiaceae > Agrobacterium > Agrobacterium sp. SUL3. The sequence goes on from NZ_KQ414505.1 coordinate 140,955, forward strand.
ATCGCGTTCAGCCACATGCACGCCCTTGACGCCGAGTTGCTTCATGAGCTTTGCCCAGGCTTCGCGGTCATGCGGCTGCGGTTCTTCGATATCAAGGCCGGTATCTTTGGCGAGATTGATCAGCGCCTGCTTCACGAACCACGACACCATGCCGGGGTTCGCCCCGCAGGTGGAAACGGCTGTCGTGCCGCCCGGCTTGCGTGCCTTTTCCTTCAGCATGGTCTCGCGAAGCGAATAATTGGTTCTGGAGGCATTGTCGGCATCGGCGTCGAAATAAAAGCCCGGCCATGGCTCAACCACCGTGTCGATATAGAGCATGCCGTGTTTGCGGCAGAGCCGCATCAGATCGACGGAAGCGGCATCGACCGAAAGATTGACGCAGAAGCCCTGGCCCTGAACGCCCTTGAGCAGCGGCTTCAGAACTTCCTTGTAATTCTCCTTGGTCAGATGCGTGCGGATGTGGAGAATATTCCTCTCGGCCAGAAACGCGGCGATATCTTCGCGCGGATCGATGACGACGAGCCGGGTCTTGTCGAAATTGAAATGACGTTCGATCAACGGAAGAGTACCGCGCCCGATGGAGCCGAAGCCGATCATGATGATGGGGCCGTCAATATCGCCGTAAATCGGATGGTTTGCGTCCGTCATTCGTCAATTTTCCTTTTTCAGCCAATAAGTAAGCTAGATCACAAAAGCGTGCCACAATAAAGGGCAGGTGGATGACGGACATATGACGGTTGGGGTGAAAGCACACATGCAGGCGCATTCTGCCCCTTCGCATTTTAGAGACTGCGTTTATAATCAAGTTCTTCTTTTCGCGTTGAGACCAGGTGCTGGGGGGCTTTGGCCGGAGGACGACAAGGAGTTTTCGCCATCACAGGAGAATTGCCTGTTGGACAGTTTCATCGAGCGTGTCGCAGCGCTTCAAGGTGCCACCCCCGTTTTGATTGCCCTTTATGATTCCGAAGACCGGCTGCGGCATGCCAACCCGTCATTTCAGGAAAGCTTCCAAATTACCCCGGAAGAATTTCCGACCTGGGCGGATATCATGCGGCTGAACCATCGCCTGCAAACCGGTGTTGTCGTTCGACATAGGGATTTCGAAGGCTGGCTCCTGTCGGCGCAGTCCCGGCGCGGCAAGCTGCCCTACCGCGCCTTCGAGATGGACATGTATGACGGTCGCTGGTTCTGGATGACGGAAACGGTGCAGCAGGATGGCTGGATGCTGTGCATTGCCAGTGACGTGACCGAACTACGCCAGGGTTACCGGGCGCTGCGGCAGGACCGGGACCTGGCGGTGCGCGCCTCGCAGACGGATGAGTTGACGGGAACGGCGAACCGCCGTTTCGTTTTCGCCAAGCTGGCACTACAGGTGGAACGGGTCGGCAAGGGGCTTGAAGCACCCTTTTGCCTCTGCACGCTCGACATCGATTTTTTCAAGCAGATCAATGATCGTTTCGGCCATAAATGTGGTGATGCGGTGCTGCGCGATTTTGTCGGCATCGCCCATTCCGTCATCCGGCGGGTGGATTTTTTCGGCAGGATCGGCGGTGAAGAATTCATGCTCGTCCTGCCGCGCAGCACCGTGGCGGAGGGCCGGGAAATCGTCGAGCGGCTGCTGCAGAGGGTGCGGCTTTCAAGACCTCTGGCCGATTTTCCCGATTTTTCTTACAGCTGCTCGGCCGGCATGACGACCTATCGGATGGCGGAAAGCGCCGATGATGTTTTTATGCGTGCCGATCAGGCTCTTTATGCGGCCAAGGAAAAAGGCCGCGACCGGCTTCTGGCGGTGACTGTTTAAATCAACTCAGCCGCAATAAGCCCATGCAGCGAATTGCCGACGAACAGCCGCCGCCCGGCGACGTCCTGCGGTTTCAGCGCCTGTCCGCGCGCCTTGCGTTCGCGGATCAGGTCGGCGCGCAGCACGCCCGGCAGGATGCCGCTGTCGAGCGGCGGCGTCAGCAGCTGCCCATCCGGCATTTCGACGAAAACGCTGGTCGATGATCCCTCGCACAATTCGCCGCGTTCATTGAGCAGAAGAACTTCATCCGCTTCCTCGGCTGAAAACTCGGCGCGGGCGGCATCGTAGGGCTCACGGCGCGACGACTTGTGGCGATAGAAGGTATCCGTGGAATCGAGCGTGGTTTTTGTTGCGATACGAACGCGCCAGACCGCATTTGTTTGTACGGGACTGAAATCGGCCGCCTCGATATCGAGTTCGCCCTTGTAGTTCATAACCAGCCTGACGCAGAGCGGTTTTTCGCCGCCCACCGTCTTTTCCAGCGCCTGAACGGCATTGGCCGGGGCGCGGAAACCGAGCGCATCGGCCGAACGCAGCAGCCGGCGCATATGCTGGTCGATGCGCTGAAAGCCGGTTTGCGGCTCCCAGCGCAGGGTTTCCCTCAAGGTCAGATCGGCAGGTTTGCGTTTCATTGCCTGTGCTCGTCGCCTGTCATCATGGTCGGTTTCTGCGCCGGCACTATCAACCGGCAAAGCTTGTCCGAAATAGGATAGCCCTGCCGGCTGACGAGGTTAAGCCTGTTTATTGTCCAGCGCTTCCAGCTCGTCGATCAATCCCTCGATCATCGAAAGCCCCTTGTCCCAGAAGGAAGGATCGGTCGCATCGAGGCCGAAGGGTTTGAGAAGCTCCGAATGGTGCTTGGTGCCGCCTGCCTTCAGAAGTTCGAAATATTTCTCCTGAAAGCCCGTCTCGGCCTTCTGGTAAACCGCATAGAGCGAGTTTACCAGGCAATCGCCGAAGGCATAGGCATACACGTAGAAGGGCGAATGGATGAAATGGGGGATGTATGTCCACCATGTCTCGTACCCTTCGGAAATGCGGATTGCCGGGCCGAGGCTTTCAGCCTGCACGGAAAGCCACAATTCGCCGATCTGTTCGGAGGTCAGTTCCCCCTGCTTGCGGGCGGTGTGCAGCTTGCGCTCGAATTCGTAAAAGGCGATCTGGCGCACGACCGTGTTGATCATGTCCTCGACCTTGCGGGCGAGCATGGCCTTGCGCTCCCTCACATCCTTCGTGTCGTCGAGCAGCTTGCGGAAGGTCAACATTTCACCGAAGACGGAAGCGGTTTCGGCAAGCGTCAGCGGCGTGGCGCACATCAAGGCGCCCTGCTGACCGGCCAGCACCTGATGCACGCCATGACCAAGCTCATGGGCGAGCGTCATCACGTCGCGCGGTTTGCCGAGATAATTGACGAGCACGTAAGGGTGGGCCGAAGGCACGGTCGGATGCGCGAATGCGCCCGGCGCCTTACCCGGACGGGCGGGGGCGTCGATCCATTCCTCGTCAAAGAAACGGCGGGCGATATCGGCCATCTCAGGTGCGAAGTTTCCGTATGCGGAAAGGACGGTGTCCTTCGCTTCATCCCATGGAATGATCGTGTTCGAGGTATCGGGAAGTGGCGCGTTGCGGTCCCAGTAATTCATCTGCTCCATGCCGAGCCACTTCGCCTTCATGGCATAATATCGATGCGAAAGACGCGGATAGGCTTTCTTTACGGCGGCGGCCAATGCATCGACCACTTCGCGCTCGACGCGGTTGGCCAAATGGCGGCTATCGGCAATATCCTCGAACTTGCGCCAGCGGTCGGAAATATCCTTGTCCTTGGCGAGCGTGTTGGTGATGAGGGTGAAAACGCGCAGATTTTCCTTGAAGGTGGCGCTCAGCGCTTGTGCCGCCTTCCTACGGGTTTCAGGCTCCGGCTCCTGCAGCATGTTGAGCGTCACTTCCAGGGGAAGGCTCGCGCCGTCAATGTCGAAACGTAGATCGGCCATCGTTTCGTCGAACAGGCGATTGAAGGACGCCGCACTGGTCATCGATTTTTCGAGGAACAGCTGCTCCAGCTGGTCGTCTAGCTGGTGCGGCTTGTCCTTGCGCAAATCCACCAGCCATGGCCGGTAGTGGCCCGCAGCGGCGTCATTCGCCATGCAGGCGTCCATCGTCGCATCATCGATGCGGTTGAGTTCAAGCGTGAAGAACAGGAGATGTGCGGAAATATCCGTCAGCTTCGCCTGGGCATCCCCATATAGCTTGCCGTTTGCCGGGTTGGATGTATCGGAAAAATAGGTCAGTCCGGCAAAGGAACCAATACGGCCGATAAGATCGTCCAGCGCCTCATATTCCTTCAGCGCCGCGCCGATGCCTTTTTCGCCAGCGGCCTTTGCGGCTGCCTCAAGCTTGCCCTTCCACTTATCCTCGAAAGCGGTCGCCATTGCCGCCGCTTTCTCGATATCGCCCTTATATTCCGGTGAATCGCCCGACGGGTAGAGATCCGAGAGCTTCCAGCCGGGCAGGTCACCGAGCACGGGACCGGAGGCTTCGGCAAGGGAGAATGCGGGCTGCGGGGTGAGGCGATTGAGGGTCATCGAACGCGTCCTTCTGATTATGCTTGCGAAGCATATGGGGCCTTTGTTTCCCGCAGCAATGGATAAAATGCAAGCAAATCTCAAAACTGGATGTTCAAGTCTCCCGTGCCAGAGTGCGGCACAAGGGACCGCATGACGCAGGTCCATAAACCGGAAACCGGAGCCAAAAATGACCGCGCATGTTCTCGTGATAGACGATGATCCCGTCCAGCGCCGCCTGCTCAAAAATGCGGTGGAACGTTATGGGCATCTGGCCTTGCTTGCCGAAAACGGCAGGGCGGGGCTGGAGCTGCTCAAGCAATATAGCGGCGAGATCAATGTCATCGTCCTCGACCTCATGATGCCGGAAATGGACGGTCTTTCTTTTCTGAAAGCCGTTGGTGAACTTGGCACCGACGTTCCCGTCATCGTTCAGACCGGCCAGGGCGGCATCGATACCGTCGTGCAGGCCATGCGCGCCGGCGCTTTTGATTTCGTCGTCAAGCCAGTCTCGCCGGAAAGGATAGGCGCGGCCATTTCCAATGCCCTCAAGCTGGACAGGAGAGAGGCAAAGGCCCGCACGGGCAGGCGTGGACGGAGCAATGCAGTGAATTTTACCGATATCGTTTCCGCCAGCCCGGCCATGCTGAGGGTCATAGAACTGGCGCAGCGCGCCGCCCAGTCCAGCATTCCCGTGGTGCTGGAAGGCGAATCCGGTGTCGGCAAGGAAATGGTCGCCCGCGCTATCCAGTCGGCAGGCGACAGGGCGAACAAGCCGTTCATCACCGTCAATTGCGGTGCCATCCCGCATAATCTGGTGGAGAGCATCCTGTTCGGCCACGAGAAGGGCGCTTTTACCGGTGCGACGGAAAAACACATCGGCAAATTCATGGAAGCGGATGGCGGCACGCTGTTCCTCGATGAAATCGGCGACCTGCCGCTGGACGTGCAGGTGAAGCTGTTGCGCGCGGTTCAGCAGGGTGAAATCGAAACCGTCGGCTCGGCGCGGGTGCAGAAGGTCAATGTCCGGCTGATCTCCGCCACCAACAAGAACCTGATCGAAGAGGTGAAGGAAGGCCGTTTCCGGGAAGACCTTTATTACCGTCTCAACGTTTTCCCCATCACCATTCCGGCGCTGCGTCGCCGTAAGGAAGACATTCCTCATTTGGCGCGGGTTTTTGCCGAGCGTTTTTCCGCCGAACAGAAATTGTCCAATCCTGTTGGCCTCGATGCCAGCGCGCTGGCGCTTCTGACGGCCTATGATTGGCCCGGCAACATCCGCCAGCTTGAAAACGCGGTCTTCCGCGCCGTTGTCCTGTCGCAGGGCGAGGAACTGGCGGATACCGATTTTCCGCAGATCGCGCTGCAGCTGCCGGAATTCGCGGCGATGGACGATACGGGTGATGCCATCCGTTCCCCATCCGGGTCGTCGCTGAAGCTGGCCGCCTATTCGCCGCCGCCTCCGCTTGCCGAAAGCCACGCTGTTGTGGAAGAGGCAACGGATGTTTCCACCACCATATACCGGGGCGGAAACCTGATCTCGAGCATGGACGAGGCGGGCAATATTCGAAAGCTGGCCGAGATCGAAGAAGAGCTTATCCGCTTCGCGCTTCGTTTCTATCGCGGGCAGATGAGCCAGGTCGCCAGAAAACTCGGCATCGGCCGTTCGACGCTTTATCGGAAACTGAAGGATTATGGCATCGATCCCGATGATCCTCTTCGAGACGCCGCATGACGCCGCAAATGGCGCATTGCCCGGCAGATCGTGAAATTTGTTAACTTCTGAGCAAGGATATCCGCTTACCGTCTATAAACCTCTTGTTAGTGGCTGATTCACTATGTAGAGGAAGGTTGCATGTGTGTGGCAATTTTGCCATCGTGTCACCGTATTTGACGTTCATTTGAGGCAATGTGACATAAATTGTCTTCCAGGCGGGGATCGAATTGCCATATCTGCATCGGAATAACGCGCTTTCGACAAAGATTGCGCGCGGCTTGATCAAGGATATATGCACGAAGCTGTCGGCGCGCGCTGTCACCTTTGCCTGCCTGATGCTCGCCGCAATGCCCTTCGTAGGTGTTTCGGCGACGGAAGCCGCCGCCGAAACGCGCAGCCTCAAACTGTATTATATCCATACACGCGAGAAGGCGGTCATCACCTTCAAGCGCAATGGAAAATACGACCAGAAGGGCTTGCAGGAGCTGAACCGCTTCCTGCGCGACTGGCGTCGCAACCAGCCGACGCGCATGGACCCGCGCCTTTTCGATCTCGTCTGGGAAGTTTATCGCCGCAGTGGCGCGACCGATTATATCAATGTCGTTTCTGCTTTCCGCTCGCCGGAAACCAATGGTCTGCTGCGGACACGCACCAAGGGTGTCGCGGAAAAAAGCCAGCATATGCTCGGCAAGGCCATGGATTTCTACATTCCTGGTGTCAAGCTCTCCCGCCTGCGCGAAGTCGGCATGCAGATGCAGATCGGTGGCGTCGGCTTTTATCCCAGTTCCGGTTCTCCCTTCGTGCACATGGATGTCGGCGGCGTTCGCGCCTGGCCGCGCATGAGCCGCCAGGAACTGGTGCGTATCTTCCCGAACGGCAACACGCTGCATCTTCCTTCCGACGGCAAGCCGCTTCCCGGTTATGAGCAGGCGCTGGCGGACTACAAGAAGCGCGTCAGCTCTTCCTCCATTCAGGTTGCGTCCAGCGCCGGCTCCGGCCCGGCCTCCTCGGGTGGCGGCGGCAAGCGCAAGACATTGTTGCAGGCGCTCTTTGGCGGCGGTGGCGACGAGGATGAAGATCCCGATAGCATCGCAGCGCCGGAACCCGCAGAACGCCCGGCTGTTGCTCGCCCGGCAACGCCGCCACAGGCCGCTCCCGAGCCTGAACCGACGATTGCGGTTGCTTCGGCACAATCCCTTCCTGGCGTGAACGATGCGCCGCTGCCGACGGCTCGCCCTGCCTTCGGCAACCAGCCGCCGGCCAATACCGGTCTCGCGACAGCGCTCTATTCGCCGGCCCGCAATGCCGCGCAGGATGCTCTTCAGGCCGCGACAACGCCGACGCCCGCTTCCGCTCCGGCCGAGCGCCAGCAATTCGCCGATCTGGCTGAGGTCTCCGTGCCTGTGCCCACCCTTCTCGGGCCGCGTGGCATGAGAGGCGATGCGGAAGGATCGATCCTGACGGCGTCCGCCGATGGTGCGACCCCTGCGGCGACCGGTGAGCTTGCCTCGGTTCCGGTTCCCGCCAATCGTCCGGCAGTGGCTGAAGCCCTTCTTGCTGCCGCCAATGCCGATCCGGAAGGCGAAGACGATCTCGCCGAGGCTCGGCAGGATACGCTTTCTCCGACGGTTGTTGCGGCTCTGGAGCAGAGCGGCCAGGCTGCCCGTTCGCAGGTTCAGTCCGCTGCCATGCCGACCGCCGCGCAATTCCCGGCTGCCGTCAACCACAAGGTCACGGTTGCACCTGCTGAAACCGCCAAGGCGGAGCCGCAGGAAGGTTTCGGTGACGCTTTCGATCTGAAGCCCGCCATCAATGGTGGTCTCACCGCTGGCCTGCCGACCAAGGGCTCGCGCCCGAGCAAGCAGGATGCGGCCGTTTCCCACCAGGCGATGGTCGGTGGTGGTCGCCTGACGCAGGATTCGATCTCTGACTGGGCGCTCAACCAGAACAAGGGTACGACCGGACGCTCGGTAAAGGCGCCGCGTGTTATTGCCAACCGCATGCTCAGCCACGATATGTCGGCTTCGGCCACATCGGCGAGCTTCAAGCCGGGTGCGGCAGCAATCGAGTCCAGCCGCTTCAGCACACCGGTGAAGATGCACTGAACCCTGTTTTTTCTGATATGGCCGAAAGGCCAATAAAAAACCCGCCGTTGCCGGCGGGTTTTTTAATTCCTGGATATTCCTTTATCAGACGCCGCTCTGGCCGTCCGAGCCGATATAGGCGATGCGCACCATATTGGTGGCGCCGGGGGTGCCGAGCGGCACGCCGGCAGAGATGATGATGCGGTCACCCGGCTTGCCGAAACCTTCGGAAACAACGATGCGACAAGCGCGGTTCACCATGTCATCGAGATCGCTCGCATCACCGGTGACGACGCAGTGCAGGCCCCAGACGACCGACAGGCGGCGTGCGGTCTGGATGATCGGTGAAAGGGCAATGATCGGCACCTGCGGCCGTTCGCGTGCTGCGCGCAGACCCGTCGTGCCGGACGAGGTATAGGTGACGATCGCCGACAGTTTCAGCGTTTCGGCGATCTGGCGGGCGGCGAGCGAAATCGCGTCGGCGCCCGTCGGCTCCGGCTGGGCGCGCTGCGCATAGATGATGTTGGAATAATGCGGATCCTGTTCCACGGTGCTGGCGATGGAGGCCATGGTGGAAACGGCTTCGACCGGGTAATCGCCGGAGGCGGATTCAGCCGAGAGCATGATGGCATCAGCGCCTTCGAAGACGGCGGTGGCGACGTCAGACACTTCCGCGCGGGTTGGGACGGGCGCGGTGATCATCGATTCCAGCATCTGAGTGGCGACGACGACCGGCTTGCCGGCGCGGCGGCAGGCGCGCGTCAGCTGCTTCTGGATGCCCGGAACTGCTTCGAGCGGCATTTCGACACCAAGATCGCCGCGTGCGACCATCAAGGCGTCGGAAAGCTCGATGATTTCCTCGATACGCTCGACGGCCTGCGGCTTTTCGATCTTCGACATCAGGCCAACGCGGCCGCGCGCGATCTTGCGCACTTCGGCAAGGTCTTCAGGGCGCTGGACGAAGGAAAGCGCAACCCAGTCCACCTCGTTGGTGGCGAGAACGGCATCAAGGTCGACGCGGTCCTTATCGGTCAAAACGCCGACGCCGAGCAGGGTGTCGGGCAGGCTGATGCCCTTGCGGTCTGAAATCTTGGTGCCGGAAACAACGGTCGTGACGATGCTCTTGCCGTCGCATTTTTCAGCGCGCAGATGCAGCTTGCCGTCATCGATCAGCAGACGGTGGCCTGGCTTGACCGCTTCGAGAATTTCGGGATGCGGCAGGAAAACGCGGGTATTGTGGCCGGGCGTGTCGTTATTATCCAGCGTGAAGGTCTGGCCTGCAACGAGATCGACCTTGCCTTCGGCGAATTTTCCGACGCGCAGCTTGGGACCCTGCAGGTCGGCCAGAATACCGATGGGACGACCGTTACGGCTTTCGACCGAGCGGATACGCTGAATGAGCGTCCGCATCACGTCATGGCTCGCGTGGCTCATGTTGATCCGGAAGAGATCGGCGCCGGCGAGATGCAGCTTCTCGATCATCGCCTCTTCCGAAGAGGCTGGGCCGAGAGTTGCAAGAATTTTGACTTTGCGGTTACGCTTCATCAGTTTTGATTTCCCTGTGTGCCTGGCGTATCGGAAAGCTGGACCATCCAGCTGCCCTGTCTGCCCGTGTCATATTCCTTGAAACCCATTCTCTGGAAGCTGCGGGCATAACAATCATCTACGCCGCCGATCTTGAACTCGTTTTCCGCCACGCACATGTTGACGTCACCGGTCCAGCGGCCGCCATGGGCGGCATCTTCGGCATAAAGATAATAATAACGCGATTGCAACTCACCCTCGATCAGCGTCGCGCAGGTCGAGGAGGGGACCTGCCACCAGCCTTCGCTGACCCAGCCCTCCTGTGCCCGATAGCCGATTGCGACCCCCACGAGATTTTGCGTGCTGTTGCAGACGCGAAAATCCGCATGTGCGGTTTCCACGAACACAAACGGGGTCATAAACAATGCCGCTGCGGAAAAAAGACGGGCGAGATGCCGAAAGTGGCGAGGACGAGCGAGAGATGACTGAGTCACGGCTTCCATCCGGATTCCATGGTTATAATGAACACACTTCTTGGCGTGGCCGCCAAAGAAAGTCAACGCGAGTTTAATCGATTATATTGTTCGTGGGATCGTGAGTGCGGTAAGGTAGATGGCTGTTCTTCCGCCGAAACTTGCGCCCGGCCTCAAGCCATGCCATCAAGCTTTTCTCCTCAATCCTGCCCCAGAAAATCATCGATGAACGACTTCATACCTTATGAAATCATAGAAGGCGAATATGACAAAGGCATGGTTCTTCTGGCGGACCACGCGATGAACCTTCTGCCGGCACACTACGGCAAACTTGGCCTTCCGCAAACCGCTTTTCATCGGCATATCGCATTTGATATTGGCATAGAAGGGCTGACGCGCTCGCTCGCGGCCCGTCTTGGCGTTCCGGCGGTGCTCGGACGGTTTTCTCGGCTGCTGATCGACCCGAATCGCGGTGAGGATGATCCCACTCTCATCATGAAAATTTCGGACGGGGCTATCATTCCCGGCAATCACCCGATTTCGGATGATGAATGGCAAAGGCGCATCGAGATTTTTCACCGGCCGTATCACGATGCCGTTGATCGCGTGCTGACCGGTGTTGCCGACGCTTCGGGTGAAGCGCCGCTTGTTCTGTCGGTGCATTCCTACACGCCCTTCTGGAAAGAAACACCGCGACCGTGGCATGCGGCGGTTCTGTGGGACACGGATAACCGTGCGGTCGACCCGCTCCTGGCGCATCTGCGCGCCACCGGCGACATTCTCGTCGGCGACAACGAACCCTATGACGGAGCGCTGAAAGGCGATACCATGTATCGCCACTGCATGATGAAGGGCATACCGCATGCGCTTCTTGAGGTTCGGCAGGATCTGATCGCGGATGAGGAGGGGATTGCGGCCTGGTCGGACCGGCTCGCTCCCATTTTTGCCGCAATGAACGACGATCCGGTTTTGCATGAATATCAGCTGTTCGCCTCCCGCACCGGCCCGTACTGAGTCTGGAGTTGCCCTATGACGAAAGAGAATGACAACAGGCAGATCGAGTTCGAGGCAGCCGCCTTCCGCCGTCTGGTGCAGCATCTTCGCGAGCGCCACGATGTGCAGAACATCGATATGATGAATCTGGCGGGCTTCTGTCGCAATTGCCTTTCTAACTGGTACCGGGAAGCAGCTGAGGAGGCGGGTGTTCCGCTCAGCAAGGAGCAATCTCGCGAAATCGTCTATGGCATGCCCTATGACGACTGGAAGGAAAAACATCAGGCGGAGGCGAGCGACGCCCAGAAAGCCGCCTTCGAGCAGAACAGACCCAAGGAATAACCCCCGATCGATGGAAACGACTTGACGTGAGGCCCGGCAATGGGCAGTTCACAGGCCTGAATTTGTGCCGCCCGAGTGGCGGCGACCGGTGGGAGCTTCCAACCGGATCGAATGAACAAGGCTCAGACGAGCCGCCACTACGAAGGATGATATGATGGACGAAACGAGCACCACCGAAACCGTCGCCGCCGCAGAACTGCGCCAGTTCATTGAGCGCGTCGAGCGTCTCGAAGAAGAAAAGGCTGCCATTCAGGGTGATATCAAGGATGTCATGGGTGAGGCGAAGGGTCGTGGTTACGACACCAAGGCAATCCGCACCATCATCCGCCTGCGCAAGAAGGACGCCAACGAGCGTATCGAGGAAGAAACCATCCTGCAGACCTATATGGCGGCACTTGGCATGGAATGATCGGCTGACGATCGCTCAATAAAAAATCGCCGCTTTTGCGGCGATTTTTGTTTGGTCCCTTAGGACTTAGCCGCGTGTACCGGCAAGCTTCTCGGAAAGATCGATGGCCTGTTTGCGGGCATCCTTGTCGGCAGGATAAAGCGCCAGATAACGCTCCCAAGCCTTCAGCGCCAGCTCTTCGCGGCCGGAGGCTTCGAGGATATTGGCGAGGCTTGCCAGCGCCGGAAAATAGCGCGGCTCCTTTTCCAGCGTCAGGTTTATGTCCGCCATGGCCTTGCGGGTGTCGCCATCGGCAAAATGCACCATGGCGCGGCGATAGGGCGCCTGCACATAGTCCGGATCGAGCAGAATGATCTGGTCGAGAAAATCATAGGCGGCGGCATTGCGCTTTTCGTCGGAGGCTTCGCCTGCCCATTGCATCAGGAGATTGATCGTCGCGCTGCCGGAATCGTTCCACTCGGACGCGATCTGGTTGGCGATGCTGCGCGCCTTGACCGCATTTCGCTCTTTTTTCAGCGATGCAAAAAGCGTGTCGATGGTTCCGACCGGTAAAGGCGCGGCTTCCGCCGCCGCAGGCGTTTGTCCGTCCGCGGCATGAGCAATGGAAGTCAGTCCTGATAACAGGAGACCCTGAGCGACGATAATAGCCATGCAAAAACGATTTGGGCGCATGGGCTAAAGATTAACCCGCCTGCGCCCAATATCAAATGCAAAGTTTTGCTCTGTCAACAAAGTGATCCGCGACATTGATCGCGAACCGCAGTCGCAGTCAATCAGCCCTGACGAGCCTTGAAGCGCGGGTTCTGCTTGTTGATGATGTAGACGCGGCCCTTGCGGCGAACCAGGCGGTTATCGCGATGACGGGCCTTAAGCGCTTTAAGCGAATTCTTGATTTTCATTTTACTGGTCCGCAGTTTTGCACGGCTTTTACCGTGCTTATTCAAACAATCAAAAGCGCGCAACGGGGCGCGCTCTTTTCGGTTGGCAGGCAATTACCCGTTTGACCCCTGCCTGTCAACACTTTCCGGTGTCTTTGCCTTAAAAGACTGAGGCTTTTCCTGTGTGCAAAAGCTCGGTCACGTGGCCCATCTTGCGGCCGGGCCGTGCTTCCGTCTTGCCGTAGAGGTGCACGAGACAGTCTTTTTTCGACAGCCATGCCGGAACATCATCAATGTCGTCACCGATGAGGTTGGTCATGACGCAATCCGAATGACGGACCGCGCTGCCGGGGGCAAGGCCAGATACCGCGCGCATATGCTGCTCGAATTGCGAGATCACACAGGCTGCTTCCGTCCAGTGGCCGGTATTGTGCACGCGCGGCGCCATTTCATTGGCAACCAGAGAGCCATCGGGAAGCACGAAGAATTCGATGCCGATGACGCCGACATAATCGAGCGCCGCCAGAAGCTTCTCCGCAGACTGGACGGCAACTGCCGCAGCCGCTTCGGAGAGCGCTGCCGGCACGGTCGATGTGTGCAGAATGCCGTTCAGATGGACGTTTTCAGCCGGATCGTAGCAGACGACGGTGCCGTCCCTGAAGCGAGCGGCGATGATCGATATTTCCCGCTCGAAGGCGACGAAGCTCTCAAGGATGAGCGGCACGCCACCGAGCGCGTCGAAAGCACCCGTGCTGTCCTCGCCGCCGCGGAACAGGCGCTGTCCTTTGCCGTCATAACCCATGCGGCGCGTTTTCAGCACGCCCTTGCCGCCGAAAGCTGCCAAGGCGGCCTCCAGTTCTTCCTGGCTGTCCACGGCGCGAAAATCGGCCGTCGGAATGCCGCAACCGTTTAGGAAGCGTTTCTCGGTCAGCCGGTCCTGTGAGGCGTTGAGCGCCTGCGGCGGCGGATAGACGGGAACGGAGGCGGCGAGCGTTTCGGCTGCCGCCACAGGCACGTTCTCGAATTCGTAGGTCACGACATCGCAGCGACGGGCGAGTTCCGCAAGGGCGCGCTCATCGTCATAATCTGCGACGATCTGGTCGTTGCAAACCTGGGCGGCCGGACAATCAACCTGCGGTTCCAGCACGATGGTACGGTGGTTGAGGCGCGCCGCCGCCATCGCCAGCATGCGGCCAAGCTGCCCGCCGCCAATGATGCCGATGGTCAGATCATTCATCTTCGCCATCACTGGGCGCTGTCCATCGGATATTCGGCGACAGCCGCCGACTGGCGTGCGCGCCATGCATCCAGCCGGTCGGCCAGATCGTCGTCGCCAAGCGCCAGAACCGCGGCCGCAAGGAGTGCGGCATTGATGGCGCCGGCCTTGCCGATGGCAAGCGTGCCGACAGGAATGCCGGCGGGCATCTGCACGATGGAATAGAGGCTGTCCTGTCCGGACATGGTCTTGGACTGTACGGGAACGCCGAAGACAGGCAGCGGCGTCATGGCGGCCGTCATGCCCGGTAGATGGGCGGCGCCGCCCGCGCCTGCGATGATGACCTTGAATCCTTCGTCTTTGGCGCCATTGGCGAAGTCATAAAGCCGGTCCGGCGTGCGGTGGGCGGAAATGATGCGCGCTTCATATTCCACATCAAGCGCATCGAGCGTATCGGCGGCGTTCTTCATGGTTTCCCAGTCAGACTGGCTGCCCATGATGATGGCGACGGGGGGTGTCTCTGCTGTCACGTGATTTCTCCAGATCAGGCGATGATATCGGGAATGACCTGATCTTCGATCTGGGTCATCTTGTCCTTGACGGCCAGCTTCTTCTTTTTCATGCGCTGTATCCGCAGCGCGTCGCAGCTGGTCTGGATCATCGCGTTGATCGCCGCGTCATAGTCCTCATGCTCCTGGCGCAGCCGCGCCAGCGTGAGCCTGATGTCCGCCTGGTCCTGATCGGGCATCTTGTCATCCCCATTTTATGCCAGCCGGATAGCCTCCGGCGCGTATGTCATCGTTCACGAGCCTCTATCATCAAATCGCGGTAACGGGAAGTTATCCCTTGCGACCAAATTGCCCACTTATTGCCTTCATTTCGCCTTCGACAATATCGGTAATCCATGTCACATTGTCGTCGCAAACCTGAAACTCCAGCGATGGAGAGCTGGAGGTAGGTTTAAAAAAGGAAGGACGTGCCGCATGACCATTCAGGCTCATATTGCATCGCTCGAAAAGAAACACGGCGCTCTGGAGGAGCAGCTCGAAAGTATTCTTGCTTCCCCGTCTTCGGACGATACGGAGATTGCCGACCTCAAACGTCGTAAACTGCGCCTGAAGGACGAATTGCAGAGGCTCAAAGCCTCCACTAGGCATTGAATAATGACAAACCGCAGCCTTCGATAAAATGAAGGGCTGACGGTTGGATTTCTTTAAGCCCTGGCAGCACCGCGGTGCAGCCGGGGCTTTTTATTGGCTCGAAGGCTATAAAGGCAGTCCGTCCCATAGCAGTTTCAGCGCCGCGACAAGCGCCATGGCATACATGAGCGGATAAAACACCGCCGGTTTCATGTATTTCACCACCTTTGCGCCGGCAAGTGTCGCCAGCATCGCCACCGGCAGCAGGCTTGCCGATGTCTTGAGGTTGGTGGCGTCCAGCGCGCCCAGTGCGAAGTATGGGATGAGCTTGATCGCGTTCATAATGGCGAAGAAACGGACGCTCATGCCGGTATAGGTTTTGGGATCGAGCTTCAGGGGGAGGACATAGATCTGGAAAGGCGGGCCGCCGGCATGGGCCACGAAGCTTGCATAACCCGACAGGCTGGACCAGAGCGTTGCGGCTGTCGGTCTTTGCGGTTTCGCCGGAATTGCCTGTCCCCTTCGGCTTTTGAAGCTCTCGTAAAAATAACGCATGACGAAGAGGATGGTAACCGAGGCGACGACAAGGCGCATGGCGTCTGCCGATATGAGGCTCGAGGTGGCCCAACCGAGCGTAATGCCGGCGATTGCGCCGGGTAGCATGATGAGGAGCGTCTGGCGATGATTGTGGTGCCGCCAGGCCCAGAGCGCAACCAGATCCATGACGATCAGGATCGGCAGGAAGATCGCCGCAGCCTGCACGGGCGGGATCGCAAGCGCCATAAGCGGCACGCCCATTAGTGCCAGCGCACCGCCCAGTCCACCCTTGGAAAGGCCGACAAGCACGACTGCGGGAATGGCGACGAGAAAAAAATGAAAATCGGTCAGCATGGATGGATGGTTGATCCTTTCGCCGGTCCGGTTTATCGGATTTATCTTATCAAAACGAGTGCAGATCGCGCCGGAAGTGTCTTCTGCCTGAAATGGACGAACCGATGACCATAGTTGACGACCGTTGCCGCCTTGTCCTGATCGTCCCGCAATCGGGCGATGCGCAAAAGCAGGCGACAGATTTGGAGGGCGCACTGCGTGGCGGCGATGTGGCTTCCGTCATCATCCCGCAATACGACCTGGATGACGCCTCTTTTCAGAAATGGGCCGAACTCATTGTGCCGATCGTTCAGAAGGTGGGTGCTGCTGCCCTCATCGCCGGCGACAGCCGCGTCGCCAGCCGGGTGAAGGCGGATGGCCTGCATGTGGCTGGTAATGCCGAGGCGCTTGCCGAGGCCGTGGAAAACTTTACGCCGAAGCTCATTGTCGGCGGCGGCAATGCGGATGACCGCCACAAGGCTCTGGAGATGGGCGAGTCCAATCCGGACTATGTGTTTTTTGGCAAGTTGGAAGGTGACATCAAACCGGAGGCGCATCCCAAAAACCTGGCGCTCGGCGAGTGGTGGGCGTCGATGATCGAAATCCCGGCCATCGTCATGGGCGGTACGGATCCGTCGTCGGTGGTTGCCGTGGCTGAAACCGGCGTGGAATTTGTGGCGATGCGCGGAGGCGTTTTCGACAATGCCGCCGGTGCCGCCCAGGCCGTTTCTGAAATCAACGCTTTGCTTGACGAAAAAGCGCCACGGTTTGGCGGTTGATACAGGCGATGTTCATGCGCTCGGTTCCTTTTTGCTTCTCCGTTTCGCTGCTGGCGCTCGTTTTCGGCCCGCCGGCGGGCGTTGCCTTTGCTCAATCCGGGCCGCAGAGCGAAAGCAATGCGCTCTCCCGCCAGATGGAGGATGAGGCGCAGCCTTCCCGTCAGGGCAGGGTGCAATCCGAGGAACAGAAGGATCTGCAACCGTCGCAGGGCGTCAATGTCTATCAGCGCATGGGCGCGGACCTGCCGGCACTGCCGCCTGAGAAGGAATTCAAGGGGCGAGTGGATGAGGCCTACGGGCATTTCCAGCGCGGCGAATATGTGCAGGCGCTCGACAAGGCGCTGAACCGCGCGCAGAACGGCGACGCGTCCGCACAGACGCTGGTCGCCGAAATGATGTCGCGCGGCCTCGGCATTGCCCGCGATGAGAAGACCTCGGCCTTCTGGTATCAGCAGGCGGCGCAGGGTGGCGATCCCGTCGCCATGTTCAAATTCGCCCTGATCCTGATGGAAGGCAAATTCGTCACCCGCGACAAGGTCAAGGCCGACGATTTCATGCGCCGTGCAGCGGAAGCCGGCAATGCGTCCGCCCAGTTCAACTGGGGGCAGATACTGGTTTCGGAAAATCCCGGCGCCAAGGGCTTGCTGATGGCCATGCCATTTTACGAAAAATCTGCCGAGCAGGGCATTGCCGACGCGCAATATGCGGTGTCGCAGATTTACTGGTCGGTCAAGGATGTGCCGGCAGACAAGAAGGCCAAGGCGCGGGACTGGCTGATGCGAGCCGCAAAGGCAGGATACGATACTGCACAGGTCGATCTCGGCATCTGGCTGGTCAACGGTTTTGGTGGCGAGAGAAATCTGGAAGAGGGCTTCCGCTGGCTTTATGGCGCAGCGCAGCGCGGCAATGTCATTGCGCAGAACAAGGTGGCGCATCTTTACATTCAGGCGCTTGGCACCCGGCCCGATCCGGTGGAAGCGGCCAAATGGTATGTGCTTTCCCGCCGCGCCGGGCTGAAGGATCCGGCTCTCGAGGATTTTTATCTCGGCATCACCGACGAGCAGCAGAAAAAGGGGATCGAGGCCGCAAATCGTTTCCGCCCAACGTAATGCAGGCCCGGTCTTCCGGTGCCAGCTTGCCGATGCGGGCTTTTTGCCTTGAATTTCCGCGCGTTTTGTGGTCTTGAACCGCAAACTTTCAATTCAAGAAAATAATGACGTGCCTGCCCGATGCGCTTTCGGGCGGTTCGCAAGCTTTCCAGGAAACAAATTCGATGGCCCGTTCAGCCCTTCTCAATGTCATGGTTCAGGCCGCCATCAAGGCGGGTAAGTCTTTGTCGCGTGACTTCGGTGAAGTGCAGAACCTTCAGGTTTCAGTCAAGGGACCGAGCGATTTCGTCTCGCAGGCAGACCTGAAAGCCGAAAAGATCGTGCGCGACGAGCTGATGAAAGCCCGCCCGACCTACGACTTTCTGGGCGAGGAAGGCGGCGAGGAAAAGGGCTCGGATGGTGCGCATCGCTGGATCGTCGATCCGCTTGATGGCACAACCAATTTCCTTCACGGCATTCCGCATTTCGCCGTTTCCATTGCGCTGGAGCGCAACGGGGAAGTCGTTGCCGGCGTGATCTTCAATCCAGCCACCGACGAACTCTACACCGCCGAGCGCGGCGGCGGCGCTTTCCTCAACGATCGCCGCATTCGCGTTGCTGCGCGCAAGGCGCTGACCGATTGCGTCATCGGCTGCGGCGTTCCGCATCTCGGCCGCGGCAATCACGGCAAATTCCTCGTCGAGCTTCGTCACGTCATGGGCGAAGCTGCTGGCATCCGCCGTATGGGCGCTGCAGCACTCGACCTTGCTTATGTCGCAGCGGGCCGTCTCGATGGTTTCTGGGAAGCCGAACTTTCGCCCTGGGATATGGCGGCCGGCCTGGTGCTGATTCGTGAGGCCGGCGGCTTTGCTTCCGACATCAAGGGCGGCACGGATATCTTCGGCAGCGGCACTGTTGCAGCTGGAAATGAATATATCCACAAGTCGCTTGTGGAAGTCGCGAACCGCCCGATACCGGGCCGCTGATCGATTTCGGCAGAAAACCTGCCGTTTAATGCAAGTTTCAGGCGCCCGGCGAACCCCTGCCGGGCGTTTTTGTTTTTCTTCGCACGGTCCGCTTCCGGTTTTGTAAAATGCCTGTGACGAAAGACCGGCTTTTCGCTTCAAATCGTCGCAATTTTCAAATAGCTTCCGCTAGATACGTGACCGAAGGGAATGCGAACGTTATGGCGGATTCGGAGTTACTTGATCTCGGCGTCGAGAAACCGGTGGCCACGCGGCAATACAGCCACAAGCTGTCCAGCCCCACACCGTTTCTGTGGACGATGGTTCTGTTTCTGATCCTCGTCGGTTTTCTGGCGGCCATTCTTTACCGGCAGGCGCATACCGCCTTCATGACCAATCCCGGTCTCAACGGCTTCATTCTTGGCGTTCTCGCCATCGGCATCATTCTGGTGTTTACCCAAACCATGAGCCTGCGTTCCGAAGTGCGCTGGTTTAATGCTTTCCGCGCCGCCGGCAGCGCCGAAAAGGTTGGCCGCGCGCCGAAATTGCTCGCCCCCATGAGCACGCTGATCGGCAAGCGCGGTGAAGTCAGGCTTTCCGCCGTCACGCAGCGGACCATTCTCGATTCCATCGCGACGCGCCTTGATGAGACCCGCGATACATCGCGTTATCTCGTTGGCCTTCTGGTGTTTCTCGGCCTGCTCGGCACCTTCTGGGGCTTGATCGGCACCATCGGCGCCATCAGCAATGTCATCCAGTCGCTCGACCCGAGCGCCGGCGACAGCAACGATATTCTAGGTTCGCTCAAGGCCGGTCTCACTGCACCGCTGGCGGGCATGGGAACGGCGTTTTCTTCGTCGCTTCTTGGTCTCTCAGGCTCGCTGATCCTTGGTTTTCTCGATCTTCAGGCGGGACGTGCGCAGAACCGCTTTTACACCCAGCTTGAAAACTGGCTGTCTTCGGTAACGGATACGGGCGTGGAAGGACCGAGGGAGTTCAAGGCGGAACCGGGCGCCATGGTCAGCACCGAGCGCTCGCTTGCGGCCATGACCAGCCTTGCCGAAGGCATTCAGGGCCTCGTCAAGAATATGCGCAGCGAACAGCAGATGCTGCGCGACTGGATCGAGGCGCAGCAGGAGGAATCGAAATCGCTCCGCCGCACGCTTGACCGATTATCGACCCGGATCGACAGCGAGACAAAATCTCCCGGACGCACCCGGCACGATAACGGGAGCGAGTAGCCATGGCGCTTGCGCGCAACCGCCGCCGCGACAGGGGTGTGGATTATTGGCCGGGTTTCGTCGATGCGCTGTCGACGCTGCTCATGGCCATCATGTTTCTGCTGACCGTCTTCGTGCTGGCGCAGTTCGTGCTGTCGCGGGAAATTACCGGCAAGGACGAGGTGCTGACGCGCCTCAACAGCCAGATTGCCGAATTGACCGAACTTCTGGCCATGGAAAAGGGCAACAAGCAGGATATTGAGGACGCGCTGGCAAGCCTGCAATCGACGCTCGCGTCATCGGAAAACGAACGGTCGCGCCTGCAGGCGCTTCTCGATGCGGGATCGGGCAGCAATGCCAACGCCAATGCCCGGATCGGTAGCCTGACCGGCGAACTGGACGACCAGAAACAGGCCAATTCCCGTGCCTCTGCGCAGATCGAATTGCTCAACCAGCAGATCGCGGCGCTGAGGGCACAGATCGCTTCGGTGGAAGCTGCCTTGCAGGCATCGGAAGCCAAGGACACTTCCTCTCAGGTCAAGATCGCCGATCTCGGCCGCCGCCTCAATGTCGCGCTGGCGCAGCGGGTGCAGGAACTGAACCGCTATCGTTCGGATTTTTTCGGCCGGCTGCGTGAAATTCTTTCAGACCGCGAAAACATCCGCATCGTCGGCGATCGATTCGTCTTCCAGTCCGAAGTCTTGTTTCCCTCCGGTGGCAACGACCTCAATCCGGCAGGGCAAATTGAAATGGAGAAGCTCGCGGCTGCACTGATCGATCTCGCCAAGGAAATCCCGGCGGAGATCAACTGGGTCCTGCGCGTGGATGGCCATACGGACAATGTCCAGCTTTCCGGTTCGGGCCGTTTCCGCGACAATTGGGAGCTTTCCTCGGCCCGCGCCACCTCGGTGGTGAAGTTCCTGATCTCCAGGGGTGTGCCGGCAAACCGGCTGGTTGCCGCTGGTTTTGGCGAATATCAGCCGATTGCAGAAGGCGATACGCCTGATGCGCGGCAGCAGAACCGTCGTATCGAACTCAAGCTGACCGAACGCTGACATCGCCGCCGCATCATGGTGGTTGCCTTCTTGCCGAAGTGGATTTACGTTCGCGTAAAGGTAATTCCGTCATATCTGGGAGGGGTTGATGGAACGATATGATGTGATCGTTGTCGGTGCAGGGCTTGCCGGGCTGGTTGCGGCGACCGAAGCGGCCGAACGAGGACTGAGCGTCTGTGTCGTGGATCAGGAGGGCGAGCAGAACCTTGGCGGACAGGCCTTCTGGTCGCTGGGAGGTCTGTTTTTTGTCGATAGCCCCGAGCAGCGCCGGATGCGGGTGCGTGACAATCTCGATCTCGCAAGGCAGGACTGGTTCGGTTCGGCTGGTTTCGACCGTCCCGAGGATTATTGGCCACGCCGCTGGGCTGAAGCCTATCTGACTTTCGCCGCTGGTGAGAAACGTGAATGGCTGCACCGCCTCGGCATGCGCTGGTTTCCTGTGGTCGGCTGGGCCGAGCGTGGCGGGGCGCTGGCCGATGGTCACGGCAATTCCGTTCCGCGGTTTCATGTGACTTGGGGAACCGGCCCCGGCGTGCTGGCGCCTTTCATCGAAAAGGCGAAGGCCATGGCGGCAAGTGGCCGGCTCAACTTTCGTTTCCGCCACCGCGTCGACCATCTGGATATCATCGATGGCCGGGTGACTGGCGTTTCCGGTGCGGTCCTTGCAACGGATCCGGTGTTGCGTGGGCAACAGAGCAGCCGCGAAGTTGAGGACGATTTCACCCTTTCGGCCGCGGCGATTATCGTCAGTTCGGGTGGCATTGGCGGTAATCAGGAGCTGGTACGGCGCAACTGGCCGGTGGAGCGGCTGGGCAAGCCGCCGGCAGATATGGTCTGCGGCGTGCCGGCACATGTGGATGGCCGCATGATCGGGATCACCGAAGCGGCGGGCGGAGCCGTCATCAACCCTGATCGCATGTGGCACTACACCGAGGGTGTGAAGAACCACGACCCGATCTGGCCGGGCCACGGTATCCGCATCCTGCCCGGCCCCTCATCCTTCTGGTGCGATGCGGATGGAAACCGTCTTGCCGCCCCCGCCATGCCGGGCTTCGATACGCTCGGCACGCTAAAAATGCTGGGCGAGCGCGGCAGCGGTCATAGCTGGTTCATTCTGACCAAGGCGATCATCAAGAAGGAATTCGCCCTCTCAGGCTCCGAGCAAAACCCGGATCTGACGGGTAAGGATGTGCGGCTGCTGCTCAAAAGGCTGGGCAAGGAGCCGCCGGGGCCGGTGCGGGCTTTCATGGAACACGGTGAGGATTTCGCTGTCCGCGACACGCTGGAGGAGCTTGTGGTGGCAATGAACGCCATCAGCGGCGACGCGCGGCTGGATATCGATCATATCCGCCGGCAGATTGAAGCGCGTGATCGGGAAATCGTGAATGGTTTCAGCAAGGATGCGCAGGTAACCGCGATCCATGGCGCGCGCCGTTATCTCGGCGACAAGCTGATGCGGACCGCAAAACCGCACCGCTTGCTTGATCCGGCGATGGGGCCGTTGATCGCGGTGCGCCTGCACGTGCTGACGCGCAAGACGCTCGGCGGCCTGCATACGGATCTTGAGGCGCGCGTGCTGGATGCTGCCGGTGAGCCGGTGCCGGGCCTTTATGCCGCTGGCGAAGTGGCCGGTTTTGGCGGCGGCGGCATGCATGGCTATAATGCGCTCGAAGGCACATTCCTTGGCGGTTGCCTGTTTTCAGGCCGCATTGCGGGGCGCAGCGTGTTGGCTTAAACGGCTCACGCCTGGGCGCGCAGCTCATCCGGGCCGGTCTGGAATTGCAGTCGGGCGAGTCGTGCATAAAGGCCGTTCTGGCGAATGAGGCTCTGATGTGTGCCTTCCTCGATGATGCGGCCGTCATCCATCACCAGAATGCGGTCTGCCTTCAGAACCGTGGCGAGGCGGTGGGCGATGACGATGGTGGTACGGGTGTTCATCAGCTCATCGAGCGCCTTTTGCACCAGCGTTTCGCTTTCCGCATCGAGCGCCGAGGTCGCTTCGTCGAGAAGCAGGATCGGCGCGTCGCGCAGAATGGCGCGGGCAATGGCGATGCGCTGGCGCTGGCCGCCGGAAAGTGTCACACCGCGCTCGCCCACCTGCGTGTCGTAACCATCTGTCAGGCGCTCGATGAAACTGTCGGCCTGGGCGGCGATGGCGGCGGCGCGGACCTCTTCGCGAGTCGCCTCCGGCCGGCCGAAGGCGATATTATCGTGAATGGATGAGGCAAAGATCGCCACATCCTGCGGAACGATGGACAGGCGTGCGCGCAGATCGGTAAGGCTGATGTCACGAATATCAGCGCCATCGACCGTGATGCGGCCCTGTTGCGGATCGTAAAACCGCATCAGCAGCGAAAACACCGTGCTTTTGCCCGCGCCTGATGGGCCGACAATGGCAACGGTTTCACCGGCGCCGACCTTGAAGGAAAGGCCGGAAAGGGTCGGGCGTCCCGCCGCCAGCGGATAGACAAAATCGACATTTTCGAATTCCGCTTCGCCGCGTGGCGGTTGCGGCATGGCGAGGGGCGCCGTGGGTGCCGCGACGGGCGAGCGCTCGTTCAACAGTTCGGAAAGCCGTTCGGCGGCACCACCCGCCTGCGCCAGTTCACCCCAGACTTCCGAGAGTTGGCCGAGGCCGCTTGCGGCGATGACCGAATAAAGCACGAACTGACCAAGCGTACCCGCCGTCATGCCGCCGGAAAGGACGCTCTGCGCGCCATACCAGAGAATGCCGACGACGCTGCCGAAGACCAGCGCAATGGCGACCGCGGTGAGGATGGAGCGGGCGCCGATCGCCGCGCGTGCACCCTGATAGGCCGCTTCCACGGAGGCGCCGTAACGGGCATTCGCAAGCGCTTCGGCATTGAAGGACTGCACCGTGCGGCTCGCGGCGATCGTTTCGGACGCATAGGCGGCGGAATTGGCCAGCGTATCCTGCGTCGTGCGGGAGCGGGCGCGAACAGACCGTCCAAAGGCGATCAGCGGAAAGACGATGAAGGGAATGGCAAGCAGCGCGAGGCCGGAAAGGCCGGGGCTGGTATAGATCATCATTGCCACTGCGCCACAACACATGATGATGTTGCGCAGCGCCACCGAGGCCGATGAACCGAAAGCTGAGCGTATTTGCACCGTATCCGCGGTCAGCCGCGAGGTCAGTTCGCCGGAGCGGTTGCTATCGAAAAACTGCTGCGACAATGTGGTGAGGTGGGCAAAGACATCGTGACGCAGATCGGCGACGACCCGCTCACCAATGGTCATGACATAATAATAACGCATGGCGCTGGCGAGCGCGAGCAGGACGGCAATCGCCAGAAGCACGGCGAAATAGCTGTTGATCATGCCGCCATCCGGCGTCTGGAAACCGTGGTCAATGATGCGACGAACGGCAAGCGGCAGGGCCAGTGTGGTGGCGGAAGAAAGAACAAGCGCAAAAAGGGCGGCCGCCATCAGGCCGCGATAACGCCTGAGATAGGGAAACAGGCTGAAAAGTGGCTTCAGGCTTCTCTGTTTTGCCGCTTTCTGCTCTTCTATGTCTGCCACGTGCCTGATGCTCCTCGTTCCATGCCATTTTTGGCTTTTTAGGGAGAGATTTCCGGCGTGCGGTAAAATTCCTGCCCTAGCGGCCATCTCCTTTCACAAGGGTATGGCAGGCTCTTGTTATCTCGGCGACCTTCATGTATAGGCTCCGCATCGAATTGGGAAGCCATAGCCCATCTGGTCTATGGCTTCATTTATTGAAATGGCTCAATTGACGCAATTGCGGCAATGGACCGCACGTCACTTAACCAGGAAGATTGTCATGAAGGCTGATATCCATCCCGCTTACCACACGATCAAGGTGGTCATGACCGATGGCACCGAATACGAAACCCGCTCCACCTGGGGTTCGGAAGGCGCTGTCATGAACCTTGAAATCGACCCCAAGTCCCATCCGGCATGGACGGGCGGCAACCAGCAGCTTATGGACCGCGGTGGTCGCGTTTCCAAGTTCAACAAGCGTTTCGGCAACCTCGGTTTCTGATTCTCTTGCGAACGGATCGTTTAAAAAAGCCCGGTAAAACCGGGCTTTTTTGTTGCCGTTTCCAGGGGCGACAAACGGTATTGGCGGACACAAAAAAGCAGGCTGGTGAGCCTGCTTTTCAAATTGTCCGGATAAGGTGGTCTTTTCTCAGTTGATCGAGAAAGCCGTGCGCAGGAGATTGAGCTGCGCCTGCACGCTGTTTTCATTGTCCGGCACCTTGGTGGCTTCGGTCGGACGATAGATTTCGCGGTCGAGCAGGGCGATGCGGTTCTGGAGGCGCAGCGAGCGCTCGATAAGATCGCGGAAGGATTCCGGCAGGTCGTTCCAGCCGGGCGCGTTGCGGTCGACGTTGAAGCTGTCGAGACGCACCTTGCTCTTTTCGCTCAGAACCTGGTCTCGCGTCATTTCGCCATTGTTGACGGCGCGCTGCAGAAGCAGCCAGGAGGCCATCTGCATCAGGCGAGTGGTAAGGCGCATCGATTCCGCTGCATATAGCACCGATGCCATGCGCGGCAAAACCTTCGAGGCAACACGGCCGGCGCCGTCGAGATAGCTTGCCGTTTCCTCAACCAAAGTCATGCCTTCAGTATAGAGGGTTTTGAACTGGTTGGAAGCAGCAGCGCGCCCCGCAAAGCTTATGGTATTTAAAACCTGTTCCGACATTTCTTTAAATCCCTGCTCACGCACCACACTGTCAGGCAACGAAGACTCGGATGTTTTGTTCCGGCCTTTTAGTGTTTTCAGGATGGTATCTTTACCCGAAATGCGCAAGGCAATTATTAAAGAAGGGTTAATACCCACAGTTTTACCGAATCCGGTGCGCGGTAAAAAAAGAGCCGCGAAAGCGGCTCTCAAGGTAAAACAGGGAGAAAAATCAGACCAATTCGCCGAATGGAGAAGATGCCTGAGGTCCAGAAGAACTGGACATGTATAGTAATCTCTCAGAAAGCTTAATTTTTGGTTAATGGTAAACGAAAGACTGCGCCAGAATATTTATTCCCGTTTACCATCAGCGCGGCAGACTGCCGCCGAAGGGCATTGCCTGCGGCCTTTTCTTGAATTGCTCTCAGGATCGGAAGAGGTTCTCCGCCGCTAGTCGGCCGGCGGATTTTCGTGTCCTCTCCTCCTCCAGCCGGGTGATTTCCGCTTGCAGAAGGTCGATACGGCTACCCAACTCATCGACTGAAAGAAGGCTGAGATCGCTGCCGATCTCATGCGCCACGGGTTTTTGTGGGCGGTCATCGTCAAAGAGGCTCATATGCCTGCTCCTTTTTCCACATAGTCGCCATCGTCTTCGGGATATTGCGGCGCGCGGGGGTCAAGCGCAATACTTTCCGGCGTGACGAGCGGTGAAGGTGTGGTTGGCATCATCGTCGAGAAATTGTCCTTCTCGCCGGTTGAAAGGGCGGCGCGCTGACGGCTTCTGATGATGGCATAGGCGGTGATCAGCACGTGGGCCACGGCTGTCACAAAAAACAGGGCATAAGGGCCGGAATAGGTCATGACCGCGCCGCCGAGTGTTGGGCCGATAATGGTGCCGATGCCGTAAAGCAGCAGCAATCCACCCGAGACCTTGACGAAGTCTTCAGCGGCGGCATAGTCGTTGGCATGCGCCACGGCGATGGGATAAAGCGCGTTGGCGGCGGCGCCGTAAATGGCGACCATGGAAATCAGCACATAGACATCACGCGGCTGCACCACGGCAACGGCAAGGCCCGCGACGGCGCCAAGCCCGGCCAATCCAGCCAACACGTAACGGCGGTCTATCCGGTCTGAAAGACGGCCTGCCGGAAATTGCGCCAGCGCGCCGAAGAAAATCGTGACGGACACCATGATGGCGATCATGGTCGGGTCCAGGCCAGCCCGCGCGCCGAAGACGGCGCCGAGCGTACCATACGCACCGTTGGCGATGCCGATCATCAGAATACCGATGAAGGACACCGGTGAATTGCGGTAGAGCGCCGGTAAATCCAGACTGACCTTCTGCAAGGGTTGGGGGCTCGCCGCCTTGGAAAGCGTGGCCGGCAGAATGGCGATGCAATAGATGATGCCGCAGATCATGAACAGCGACGTATTGCTGATGTCGCCCATCGGCACGATCATCTGCCCCGCCACGACGCCGAGCAGCGTGATGGCGATATAGAGCGAAAAGATCATGCCACGGCTCTCATTGGTGGCGCGCTCGTTCAGCCAGCTTTCGATGATCATCGAAGTGCCGGCCGTGCAGAAGCCGGTAAGTGCGCGCAGGGCAATCCACCAGACATCATCGACGATCAGGCCGGTCATCAGTACCGTCAGGCAGATGAGCGCGACAAAGGAGCCAAAGGCCCTCACATGCCCCGCACGGCGAACGATGGCGGGCGCCACAAAGCAGCCGATGACGAAGCCGGCCGCCCAGGAAGTGCCGAGAAAGCCCAGGGTTTCATTGGAGTAACCTTCCGCCGAACCGCGAACCGGCAGCACGAGGCCCTGCAGGCCGTTGCCGAGAAAAAGAAACAGAGTGCTGGATAAAAGAGCGAATACGGGTAGAAGATTTCTGCTCATGAAGACACTCTCATGCGTTCGGACGGGCGGTCGGACAGGTCACAAAACGGGATTACCCGAATGAGTTGCACTCTTCTGGTGAACGGTAAAAATGTCCAGCCTGTGACGATGCAGAAATAAAGAAAAGGCTCAATAAATGACAAAGGCGATCGGCCTTTTTTTACTGCTTGCCATGGTGGTCCAGATCATCCGGCCGCTCGGCCTGCCGGGTCTTAAGAAAAGAGGCGATTGCTGGAAGATAGCGGTCGCAGCCTTTGTCATCTGGTCGGCGACGCTGCTTCTGCGCCCGTAAAGAAAAAAGCCGCCCATGGGGCGGCTTTGATTTTTCGGCATGGCTGTCGGCCTGGCCTTATGCGGCCTTTTCGAGTTCCAGCTTCCAGTTGCCCTTTGCGGCAAGGCTGTTCATGGCGGCGCGGTGCGTGAAGGCACGCTGGCCGGCAGCGACATTCTCCTGCTTGCCGCCCCATGTCTTGAGCGCTGTATCCTGGAGGGCACGGCCATACGAATAGGTCAGCGACCAGGGCAGGTCGTAGCCGGCATTGATGGCGGAGAGATGCGCCGTCGCCTCTTCGGAGGACTGGCCGCCGGAAAGGAAGGCGATGCCCGGAACGGCGGAGGGCACGGTCGCCTTCAGAACCTTGACGGTCTTTTCCGCCACTTCCTCGACGGAAGCCTTGCGGGCCTTCTTGCCGTCGATGATCATGTTCGGCTTGAGGATCATGCCTTCAAGGTTGACGCGGGCGTCGAACAGGTCCGCAAAGACGGTCTGGAGAACCCATTGCGTGACTTCCGCACAGCGATCGATGTCGTGCGTGCCGGGTTCGCCGTCCATCAGCACTTCAGGCTCCACGATCGGCACGATATCCGCCTGCTGGCAGAGAGCGGCGTAACGGGCGAGCGACTGGGAGTTAGCCTTGATCGAACCCCAGCTCGGACGCTGCTCACCGATGGTGATGACACCACGCCACTTGGCGAAACGGGCGCCAGCCTCGTGGTATTTGCGCAGGCGCTCGTAAAGACCGTCGAGGCCTTCGGTGATGAATTCATGTGGGTGGTAAGCCATCGGCTTTGCACCGATATCCACCTTGATGCCCGGCAGGCTGCCGGCCGCCTTGATGATATCCACGAAAGGCGTGCCGTCGGCAGCCTTCTGGAACAGGGTCTCTTCATAAAGGATGACGCCGGAGATGTATTTCTTCATGGCGTCGTCGGAGCGGAACAGCATCTCGCGATAGTCGCGGCGGGCGGTCTCGGTGGACTCCAGATTGATGCTGTCGAAACGCTTTTTGATCGTTCCTGTGGATTCGTCGGCGGCGAGCAGGCCCTTGCCGTCGGCGACCATTTTGATTGCGATGTCTTCGAGACGTTCGGTCATTTGCTATTCTCCCAAGGCACAATAAATTCCCGATAACAGAAGTTCCAGGGCAGGGAAATGGCACGCTAACTCATTGAAACGATTGAAATGATTTCAATCGTTTGAAACTTTTCCTCCCATGTGCGCTTACCAAAAAACAAGGCCGGCCAAGCAGGGCTTGTCCGGCCTCGTGTCAGGCAAGTGAAATGAGTTTACTTGGCGGCGGTCAGGATGGCAACGCCCGGCAATTCCTTGCCTTCCATCCATTCGAGGAAGGCGCCGCCCGCTGTCGAGATATAGGTGAAATCGTCGGAAACACCGGCATGGTTGAGCGCCGCGACCGTATCACCGCCACCGGCGACGGAAACGAGTTTGCCCGATTTCGTGCATTCGGCGGCGTGTTTTGCAGCTGCAACGGTCGCCGCATCGAAAGGCTCGATTTCAAAGGCGCCGAGCGGGCCGTTCCAAACCAATGTTTCGGCGCGGGAAATCCAGGCCTTGATGCTTTCAACCGATTTTGGGCCGACATCGAGAACCATGGCGTCAGCGGGAATGGCGTTGATATCGACCGTTTCATTGGCCGCACCGGCCTTGAACTCGCGGGCCACCACGCCGTCTTCCGGCAGGACGATGGCGCAACCGGATGTCGCCGCCTCGATCATGATCTGTTTTGCGGTTTCGGCCAGATCGTGTTCGCACAGCGATTTGCCGACATTGGTGCCGCGTGCGGCAAGGAAGGTGTTGGCCATGCCGCCGCCGATGACGAGGGCATCGACCTTCTTGACGAGGTTCATCAGGAGATCGATCTTGCTCGAAACCTTCGCACCGCCGACGATGGCAACCACAGGACGGACCGGCTGGCCGAGACCCTTCTCCAGTGCCTCAAGCTCGGCCTGCATGGTGCGGCCGGCATAAGCGGGCAGATGGCGTGCAAGACCTTCGGTGGACGCGTGGGCGCGGTGGGCGGCGGAGAAGGCGTCGTTCACATAGATGTCGCCATTGGCCGCCAGAGCCTCGACGAAGGCCGGATCGTTCTTTTCTTCGCCCTTGTGGAAACGGGTGTTTTCCAGAAGCAGGATATCGCCATCGTTCATCTTCGCGACCGCATCCGCTGCCGGCGCGCCAATGCAATCGGCTGCGAAGGAAACGGCGTGATCGAGCACTTCCTCGACGGTGGGGACGATCTGCGAAAGCGACATGTCGGCCACCGGTTCGCCCTTCGGCCGGCCGAAATGGGCAAGCAGAATGACTTTCGCGCCCTTGCCGGACAGCTCCAGAATGGTCGGTGCAACCCGCTCGATACGGGTCGCGTCCGTTACTTTGCCATCCGCAACCGGCACGTTGAGATCAACGCGGACGAGAACGCGCTTTCCGGCAATGTCGTTAAGGTCGTCGATGGTCTTGAAAGCGGGCATAGGTCGATCCTGATTTGTTGCGAGTTCGGCACGGACCATACTATGCCTGATTGCCGACGCAAGCCGGTCAGGCCTCATTTTCTCTCACTGCGTTCGAAGGCGCGGCAGTGTCCTCGATGGCATTGCCGGAGCGCAATTGACGCCGCTGCGCCAGATGGTCGCGCACCCGGCGGATGATCTCGCCGAAGCTGATGAAGATCGGCAGGCTGGTGGCCGGCTCGACCGGTTCCAATGAGATGCCGATGCCGGTGATGGCCTCATGTTCGTCCAGCGTTCGAACGATGAGGACAATGGAACCGAGGCGCACGCGGTCGGCATAATCGGCTTTTCCGGCAAGACGCGCCTCGATCAATTCGGCGATGCTCATGGCTTGTTCGGTCTGAGAAATCAGGCCGGGACCATAGGCCGCATCCAGCTCTTTGGCCGGTCGGGCGGGGGAGATCGCGAAGGTGCCAAAGAAATCGGCGTCGTCATCGGCAACCGGCAGGGCGCTGGCGAACAGCCGGTCGATCAGGCGGGAATAGCCGGGCGCGATGAAAAGATAGACGAGATCGTTTTCGCGCAGCCGGCCGGCATATTGGTAGCGGATCGACTTGCCGTCGCGCACCACCAGCGAGGGCATCGCCCAGCGTGGAATGCGCTCGCCCTGCATGATGGCGCTGCCCTTGGCGACACGGTAGGAAATCAGCTCGTGATTGGCGGTGCCGGGAAGGTCCACTTCCAGCTTGTCGACGTCGCCCATGCGCGGGGGCACGATCAGCCCGAGCCTTGTCGCCACCGGCTTGATGGTCCAGCCCTGCACCAGCAGCGATACCAAAACGATGATGAAGGCAGCGTTGAAATAGATCTGTGCATCGTTGAGCCCACCGAGAATGGGCATGATGGCAAGCAGGATGGAAACCGCGCCGCGCAGGCCGACGCATGCCACGAAGGATGTTTCCTGCTGGGTATAGCTGAAGGGCATGAGGCTGAGCCACACCGCGAGCGGGCGGGCGACGAAGATCAGGAAAAGCGCCAGCAGCACGGCCGGGATGGCGATTGCCGGAAATTGCGACGGGGTGGCCAGAAGGCCGAGCATCAGGAACATGATGATCTGGGCAAGCCAGGTCAGCCCCTCATGGAAACGTCTGATGGTCTCCTTGGCGAAAATCCTGCGGTTGCCGGCAACGATGCCCGCCACATAGACCGCCAGAAAACCACTACCGCCAATTGTCCCTGTGAAAGAGAAGACAAGTAGCGCCAGCGCCAGCACGAAGATCGGCGCAAGCCCGCGGTCGGCGGCGAAGCGATTGACCACGGTGGCGATCATGACGCCGCCGAGCAGGCCGAAAATCACGCCAAGGCCCATCTGCTCAATGAAAAGCAGCAAAAAGCCGCTGTCGATGCCGGCCAGCCCCTGGCCCTTGGCGATGATTTCGACCAGGGCGATGGTGAGGAAGATCGCCATCGGATCATTGGTGCCGGATTCGACTTCAAGCGTCGAACGCACCTGATCGCGGATATGGATGCCGCCGATGCGCAGCAGGAAGAACACGGCCGCCGCATCCGTGGAGGCGACGATCGCGCCGAGCAACAGTCCCTCCAGCCAGGAGAGCCCGAGGAGCAGGGCGGCCGCGCCGGCGAAAAAGACGGAAGTGAGGATGACGCCGACTGTGGCAAGTGCGACGGCGGGGGCTGCCGAAAGTCGGAAGGACTGTATCGACGTGCCGAAACCGGAGTCGAAAAGAATGACGGCAAGCACAAGCGAGCCGAGCATATAGGCAAGCGGATTGTTGGTAAATTCGATGCCGAGGCCATCTACGCCTGCGGCAAGGCCGATCATCAGAAAGAGCAGCAGCAGCGGTGCGCCGAACCGGAAGGCGATGAGGCTGGAAAAGGCTGTGACGAGAACCAGAACAGTTGCCACGAGCAACAGGAGATAAAATGATTCCACGTCCACCGCCTCATTCAAACCGCGTTGGCCGATGCAATGAATGCTCTGCGCGTCTGCAGCCAATGCGCCACGGGTTGCGGTCTGTCAGCGCTTCAGTCGGTTGGCGTTGAAAGGCGACGCAAGGCGGGGTGTATCGCATGATACGGCAGGGCCGAAGTGCATTGCGCACGACCGTTGTCCCTGTGCTTCTTGTCGGTCTCAAAATGGACCAGACAAAGGCAGGAAATGGGAATTTTTTCGGCGAGTGGGCGAAGGTGCGCGCTTGAAGCAACGCCTGTCCCGCGCCTGGAGCTTTTGCTTGGGAGGGATAGGCAGATTGTTGAAATAGATTCGGCAGCCGTGTTTTCACGTAACATAGCGATAATCCAGCTGCGCTAGTTGTCATCTCCGAATTGCTTTTCATCATTACCGGAGCGATCGGATGAAACGAATATCCATCTTTATATTACTGGCGGCGGGCTCGATTGTTTCGGGTTGCTCCAGCACTGAGCAGACAGCTGAAAACATGGCCGCGCAACGCGAGCGTTGTCGTGTCTTTGGCTACCCTGAAGGTTCTCGGGATTTTGCCGACTGCATGATGAAGCTTTCCATGCAGCAAAGTGATTTGCGGCAACAGACTTTCGATACGATCTGGAGCAGTGCCGGTTCACACGACCCGATCATCATCAACAACAGAAAGTGAGGGTTGCCTGCCGGAAGGCTGGCGACGGGCTGGTTCCTCTCGCCTCCGGTGATTGTTTCGATCCGAAGCGTCCCCGCCTTGCTTCAGGATCGGCGCCGGTGGGATCCCTCAGTCCCGCCGGCTTTTTTTGACAAACAAAAACCGGCAGGATTGCTCCTGCCGGTTTTTTGATGGAGCGATTTATGCTCAGATGGTCTTTGCGAAGGCGACGGCCGTGTCCGACATGCGGTTGGAGAAGCCCCACTCATTGTCGTACCAGGACAGGACGCGCACGAACCTGCCTTCCATGACCTTGGTCTGATCGATCGCGAAGATCGACGAATGGCTGTCATGGTTGAAGTCGCGGGAAACCAGCGGTTCTTCGGTATAGCCGAGAATGCCCTTCAGCTTGCCGTTGGAAGCGGACTTGATCGCTTCGTTGATTTCCTCAACGCTCGTGTCGCGCTTGGCGATGAACTTGAAGTCGACGACCGAAACGTTCGGGGTCGGAACGCGGATAGATGTGCCGTCCAGCTTGCCCTTGAGGTGCGGCAGAACGAGGCCAACAGCCTTGGCGGCGCCCGTCGAGGTCGGGATCATGGACAGGGCTGCGGCGCGGGCGCGGTACAGATCCTTGTGCATGGTGTCCAGCGTCGGCTGGTCGCCCGTGTAGGAGTGGATCGTGGTCATGAAGCCATGATCGATGCCAACGACGTCATCGAGAACCTTCACAACAGGCACGAGGCAGTTGGTGGTGCAGGAGGCGTTGGAAATGACCAGATGGTCCTTCGTCAGCTGGTCGTCATTGACGCCGAAAACGACGGTGAGATCAGCGCCGTCAGCCGGAGCGGAAACGATGACGCGCTTTGCGCCAGCCGTCAGGTGAGCGGCGGCCTTGTCGCGGGCGGTGAAGATGCCCGTGCATTCGAGCGCGATATCGACACCCAGTTCCTTGTGCGGCAGCGTTGCCGGATCGCGAACGGCCGTTACCTTGATCGGCTTGCCGCCACCGACAATGATCGTGTCGCCTTCGACCTTTACGTCGGCCGGGAACTTGCCGTGGATCGAATCGTAGCGCAGCAGGTGAGCGTTGGTTTCAACCGGGCCGAGGTCGTTGATGGCAACGACTTCGATATCGGTGCGGCCGGATTCGACGATGGCGCGCAGAACATTGCGGCCGATGCGGCCGAAGCCGTTGATGGCAACTTTTACAGTCATTTACAGTCTCCCGATCAAGATATGGGCTTGGTCTTTGCGTGAATGGTGAGGGCTTGGGGCCCTCACGCGAGTTTTGCCTCGACTGCGGCGACAACGGCTTCCGCCGTGATGCCGAAGTGCTTGAAGAGATCCTTCGCCGGCGCGGACGCACCGAAGGAATGCATGCCAACGAAAGCGCCGTCGGAACCGATGAAATAATCCCAGCCCTGGCGGATGGCGGCTTCCACCGCGATTTTCACCGGCGCCTTGCCGATTATGGCATTGCGATAGGTTTCCGGCTGTTCCTTGAAGAGTTCAAAGCAGGGAACGGAGACGACGCGGGCCGAAATGCCGTTGTCCTTCAGGGTTGCAGCGGCTTTCAGCGCCACTTCGACTTCCGAACCGGAGGCGAAGATCGAAACCTTCGCGTCGCTTGCCGATACGAGCTCGTAAGCGCCGTAGGCGGAAAGGTTCTTTTCTTCATATTCCTTGCGCGAAGGCGCCAGGTTCTGACGGGTAAGCGCCAGTGCGGACGGGCGATGCTTCTGCTCGAGAGCCAGCTGCCAGCATTCCGCCGTCTCGGTTTCATCCGCCGGGCGGAAGACGAGAAGGTTCGGAATGGCGCGAAGGGCAGCGATCTGTTCCACCGGCTGATGGGTCGGACCGTCTTCGCCGACGCCGATGGAATCATGCGTCAGAACGTGGACGACGCGGATGCCCATGAGGGCCGCAAGACGGATCGACGGACGGCAATAATCCGAGAAGATCAGGAAGCCGCCGGCATAGGGGATGAGACCGCCATGCA
Organism: Agrobacterium sp. SUL3; assembly: GCF_001263295.1. NCBI lineage: Bacteria > Pseudomonadati > Pseudomonadota > Alphaproteobacteria > Hyphomicrobiales > Rhizobiaceae > Agrobacterium > Agrobacterium sp. SUL3. The sequence goes on from NZ_KQ414505.1 coordinate 175,999, forward strand.
GCGCGATGCCGTTCATGGCCGCTGCCATGCCGTGCTCGCGGATGCCGTAATGCAGGTAACGGCCTGAGAAGTCGCTCGGCGTGATGGACTTCATCTGGCTGGTCTTGGTGTTGTTGGACGGCGTCAGGTCAGCCGAACCACCGACCATTTCCGGCAGGATGCCGTTGATGACTTCGAGCGCGTCCTCGGAGGCCTTGCGGGTGGCAACCGTCGGATTGTTTTCGATGATCTTCTTCTTGAAGGCATCGATGGAGCTGTCGAAATTGCCGGGCAGGTCGCCGGCGAAACGACGCTTGAATTCGGCCTTCTTGCCGGCTTCAGCGGCTTCGAGGCGGGCTTCCCAATCCTGGCGGGTCTTGGTGGAGCGCAGGCCGGCGAGACGCCATGCATCGAGCACGTCTTCCGGAATGACGAAAGCTTCGGCTTCCCAGTTGAGGCTCTTGCGCGCAGCGGCGATTTCTTCGGCGCCGAGCGGGTTGCCGTGCACCTTGTGGGTGCCCTGCTTGTTGGGTGCGCCGAAACCGATCACGGTCTTGCAGGCGATGAAGGTCGGGCGGTCGGATTTCTGCGCGGCTTCGATGGCGGCGGCAATCGCGTCCGGGTCATGGCCATCGACGCGGATGGTGTTCCAGTGAACGGCCTGGAAGCGGGCAATCTGGTCGGTGCTGTCGGAAAGGCCAACTTCACCGTCGATGGTGATGTTGTTGTCATCCCAGAACAGAACGAGCTTATTGAGCTTCAGGTGGCCGGCAAGCGCGATGGCTTCGTGGCTGATGCCTTCCATGAGGCAGCCGTCGCCGCAAAGCACATAGGTGAAGTGGCTCTGCAGGTCGGAACCGAACTCCTCTTCCAGCTTGCGCTCAGCGATTGCCATGCCGACGGCGTTGGCGATGCCCTGTCCGAGCGGGCCGGTGGTGGTTTCGATGCCGGTCGCATGGCCATATTCGGGGTGGCCGGCGGTCTTGGAGCCGAACTGACGGAAGCGCTTGATCTCGTCGATCGTCATGTCCTCGTAGCCCGTCAAATAGAGCAGCGAGTAAAGAAGCATCGAACCATGGCCCGCCGACAGCACGAAGCGGTCACGATCCGCCCAAAGCGGCGCCTTGGGATCGAATTTCAGGTAACGGGTGAAGAGAACGGTGGCGACATCAGCTGCGCCCATCGGCAGACCGGGATGGCCTGAATTGGCCTTCTCCACTGCATCCATGGCAAGAAAGCGGATCGCATTTGCCATCCGGTTGTGTTTGTCGCGAGAAATCATGGCTTTTCCGTCTGTTTCCGGGTGAAAGGAGATAGTTTTACGCAACTATCCAAAAAGCGGGTTGATCCATAGCAGGTGAGGCCGGCAAGTCAATAAATCCACGGGCGTTTGCGGTTCGCTCCGGGAGAAAAAATCGTTTAGAAAACCGGGTGTCCTGACAAAATTCGTGCGATATGGGCCGGCGTCTCTTCGTTCATCCACAGAGCAAAACGCCTCAATGCACTGGTTTGATTGACGGGATGATAAATCGGGTAATAACCTCGTGATTGTTGAAAAGGCCTGAAACCGGACGATTCGCCCGGTGGCGTGCGAGTTGGAAAAAACGATGTCGGCTGAGAAGACCGTACAATCTGCGCTGACGGAGCTGAATGCTGCCATCACAAATCTCGAAAATGCCATCGATATGCGTATCGAGCGGCAAAGGGAGACGGGCGAGATCGATAATGAGGTCAAACGGGTCCATGTCGACCGCGCCAGGCTGGCGCAGGAACTGGATCAGGCCGAGTTTCGCGCCAACCGTCTTGAAGAAGTCAACCGCGAGGTTTCCCGCCGTCTGGTGACGGCGATGGAGACGATCCGCGCGGTGCTGGATCGATAGGAGCGGTTTCATGGCGCAAGTCACTGTTATGATCGACGGCAAGGCCTATCGCATGGCCTGCGAGGCAGGGCAGGAAGATCACCTGACCGATCTTGCCACGCGTTTTGACCGTTATGTCGGGCACCTCAAGAGCCAGTTCGGTGAAATCGGTGATCTCAGGCTCACCGTCATGGCCGGCATCATGGTGATGGACGAGCTTTCCGAAATCAACCGCAAGCTCGAGAAGCTGGAAGGCGAAGTCACTTCCCTTTCCCGCAACCGCGATGGCATGGCCGAGCACAAGGCGAAATCGGACGAGATGGTGGCGCTTGCCATCGGCGATCTGGCTGACCGCCTGAACGGAATAACCGACAAACTGCTGGCCCGGCCGAAGCCCGCGGCGCATTGATTGGCTGAAGAGTTCTGAGGCGGCAAAATTTCGCACCGCGCCCTCTGGCGGTTTTCCCCGATCCGTCCTATATCTTGGATGCGTTCTGCGCTTCCCGACAGGAACCACAATCCCTGGGGCCATACTCGATCCAAAGGGAGCTGTCCCTGGCCAGTCCCGTGGGGCTGGACACACGGTGCCCACCTACTTTTGTAGGCACCCAGGATCGTAAATCTCCATCGGTCGCCGTGGATCGCGCTTGAAGTTTCGGGTCAACCCCGGTTCTTCACCTGATTATTTTATCGTCGACAGTTATTTTTAACTACTGCCGGGAACGGCTTTTTTATAGTGCCGTCATTGCAATGGCGGAACAATTCCCTATTATCCGGATTGGTATGTCTGTCATGCCCTTTTTATAGAAAGGGCGCTGCGGCCAAAACCGCGACGTGCCGTTCAACAGCCCAAAGAGCTAAACTTGTTTACTGAAATTATGATCGTGGTCCTGCTCACCGTATTGAACGGTGTGCTTGCCATGTCCGAGCTTGCCGTTGTCTCCTCCAGACCGGCGAGGCTCAAGGTGCTTGCCGCGCAAGGCAGCAGAGGCGCCACCATGGCGCTCGGCCTTTCCGAAAATCCCGGACGCTTTCTTTCCACAGTGCAGATCGGCATCACGCTGGTCGGCGTTCTGTCCGGTGCATTTTCCGGCGCCACACTCGGCGCCCGGTTCACCGCATGGCTTCTGGAGCAGGGCGTTCCGGATCGTGCCGCCGATGCAATCGGTGTCGGCTCGGTGGTTGTCGCCATCACCTATCTGTCGCTGATCGTCGGCGAGCTGGTGCCCAAGCAGATCGCTCTGCGCGATCCCGAAAAGGTTGCCGCGCGCGTTGCGCCCACCATGGTGATGCTGTCGCGGGTCGGCGCGCCGCTGGTATGGCTGCTCGACAAGTCGGGCAAGGCCGTTCTTGCCCTTCTCGGCCATAGCGGCGAGTCCAACGCGTCGGTGACCGACGACGAAATTCGCACCGTTCTGGCCGAAGCGCACAGCGCTGGCGTGATCGAGACCGAGGAATCGGCGATGATCACCAGCGTCATGCGTCTTGCCGACCGTAATGCGCGTGGCCTGATGACGCCGCGCCGTGACGTGGAAGTGGTGGATATCGAAGACAGCGCGGAAGAAATCCGCGAGCAGCTTCGCGGCACGCAGCGGTCGCGCCTGCCTGTGCGCAACGGCGCTTCCGATGAAATTCTCGGCGTGCTTTTCGCCAAGGACGCCTTTGATGCGCTTGCCTCCGGCAAGGAGCTGGATGTGCGCGAGCTTCTGCGCGAAGTTCCTGTCGTCTCGGATCTGACCAGCGCCGTGGACGTCATCCAGTCGCTGCGCCGTTCAACGGTGCATATGGTGCTGGTCTATGACGAATACGGCCATTTCGAAGGTATCGTCAGCTCCGGCGACGTTCTGGAGGCCATCACCGGCGCGTTCCAGGAAGATAATGACGAGGAGCCGGCAATGGTCGAGCGCGAGGATGGTTCATTCCTCGTCGCCGGCTGGATGCCGGCCGATGAGTTCGCTTACCGAATGGGATTCCAGATCGACGAGGATGCCGAGTTCGAGACCGTTGCCGGTCTGGTGCTGGATGAGTTCCGTCGTTTGCCGGAACTGGGCGAGCACATCACCCGCAACGGCTGGCGTTTCGAAGTCATCGACCTTGACGGCCATCGTATCGACAAGGTGCTCGTGAGCCGGGCCGCCTGATGTCTGGCGACATTGCCGAAAAAGCGAGACTGCGCGGCGAAAGGCTTGCCGCGCGTGATGCGCTGACGCAGGCCGAGCGGCAGGAAAAGAGCCAGGCGCTGACCGCCCATGGCGCATCCACCATCCCCTTTGCGCCGGGCGCGATCATTTCCGGTTTCATGCCGATCCGTTCCGAGGCCGATATCCGGCCGCTGATGGAGGCGCTGCGGACAAAGGGCGGGCGTCTTGTGCTTCCCGTTGTGCTGGACCGCGAAACCATCGTTTTTCGCGCCTTCGACGCGGACACCACATTGGTGAAGACCGGCTTCGGCACGACCGGGCCGGGGGCGGATGCGGATGTTCTCGATCCGGATATTCTGCTCGTGCCGCTGTCTGTCTTTGACGCGCATGGTCAGCGTATCGGTTATGGCGCGGGCCACTATGACCGCGCCATTGCGCGATTGCATGGCAAGGGTCGGAGCCCCGTTCTCATCGGTGTCGCCTTTGATTGTCAGGAAGTATCGTTGGTGCCGGCGGAGCCGCATGACGTGCCGCTTGATGCAATTCTGACGGAGAGCGGCCTGCGCTGGTTTTCCGCACGGCGGTCGATGCCCGATCAAGGGCAAAAGGCGCTTTAGCACTTTTTAAAACACGGATTACCCGCTAGAGGGACGCAATCCAAAGAACATACGCAAAACGGGGCGGTGAATGAGACTTCTTTTTCTCGGAGACATGGTGGGCAAGACCGGACGCACGGCGGTCTGGGACAGGTTGCCGGGACTGATTTCCGATCTGAAGCTCGATTTCGTCATCGTCAACGGTGAAAATGCCGCCGGCGGTTTCGGCATCACCGAGGATATTTATCTCGAGACCATCAATGCCGGCGCCGATGTGGTGACGACGGGCAACCATGTCTGGGACCAGAAGGAGGCTGTTTCCTTCTGCGAGCGCCACGACCAGTTCCTGCGTCCCGCCAATTATCCTGAGGGTACGCCGGGCAAGGGCTCGGGCATTTTTTATGCCCGCAACGGCGCGCGTATCCTCGTCGCCAACATAATGGGCCGCGTCTTCATGCATCCGGAACTGGACGATCCCTTCAAGTCGGCCGAGACTATTCTTGCCGCCTGCCCGCTGAAAGAGCAGGCCGACGCCATCATTTTCGATTTTCATGCCGAGGCAACCAGCGAAAAACAGTGTTTCGGCCATTTCGTAGACGGCCGTGCGAGCTTCGTTGTCGGCACCCATACGCATGTTCCAACGGCGGATGCGCAAATCCTCAATGGCGGCACCGCCTATATGTCGGATGCCGGAATGTGCGGTGATTATGACAGCTCGCTCGGTATGGAGAAAGAAGAGCCGATCAACCGTTTCATCTCCAAGATGCCGAAGGGGCGCTTCGAGGCGGCAAGCGGGCCGGCGACGATCTGCGGCGTCGGTGTCGAAATTTCCGACCGCACCGGACTGGCTGAAAAGATTGCGCCACTGCGCATCGGACCGCGGCTCTCCGAAACCCTTCCGTCTTTCTGGGCCTGACCTTCCTTCAGCGTGAATGCTCACAATGACGAGATTGTGAGCATTCCCACAGCTCTTGCAACTGGACGCCTTGCAAAACCTGTCTCATCCTCTGCCCTTCGCAAGTTCAGGGGAGTGGCATGATGCTGCGTGTGCTAATGCTTGCAATAACGGGACTGCTCACCTGCGCGGGAGCGGCCTTCGCCCAGGCGGAAAGTCGCCCGCCCGTCAGCCAGTGCCAGGCGATTGCCCGCAATATTCCCGGTGTGATGTTCGCCAGTTTCAATCCACCCGGCGTTCAGCTTGCCCAGGCCGCTTCCCGGGAAGAAGTGAAGATCAGCTTTATCGGCCATTCCACCTATCTGATCGAAAGCCCCGGCGGGGTGACGATTGCCACCGACTATAATGGCGTCTATCGCCCGCCCGTCACCCCGACGGTGGTGACGATGAACAGGGCGCATTCGACCCATTTCACCCTCAATCCGGATCCAGCCATTCAACACGTGCTGCATGGCTGGAGCGATACGCCGGGCGAAAAGGCCGAGCACAGGGTTCTGGTGGGCGATGTCTATATCCGCAATGTCGCGACCGATATCCGCAACCGCTGGGGTGACTATGAATCCTTCCAGGAAAACGGCAATTCCATCTTCATTTTCGAAGTTGCAGGACTGTGCATAGGCCATCTCGGCCACCTGCATCACGAATTGACGGATACGCATTATGCCGAAATAGGCCGTCTGGATGTGCTGATGGTTCCGGTGGATGGCGGCCTGACCATGGGGGCTGACAGCATGAGCCGGGTGGTGAAACGCCTGCGCTCCGCGCTGATCCTGCCGATGCACCGCACCGGGCCGCCGCTCGAGCAGTTTCTGACAATGTTTGGTGAAAGTTTCCAGATTGCCTATGCCGCCGATCCGGTGATCCGCGTTTCAATGAGAAACCTTCCCCGCCAACCGCAGATACTGGTGCCGAAAGGCATGTAGCAGGCGGTGGGCGAGGAAGGCCGGGGGAGCCCGGATAATCAGGTGTCGGAATCAAGCAAAGTTGAGGTGCTGGCGGACACCGACGTCGGGTGTCTTGTCATCCGACATGTTGGCCTTGGCGATTTCCCAGCCGAATTTCAGCGTGCTGTCGGTTGACGCCCAGATGTCGGCATCATCGACGTGAAGCGCAAGCATCGTCAGCTGCGGATCGGCCTTGCCATGTTCGAACCAGGCGGCAGTGACGGAATTCCAGTATTCGTCGATCTTCGCCCGGTCGTCACGCGCTTCCAGAATGCCGGAGAGGCAGGCGTGGTAATCATGGTCCTTCCCGACGAGGCAGAAATGCGCACGCGAGCCTGACTTCAGCGATTTTACGAGATCGGTGTCTTTTTTGGAGAAAAACCAGATGGTGTTGGTTTTCGGGTCAGCATGAGGCGCCATGGGCTGCATATGGTTGTGCAGGCCTTCCAGACCGAGCATGCCGGCATGGACGGAATTGATCTCGTCCCAGAGCTGGCGGGCCGGGGCTTCTCTTGCTTCAGTCAGGCTGACCATGTGTTTTCTCCTTCCGGTCTGTTTTGCTACGACGGCGAGAAATCCATGCCCTCATGTGCCGCGTTCATGATCAAAACGAGAAGCGGATAAATCAGTTCCTTCTATTGTTGACGGAAGAGAAAGCGCTTGCGGGGTTGAACGGCGGGCGTATCGCACTTATAAGGCCCGCAATCTCCAAATTAAGACAATCAGGTTTTCCATGGCTGGTCATTCACAGTTCAAGAACATCATGCACCGCAAGGGCAAGCAGGACTCCGTACGGTCCAAAATGTTTTCCAAGCTTGCGCGTGAAATCACCGTTGCGGCAAAGGCGGGCATGCCCGACCCGAACATGAACGCGCGCCTGCGTCTGGCAATCCAGAACGCCAAGGCCCAGTCCATGCCGAAGGACAATATCGAGCGCGCGATCAAGAAAGCTTCCGGTGCAGACAGCGAAAACTACGATGAAGTCCGTTACGAGGGTTACGGCCCGGGTGGCGTCGCCGTCGTCGTCGAGGCCCTGACCGACAACCGCAACCGCACCGCCTCCAACGTGCGCTCCATCTTCACCAAGGCCGGTGGCGCGCTGGGTGAAACGGGCTCCGTTTCCTTCTCCTTCGACCGCGTTGGCGAAATCACCTATAAGGTCGAAGTCGGCGATGCCGACAAGGTCATGGAAGCGGCCATCGAAGCGGGCGCCGACGATGTCGAATCTTCCGAAGACGGCCACACCATCATCTGCGGTTTCGAAGCGATGAACGAGGTTTCCAAGGCGCTGGAAGGCGTGCTGGGCGAAGCCGAAAGCGTCAAGGCCATTTGGAAGCCGCAGAACACGGTGCCGGTGGATGAAGAAAAGGCGCAGTCGCTGATGAAGCTCATCGACAATCTCGAAGACGATGATGACGTGCAGAGCGTCTATTCCAACTTCGAGGTTTCCGAAGAAATTCTCGCCAAGCTCTCCGCCTGACGTTTCAGATTTAATAAAAAGCCCCGGTAGCTCTCTCGCTCCGGGGCTTTTTTATTCAGGCCGCCTTCCTGATGGAACTCCGCACATCGGCGAAAATTTCCACGGAACGCAGCCGTTTTTCGATGTCATGGATCGGCATCGATACGATCAGTTCGTCTGCCTGCGTTTCGGCAAGGAAACCACCGAGATGACGCTCGATCGTTTCGGGCGAGCCGACGGCGGCGAAACGCAATGTATGCTCCACCGAGAAACGCTCCATCTCGTTCCAGTAACCGTCCATGCTGTGCACCGGCTTCGGGAACGGGGTGCGGACATTGCGGCGCAGATTGACGAATTGCTGCTGGGACGAGGTGAAGAGATGTTGCGCCTCCTCATCCGTATCCGCGCCGACACCCATCACACCCACCATCACATAGGGCTTGTCCAGCACTTCGGAGGGCTGGAAGCGCTCGCGATAGATATGGATCGCCTCCATCAGCATGTCAGGGGCAAAATGTGACGCGAAGGAATAGGGCAGGCCAAGTGCCGCGGCGAGATGCGCGCTGTATGTGCTGGAGCCGAGCAGCCAGAGCGGCACGTTGGAATTCATGCCCGGCACGGCGAGGATCGCCTGGTCTTGCTGTGGCGGGCCGAGGTAACGCTGCAGTTCGATGATATCCTGCGGAAAGTTCTCTGCGCCGGCATCGAGGTTGCGGCGCAGCGCCCGCGCCGTCCGCATGTCGGTTCCGGGCGCGCGGCCAAGACCGAGATCGACCCGGCCGGGCAACAGCGCCGCTAGCGTGCCGAACTGCTCGGCGATGACGAGAGGGGAATGGTTGGGCAGCATGATGCCGCCGGAGCCGACACGGATATGTTTCGTGGCCGCACCCACATGGGCGATGACGAGCGATGTCGCTGCACTGGCAATGCCCGGCATGCCGTGGTGTTCCGCTAGCCAGATGCGGTTATAGCCGTGGTCTTCGGCCTTGATTGCCATGCGGCGGGAATTTTCAAGCGCCGTGCTGACGCTCTCGCCTTCGCCGATGGGCGAAAGGTCGAGAATGGAAAAGGGGATCATCCGACGCTCCTGCGTAAATTCAAATCTTTGCTGCGGATGTAAGGCGCGTGTCCCGATTTACCATAGAAGTCGCATAGAATTGATGGATGGTTCAAAAAAATTGGGGCCTCCGAAGAGGCCCCCTTAACTCAGCCGGCCCGCCGGAATTGACGGGTTTTGCTCTGTCCCGCTGCTTGCCCGTCAGTGGCCAGCACGAATTGTCCGAGCCTGCCGTCCATCTCTCCCGCTTCGGAGGCGAGGTTATGAATGGCGGCTGTCGTTTCCTCCACCATGGCGGCATTTTGCTGTGTCATGGTGTCGAGGCTGGTGACGGTGCCATTGATTTCCGCAAGCGTTTGCGCTTCCTCGCGGGTCGATTCCATGATCTCCTCGATGCGGGAGCTGATGGTCTGTACATGCTTGCCGATGCCGGTGAGTGACGCGCCCGCCTTTTCGACTAAGACAACACCCGCGGAAACCTCGTCGGTGGAGCGTTTCAGCAGGCTGGAGATTTCCTTGGCAGCGGCGGCCGAACGCTGCGCCAGTTCACGCACTTCCTGTGCCACAACCGCAAACCCCCTGCCGGCGTCGCCCGCGCGGGCGGCTTCCACACCCGCATTCAATGCGAGAAGGTTCGTCTGGAAAGCGATTTCATCGATGACGCCAATGATCTGGTTGATCTGGCGCGATGAGGTCTGGATCGCCTCCATGGCGGCGATGGTCTGCTCCATCACGCGGCTGGATGCCGTCGCCTCCGTGCTCGCGTCATGGGCGATCCGCGTCGCCTGTTCGGCACGTTCGATCTGGTCGCGGACGGCCACGGTGATGGCCTTGATGGCGCTTGCCGTCTCGGTAATGGAGGCCGCCTGCCGCTCGGTGCGTTCCGCCAGCTGGTCGGCACCCACCCGCATTTCTTCGGAACCGCCACGAACGGCTGTGGAATTGCTGCCGATGGCCTGCATGGTTTCGCTCAGCCGGGCAAGCGCCGTATTGAAGTTGTGGCGCAGGCTTTCGAGATCGTCGGGGAATACGGTGTCGATACGATAGGCAAGATTGCCGTTCGCCAGCCGGTCCAGACCTTCGTCCAGAGACTGCACGACCATTTGCAGGGTTCCGGCCTCGGCCTCCCGTTGCGCAAGATGTGTGCGGCGGGCTGTTTCGGCTTCCTCCCGGGTGCGTGATGCGGTCTCTTCCATCTCCCGCTGCAGAATAAGCTTTTCACGGAAACTGCCGAGCGCACGCGCCATGCGGCCGATCTCGTCCTTCCGGTCCTGATTGCCGATCTCCGCATCAAGACGACCTGCCGCCACTTCGCCGGTCAGCCCGGCGAGCTTTTCCAGCGGGGCGAACAGGCGCCGTGCGAAAAAGGCCGTCGCCGCACACATGGCGGCCAGAACGCAAAGGCCGATCACGGCAAGTGTGCCGGCAATCGAGATGGAACCCGCGTTCAGCTCGCTGCGCAACATGCTTTCGACGGCGAGATATTTTTCACCTGCAAAGGAGAAGGGGCGGGCATAGGCATTGGCCTCGCCATCCGGGCGGTCGATCTTGGCAATCGTCATGCCGGCGGCGTTCAGCGCCTGTCCATGGAAACCGTAGATTGCCGGGTCGAGGCCGATGAGCTTTTCGCCCTGCTCGCCCAGAACCTTGCCATCCGCCGAAATGATTGCCGATTGTTCGGAACTGCCGGCCGCGATGCCCTTTGCGAGTATCTGGCTGAACACGTCCTCCTTGACGCGGAAGAGGACGATGCCCTTGAAGGCGCCGAATTTGACGACCGGAACGCCGAAATAAATACCGACCTCTTTTGTTGCGGCATCTATGCGCAGGCCGGAGAAACTGGTTTGCGCCATGTCGTTGACGGCTTTTTCGGCATTCGCGGCACCGCGTGTAAATGCTGCGCCGAGACCGCTTTCCGCCCAGACGCCGCCGGTCACGGTTTCCGCAAAGGCCGTTCCCTTCAGATAAGAGTAATAAACCGTGCCGGCCGGATCGATGAAAAGGACGTCGCTGAACGGCGTTCCCTGCAGATATCCGCCGATATCCGTCTGGGTCTTTTCATGGGTCGAATAATAAAAGCCGCTTGGGCTTTCCGGCTTGATCAGCTTTTCCTTTTCACCGAAGGGATTTTCCTTGACGAAGACACGCTGCAGTTCCGCCTTCGCGTCACCGGAATTCTTTTGTACGGTTGCCCAGCCGCTGCGCATGGAAACAACAGCAATTTGCAGTGCTTCGATCTTGGCGATGGAGTCCGCCTGCGTCTTCAGCTGTTCAAGGCGTTCCTGAAGCATGTCGCCACGGAAGACGAGAATGCTCTCCATGGATTTCGACGCCTGTTCTTCGAGAACGCCACTGCTGCTTTGATAACCGAGAAGGGTCAGAGCCCCGGTGGAGATTGCCATCAGCGCCAGGAAAATCACCAGCACTTTGGTGGATATGGAATGAAAACGATTCAGCATGGCCGAAGCAGCCCCCAATGCCGGATCAGTTCCCGCGCCATGCATGGATGGCGCCATCGGACGGCTGATATGGCGAAAATATTGTGCTGCGGATCATCATGTCCGCAGCTCCCCTTTTGTTGGTTTTGTGGGGGAACAATGCGGTACGCGGTTTAAGCAGAGGTAAATGCTGCATTGCAAATTTGAGCAATGTTGTCGTTTTGTTCACTTATCGCTGGCACGGTCGCAGCCGGAAAGATAAGGTAACTCATGCAAAAGACGATTCGAATCATCGGCATCGACCCCGGACTGCGGCGCACCGGCTGGGGTGTCATCGACACCCTTGGCAACAGCCTACGGTTTGTCGCTTCCGGCACGGTAACGTCGGATGGTGATATGGACCTCGCCTCCCGGCTCTGCCAGTTGCATGACGGGCTGGCGGACATCGTGCACAGCCACCAGCCCGATGAGGCGGCGGTGGAGCAGACTTTCGTGAACAAGGATGCGGTTGCCACGCTGAAACTCGGCCAGGCGCGCGGCATTGCGATGCTGGTTCCGGCACGAGCGGGATTGCCGGTCTTCGAATATGCACCGAACGCTGTGAAGAAGGCGGTCATCGGCGTCGGGCACGGCGAAAAGCAGCAAATTCACATGATGCTGAAAATCCTGATGCCGAAGGCCGAATTCAAGGGTAACGATGCAGCGGACGCGCTCGCCATCGCCATCTGCCACGCCCATAATCGCGGCGGTGACAGGATGCGGCGGCTCCTGGCGGCCGGTTGAATATAAGGTCTCATTGAGCGGGCGGCATCATGATCGGAAAATTGAAGGGCAGCATCGAGGAAATCGGCGCGGATTACGTGCTGGTGGATGTGCACGGCGTCTGTTACGTCGCCTATTGTTCGGCGCGCACACTGTCGAAAATCGGCTCCGTCGGGGAGGCGGTGGTGCTGTTCATCGAAACCTACGTGCGTGAGGACCAGCTGAAGCTGTTCGGCTTTCTGTCGGCGCTGGAGCGAGAGTGGTTCAACCTGCTGCAGAGCGTGCAGGGAGTGGGCTCGAAAGTGGCTTTGGCCGTCCTTTCCACGCTGTCGCCCTCCGAGCTTGCCAATGCCATCGCGCTTCAGGACAAGGTAATGATTTCGCGTGCGCCCGGCGTGGGGCCGAAAGTGGCGGTTCGCCTCGTGACGGAACTTCGCAACAAGGCGCCCGCTTTCGCCGGGGATGCTTCGGCGTCCATCGGGCTCAAGCAGGAGCTTGGGGAAGGCGTTGCTTCCGCGCCGGTTGCCGACGCAGTCTCCGCGCTCACCAATCTCGGCTATTCGCGTGACCAGGCCGCCAATGCCGTTGCCGCTGCGCTGAAGAATGGCGGCGAGGGCGGGGACAGCGCCAAGCTGATCCGGCTCGGGCTGAAAGAGCTTTCGCGGTAAGAATGGCTGGTAAGCGGGCGTGTAGCCCATACATATCCTGAATTTCGTGAAGCGCGTTGTTGCGATACTCATGATATAGCGGCGGCGGTTACCTGATGAATTCGGCTATAACAATGGAATGCCCTGAATGAGCGATGCGGAGAGACTGATTACCCCGGAAAAGCGCGGCGAGGATATCGACACCACGCTGCGTCCGCAGTCGCTGGACGATTTTACCGGCCAGGCAGAAGCCCGCGCCAATCTTAAGGTGTTCATCGAGGCCGCCAAGAACCGTGGCGAGGCGCTGGATCATGTGCTGTTCGTTGGCCCGCCCGGCCTCGGCAAGACGACGCTGGCGCAGATCATGGCCAAGGAGCTCGGCGTCAACTTCAAGTCGACATCCGGCCCGGTCATCGCCAAGGCGGGTGATCTTGCTGCACTTCTGACCAACCTCGAGGAGCGCGACGTACTCTTCATCGATGAAATCCACCGTCTCAACCCGGCGGTGGAAGAAATCCTCTATCCGGCAATGGAGGATTTCCAGCTCGATCTCATCATCGGCGAGGGACCGGCGGCGCGCTCGGTGAAGATCGATCTTTCCAAATTCACCCTTGTTGCCGCAACGACCCGTCTCGGCCTGCTGACGACGCCGCTGCGCGACCGTTTTGGCATTCCTGTCCGGCTGGCTTTCTACACGGTCGACGAACTGGAACTGATCGTTCGACGCGGCGCACGGCTTATGGGCCTCAATATGACCGATGAAGGCGCGCGCGAGGTGGCAAGGCGTGCACGCGGCACGCCGCGTATCGCCGGGCGGCTATTGCGCCGGGTGCGTGATTTCGCCGAGGTGGCGCGGGCGGAAGCCGTTACCCGCGAGATCGCCGACGAGGCTTTGACGCGGCTTCTGGTCGATAAAATGGGTCTCGACCAGCTGGATATGCGTTATCTCACCATGATCGCCGTCAATTTCGGCGGCGGCCCTGTCGGCATCGAAACCATCGCCGCCGGCCTCTCGGAGCCGCGCGATGCGATCGAGGACATTATCGAACCCTACATGATCCAGCAGGGTTTCATTCAGCGAACGCCGCGCGGGCGTATTCTGACGGCGACCGCTTGGAAACATCTGGGCATGCAGCCGCCGAAGGACCTTGAGGCGGCGCAGTTCCGACTGACGCTGGAGGAGGAGTGAGGGAACAAGCCCGGCGGGCTGGCATTTGACCATCTTTGGCAAGGAGATGATCATGTCGGCATTTCGCAAGGGAACGAAAGTTCGCTGGAATTGGGGTAGTGGCACCGGTGAAGGTAAGATTGTCGAGACCTTCACTGATGACGTTGAGCGCACAATCGCCGGCTTCAGGATCAAGCGGAAGGCGAGCAAGGACGAGCCCGCTTTTCTGATCGAACAGGAAGACGGCGCAAATGTTCTGAAAAGCCGATCGGAGCTTGAGCGGGCCGATTGAACAACGCCGCCATCCGCCATCCGGCGGTCACGGAGGGACGCTGATGCCTTACGATCCGCTGCGGATTTTCCGCAAACTCGCTCGCAACAACCGGTTGGCCAACTTTCGACTGCATCAGGCCTGTCTGCAGCTTTCGCAGGAAGCTTTCATCGCTCCGCGCGTCAGTTTTTTCCCCACTCTCAGGGCTACGCTGAACCACATCTACACCGTCGACCGCTTCTATATCGATGCCCTGCAGGGTGGAACGCTCGGTCTGGCCGCCTTTGCCGAAGATGAGCCCTTCGCCACCATGGCGGAACTGGGCAGCGCCCAGACGGAACTTGACGAGGTACTGATCGCCTTTGTCGACGGTTTGGATGAAGACGGCCTCGCGGCCACGGTCAATATCCATCGTGGCGCGCGTATCCAGCAGGATCGTTGCGACGATGTCCTCTCACATCTCTTCCAGCACCAGACGCATCATCGCGGGCAGGCGCATGCCATGCTGTCCGGCACGGCGATAAAACCGCCGCAACTGGATGAATTCATTGTGGGAGATGATGCAAAGGCGAGAAAAGACGAGATGGATGCGTTAGGGTGGACGGAAGATGATTTGATGTTTCCAGCCCACAGGCCAGCATGATGACGCATGATAACAAAAGCCAGGACACCCGCATCCGTATGAAATTCAAGCCGAAGCGCATCTTCCAGATGCGCGTTGCGGGCCTGGCGTTCCGTGATGGTCATGTGCTGGTGCACCGGGCATCGCATGAAAAATTCTGGACCTTTCCGGGTGGCCGCGCCGAAATGGGTGAGCGCTCGGAAGAAACGCTGGCGCGTGAAATGGTGGAGGAGCTTGGCGTCGAGGCCAAGGTCGGGCGGCTTCTCTGGGCAGTCGAAAATTTCTTCCATTATGAAAGCAAGGACTGGCACGAACTCGGTTTTTATTACCTGATGGACCTGCCGCAGACGCTGGCCTTTCATCCGACCGACATCATCCACCGCGTTCAGGATGGCGACAACGAACTGGAATTCCGCTGGGTGGCGGCAACCCGGCAGGCGTTGACGGAACTGGATATTCCGCCCTATTTCATCGCCGACGAAATAGAACACCTGCCTAAGACGACGAGACATCTCGTCTGGCATGACGGCGATCTGGATGACAAATGACTTTTGCCCCCGAACGCCATATGATCCGGTTGGACCGGAAACCGCAGCTTTTCAGCATGCGTGTGGCGGCGCTGATTTTCCAAAATGATCATATTCTCGTCCAGCGCGGCACCAAGGACAGTTATTGGGCCTTGCCGGGCGGACGGGCGGAAATCGGCGAAAGCTCCGAGGAAACCATCATCCGCGAGATTGGCGAGGAGCTTGAGCGAGATTGTTCGGTCGAACGCCTTTTATGGTCCGCCGAGAATTTCTTTGCTTATGGCGATTATGCCGCCCATGAGCTGGCGTTTTATTATCTGGTGTCGCTTCGCCAGGCTTTTCCCTTCCATGAAAGTGATGTCGTTCACCGGGTTCTGGATGGTGTCGAGGTGGAGTTCCGCTGGCTGCGTGCGCGATCTCCCACTCTGCGGGAGCATGATCTCAGACCTCGCTTTATTGCAGACCGCATTGAGGTGCTGCCGCCGCGACATGAACATTTCATCGTTCGTGAAGGCGACATCGATAGAGACGAATTTACCGAGGAGACATTATGAGCGAGCTTGTGGTTTCGCTTTCTGGCGAACTCATCGAACATGGGCACCGCCTGACGCAACGCGTCTATTATGAGGACACGGATTTTTCCGGCCTCGTTTATCACGCGCGCTACCTGCATTTTCTCGAGCGCGGCCGCACCGATTACCTGCGTTGCCTCGGCTGCGAGCAGAGCGCGCTTTTGACCGCTGACGAGGAAGGCCTTGTCTTCGTCGTTCATCGCATGGAGATTGATTTCAAGACCCCGGCGCGGATGGATGATGTGCTGACAATCACCACGGTGACCGAAAAGGCGGGTGGCGCGAAAATGGTGCTCAATCAGGAAATCCGGCGCGGCGAAACACTGCTTGTTGCCGCCAAGGTCATCATCGCCGTCATCAATGCCAATGGCCGGCCAAGGCGTCTTCCGGAGACGGTGGCGGAAAAATTCCTGAAGTAATTGACGGCCCCGTCGAGTAAATCCATCTGGCGTGGCCCGGCTGTAACACTCCTTTAACCATAATGGTGTCTTACTTTAGCAACTGGCATTTGTGCGGCGCACGCCTTCCTTTCACCAAATTTATTGGCAAGTAAGGCTTACTGGCAAGTATCGGGGTATGGCAAAGGGGTTAACGGCTGAGGCCGCATGACTTCGAGCGTTAACACGCGTTTGAATCGCCCGGTCCCGTACCGGGCGTTTGGATTCGGGGATTGGATATTTATGGAACAGGCAGGTTTGGCAGCGGCGACGCACGATGTAAGTCTCTGGGCACTGTTTATGCAAGCGGGCCTCATCGTGAAGCTCGTGATGATCGGACTTATCGCCGCCTCGGTCTGGACGTGGGCGATCGTCTTTGACAAATATGTGAGCTTCGGCAAGGCAAAGCGCCAGTTCGACCAGTTCGAACAGGTGTTCTGGTCGGGCCAGTCGCTTGAAGAGCTTTATCGCACTCTGGCGGAACGCCAGAATGGCGGTCTTGCGGCAATTTTCGTTTCCGCCATGCGGGAATGGAAAAAATCATTCGAACGCGGTGCGCGTTCGCCCATTGGTCTGCAGATGCGCATTGACCGGGCAATGGACGTGACGATTGCCCGTGAAGGCGAACAATATGAGGCCCGCCTCGGTTCGCTGGCTACCATCGGTTCGGCAGGTCCCTTTATCGGCCTCTTCGGTACGGTCGTTGGTATCATGACCTCGTTCCAGGCGATTGCCGGTTCGAAGTCCACCAACCTTGCGGTTGTGGCGCCCGGTATCGCTGAAGCGCTTCTGGCAACGGCCATCGGCCTTGTCGCGGCTATTCCGGCGGTTATCGCCTATAACAAGTTCACGGCCGACGCGCACAAGCTTTCCGCCCGTATGGAAGGTTTCGCCGACGAGTTCTCCGCGATCCTGTCGCGCCAGATCGATGAAAAACTTCAGACACGGCAGGCCGCCCAGTAAGCGGCCGCGCAACTTGCATGCTGTGCAATAATTTGCCGCAAGGCAAAATGGAGTAAATAGTATGGGTATGTCAGCAGGTGGCAGCGGCGGCGGTTCCGGTGGACGCCGGGGTGGGCGCGGCGGACGGCGCAAAGGCGGCGCGATCAGTGAGATCAACGTGACGCCGCTCGTCGACGTCATGCTCGTGCTGCTCATCATCTTCATGGTGGCGGCACCGATGATGACGGTCGGCGTGCCGATCGATCTGCCGCAGACATCCGCCAATGCGCTGAATTCGGACACGCAGCCGATCACGATTTCCGTCAATGCCAATGGCCAGATCCATTTGCAGGAGACTGAAATCCAGGCGGCCGAGGTGGCCGACAAGCTGCAGGCGATCGCCACGACAGGTTATAACGAACGTATCTTCGTACGCGCGGATTCCGTTGCCGCATATGGCGTCGTCGCCGATGTGATGGCGCGTATCCAGGCGGCGGGCTTCAAGAATATCGGCCTTGTGACCCAGCAGAAACAGGACAATTGACGTAAAACGATGAAGGGCAGCATCACCACATCCGCGATTGTGCATGCGTCGCTTCTGGCTTTCGCCCTGGTTTCCCTGGGCTCGCCGGAACCGCTAGACGTGTCGCAGGCCGAGGCCTTGCCGGTGGAACTGGTGCCTATCGAGGAGCTGAGCCAGATTCAGCAGGGCGACAAGAACGCTCCGAAAGCGGAGAAGTCGGCCCCTGTTCCGACCACGCGTCCTGACATCGTCGAAAACGCCCAGAATGTCGGCAATAACACGGCCGATATAGAAGCGCCGCCGACGCCGACCACAAAGCCCAATGACAATATCAGTGCCGCTGCCCCGCCAAAGCAGGAAAAGCCGCAGCCGGTCGTCGATACCAAGGCGAATGAAGTAAAGGAAATCGTCAAGGAAGAGACCTCGGCTCCGAAGCCGCAGGAAATGGCCGCCTTGCCGCAGACCAAGCCTGAAATCGCGCCGCAGCCGAAGACGGAGCCGCCGCCGCAGGAAACCAAGGCCGAAGAGCCGCCGCCCGCGCAGCAGGAGCCGGCCGAAATTCCCGTGCCGCAGAACGTGCCGCGTCCGAATTCCCGTCCTGAGCCGCCGAAGCCGGAAGAGCCGAAGCAGGCTGAGACCAAGCCCGCAGAGCAGAAGCCCGCTGAAAAACCGGCCGAGACCAAGCCCGATCAGGCAAAGTCCACCGACAAGCCTTCCGACAAGAAGCCGGGCGAGAAGAAGCAGGAGACGGCGAAATCCGCCTCGTCCAAGGAAAGTGATTTCAACGCCGACGATGTTGCAGCCCTGTTGAACAAGCAGGCGCCCTCCGGTGGCGGGGCGAAGCGGTCAACGCAAACCGCTTCGCTTGGCGGAAAGAAGACAACGGGCGGTTCTACGCTCAGCCAGACGGAAATGGATGCGCTGCGTGGCGCGATCCAGAAGAACTGGCAGATCATTCCCGGCATGGCGGATGCCTCGGACGTTCGCGTTCGGGTCACCATGAAGCTCGACCGTGATGGAACCATCATCGGCCGGCCCGAGATCGAGGCGACGGGTGGTTCCGAAGGAACGCGCCGTGCCCTTTCCGGCGGAGCCTATCGCGCCATCATGCGTTCTGCTCCGTTCACGAACCTTCCTGCCGACAAATATGACGCATGGAACGAAGTCGTTGTGAACTTCGATCCCAGTGAATTGCTATGAATGCTGAAAGGCCTGGCAACATGAAAATATTCTCGCCGATCCGGCTGGTGCTCGCTGTCGCGGCCCTCATGTCGGTTTTCTCCGCACCGGCTTTTGCGCGGGTGGAAATCAACATCAACAAGGGTAACGTCGAGCCGCTGCCCATCGCCATCACCGACTTCATGTCGAG
Source organism: Agrobacterium sp. SUL3 (assembly GCF_001263295.1). NCBI lineage: Bacteria > Pseudomonadati > Pseudomonadota > Alphaproteobacteria > Hyphomicrobiales > Rhizobiaceae > Agrobacterium > Agrobacterium sp. SUL3. The sequence continues at coordinate 195,267 of NZ_KQ414505.1, forward strand.
CGACGGTATCGGCGCACAGGTCTCGGCGGTCATCGCCGCCGACCTGCAGCGTTCCGGCCTCTTCGCGCCGGTCAACAAGAGCGCCTTTATCGAAAAGATTACCAGCCCGGATCAGCAGCCACGTTTTGAAGACTGGAAGGTCATCAACGCACAGGCGCTCGTGACTGGCCGTGTGACGCGCGAAAGCGATGGTCGCCTGCGTGCCGAGTTCCGTCTGTGGGATACTTTCGCGGGCCAACAGATGACCGGCCAGCAATTCTTTACCCAGCCGGAAAACTGGCGGCGCGTCGCCCATATCATCGCGGATGCCATCTATGAGCGCATCACCGGTGAGAAGGGCTACTTCGACACCCGCGTCGTTTTCGTCTCCGAAAGCGGCCCGAAGACGGCCCGCAAGCGCCAGCTGTCGATTATGGATCAGGACGGTTTCAACGTCCGTAACCTCACCAATTCCAATGACATCGTTCTGACGCCGCGTTTCTCGCCGAACCGTCAGGAAGTGACATACATGTCTTTCGAGGGTCAGCAGCCGCGCGTTTACCTGCTGCAGCTGGAAACCGGACAGCGCGAAGTCGTCGGCAACTTCCCCGGCATGACGTTCTCGCCACGCTTCTCGCCGGATGGCCAAAAGGTCATCATGAGTCTGCAGCAGGATGGCAACGCCAATATCTACACCATGGATCTGCGTTCGCGCACCACGACTCGCCTGACGAACACGTCGGCGATCGATACGGCGCCGTCATTTTCGCCGGATGGTCAGCGCGTCGCCTTTGAAAGCGACCGTGGCGGCCGCCAGCAGATTTACGTGATGAATGCCGATGGTTCCGGCCAGCAGCGTCTTTCTTTCGGCGACGGTTCCTATTCCACGCCGGTATGGTCGCCGCGTGGCGATCTGATCGCCTTTACCAAGCAGTCGGGCGGCAAGTTCTCGATCGGCGTGATGAAGACCGACGGTTCGGGTGAACGCATTCTGACCAGCGGCTTCCACAATGAAGGCCCCACCTGGGCGCCGAATGGCCGCGTGCTGATGTTCTTCCGCCAGAATGCCGGTGCCGGTGGTCCGCAGCTCTATTCGATCGACCTGACGGGCTACAATGAACAGCTCATCAAGACGCCAACCTTTGCTTCGGACCCGGCATGGTCGCCGCTTCTGGACTGATATTGACTGCCATGGTGGCGCCGGCTCGTCCGGCGCCACCGTGTTTTTAAGCATGCCACACGGGAAAGCGCCTCTTTCTTGCCGCAAAATGTTGTGAGGGAGCAAAAAAGTGGGACATTTCCTTTCTGTTAACCATAAGCGTTTGCCGGCTATTAACCGCGATCAGTTAGTGTCTGGCAACGTTATTGAAATTCCAAGGAGAGACCGGCGATGAGCCGTACACACATTTCGGCACTCAGCCCGATGCAGAAACTGGCCCGTAACCCGGCTGTTATCGCCATGACGCTCGCGCTTGCCCTTGCAGGCTGCGCGAAGAAGAACATGCCGAACAATGCCGGTGAACTCGGTCTCGGTGGCGCAGGTTCCGCAACGCCGGGCTCCCAGCAGGACTTCACGGTCAATGTCGGCGACCGCATCTTCTTCGATACGGACTCGACCTCGATCCGCGCCGATGCGCAGCAGACCCTGCAGCGCCAGGCCCAGTGGCTTGCCCGTTACCCGAACTACGCCATTACGGTCGAAGGCCATGCCGACGAACGCGGTACGCGTGAATACAACCTGGCGCTCGGCGCCCGTCGTGCGGCTTCGACCCGTGACTTCCTGGCTTCCCAGGGCGTTCCGGCAAACCGTATGAAGACGATTTCCTACGGCAAGGAACGTCCGGTCGCCGTTTGCGACGACATCTCGTGCTGGTCGCAGAACCGCCGCGCCGTGACAGTTCTTGGTGGCGCGGGCATGTGATTGCCTGACGTTATTGTGATCTTGAATGGAAGGCGGTCTTTGGGCCGCCTTTCGTTTTTTTCATAGTTTGGCCGAAGTTAAGTTGCTTTTTTGGTTGATATGGAAAAAATCCGGCTTGCGCCATTCCGGTGCAAATCAGTTAAGGCAGGACGAATGAGATGAAGAAACTTGTCGTGGCGGGAATGCTGGGGCTTGCAGCCTGCACCGGCTTGAGCGGCATCGCCGTTTCGGGTCCGCTGTTCGGTGCGGGGGGTAGCTTCGGCACGATCAACTCTCAGCAGCCCCCGGTCATCCGGGTTCAGGCCAACGAAGCCTATCGGGTTCAGCAGCTTGAAGAGCAGATCCGGCAGCTCAACGGCCGTATCGAAGAAATGAGCTTCCAGCTTTTGCAGATGCAGGAAACGATCCGCAAGGCGCAGGAAGACAATGAATTCCGCTTCCAGGAACTGGAAAGTGGTAATGCCGGCGGCAAGGGCGCAAGTCCTACAGCGCCGAAAAAGAAGGCGGAGGCCAGTCCGGTAAGTCCGGCCACGCCGCCGACCGACGACGTTGCAACGATCATCGAAACGCCACCCGAGGGTGGCGCTTCCGTTTCGCCGTCTGCCCCATCCAATGCACCGACAGGTGCACCGGGAGAGACGACGCTCGGCTCTATCGAACTTGATTCCAAGGGAATGCCGATCGGTGGGACGCTCAATCAGGGCGCCAACAATTCTTCCGGCAGTCTTCCCGGTGTGACCACCGGCAATACGCCGCGCAAGACCGATCCGGTCAACACGGCGGCGCTGACCAGCGAGAGCGATATTTATCAGGCCGCTTACGGCCACGTTCTTTCCGGCGATTACAGGCTGGCGGAGCAGGGGTTCCAGCAATACCTGCAGGGTTATCCCAAAGGCACCAAGGCTGCGGATGCGAGTTTCTGGCTGGGCGAGGCGCAATATTCGCAGGGCAAGTTCAACGAGGCGGCAAAAACCTTCCTCAATGGTCATCAGGCCTATGGCAAATCGCCCAAAGCTCCGGAAATGCTGATGAAGCTCGGCATGTCGCTTGCAGCTCTCGACAATACCGAAACCGCCTGCGCCACGCTGCGCGAGGTGCCGAAGCGTTATCCCAGTGCGTCGAAGACCGTACTGAACAAGGTTGCAAGCGAACAGAAGCGGCTGAGCTGCTGATCTTTTTCCTGCCATGGTGGCGGTCTTTCCATGCCGGTTGATGCCCGCATTCTAAGCGAGAACACAGTTGCGCCGCTTGCGGCGGCAAGGTCTTTCGTCGAAAATTTCCGCAAACCTACTCATATCCTCGTCGCAATCTCCGGCGGCAGTGATTCCACCGGCCTGTTGCTGGCATTACATGAGGTAGTGACGGAGGCGGGTCGCGACGGATTGCGGCTTTCCGCCATTACTGTCGACCATGCGCTGAGAACGGAATCCGCCGATGAGGCCCGCAAGGTTGCCGCGCTTTGTGCAGAACTGAATATCTTTCATGCCACGCGCCGATGGGGTGGCATCAAGCCGGCTGCCGGCATATCCGAAGCATCCCGTATTGCCCGCTACCGCCTGATCGCCGAGGTCGCCCAGGAGGTCGGCGCCGATCTCGTCGTGACTGGGCATACGATCGGCGACCAGCGGGAAACAGTGGCGATGCGTGCCGCCCGCAGCGCGGAGGCTGACAATCTCGGCCTCTCCGGCATGGCGGACGCGGTATTATACGATGGGCGCTATTGGATCATGCGGCCGTTCCTGAAATGTGAGAGGCAGGCAATCCGCGACTACGTATCATCCCGCTCGTGTGGCTGGTTTGACGATCCGAGCAACGAGAATACAAAATATGAGCGCGTGCGCGTGCGGCAGGCGCTTCCCGATTCTCCGGTGCAGCCTGATGCGGAGGCCGCCGTCAAAAGGCAGGCGCTTTCTGAAAAAAGCGCCGATTTCCTGCGCAACCACGCGCAAATCTTTCATGCCGCAGTCGCCAGATTGCCGGTGGACAACAAGCTGGTCGATCCCCCCGAGTTCCGATACGGGCTGGCGGCGCTCATTGCCACGCTTGGCGGGAGGGCCTATTTTCCGGCTGCTCGTAGCATGGCGCGAGTTCTGCAATTTCTCAAAGCCGGTGAAAACGGTCGGATGACGGTCGGCCGCGTTCTGCTCGATCGCAGGCGGGATGGGCTTTATATCTTCCGTGAGCAGCGAAACCTGCCGGAGCTTCGTCTCGAGGTTTCCGAACAGGGGCTGTGGGACGATCGTTTTTTTGTGAGGAACGGACCCACATTTCCGATCCGCGTTGCCGCAGCCAGTGTGGGCGGTGCTTCGGAAGCGGCCCGGCTTTTTCCTTCGGTGCCGCCCGGGGTGGCAAAATCGGCGATGGCGGGCCTGCCGCAAATCGCCGCAGCGGTTGCCGGATCGAACTCCCTTGAGGGCGACGTTGAGATTACGCCAAGGCTTGCACCGTTTGACCTTTTCCTGCCGCGTTTCGACCTTGAGTTGGCGAATGCAATCGCAATTTTATTTGGCCGCCCGGCATATCCACAGCCCCCGGTTTAAATCGGGCCTCTTTTTCGTGAATTGCCTTGGAATACTTTTTACACCAAAACGCATCAGATAACGCCGTTCGCCTTGGCAACGGCAGATGTCGTCCTTATGTTAGGGGCACATAATAGCGGGCAGCAGATATGTCCGTGTGAGTTCGGGGAGTTCGATGAACCCAAATTTCAGAAATTTCGCCTTGTGGGCCGTGATCGCCCTCTTGCTGATCGCGTTGTTCAGCATGTTCCAGACGTCGCCGACGCAAACGGGTTCGCGGGAAATCCCGTATTCCCAGTTTCTTCGCGACGTGGATTCCGGGCGAGTTCGCGACGTGACCGTCACCGGTAACCGGGTTCTCGGAACCTATACCGAAAATGGCACGGCCTTTCAGACCTATTCCCCCGTCATCGACGACAGCCTGATGGAGCGCTTGCAGAGCAAGAACGTCACCATCGTGGCGCGTCCTGAAAGCGACGGCTCCTCCGGCTTTCTGAGCTATCTCGGCACGCTTCTGCCGATGTTCCTCATCCTCGGCGTCTGGCTGTTCTTCATGCGGCAGATGCAGGGCGGCTCGCGCGGCGCGATGGGCTTTGGCAAGTCCAAGGCGAAGTTGCTGACAGAAGCCCATGGCCGTGTGACGTTCGACGATGTTGCAGGCGTGGACGAAGCCAAGCAGGACCTTGAGGAAATCGTTGAATTCCTGCGCGACCCGCAGAAGTTCCAGCGCCTCGGCGGCAAGATCCCGCGCGGCGTGCTGCTGGTCGGCCCGCCCGGTACGGGTAAGACGCTTCTGGCGCGCTCCGTTGCTGGCGAAGCCAATGTGCCGTTCTTCACCATTTCCGGTTCGGACTTCGTGGAAATGTTCGTCGGCGTCGGCGCAAGCCGCGTGCGTGACATGTTCGAGCAAGCCAAGAAGAATGCACCCTGCATCATCTTCATCGACGAAATCGACGCCGTCGGCCGCCATCGTGGCGCCGGTCTTGGCGGCGGTAACGACGAACGCGAACAGACGCTGAACCAGCTGCTGGTCGAGATGGACGGTTTTGAGGCGAATGAAGGCATCATCCTCATCGCCGCCACCAACCGTCCTGATGTTCTTGACCCCGCACTTCTGCGTCCCGGCCGTTTCGACCGTCAGGTCGTTGTGCCGAACCCGGATATTGTTGGCCGCGAGCGCATCCTCAAGGTGCATATCCGCAACGTGCCTCTGGCGCCGAATGTCGATCTCAAGGTTCTGGCCCGTGGCACACCCGGTTTTTCGGGCGCGGATCTGATGAACCTCGTCAACGAAGCCGCCTTGATGGCCGCCCGCCGCAACAAGCGCGTGGTCACCATGCAGGAATTCGAGGACGCCAAGGACAAGATCATGATGGGTGCGGAACGCCGCTCTTCCGCCATGACCGAGGCCGAAAAGAAGTTGACCGCCTATCATGAGGCCGGTCATGCGATTACTGCGCTGAAGGTTGCCGTGGCCGATCCGTTGCACAAGGCAACGATCATCCCGCGCGGCCGTGCGCTTGGTATGGTCATGCAGCTGCCGGAAGGCGACCGCTACTCCATGAGCTACAAATGGATGGTGTCGCGCCTCGTCATCATGATGGGTGGCCGTGTTGCCGAGGAACTGACCTTCGGCAAGGAAAACATCACGTCAGGCGCGTCTTCGGATATCGAGCAGGCCACCAAGCTTGCCCGCGCCATGGTAACACAATGGGGCTTCTCCGACGCTCTCGGCCAGGTGGCCTATGGTGAAAACCAGCAGGAAGTGTTCCTTGGCCATTCCGTCTCTCAGTCGAAGAACGTCTCCGAGGCGACGGCGCAGACCATCGACACCGAAGTTCGACGTCTGATCGACGAGGCCTATACCGAGGCCCGGCGTATCCTCACGGACAACCACGATGGCTTTGTGGCAATTGCCGAGGGCCTTCTCGAATACGAGACCCTGACGGGCGACGAGATCAAGGCATTGCTGAGGGGCGAGAAGCCCGCGCGTGATCTGGGTGACGATTCTCCGGGCAGCCGTGGTTCGGCGGTGCCGAAGGCCGGCGCCAAGAAGGACGGGCCCAGTGAAGTGAAGGGTGACGGCGAAGCCAAGGGCGACGGCGAGGCCGAAGGCGGCATGGAGCCGCAGCCGCACTGATTGCCGGTGACAGGCAAGCTATTGTAAAAGGCCATCCGGTTTTCCGGGTGGCCTTTTCAGTTTGGTAACAAGATATAAGCCATTTTTGCGGTAATTTACGTGCTGTTTATCGTGGTTTGTGGCATCTAGCCAAAAAACGCTTCCGGCTGTTTCACCCTGTGCCGGAATGCTTGAAAAGATTTGGAGTTCAAATGGCACGCCGTTATTTCGGAACCGATGGTATCCGCGGACAATCGAACGTCTTCCCCATGACGCCGGATCTGGCGATGCGTGTGGGCATTGCCGTCGGCACGATCTTCCGGCGTGGCCATCATCGCCATCGCGTCGTGATCGGCAAGGATACCCGGCTTTCGGGCTATATGCTGGAGAATGCGCTGGTTGCCGGTTTTACCGCTGCCGGCCTTGATGTCTTCCTGCTCGGGCCTATTCCGACGCCGGCCGTCGCCATGCTCACCCGCTCGCTGCGCGCCGATATCGGCGTGATGATCTCGGCCTCACATAACCCGTTCTCCGATAATGGCATCAAGCTTTTCGGACCTGACGGATACAAGCTTTCCGACGAGCTGGAACTGGAGATCGAAGATCTTCTCGACAAGGATATATACGCGCAACTGGCGAAGCCCAGCGAGATCGGCCGCGCCAAGCGCGTGGATGGCGATATCTACCGCTATATCGAATTCGTCAAACGCACCCTGCCGCGTGATGTGACGCTGAGCGGCCTGCGGATCGCCATCGACTGCGCCAATGGCGCGGCTTACAAGGTGGCTCCGGCGGCACTCTGGGAACTCGGCGCAGAGGTCGTCACCATCGGCAACGAACCGAATGGCATCAATATCAACCTCGAATGCGGCTCCACCCATCCGGAAGCCCTGCAGAAGAAGGTGCATGAAGTGCGGGCCGATATCGGCATCGCGCTCGATGGCGATGCGGACCGTGTCATCATCGTCGATGAACGCGGCGAGATCGTTGATGGCGACCAACTGATGGCGGTCATCGCCGATAGCTGGGCCGACGATAACACGCTGCGCGGCGGCGGTATTGTCGCGACCGTCATGTCCAACCTTGGCCTGGAGCGGTTCCTCGGCGACAAGGGCCTCACTCTTGCCCGCACCAAGGTCGGCGACCGTTATGTGGTCGAGCACATGCGCAACCACAATTTCAACGTCGGCGGTGAGCAGTCCGGCCATATCGTATTGTCGGATTACGGCACGACCGGTGATGGTCTTGTCGCAGCATTGCAGGTTCTCGCCAAGGTCAAGCGTTCCGGCCGCACGGTTAGTGAAGTCTGCCGGAAGTTTGAGCCCGTGCCGCAGCTCTTGAAAAATGTGCGCATTTCCGGTGGCAAGCCGCTTGAAAATCCGGTCGTGCTGCAGGCAATCGCCGATGCGGAAAGCGCGCTGGCCAATAATGGCCGCCTCGTCATCCGTCCTTCCGGCACCGAGCCGCTGATCCGCGTCATGGCGGAGGGCGACGATAGCGCAAAAGTCGAAAAGATCGTCAACCATCTGGTCGGCGTCATCTCCAGCGCCCGCTCGGCCGCCTGAGTTATCGCGACAGTAACGAAAGACAAAAGCCGGCCTTCAAGCCGGCTTTTTCTTTGCGTGTTTTCTAATAAATATAGTGAATGATCGTGGTTAATCGGGACTTAACCATTTTACGCCACTCTCCGTGACTGAACAGTTCACTGGCAGCTGCCGCAACGCACGTGCCTATTCTGGAGTGGAAGTCATGAAAAACGCCCTGGCCGGATTTCTGGCCGTTCTGCTGACCGGCACAAGCGCCGTCGGCGCCGACCTTTACCAAGCCGAACCAGCGCCCGCCTATGTCGAGGCGCCGGAAGTTCAGATCACGCAGTCCAGCGGCTGGTATCTGCGCGGCGACGTCGGTTATTCCTTCAACAAGCTGCGCGGCGCCCATTATTATCAGGGCGGACCGGGTGGTTATCTGCAGGATTTCGATACGGCTGATATCAAGGACAGTTATGTCGTCGGCGCCGGTGTCGGTTATCAGTTCAACAACTATTTCCGCAGTGACGTGACCTTCGACTATATGGGCAAGTCGGATTTCCGCGGCTCCACGAGCGGTTTCTGCGGCTCTGTTCCGGGTCGCTGTGTTTCGGCTGATCTCAGCTCGCTGAGGGCCTACACGCTGATGGCCAACGCCTATGTCGATCTCGGCACTTATGGCCGTGTCACGCCTTATGTCGGTGGCGGTATCGGTGGCTCCTACGTCAAGTGGGACAAGCTGCGCAACACATCGTGCAGCGTCAATGGCCTGGGCTGCGACCCGACCACCGAGCACGGCGGCAAGGGCAAGTGGCGCTTCGCTTATGCCCTGATGGCAGGTGCGTCGATCGACGTCACCTGTAACCTGAAGGCTGATATCGGCTATCGTTTCCGCCACATCAACAAGGGCGATATGTTCGCTTACGAGAATGGCGGCGGTCCGGGCCGTGACAAGGGCCTTTATTCGCATGAAGTGCGCGTCGGTGGCCGCTATGTCTTCAACGGTTGCGATACGGCGCAATATATGCCGCCTGCCGATATTCCGCTGCAGCCTGCCGTTTACAAATAAACGTCACGCCAGACTGATAGCTTTAAGCCGCCTGCATCCTCCTTGGGTGCGGGCGGTTTTGTTTTAGCGGCTTGGCGCATGACGCATATGGACCAAAATTCTTCTGTGCAGCGACATATTCCGCTTGACTGAGATCGGCGACAGGAATAGCAACGGCGGCAGGACACCTCTCCCTAACGAGAGGCGCCTATCTGAAAGGGTAGTCAAATGACAGATATAGTGAAGCCGGACCTCCGTCCGGGCAATGCACATTTTTCTTCTGGTCCCTGCTCGAAGCGTCCCGGTTGGTCGCTAGATGCTCTCTCCGATGCACCGCTCGGTCGCTCGCATCGCGCAAAGGTTGGCAAAGCCAAGCTGAAGCAGGCCATCGATCTCATCCGTGAAATTCTTGATGTTCCCGCCGATTATCGCATCGGCATCGTTCCTGCATCCGACACCGGCGCTGTTGAAATGGCGCTCTGGTCGCTGCTCGGTGAACGTGGCGTCGATATGGTCGCCTGGGAAAGCTTCGGCGCTGGCTGGGTCACCGACGTCGTCAAGCAGCTGAAGCTGAAGGACGTGCGCAAGTTCGAGGCTGATTACGGCCTGCTGCCGAACCTTGCCGAAGTCGATTTCGACCGTGACGTGGTTTTCACCTGGAATGGCACGACATCAGGCGTTCGTGTTCCCAATGCCGATTTCATTCCGGCCGACCGCAAGGGCCTGACCATCTGCGACGCCACCTCGGCAGCCTTCGCACAGGACATGGACTTTACGAAACTCGACGTCGTCACCTTCTCCTGGCAGAAGGTTCTGGGCGGCGAGGGCGGCCATGGCGTCATCATTCTTTCGCCCCGCGCTGTCGAGCGCCTGCTGAGCTACTCGCCGGCATGGCCGCTGCCGAAAATCTTCCGCATGGTCTCCGGCGGCAAGCTGATCGAAGGCATCTTCACCGGCGAAACCATCAACACCCCGTCCATGCTTTGCGTTGAGGACTATATCGACGCGCTGCTGTGGGCGAAGAACCTCGGTGGCCTCAAGGCGCTGATCGGCCGTGCCGATGCCAATGCCAAGGTTATCTACGACTTCATCGAGAAGAACAACTGGATCGCCAATCTGGCCGTCAAGCCGGAAACCCGTTCCAACACCTCCGTCTGCCTGAAGATCGTCGATCCCGAAGTGCAGGCGCTGGACGCGGCCGCACAGGCTGATTTCGCCAAGGGCGTCGTTGCCCTGCTCGAGAAGGAAAATGTCGCCCTCGATATCGGCGCTTACCGTGACGCACCGTCCGGTCTGCGGATCTGGGCCGGCGCCACCATCGAGACGGCGGATATGCAAGCCGTCATGCCTTGGCTCGCCTGGGCCTACCAGACGCAGAAGGCAGCACTTTCCAAGGCTGCCGCCTGATTTTGATACCGGCCCTGCGCAGATGCAGGGCCGCACATTCCCCGCTTTCAAAACTGCACCATTTTTCAAGGAGCCCGTAAACCATGGCACCTCGCGTACTCGTATCCGACGAACTGTCGGAAACCGCCGTCCAGATTTTCCGTGATCGTGGCGTCGAAGTCGATTTCCAGCCGAAGCTCGGTAAGGACAAGGACAAGCTTGCCGAAATCATCGGCAATTACGATGGTCTGGCCATCCGTTCCGCCACCAAGGCAACCGAAAAGCTGATCGAGGCGGCGACCAACCTCAAGGTCATCGGCCGCGCCGGTATCGGCGTCGACAATGTCGATATTCCGGCAGCCTCGCGCCGCGGTATCATCGTCATGAACACGCCTTTCGGCAACTCCATCACCACTGCGGAACATGCGATTGCGCTGATGTTCGCCGTCGCCCGCCAGCTTCCGGCCGCAGACAGCTCCACGCAGGCCGGCAAGTGGGAAAAGTCGAAATTCATGGGTGTCGAAATCACCGGCAAGACGCTCGGCGTCATCGGCGCCGGCAATATCGGCTCCATCGTCTGCTCGCGTGCGCTGGGCTTGAAGATGCATGTTCTCGCCTATGACCCCTTCCTGTCACCGGAGCGTGCGCAGGAAATGGGCGTCACCAAGGTTGAGCTGGACGAACTGCTGGCCCAGGCCGATTTCATCACCCTGCACGTGCCGATGACCGACAAGACGCGCGGCATCCTCAATGCAGAGAACCTTGCCAAGACCAAGAAGGGCGTTCGTATCGTCAACTGCGCCCGTGGCGGTCTGGTGGATGAAGCGGCGCTTGCCGAAGCCATCAAGTCCGGCCATGTCGCCGGCGCCGGTTTCGACGTGTTCGAAGTTGAGCCCGCCACCGAAAGCCCGCTTTTTGGCCTGCCGAACGTCGTCTGCACGCCGCATCTTGGCGCATCCACCACGGAAGCGCAGGAAAACGTCGCTCTTCAGGTTGCTGAGCAGATGTCGGATTACCTCGTCAAGGGTGCGGTTTCCAACGCCATAAACATGCCGTCGATCACGGCTGAAGAAGCACCGCGCCTGAAGCCCTTCATCCGTCTGGCTGATGTTCTCGGCTCCTTCGTCGGTCAGGTGCAGGAAAGCGCCACCAAGGAAATCGAAATCCTTTATGACGGCGCAACCGCCAACATGAACACCAAGGCATTGACCAGTGCGTTGCTGGCCGGCCTGATCCGCAGCCAGGTTGCCGATGTGAACATGGTTTCGGCACCTGTCATGATCAAGGAAAAGGGCATCATCCTCTCCGAGGTCAAGCGCGACAAGACCGGCGTTTATGACGGTTACATCAAGCTGACGGTCAAGACGGAAAACCAGATCCGCTCGGTTGCCGGCACGGTGTTCTCGGATGGCAAGCCACGCTTCATCCAGATCAAGAACATCAACATGGATGCCGATGTCGGATCGCACATGATCTACATCACCAATACCGACGTTCCCGGCATGATCGGCTTCATGGGTACCACGCTTGGTGAAGCTGGCGTCAACATTGCCAACTTCCAGCTTGGCCGTGAAAAGGAAGCCGGCGACGCCATCGCGCTGCTTTATGTCGATGGTCCGGTTTCCGAAACCGTGCTGGACAAGCTGCGCGCCAACCCGGCCATCCGCCAGGTCAAGCCGCTGACTTTCAACGTCGACTGATACCCATCGTTCCTCCCAAGGGGACAATAAGGCCCGGTTCAGGGGAGACCCTGCGCCGGGTTTTTCGTTTTTCCGACCATCGATTTCACGGCAATGTGCGACCGTCTCGCGTTTCGGTTGCATATCACGAAAAATTTAAGCCGGGTGGTCTAAAAATGATGATCATGAGTTGCTATATCGCCTGCTGACATGCCGCTCATGGGAGGGCGGCCAACAGGAGATAGTGATGTTTGCTGCCTTTCGGCGCTTCAAGGGTTTGTTCGCAGTCGCCGCACTTGGTATCGCGGTGTCTTTCGTGGCGGTTGATATGGCCGAGGCACGCCGTGCCGGCGGTGGTTTCGGCAGCCGTGGTACGCGGACATATTCAGCACCACCTTCGACCAGTACCGCGCCGGGCCAGACCGCGCCGATTAATCGCAGCATGACTCCCAATACCAACCAGGCGGCGCCGAGTGCTGCCCAGCCGGCGCGCCCCGGTGCGCAGGCGGCCCCGCAGCAGAGCCGTGGCCTGTTTGGCGGCATGATGGGTGGTCTGATGGGCGGCCTGTTGATGGGTGGTCTGTTTGGCATGTTGATGGGCGGCGGTTTTGGCGGCATGGCCGGTTTCTTCGGCATGCTGATGCAGGTACTGCTTATCGGTGGTCTGGTGATGCTCGCCATGCGTTTCTTCGCATCGCGCCGTCAGGGCCAGCCCGCTTATGGTGCAGCCGGCGGCTCGCAGCGCACGGATCATTCCGGTTCCTCCTTTAATGGTGGCTCGCAGGCAGGTCCTTCCGCATCCTCGTTCAAAATCCCGAAGATCGGCGCGCTTGCCGGTGCTGCGGGCGGCGTGGCTGCGGCCACTGCCGCAACGGCCAAGCCGGTGGCGCACGCCAACGCCATTTCGGAAGGCGATGAAATCGGCATCACCCAGGGCGACCTCGAAACCTTCCAGAAAATGCTGGAAGACGTCCAGTCGGCCTATGCTGCAGAGGATTACGGCACGTTGCGCAAGCTGACGACCCCGGAAGCCATGTCCTATCTCGCCGAGGAACTGAGCGACAATGCCACGAGCGGTGTGAAAAACGACGTCCGCGACGTGACGCTGTTGCAGGGTGATGTCGCCGAAGCCTGGCATGAAGAGGGGCAGGATTATGCGACGGTGGCCATGCGCTACTCCGCCATCGACATCATGCGCGATCGCACCTCGGGCAAGGTTATCGAGGGTGACGAGAACAAGCCTTCCGAAGCGGTGGAAATGTGGACCTTCGTGCGCCGTGGCGGCAACGACAACTGGCAGGTCGCCGCCATTCAGGCTGCCGCCTGAGGCGATAGCGAGTTTCTTTTTTAAACTGAGCGGCCCGGAGGTTTACCAACCTCCGGGCTTTCGTTTGCCAGAATCCCGCGATGTCTCCGATTTTGGTGTTGATTCGGGTTGCGGCCCGGCACAGGCGGATGCGGGACAGGGCAAAAAAACGGCTGATAAATCTAACGGGTGATATCTGCCGCACCCACAAATTCCGATTTGGCCTTTCGCCCTGCCATGCAAGGGTTTGCGTGCTCCCTGCCAAGGCATCTTGTCTGCGCATGGCTCAGTGCTTCCACGGAATGGCCTTTTTTCATTCATCCGGCATTCAGTCCCCGCGTCTTAACCACGGGGCATACACGTCAATGTGACTTTTCGCGCCGGTTCTAAACCGCTTTGGAAAGGGAACCTCAGCCGCAAAACAGCGTTGACAATCCAATCCCCGGCCCGCCTCCCGCAAGCCGGGCTGGGTGGCCGGGCAACGCAGGCCCTGTGAGAACGGAGAGCTATCGAGATGAAACGCTTTGATCTGATCGACGGGATGCGTGGTTACTTCCTCGTTTTCATGCTGATCAACCATCTGGTGTTTGCCGGCGGCTTCTGGCTGGTGGAAATCAATCACCGGCAGTTTGCCTTTGTCGAGGACGCGCAGGGCTTCGTGTTCCTGTCCGGCCTGTTGATCGGCATGGTCTATGCGCGCAAGATGATGAAATACGGCTATGATGCCGGCAAGCAGATGATCTGGAACCGGGCGCTGGAACTCTATCGTTACGCGATGGGTCTCGTCATCGCCGTGCTGTTCTTCCGCATGGTCATCCCGCATGCACCCTATATCTGGTACAACTGGCTTGGCATGACGTCGTTCGACGATCCGTTGCGACTGGCGGCGATTGCGACATTCCTCTTCCAGCCGACCTTCATGGATATTCTGCCGCAATATATCGTCTACATGATATTTGCGCCGGTGCTGGTGAAGCTCTGCCTCGATGGCAAGTGGGCCTATGTCATGGCCGGCTCCCTGCTGGTCTGGATGGCTGGCCAGCTCGGCCTGCAGCAGATCGTCACGACGCCGCTCAACGAACTCGTCAAGGGTGCGGACGAGCAGGGTATACGCGTCAGCTTCAACCTGCTGGGCTGGCAGCTGGTGTTCTATTCGGCACTGGTTATGGGTGCGATGACGGCGCAGAACCGTATTCCGTGGAAGGCGATCTTCTCGCCGCAGCACACGTGGCTGCCAAAGGCTGCGCTGCTGATCTGCCTGTTCTTCCTGCCTCTGCGCATCGCCACGGCCTGGGGCCTGATGCCGGAATTCATGATGGGCAAGTTCTCGACCATGGAAATCCGCGCCGATTTCGGGCCCGTCTATCTCATTAACTTCCTCGCCGTCGGCGTCGGCCTCACCTGGCTGGTGATTGCCGGTCCGAAGCATCACAATCCGCTCGTGCGCTCCATTGCCGAAGGCGTGATCTGGGTGCTGTCGTTGAAGTTCCTGCAATTGCTCGGCCGCCACTCGCTGCAGGTCTATGTCTGGCACGTGGCGATCGTCTACGGCGTCTATTATCTGGACGGCCGTACGGCGGAACTGTCGCAGGTCAGCAAGACGCTGATTGCCTTCACGGCCATCGGATTGCTGGCTTTGCCCGCCCTGTGGCGGGAGCGCGACAAGTGGATCGGCAGCAGTGGCCAGAAGACGGCTGGCGCTTAACACCACTGTCATTTCCCGTGTTTGAGGGCTTTACGGGGCGGTTTTCCGCCCCGTACTTGCGTGCGCGGCCATTCCTTTCTATATGCAGCCCTTAAATCCGCAGGATGGCGAGGCAGGACAGTCCGGTTTTTCCGGCTGATGCCCACGCGGCGGATGACCGACAGGCGACGGGGCCTTTACCCCCGTTATGACTGACGATGGGAAAAAACGTGAATACGCTCGATTTTGACAAGAGGCCGGAAGATACCCGGATCGTTGTCGCCATGTCCGGTGGCGTCGATTCTTCTGTTGTAGCCGGTATCCTCAAGCGCGAGGGCTATGATGTCCTCGGCATTACGCTCCAGCTCTATGACCATGGTGCTGCCGTGCACCGCGCCGGTTCCTGTTGCGCGGGGCAGGATATTGACGATGCGCGCAGGGTTTGCGAAACGCTCGGCATTCCGCATTACGTGCTGGATTATGAAGCACGGTTCCGTGAAACCGTCATCAATCCCTTTGCCGAAGCCTACGCGATGGGCGAAACGCCGATCCCCTGCGTGGCCTGCAACCAGACGGTAAAATTTGCCGATCTGCTCGCCACGGCGCAGGAGCTGGGTGCCGATGCGCTGGCGACTGGCCATTATATTCGCTCGCGCCCCAACCCCGTCTCCGGCCAGCCGGGACGCCGGGCGCTCTATCGCCCGATCGACAGCGACCGTGACCAGAGCTGGTTCCTGTTTGCCACCACGCAGGAGCAGATCGACTACCTGCGCTTTCCGCTCGGCGGCCTTTCCAAGGCCGAAACGCGGGCGCTGGCGGAAGATATGGGGCTTGTCGTGGCCAAAAAGGCCGACAGCCAGGACATCTGTTTTGTGCCGCAGGGCAAATATACCGATATCATCAACAAGCTGAAGCCGAATGCGGCTCTGGCCGGCGATATCGTCCATCTGGACGGCCGTGTGCTCGGCCGCCATGATGGCATCGTGCATTATACGATCGGCCAGCGCCGGGGCATCGGTGTGGCGACGGGAGAGCCGCTCTACGTCGTACATCTTGATGCACGTGGTCGCCGTGTCATCGTTGGTCCACGCGAAGCGCTGGAAACCCGCCGGGTCTATCTTCGTGATATGAACTGGCTGGGCGATGACGCGCTGGCAAATGATGCCGGGCAGGGTTTTACCTGCTTCGCCAAGGTGCGCTCCACGCGTCCGCCAACCGAAGCGGTGCTGCATGCCGACGAAAACGGCATCTATGTGGATCTGATGACCGGCGAGGCGGGCGTCGCCCCTGGCCAGGCCTGCGTGCTCTATTCAGCGCCGGGCGCGGATGCCCGCGTTTACGGCGGCGGTTTCATCGAACGGTCGGAACGCTCGGTGGAAGCCGAGGCTTCGCTGAAGGCGCTTCTGGAAAAGCCGGTTGCGGCCTGAAACGGTTCGCTTTTTGCAGCGAGGTGGAAAGCGAATTTTTTGCGCATCTTGCGCTTGACACTTTGGGGAGCGGCACCTTATAAGCCGCTCATCCTGAAGGAACGGCCGGTCACATGACTGTCACGTTTCCCCTGTGGCGGGGTAGCTCAGGTGGTTAGAGCAGCGGAATCATAATCCGCGTGTCGGGGGTTCAAGTCCCTCTCCCGCTACCATTTTCATCCAAAGTACAAAATTAAATGAGCGCCTTGTGCGCCTGTTTTTTGCCGTCTGCCCAAGGCCGGAAAGTGCCTCAGCAGCGTACTGGCCCATAGTGGTTGCCAAAAAAAGGGAAACCCGCCTGCTGCCAAAATGCAGCCAGCGGGTCTCGACCTCTACCCCCTCCCACAAGGGCGGCTGCACAAAAGCACATCGAATGAATTATGGCAAGATCATGGCGACCATATTGTTGCCGTGGACGGCTCCGTTCGCCAATTTAGTGGCGGATGGCAGAGCGTGACCAGCTCCGTATGCCGCTGGTAAGGCGCTTGATAGGAGACGATGTTCTCGGAGCAGCGCATTTCTGTACGATTCGAATAGGTGTTCTCAGCCGTGCGTGGTTGATAATGGTTTCTGTGCCGTGGAGGCTGGTCGTGGCCATACGGGATCATGTCTGCGGCGAAGGAGGCGGCCGGCATCGTCACGGCAGCGAGTGCTGCAATCAAAAGAGTTTTCGAGATTGCGGACATGGGTGTTCCCCCGGTGTTGATCAAACACAGGAGAACGCCCTGTATACGGGCGGTGTTCCAGACGGGCGGATTTATTTCTCGGCGACAGTTGCCCTTAAAAAAATGCCCGCTCATGGCGGGCAATTCAGAGGGGAACTGAGGTTAGGAGCCTCGCATCTGAAACGGCCATTTCCGGGGGAAGTTCCATTCGTCCGATAATTTCACCGCTGTTCTGACGGGGCGAAGAAGATGGCGAACTCTTGATCCCGAACCGCATAACCCTGCATAACTCGCTGGTCTGAAGTTCAGTATTCCGTGAAGATTCGGCTTTTTTGGAAAATTTGGAGCGGGCGAAGGGATTTGAACCCTCGACCCCAACCTTGGCAAGGTTGTGCTCTACCCCTGAGCTACACCCGCTCAAATCCACCGGTCCGGGGTAGTCGCTGAACCGTGGGTCACCATGTTGCGGCGACGGGCGCTATATCGCTCAATCGATTTTGGAATGCAACAGGGAAATGACAAAAACGCGAAAATTTCTTTGAAAAATGCGACAAGCGACGGAAATGATTGGCGGTTTTTCATATCTGCGGTTTTTCCTGCGTTGCCAAGCGCCGGTTGCCACCTTAATCAGGAGTGCAACGGTATCGAAATCGGCAGGGGCGGCGGCGGAATATGGCGGAGAATTCTCCCAGGACGGCAATGGAGCTTTTCCAGTTTCTGGATGGGCTCGGCATTTCTCATACCACGAAACAGCACGAACCGGTGTTTACCGTTGCTGAGTCCCAGTCGCTGCGCGATCTCATTCCCGGAGGCCACACGAAAAACCTTTTCGTGAAGGACAAAAAGGATCAATATTTTGTTCTGACTGTCGAAGAGAATGCGATCGTCGATCTCAAAAGCGTTCACAAGACGATAGGTGCTGCAAGCCGCGTGTCCTTTGGCAGGCCGGAAAAAATGCTCGAATATCTGGGCGTCGTACCGGGATCGGTGACAGTATTCGGGGCGATCAACGACACTGGCAGGCAGGTCACCTTTGTGCTCGACAGTGATCTTCTGGAAAACGAACTGGTCAATGGCCATCCGCTTTCCAACGACCAGACGACGACGATCGCGTCGAAGGATCTCATTCGCTTTCTTGAGGCGACCGGACATGCGCCGCTTGTCTTGAAAGTCAGTGAGTGAGATACGATCTTTGCTTCAACTGAGACATGCGACAGAAATTGCGGGAGACCGGCATGAGCGACACGAATAATCCTTACGGCGGTTCCTATGGTGGGCAGATGTCTGCAAGCGCGCATCACAACGGCGAGCTGAATGGTGCGGCCTCCGGTCACATCAAGGACACAACGACAGCTGCTTTCTCCAAGGATGTTCTTGAGGAATCGCGCCGCCAGCCGGTTCTGGTGGATTTCTGGGCGCCCTGGTGCGGCCCGTGCAAGCAGCTGACGCCGGTGCTCGAAAAGGTCATCAACGAAGCGAATGGCCGTGTGAAGCTTGTGAAGCTGAACATTGACGATCACCCTTCGATTCCGGGCCAGCTCGGCATCCAGTCCATTCCCGCCATCGTCGCTTTTGCCGATGGTCGGCCGGTGGACGGCTTCATGGGCGCGGTACCGGAAAGCCAGATCAAGCAGTTCATCGACAAGATCGCCGGCCCGGATGCGGGTGATCCGAAAGCCGAAATCGAGGCGGCTCTGACCGAGGCGAAACAGCTTCTGACGGATGGCGATTTTAACGGTGCGGCACAGCTGTTCGGTGCCGTCATGCAGGCCGATCCGGAAAACCCCGCGGCGATTGCCGGTATCGCTGAATGCATGATCGCTGCCGGTCAGTATGAGCGGGCCAGCGAACTGCTCTCCTCCCTGCCTGCGGAGCTCAACGAAGATGCGGGCATTCAGCTCGTTTTGAAAAAGATCGCGCAATATGAGGAAGCCCGAAAAATCGGCGATCCGGTGGCGCTGGAAAGCGATCTGGCGCTCAATCCCGATCATCACGAGGCACGGGTGAAGCTCGCCAAGGTGCTGAACGCTCAAGGGCGGCGCGATGAGGCGGCAGACCATCTGCTTTATGTCATGCGCAAGGACCGGACCTTTGATGATGACGGCGCGCGCCGGCAGCTTCTGGAGTTTTTCGAAGCCTGGGGCTTCAAGGACCCGGCAACCGTCGCTGGCCGCCGGAAGCTTTCGGCAATATTGTTTTCGTAGTGCGGGCATATCCCGGCCGCGGCGGTTGATTCCGCCGGCCGGGCAGCGGTGAACAGGGGGCTTGATCCCATGCATGTCGGAAATGCGAGATATGTGAAGAACGACGATCTGCCGGAAACCGTACCGGTGTTTCCCTTGCCGGGTGCCCTGCTGCTACCGGAAGGCCATCTTCCGCTCAATATTTTCGAGCCGAGATATCTCGCCATGATCGACATGGCCCTGGCTGGCCACCGTGTCATCGGCATGGTGCAGCCGGCCCTGCATGTCATTGAGGCGGGGATTGAAGGCGGGCCTTTGAGTGCGGTCGGATGTCTTGGCCGCATCACTTCCTTTTCCGAAACCGGGGATGGCCGTTACGTCATCTCTCTCACCGGTGTCTGCCGTTTCCGCTTGTTGGAAGAGGTGGAGGCCGACAAGCCTTATCGCAGCTTCCGTCATGCGCCCTTCATTGCCGATCTTTCCGGCGAATATAACGAGGAGGCGGTGGATCGTGAAAACCTGCTCAGGGTATTCCGCGCGTTTCTGGATGCAAACCAGCTGGAGGCTGATTGGGAAAGCGTGGAAAGGGCGGGCAATCGTGTCCTCGTCAATTCCCTCTCCATGATGTCTCCCTTCGGTCCGGCCGAAAAACAGGCGCTGCTTGAAGCACCCGACCTGAAGACACGGGCCGAAACATTGATCGCCATCACCGAGATCGTTCTTGCCCAAGGGTCGGGCGAGGGCGGCACCGTGCTGCAATAGGATTGTCGCCATGGACGACAGGATGAGCAATGTCGATCCGAAGCTCCTGGAGCTGCTGGTCTGCCCTTTGACCAAGGGACGCCTTTCTTATGATCGGACCCACAACGAGCTGATCTCCGAAAGCGCAAGGCTCGCTTACCCGATCCGCGACGGCGTACCGATCATGCTGATTTCCGAGGCGCGTAAAATAGAAGACTAGTCTTCCCCCGTCTGCTGGCCTTCACGCATCCTCATGTTGTGAATTGACGAAGATGCGTTGACAACCATGCGTGGATTTGACCAGAGTCCCGCCCGACATGTCTGTTGCGGGGAGAATACTGATGTCGTTGCGCGCGCTCGTCCGGATTTCGTTGGTTGCGGTCTCTACCACCCTGATTTTTCTCCCGGCTACGGCGGCCGAACCTTCGCGGAAAGTGGTAACCACGCAAAACGGCGATTATTTCGGCTTCGATCTTCGAACGGAGCAGAATGTCTCGCTGGAACAATGCGGCGAGATTTGCGTCGGCGACGCTGCCTGCAAGGCTTTCACCTACAATCCCAAGGTGAAATGGTGCTTCCTCAAATCGGATTTCAACCAGCTGAACGCCTTCCCGGGCGCAGTCGCCGGCAAGATCGTGGAAGTGGCTGCGGAAGCCGATATCGGCGCGCCGCAGCGCCTTTCCTTCGTGACGGACAGCCTGCAGCAGGAAGCCCGCCGGCTGAAATCAGGCCTCGCTGCCAATGACGGTGACGAACAGGGCGTGGAAGCCCTTGTGCAGACGGCGCGGCAGCAGGTCGCTGCGGGCAATATTCCCGATGCGGTCACGACCTATAAACAGGCTCTTGCTATCACGCCTGATGACGGCGCGCTCTGGGCGGAATTGTCGGAAAAGGCGGCGCAGGTCACCGATAATTATTCGATTGCCGGGCAGGCGGCGTCTGCCGCCATCAACGCCTATCAGCTGAGCCGCACGGTCAGCGCCCGTACCGAGGCCCTGAACCGGCTGGCGAAGGCTTTCGAAAGAACCCAGAATTATCGCGCAGCACTCAACGCCTATAAGGAGAGCCTTGCGCTCACCGACAATGCACAGACAAAGGCGGCCTATGCCGACCTGCGCACGCGCCAGGGTTTCCGCGTCATCAACAATACCGTGGATACGGATAGCGTCAGCCCGCGCGCCTGCGTGCAGTTTTCCGAACCGCTGGTAAAGAACGGTGTCGATTATTCCTCCTTCATCACGCTCGATGGGGCAGCCCCCAAGGCCATCGAAGCGAAGGGCAGCGAGATCTGCGTGGAAGGCCTGAGCCATGGCCAGCGTTACAAGATTGCGCTGCGCGCTGGCCTGCCGTCCTCGGTGGAAGAGCCTCTGGAAAAGCAGGTCAATCTCGATATTTACGTGCGTGACCGCGCCGCGACCGTGCGCTTCACGGGCGAGAATTTCGTGCTGCCGGGGACTGCGCGCCGCGGCATCCCGATCGTCTCTGTTAATGCCGACAAGGCTGATCTGAAGCTCTATCGCGTCGGTGATCGCAACATCACCTCGCTTCTTTCCAATTCGCAGTTTCTGACGCAGATGGACGGTTACAATGCCGACCGTATCGAAAACGAAATCGGCGAACTCGTCTGGCAGGGCGCGATCGATATCCAGCCGGATCTCAACAAGGATGTGGTGACGAGTTTCCCGGTGGATGAAGCTTTGCCGGAACGTAAGCCCGGCATCTATGTGCTGACCGCCGTGCCGCCGGGCACTGCACCGGAAACCTGGGATTCGCGCGCCACGCAATGGTTCCTGGTGTCGGATACCGGCATCACCACCTATGCCGGAACCGATGGTCTGAATGTCTTTGTCCGTGCACTTGGCAGCGCGAAGCCGCTGGCAGATGTGGATTTGCAGCTGCTCGCCAAGAATAACGAGGTGCTGGGCACTGCGAAGACGGATGCGGATGGCCGCGCGGTGTTCTCGGCTGGCCTGATGCGCGGCACAGCAGCGCAGGCGCCCGCAATCTTGACGGCACGGAACGGCGACAAGGACTACGTGTTCCTCGACATGACCCGTGCCGGCTTCGATCTTTCGGATCGCGGCGTGACGGGACGTGCAGCACCCGGCGCGATTGATGTGTTCAGTTGGACCGAACGCGGCATCCACCGCGCCGGCGAGACCGTGCATGCCGCAGCGCTTGCTCGCGACGTCGATGGCAAGGCAATCGAGGATCTGCCGCTTACCTTCATCTTCTCGCGCCCTGACGGTGTCGAGGACCGGCGCTTCGTCAGCGATGGCAAGGCGCTGGGCGGCCATGCGGTCGATCTGCCGTTGCAGGCAAATGCGATGCGCGGCACCTGGACAGTGCGCATCCATACCGATCCGAAAATGCCTGCGATCAGCGAAAAGAGCTTTTTGGTCGATGATTTCGTGCCTGACCGTACCGAGTTTGACCTCTCGAGCAAGGCAAAGCAGATTGACCCTGGCGCGGAAACGGCAATCGATGTAGACGGCCGTTATCTCTATGGCGCGCCCGCTGCCGGCCTGACGCTGGAAGGTGAGGTTGCCATCAAGCCAACGCGCATCAGCGCTGATTTCGAAGGTTATTTCTTCGGTCTGGCGGATGAGGAAAGCGAAGAGGAGAACCGCACGGCGCTTGCCGATCTGCCGGTGCTGGACGAAGAGGGCAAGGCGAGCTTCAATGTTGATCTCACCGATCTGCCCTCCACCACGCAGCTTCTTTCCGCCAACATCACCGTGCGCATGCAAGAGGCGGGTGGACGTGCCGTGGAGCGTTCGCTGACGCTGCCTATCAAGGCGGAAGCTTCTGTTATCGGCATCAAGCCGCAATTTTCCGGCGATCTCGCCCAGAATTCCGTCGGCCGTTTCCATATCATCGGCGTTGGTGCCGATGGCGTAAAACAGGCGATGAGCGGCCTCAACTGGAAGCTCATCAAGGTTGAGCGGAACTATCAATGGTATCGTCAGGGCAATTCCTGGCGTTACGAGCCGGTGGAATATACCAAGCAGCAAGAGGCCGGCACCTTGTCCGTCGATGCCAATGGCAGCGAGATTTCCGTGCCGGTCACCTGGGGCCGCTACCGGCTGGAAGTGGAGGGTGCCGGCAATGGCGCACCTGTTTCCAGCGTTGAATTCGATGCCGGTTTCTACGTTGAGGCAAGCTCGACCGAAACGCCGGATGCGCTGGAAATCGCGCTGGACAAGCAGAGCTACAAGATCGGCGACACGGCCAAACTCAGGGTTTCCTCGCGTTTTGCCGGTGAGCTGATGATCACGTCCGGCTCTGAAAAGCTGATTTCCGTTCAGAATGCCGAGATCGGCGCGGATGGCGGCGAGATCGACATTCCGGTAACGGAAGAATGGGGTGCGGGCGCTTACGTCACCGCCACGCTGTTCCGGCCCGGCGATGCGCAGGAAAGCCGCATGCCGATGCGGGCCATCGGCATCAAGTGGCTTGCTGTCGACCCGGCCGAGCGCAAGCTTGCCGTGACCCTCGGTGCGCCGCAGAAGACGCTGCCGCGCCAGCCGCTTGAAATTCCGATCACGGTTGCGGGCGCTGGTGTCGGCGAAAAGGCCTATGCGATTGTTGCGGCGGTGGATGTCGGCATTCTGAACCTCACGCGTTACGAGCCGCCGAAGCCGGATGAATGGTATTTCGGCCAGCGCCGGCTGGGGCTGGAAATCCGCGACCTCTATGGCCGCCTGATCGACGGTTCGCTGGGTGCCACCGGCCGGCTGCGCACCGGTGGTGATGGCGCAGGGGCAGCCCTTCAAGGCAGCCCGCCCACCGAAAAGCTGGTGGCGTTCTTTGCCGGTCCGGTCGAGCTTGACGGCGACGGCAAGGCGACTGTCAGTTTCGATATTCCCCAGTTCAACGGCACGGCCCGCATCATGGCGGTGGCCTGGACGAAGACGGGTGTCGGCCATGCGGTCTCCGATGCGGTCATCCGCGATCCGGTCGTGGTGACCGCCAGCGCACCGAAATTCCTCGCTCCCGGCGATGTCTCGCAATTGCGGCTCGATATCGCCAATACCGATGGCGAGGCCGGCGATTACCGGCTGGATGTGACCAGCAACACGGCCTTGACGGTCGATCAGGGCGAGATGTCGCAGACATTGGCGCTTCAAAAGGGTGGAAAGTCGTCGCTGACTGTCCCCCTGACCGGCGAACAGCCCGGCAATGGCGCAATCACCATCAAGGTCTCCAATGCCGCCGGTATCTCGCTGGAGCAGGTTCTGAACGTTCCGGTGCGCCCGGCCGTTCTGCCGGTGACGACGCGGCGCGAAATCAAGATTGCGCCGAACAGCAGCCTGACAATCAACGGCGATCTTCTGGCCGACAGCATGCTGCTCGGCTCTTCGGTCGCCGTCAACGTCACGCGCTCGCCCGCCTTCGATATTCCGGCGCTGGTGATGATGCTGGATAAATATCCTTACGGCTGCGCCGAGCAGACGACGAGCCGCGCTTTGCCGCTGCTTTATCTCTCGGAAATGACGAAGGATACCGGCCTCACCGAAGATCCGGATACCCGCAAGCGGGTGCAGGAGGCGATCTACCGCGTGCTGTCCTTCCAGTCGAGTTCCGGCAGTTTCGGCCTCTGGTCGCCGGGTTATGGCGATCTGTGGCTCGATGCCTATATCAGCGACTTCCTGACCCGCGCCCGCGAGCAGAATTACGACGTTCCCGAAGCGGCCATGGTGCAGGCGCTGAACAATGTGCAGAACGGCCTGTCCTATGACAGCAACGTCAAGGATCGCGGTAACGAGATCGCCTATTCGCTTTATGTGCTGGCGCGCAACCGCAAGGCGGCGATCAACGATCTGCGTTATTACGCGGATACGGCACTTGCTGATTTCCCAACCCCGCTCGCCAAGGCGCAGGTTGCCGCCGCCCTTTCGCTTTATGGCGATCAGGCCCGTTCCAAGGCCGTGTTCGGCGCTTCGCTCGATATGGCAAGTCGCGCCACCAATGTCAGCTTCGCGCGGGCAGATTACGGCTCTGCGCTGCGGGATGGTGCTGCGACGCTAGCGCTTGCGGCCGAAAGTCGCCCGGTTCCGGCCGTCGTGCCGCAGCTTGCCGGTGCCGTGGCGAAGGAATGGGAAAAGAAGCCCTATACCAGCACCCAGGAACAGGCTTGGATGCTGCTGGCCGCCCGCGCTGTCAAAGGCGAGGACAAGGATATCCGTCTCGATGTGAACGGTGATTTGCAGACCGGCGGTTTCGGCAAGCGGATGACCGGCGATGAATTGCTGGCAGTTCCCCTGAAGATCGCCAATGCCTCGGCCGATCCTGTCACGGCTGTTGTCACCACGGTGGCGCCGCCGGCGCAGCCGCTTGCCGCCGGTGGCGAGGGCTTCACCATCACCCGCACCTATTATTCCATGGATGGTGAGGAGGTGAACCCGAGCGAGGTCACGCAAAACGAGCGTTATGTGGTGGTGCTGAACGTCGTGCCGCAGAATAACTGGCAATCACGCATTCTGGTGACGGATCTGTTGCCCTCCGGCTTCGAAATCGACAATCCGAGCCTCGTCAATTCGGCAGCACTTTCGAATTTCGACTGGTTGCCGGAAACGGAAGCGGCCCATACCGAATTCCGCTATGACCGTTTCGTGGCGGCCCTCGACCGCTCGGCCGGCGACAGTTCGGAAATTGCGCTTGCCTATGTCGTTCGTGCCGTTACCCCGGGCACCTATGATCACCCGGCAGCCTCGGTGGAAGATATGTACCGGCCGCAATTTGCCGCCCGCACGGCAACCGGCCGCATGGAGGTGCGCTCGGCAACCCCATGAGGCGACGCAAGGCGATCATTGTCGGCATCGTGACGGCCGCGTTGCTTATGGGCGGCGCGGCCTTCGGTCTTGATGCGCTGGACAAAGCCTATCCGCCGCCGCTGGATGCTGCGCGGCAACGATCCTTCGAGGTGCTGGATCGTGACGGCAAGTTGTTGCGCGCCTTTGCGACACCCGACGGCCGCTGGCGGCTGAAAACCACCGCCGCAGAGGTTGATCCGCAGTTCCTGCGCATGCTTGTCGCTTATGAGGATCAACGTTTCTATGATCACCACGGGGTCGATCCATGGGCGCTTTTGCGCTCCGCCTGGCAACTGGCCAGCAACGGCCGGATCGTCTCCGGCGCTTCGACTCTTTCCATGCAGGTGGCGCGGCTGATCGAGCCGCGCGCCGACCGCTCATTCTCGGCAAAATTGCTGCAGGCCATGCGTGCGCTCCAGATCGAAAGGAGACTCAGCAAGGCTGACATCCTCGATCTCTATCTGAATATCGCGCCCTATGGCGGCAACCTCGAAGGTGTCAGGGCCGCAAGCCTCGCCTGGTTCGGCAAGGAGCCGGGCCGGCTCGATACCGCGGAGGCGGCGCTTCTGGTGGCGCTGCCGCAACTGCCGGAGAAACGTCGTCCGGATCGTTTTCCGGAGGCGGCGAAGCAGGCGCGCGAGCGGGTGCTGCAACGGCTTGCCGTGGAACGCGTGGTGGGCGAGGGGGAGGCGGAACGGTCGGCACTTGCGGACGTGCCTTCCAACCGGCGCGACCTGCCGGCCTATGCGCCGCATATGGCCGTTGCCGCACGGGTGAAGTTCCCAAATGCTGCCGAGGCGTACTCGACGCTCAAATTGCCGATCCAGCGGGAACTGGAAGGTGTTGCCCGCCATGCTGCGGAGAAGCTTGGCGATAAGGTCTCCGTCGCCATCGTCATGGCCGACGCCCAGACCGGTGATATTCTCGCGGAGGTCGGCTCGGCGGATTATCTCGATACGGCAAGGCGTGGTTTCGTGGAGATGAGCCGCGCCGTGCGTTCGCCAGGCTCCACCCTCAAGCCGTTCATTTACGGTCTTGCCTTCGAAGACGGTCTTGTCGGGCAGGAAACCATCATCGAGGATCGCCCGGCCGACTTTTCCGGTTATCGCCCTCGCAATTTCGATATGCATTATCAGGGCGATGTCAGTATCCGGCAGGCGCTGCAATTGTCGCTCAACGTGCCTGCCGTCAAACTGCTCGATGCCGTCAGCCCATCGGCGCTGATGGTGCGGTTCCGGCGAGCGGGCGTCCGGCTGGTACTTCCGTCAAACGAGGCGCCCGGACTTGCCATTGCGCTTGGCGGTGCGGGTATTTCGCTTGTTGATCTGGTGCAGCTTTATGCCGGGCTTGCCGGCAGCGGTGACCCCGTGCGGTTGGGTGACGGCGTCCGCTCAGTCCCTGAGCGCCTTGTCGGCGACCGGCTGTTTTCCGATGCCGCAATCTGGAATGTTTCGGACATTCTCTCTGGCGTGCTGCCGCCGCTCGGCATGAAACAGCGCGGCATCGCCTACAAGACAGGCACGAGTTACGGCTACCGCGATGCCTGGTCAGTGGGTTATGACGGGCGGCATGTGATCGGCGTCTGGGTCGGCCGGGCCGATAATGGCGCGGTGCCGGGTATTGCCGGTTACGCGACGGCGGCCCCGATCCTGTTTGAGGCCTTCGCAAAATCCGGTGTGGCGATCACGCCGATGCCTGTTGCGCCCTCCGGCGTTGCGCGCGTTACCGTTGCCGACCTTCCCGCCAATCAGCGGCGTTTCACCCTGACCGCAAGCGGCCTGCTTTCGGCCTCGAGACGCGAAAGCGCCCCGCGCATCGTTTATCCGCCGGAAGGAGCAAGGGTTGAGCTTTCCGGCCAGTCGGGCATTTCACCGCTGGTGCTGAAGCTGCAAGGCGGGCGTGCTCCCTTCCGCTGGCTCGCGAATGGCATGCCTCTGCCCGACGCTTCCCATCGCCGCAACAGCGAATGGCGACCCGAGGGGCAAGGGTTTTCCACCCTCACGGTGATCGATGCCGATGGGCGTGCTTCGAGCGTACGCGTTTTCGTCGAATGAGTTTTGCGGCCAGACCGTGCCGCTTTCATCTGCTCTTCCTCAAAAGCAATAGGGAGCATTTCCAGGAGAAGTGGCTCCCGGTTTTCCGTTCGGAAATGCGACAACGCTCTAGTCGCACGGTGCGGTCCGCGAAACCGTGGCATCCGAGTTTGATGGGTCCAGGTCGACGAGTGAGATTTTGGAAATTTTATTGCCGTATATAAATTCTGCAATTTTTGTTGCGAATCTTGTTTCATCCCGCTATGTTGAAACTGCGCCCGGAAAACACCCGGTCGCATGGGAGAGACGGGCGTAGCACTAAAGCTGCGCGCAAACAGTGCTGCCGTTTCGACTGATCGACAGGACATGACTTCGCTTGAGGCGGATTTTGCTGCTGCATCCGTCAACGGCGAAGCCATGCCTGGAGACAGCCGGGAGGCGCTGGTTTGGGTGATCGCACACATTCGTCACGTGCGGGGAAAAGAGGAGGAGAAAATCTCGTGATCAAAAAAATCGCAATCACAACTGCATTCTGCGCCCTGATGGCCAGCGCTGCCCATGCTGAGAAGATCGGCGTGGCAATGTCGCTTTTCGACGACAATTATCTCACCGTATTACGTCACAACATTCAGCGCCATGCCAAGGATCTCGGCGTCGAAGTCCAGATGGAAGATGCGCAGGGCGATATCGCCCGTCAGCAGTCGCAGATCGAAAACTTCGTGGCGGCCGGTGTTGATGGCATCATCACAATGCTGGTGGATGCGGATTCCGGCAGGGCGATGTCGAAGATCGCCGATCAGGCGGGTATCCCGCTTGTCTTCGTGAACATGCTTCCGGCCAATATGGAGAAATTCCCGGAAAAGCAGGCATGGGTTGGTTCCAATGAGGAGCAGGCTGGCGAATTGCAGGCGACAGAGGTTTGCAAGCTTGCGAGCGGCAAGGGCGATGCGGTCATTCTGATGGGCCAGCTTGGCACCACCGGTCAGCGCGGCCGCACCGCTGCGGCCGAACGTGTCCTTAAAAGCGATGCCTGCAAGGACATCAAGGTGCTGGACGCGCAGACCGCGAACTGGATGCGCACCCCGGCCATGGACCTGATGACGAACTGGATTACATCGGGCATGAAGCCGACAATCGTGCTTGGGAACAATGACGAGATGGCGCTCGGCGCGATCCAGGCGCTGAAATCATCCGGCGTCGGCATGAAGGATGTCGTCGTCGCCGGTGTTGACGCAACGCAGGATGCTCTGGCGGCCATGGAAGCGGGCGACCTTGACGTTACGGTCTATCAGTCCGCCAAGGGTCAGGGCGAAGGATCGCTCGATACCGTGCTGAAAATCGCACGTGGTGAAAAATTCGAGCACAAGGTCGATGTACCCTTCGAACTCGTCACCCCTGCCAATGTCGCTCAATACAAGTCCAGCAACTGATTTGTGGCCGGCGACCGGGCATTGCCTCGGTCGCCGGCACAGCAAATCACGGCCCGGCCGCTGGCCGGATAAAGGACGGGTGAGACATGATTTCCACAACCACCTTAGAGGCGATCGAACGCTTCAAGCAGGCCGCAGGCCCATACCTTCTCGAAATCGAGGGGGTGCGCAAGGAATTTCCGGGTGTCGTCGCGCTGGATGATGTGCAGTTTCGCCTGCGCCCCGGTTCCGTGCACGCGCTGATGGGCGAAAACGGCGCCGGCAAGTCGACGCTGATGAAAATTATCGCCGGCATTTACAGCCCCGATGCCGGCACCGTCAGGCTCCGGGGAGAAGACGTCCGTCTGAAAAGTCCCCGCGATGCGCTGGAGCGCGGCATCGCCATGATCCATCAGGAACTGGCGCTGATGGACTGGATGACCGTGGCGGAGAACATCTGGATCCGCCGCGAACCGAAAAACCGTCTCGGCCTCATAGACCATGCGAAAATGCTGGCGGAGACGCAGGCGTTGTTTAACCAGCTGAAGATCAATATCGATCCGGCGGCGGAGGTCAGCACGCTGACGGTGGCGCAGCGGCAGATGGTCGAAATCGCCAAGGCCGTCAGCTACCAGTCCAGCGTGCTCATCATGGATGAGCCGACATCCGCCCTGACAGAATCGGAGGTCGCGCATCTCTTCGATATCATCCGCGACCTGCGGTCACGCAATATCGGCATCGTCTACATCACCCACAAGATGAACGAGCTGTTCGAGATCGCCGACGAGTTTTCGGTGTTCCGCGACGGACGATATGTCGGAACCCATGCGAGCACCGATGTCACGCGCGACGACATCATCAGAATGATGGTCGGCCGTGAGATCACCAACATGTTTCCCAAGCAGGAAGCCTCGATCGGTGACGTCGTCCTTGAGGTTCGGGATCTCGGTTTGGCCGGGGTTTTCCACGGTATTTCCTTCGATCTGCATCGCGGCGAAATCCTCGGCGTGGCGGGGCTGGTGGGCTCCGGCCGCTCCAACGTTGCGGAGGCGATTTTTGGGGTGGTGCCGGCGAGTGAAGGGACCATCCGCATCGACGGTGCCCCGGTCACGATCCATTCGCCGGCGGATGCGATGCGCAGGGGCATGGCGCTGCTGACGGAAGACCGCAAGGCAACCGGTTGTTTTCTGCCGCTTTCGATTCTTGAAAACATGCAGATTGCGGCCCTTCAGAATGGCCACGCGACCATGGGTTATGTCGATGAGCGCGGGCTGACGGTGCTGTGCGAAGACATGAAGAAGGCGCTGCGCATCAAGACGCCCGATCTCGACGAGCGGATCGAAAACCTGTCCGGCGGCAACCAGCAGAAGGTGCTGATCGCCCGCTGGCTTCTGACGAAGCCGGCAATCCTCATTCTCGATGAACCGACGCGCGGCATTGATGTCGGCGCCAAGGCAGAAATCCATCGCCTGATTTCCAGTCTGGCGAAGGAAGGTGTCGCCGTCATCATGATCTCGTCGGAACTGCCGGAGGTTCTCGGCATGTCGGACCGGATTGTCGTGATGCATGAGGGGCATATGACCGGGATTCTCGATCGCGCCGAAGCGGACCAAGTCAAAATCATGGAACTGGCGGCCCGCTGAGGCTGTGACGGCGGCAATGCCGGGGAGGAAAAATCATGGATAGCGTACAGACCGAACCGGTCGAACGGAAAAGGCGCAAGCTGCCGCAGGAACTGAATATTCTGACCGTGCTGATCGGCGTCGCACTTGTGTTTGAGTTGCTCGGGTGGTTCGTGCAGGGGCAAAGCTTTCTCGGCAGCCCGCAGCGCCTGACGATCATGATCCTGCAGGTCTCCGTCGTCGGCATCATTGCCGTCGGTGTTACCCAGGTCATCATCACCGGCGGCATCGACCTCAGTTCGGGCTCGGTGGTGGCGATGACCGCCATGATCGCCATGAGTTTTGCGCAAAGCAGCGATTTTGCCAGGGCCATCTATCCCGCACTGACCGATATGCCCGTGGTGGTGCCGCTGGCCGTCGGCCTGGGCCTCGGCCTCATTGCCGGCATCGTCAACGGTATGCTCATAGCGGTGACGGGAATACCGCCCTTCATCGCCACGCTTGGCATGATGGTCACCGCACGCGGCATCGCCAAATGGTATACGAAGGGTCAGCCGATCTCCTTCCCGACCGAGAGCTTTGCCTCGATCGGCTCGGGCGCATGGCCTGTCGTCATCTTCCTGCTCGTCGCCGTCACCTTCCATATTGCCCTGCGCTATACGCGTTATGGCAAGTTCACCTATGCGATCGGCGCGAACATGCAGGCGGCCCGGGTGTCCGGCATCAATGTTCAGCTGCATCTGGTCAAGGTCTATGCCATTGCCGGCCTGCTCGCGGGCCTCGCCGGCATCGTCACCGCCGCCCGCGCGGAGACGGCGCAGGCCGGCATGGGCATGATGTACGAGCTTGACGCCATAGCCGCGGCGGTTATCGGCGGCACGTCGCTCTCCGGCGGGCGGGGACGCATTTTCGGCACGGTTATCGGCACCGTGATCCTGGGGTTGATGATGTCGGGCTTCACATTCCTGCGCGTGGATGCTTACTATCAGGAGATCGTCAAGGGACTGATCATCGTCAGCGCGGTCGTTGCTGATGTCTACCGTCAAAAAGCCCGGCTCCGGAAGGGCTGATATCCATACGCGCGGTGCCCCGGCTGGGGTGCCGGCGGCATTGCCGAGGAGATGCACTTGAACCTTTTCAACTCTCCTCTGGAACTGGGCGTCACCGTGCTCGCCGTTGTGCTGGTCGGGCTCTCCAAGGGCGGGCTCGGCGGCATGAGCCTGCTTGGCGTGCCGCTGATGGCGCTGGTGATGTCGCCGGTCACGGCGGCGGCGATCCTGCTACCTATTCTGGTGGTCATGGACATGGTCGGCGTGGCGGCCTGGCGCAACTGGGTCGACTGGCGGATCATGCGGCAGCTTTTGCCGGCTGCCGTCGTCGGCATCGGGCTTGGTTGGATGACCGCCGAGATCACCTCGGATGCCGTGGTGCGCCTGATCGTCGGCCTGGTCTCGGCCGTGTTCGTGCTGCGCGTCGTGCTGTCGAGGGGCGTTCTGGTGACGGTTGCGAAGGAGCGGCCGATGGCAGGCCGGTTCTGGAGCCTGCTTGCGGGTTACACCAGCTTCGTCGCCCATGCCGGCGCGCCGCCGCTGCAGGTCTATCTGCTGCCGCTTCGGATGGACCCGAAGGTTTTCACCGGCACCAATGTGATGTTCTTTGCCATCACCAATGTCCTGAAACTCGTGCCCTATGCGGCTCTCGGCGGTTTCGGCGCACAGAATCTCGGCCGCGCCGCCCTGATGGTGCCGCTGGCGATCGCCTCTACATGGCTTGGCGCCTGGACGGTGCGCCACATGCGCGCCTCGATCTTTTATCCCCTGACCTATGTGTCCGTGGCGCTGGTGGCGGTGAAGCTGATCTGGGACGGCGTGACAGGGCTTTAAGGAATGTTGGTGCCTAGAGGCCCGTAACCGTCGGAATGCGTGGCGCCGTTTCGTTCTTCTGAACGCGCGCGGCCACGGCGACGGCCAGAGCCTGCGCAAGGCACATCGGCGCGGCCAGAGACCGGGAAAAGCTGTAATCGTGCTCGGGGACCGAGAACAGGACCTTTGCCGATTTTGCCAGAGGCGACAGGGTACTGTCGGAAATCGCCACGGTCGGCACGCCGATCTTTTCCGCCTCCTCGACGATATTCACCACCTCCGTCGCATAAAAGCGGAAGGATACGGCGATCAGCACGTCGCCAGTCTTCATCGTCCGCGCCATATGGGTGGCGAGGCCGCCGCCCGGATCGAGAAGGATGCATTGCTTGCCGAGCATGGTGAGGATGTAGCGCAGCAGTTCCGCCACTGGCGCGGAGCGCAACTGGCCGACGAGATAGACGGTGCCGGCGGCCTCTATGAGGTCCGCGGCGGTGCCGAGCTGTTCGGCGCTGATGCGCTCCAGAAGGTCCTGCAGGGAGGCAATGTCCCTGACGACAAGGTCGTGAAGGAAACCGTATTCCGAACGGTCCTCGCGGCTCTGCAATTCGTCATCGAGTGCGCGCACGCGCGCCTCGAAACCGGGAGCCGCCGTCGCCAGCCGTTTCTGGAACAGCGCCTGCAGCTCCTTGAAACCCTTGTAGCCTAACGATTGCGCAAACCGCACGAAGCTGGAGGCGTGGATATTGTGCCGCTCGGCAATGGTATTGACCGAATGCACGGCGACTTCATTGGGGTTCTGCGTCAGATAGACGGAAATCCGCTGATAGGTCTTGCTCATCTGATCGTGACGATCATGGATGAGGCGGATCAGTTCTTCGTAATCTTTCGGAGGGTCGATGGGCTGCGGTTGTTGCTTCATGGTATGATCTTGCAATATTTATTGCAGTTTTCCAAGGGGCATGAAGGCCCGCAGCCCGTCTCGCGATCACGGTTTTCAGCCGGCGACCTCCATCCATTGGCGGTCGGATGATGAGCGCTGGATTGTCTCGACCAGCCGCTGGATGCGCAGACCAGCAGCAAAACCGAAAGGCTCTGGCGCCTCTCCCGCGATCGCCCGCAGATAACCTTCGATTTCGATGGCTTTCAGGTCGTTGAAGCCGAGCTGGTGACCGGGTGCCACGCAGAATCGGCCATAGGGCGCGTGATCGGGCGAAGCCTCGATCCTGCGGAAGCCACGGCGGCCGGCCGGATCGGCGGCTGAATAGAAATGCAGCTCATTGAAGCGTTCCTGCGTGAAATAAAGCGCACCCTTGTCGCCGTAGATCTCGAAATCATGCTGCATCTTGCGGCCGGTGGCGATCCAGTTGCCTTCGATCGAACCCTGCGCACCATTGGCGAAACGCAGGAAAGCGCGCCCCACATCATCCACTTCCACCTTGCGTTTGCCGCCTCTGCCATCCGGCCGCTCGGCAATCAGCGTCACGCAATCCCCCATCACTTCGGTTATCGGGCCGAGCAGGAATTCGGCTGTGGCAAGTGCGTGAGAGCCGATATCGGCAAGTGCACCGCCGCCGGCCGGATCGTGGCGGAAGGTGAAGGCGCCTGCGGCGTCGGCCATATAGTCTTCGGCATGCAGGCCACGATAACCGCGTATCTTGCCAAGTTCGCCCGCCGCCACCATGTCCCGCGCCAGCCGCAGCATGGGATTGCAGAGATAGTTGAAGCCCACCTGCGTTTTGACGCCACGCGCAGCCGCGGCAGCGGCCATCTCGCCGGCATCCGCAGCAAGCGGTGCCAGCGGCTTTTCGCAATAGACGTGTTTGCCGGCGGCAATGGCGGCAAGTGCCATCTCCTTGTGCAGGGCGTTCGGCGCGGTGATGTCGACGAGATCGATATCGGGATCGGCGATGATGCTGCGCCAGTCCGCCGTGGAATGGGCAAAGCCGAAATCCGCCGCCGCCCGTGCGGCTGCGTCTTCGGTGATGTCGGCAACGGTGTGCAGTTCGATCCGGTAAGGCAGGTCGAACACCTTCTGGGCAGAGGCGAAACCGAAGACGTGGGCCTTGCCCATGAAGCCGGTGCCGATGAGGCCGACGCGGAGAACGGGTTTTTCAGACATGGGCAAATTCCGGATTGACGATGAGGCCGGGATCGATCGTCCCTTTCAGGTAATTGACGGCGTTCTGGATGGACGCAATCGCCATCCTCTCCCCGCATTCCGTCGTAAGTCCGGCAATATGCGGAGACAGGACGGTATTGAACTGCGACAGCAGGGGAGAGGAGCTTTCCGGCGGTTCGTCATCGAAGACATCCAGCCCGGCCGCGCCGACATGACCCGAGGCGAGCGCTTCGCTGAGCGCCTTTTCGCAGACCACACCACCACGGGCGGTGTTTGACAGCACGACGCCACGTTTCATCAGCGCGATTTCGGCGGCCCCGATTGCCGGGCTTGGCCCTTTGGGAATATGCACGGAAATATAGTCGGCCCAGGGCAGGCCCTCTTCCAGCGATACGGGTCTTGTTGGCCCTTCTGGCCATCCCGATTGCAGCAGGTAGGGGTCGTAGGCGCGGATATGCATGCCGAAACCCGAAGCCATTCTGGCGAGATGCCGCCCGATCCGGCCATAACCTAGGATGAGGAGGTTCTTGCCGGATATTTCCTGCTGCTCCAGCCTGTTTCGCCAGCTCCATTGCCCCGGTTCACGAACCGCGCGGTCGGCGAGTATGGCCCGCTTCGCCGCCGCCAGTAGCAGCATCATTGCATGTTCGGCGACGGAGACGGAATTGACGTCGCCGACGATGGTGAGCGCTATGTTGCGGCGGTTGAGTTCGGCAAGATCGACGCTATCGTAACCCACCCCATGGCGGGACACCACTTTCAGCCGCCCGGCCTTTGCAATTGTGGCCGCCGAAAGCGGTTGCGTGCGGATGACGATCGCATCCGCTTCCTCGATGAAGGGCGCATAGGAGGCTTCGGAGACGTCCTCGATATAGCGGACGGAGAAACCGAGGGAGGGCAGATCGCGCAGCATCGCCTCGCCGGAAGGATGAAGTTTTCCGGCCACGAGAAGGTTCGGCATTCAATACCCCCCTTTGCCATCGGTTTTTTTGGTGGTCTTTTCCACCAGCCTGCGCCACGTCGCGGTCGATTCCGTCGCCGCCGCGGCCAGCAGGCGCGAATCGCCTGATACGGTGGTCATGTCGAAACCCCATTCCACCGCGCGTGCTGCGTAATCCGCCGTGCCGCAATGGAGGGCAGCCTTGATGCCGTTGCGGTGGCAGGCGTCGAGGATGCGCTTGATGGCGTCGATGACTTCAGGCTCTTCCCGGTCGAAGGCGGGCGTCAATTGCCCTTTCGAAAGCGAGAAGCTGAGATCGGCGGGGCCGACATAGATCCCGTCGAGGCCCGGGGTGGAGGCGATTTCCTCGAGATTGTCCATCGCTTCCGCCGTTTCGATCATCGCAAAGGCGAGGATTTCGTCATTGGCCTCCGCGGCGTAATTGCCGCCGGCGGCGTAAACGGCGCGGGTGGGGCCGAAGCTGCGTTCCCCGAGCGGGGGGTAGCGCATGTACCGGACGAATTGCTCAGCCTGCGCCCGGTTGTTGATCATCGGGCAGATGATGCCATAAGCGCCCGCATCCAGAACCTTCGATATCCATGCCGGGTCGAGCCAGGGCACCCGCGCCATCAGCACCTTGTCGGAGGCGCGCATCGCCTGAAACATGCCGAGCACATCCTTGTAATCAACCGCGCCGTGCTGGATGTCGATGGAGATGGCGTCATAATCCTGTGCCGCCATGATTTCGGCGCTGAACGGGCTGGCGATGGACAGCCAGCCATGCAGCACCGGACGTCCTTCGGCCCAGATTTCCTTCAGTTTGTTTTTCCGCATGATTTTCTCCTGCAAGAATATCCGTCGCTAGAACACGTCCGGTTAAAACGGGTTGTCGGACGTGCTCTATCACTTTGTTTTTTCGCATTTTCCGGACGCAAAACCGCTACGCACTTTTACTGGAAATGATCTAAAAGACGATCTGGGCGAGTTTGGTTTCGAGATAATCGCTTATCCCTTCTATACCGCCCTCACGCCCCATGCCGGAATGGTTCGTGCCGCCGAAAGGCGCTTCGGAGGCGGCGAGCGCGAAACTGTTGATACCAACCATGCCGGCTTTCAGCGTCGCTACCGTTCGCCGTGCCCTTTCCGGCGAACGGGTGAATGCATAGGCGGAAAGGCCCATGTCGGAGGCATTGGCCCGTTCCAGAACCTCTTCCTCGGTGCTGAAGCGGGTGATTGCGGCAATCGGGCCGAAATTCTCTTCGGCAAAGACCTTCATCGTGTCCGTCACACCGGTGAGCACGGTGGGCTCGAAAAAGAAGCCGTGGTTGAGGTGAGGCGGGCGTTTACCGCCATGGGCGATTTTTGCGCCGGCGCGTAGGGCGTCGGCGACCACCGCCTCGATTTCCTCAAGGCGGCCGGCATTGATGAGCGGACCCATGCCGGTATCGGGATCAAGCCCGTCGCCGAGCCTGATCTTCGCCGTGCGGGCCACGAAACCCTCGACAAAGGAGTCGTGAAGGCTCTCGTGAACAAAGATGCGATCCGGCGTGACGCAGACCTGGCCGCAATTTGCAAACTTGGTGGGTACGACAAGGTCGAGGACATTATCGAGATCCGCGTCGTCATAGACGATGAGAGGCGCGTTGCCGCCCAGTTCCATGGAGACTTTCTTCACGGTCTGCGCCGCATCGCGGATCATTTGCTGCCCCACACGTGTCGAGCCGGTCAGCGACACCTTGCGCACGCGCTTGTCCGCCATGATCGGGCCATAGGTATTGGCGGTCGAACCGACAACGAGATTGACGGCGCCATCCGGAAGGCCGGCTGCCCTGAGGCAGTCGACCATCACCATGGCGACACCCGGCGTCTGGGATGAGGGGCGCAGCACGACGGGGCATCCGGCGGCGAGCGCCGGGGCAAGCTTGCGCGCCGGAAGGGCAGCCGGGAAATTCCAGGCGGTGAAAGCGCCAACGATGCCCACGGCCTCGCGGGTCACTTCAAACCGTCCGCCGGGCACCCGGCTGTCAACGATGCGGCCATAGATGCGGCGCGCTTCTTCGGCGAACCAGCGGAACTGGTCGCAGGCAAGGCTCCATTCTCGACCTGCCTGGGCAATCGGTTTGCCGGTCTCCAGCGAGATCATCTTCGCGCCTTCGTCGGCACGTCGTAACATTTCGTCAGCGGCCCGATGCAGCGCTTCGGCGCGGGCGAAGCCACCCATGGTGCGCAGCTTCGGGAGGGCGGCTGCCGCTGCGTCGATTGCATCGCGGGTCTCATCGGCGGTGGCGGACGCCACCTCGCCCAGCGCCGCGCCGGTGACCGGAGAGACGACTTCTCCCGTTGCAGCGCCGGTAAGCCAGCGGCCGTTGATGAAAAGTCCAAAATTCGCGTACATGGCTTATCCGATCTCGCTGGTGTTGACGGTGCGCCCTTCGGCGGCGGAACGGATCGCCGCTTCGGCAAGAAGCAGGGCCTGCCTGCCGTCTTCGAAGCCGACCTCCGGTGCTTTGCCCTGTTCCACGGCATCGACAAAGGCGCTGATTTCGGCTGCGAAGGCATCGGCATAGCGGTCGATGAAGAAGTTCATCAGCGGCGCTGCATGGTCGGTGCCGCTTTCGGTGTAGAGACGCACGTGATTGAGCGTCCGGTTTTCGGAAATCGCCATGCCGGCACTTCCGAAGGCTTCGACCCGCTGGTCGTAGCCATAAACGGCACGCCGCGAATTGCTGATCATGCATTGTTTGCCCGAAGCGGTCTTCAAAACCACGGTCACGGTGTCGTAGTCGCCGCATTTCTCCATCAGCGCCCTATCGACCAGCCGTGAACCGGTGGCTGAGACTTGGCTGATTTCTTCACCCAGAATGAAACGGGCCATGTCGAAATCATGGATCGTCATGTCGCGGAAAATGCCGCCCGACATTTCGATATAGGCGGCGGGCGCCATGCCGGGGTCGCGCGAGGTGATGACGACCTGATGCAATTCACCGATCGTTCCGTTTTCGACGGCCTCACGCACGGCGCGGTGTCCGCTGTCAAAACGCCGGACAAAGCCGAGCATGATCGGCACGCCGCCGCCGGCAATTTTTGTTGCACAGGCGTTGACGCGGTCGAGGGAGAGATCGATGGGCTTCTCGCAGAGCACCGGTTTTCCGGCGGCAACCGCCTTTTCCAGCAGATCCGCATGGGTGGGGGTTGAGGTGGCAATCAGTACGGCGTCGACCTCAGGCGAGGCAAAAACCGCCTCGACCGACTTAAATCGCATCACATCAAGCTTTTCGGCAATTTCTTTCGCCGAGGGCTCGTATACATCAAAGATACCAGCCAATGTCGCGCGTGGATGAGCGACGATGTTTTCCGCATGCATGCGGCCGATACGGCCCACACCAAGCACTGCAATTCTCAGCATTGAAATTTTCCTCCCGAGGTATTTGGCAATAATCATTGCAAAGTACCGAATTTGTCAATATGTATTCCAAAAACATATCAACAACCATCCGCAGGAGGAGGCGAGATGACCGTAAAGACCTTACGCCTGACCATGGCCCAGGCGCTAATACGTTACCTGTGCAACCAGTTTACCGAGATCGACGGAGAGCGCGTTCCCCTGTTTGCAGGCGTGTTCGCAATTTTCGGGCACGGCAATGTCACATGCCTTTCCGAAGCTCTGGAGACGGTGCAGGACCAGTTGCCGACATGGCGCGGGCAGAACGAACAATCCATGGCGCTTGCCGCAATCGGTTTTGCCAAGGCAAAACGGCGCAGGCAGATCATGGTCGCTGCGACATCGATCGGGCCGGGGGCGCTGAACATGGTGACCGCCGCCGGCGTCGCCATGGCCAACCGGCTGCCCGTTCTCCTCATTGCGGGCGATACCTTCGCAAGCCGCCTGCCGGACCCGGTTCTGCAGCAGGTCGAGCATTTCGGCGATCCGACTCTGACCGTCAATGACGCGTTCAAATCCGTGGTGCGTTACTGGGACAGGGTCGTGCTGCCGGAGCAATTGCTGCAATCGCTGCCGCAGGCGATTGCCACCATGCTCGATCCGGCCGATTGCGGCCCGGCTTTCATCGGTCTTGCGCAGGATACGCAGGAAATCGCTTTCGACTATCCGGCAGTCTTCTTTGAACCGAAAGTCTGGAAAATTCCGCGGCCGCGTCCGGACCGTGACGCCGTGGCGGCCGCCGCCCGACTGCTGGCGCAGGCAAAACGTCCGCTCATCATTTCCGGCGGTGGCGTGCGTTATTCGCTGGCAGAAGAACGACTTGCCGAATTTGCGGCAAAGCGCGGCATTCCCGTTGTCGAAACCATCGCCGGCAAGGGTGCGCTCACCCATCACCATCCGGTCCATGCCGGGCCTATCGGCATTGTCGGATCAACTTCGGCGAATGCGCTGGCCAAGGATGCGGATGTCGTGCTGGCGATCGGTACCCGGCTTCAGGATTTCACCACGGGTTCCTGGACGGCCTTCTCCCGCGATGCGCAGTTCATTTCCGTCAATGCCGCCCGCTTCGATGCGGTGAAACACCGGGCGCTTTCCGTGGTCGGCGATGCACTCGAAACCATTGATGAGCTGGACCAGGCGCTCGGTGCGTATAAGGCCGATGCCGCCCATATGCAGCGGGCAAAAACGCTGTTCGCAGAATGGGATAATCTGCTGGACGAGCATCAGCGCGTCACCAATGCGCCGGTTCCCTCTTATGCGCAGGTGGTCGGCGTACTGAACCGCGTCGCCCGGCCCGAAGACACCCTGATTGCGGCGGCGGGCGGAACGCCGGGTGAGGTGACGAAGGGATGGCGGGTGAAGAACCCCAATACGTTCGATTGCGAATTCGGCTTTTCCTGCATGGGTTATGAAATCGCCGCCGGCTGGGGCTGCTCCATGGCGCAGGAGGGGCCGGGTGGCACCGGCGGTGTCCCCATCGTCATGCTGGGAGACGGCACCTACATGATGATGAATTCCGATATCTATTCCGCCGCGCTCACCGGGCACCGGATGATCGTGGTGGTCTGTGATAATGGCGGATATGCCGTCATCAACCGCCTGCAGCAGGCCAAGGGTGTGCCCGGTTTCAACAACCTGCTTGCGGATTGCCGCATCAGGGATCGGGAAAATCCGCTGCATGTGGATTTCGTCAAACATGCGCAAGCCATGGGTGCCCATGCGCGCAAGGCGGAGAGCCTCGCCGATCTTGAAGAGGCGATGATCTGGGCGCAGGGCAACGAGGGCGTGACCGTCATCTCCATCGTCTCCGATGCGTGGAAATGGGTGCCGGGCGATGCCGACTGGGATGTCGGTGTTCCCTCCGTCTCCACCTTCGAGACCGTGCGAGCCGCTCGGGCCGCGCAGGAGAACATCCGCAAGGCGCAGCGAGTGGGAGTTTGAGATGAAAGCAAGACTTGGTATCGCGCCGATTGCCTGGTGGAATGACGATCTTGCCGAGCTTTCCGATGATGTCAGCCTTCAGGAATGCCTTCGGCAGGCAAGCGAAGCCGGCTTTACCGGAATGGAGACCGGACGCCGGTTTCCCATGGACATGGCCGAGCTTGGGCCGATCCTCGACCGTTACGGCATATCGGTCTGCGGCGGCTGGTTTTCCGGCCTGCTGCTGGATGGCGACATCGAGGCGGAGAAAGACCGTATCGCGCAGCAGATGGAATTCTTCATCGCCGCCGGTGCGCCCTGCATCGTTTATGGAGAAACGGCACGCTCCATTCAGGGCGTGCGTTCCGCACCACTGGCAACGAAGCCCCGGCTCGACGAGGCCGGCATGGCGGCCTATGGCCGCAGGATGTCCGATTTTTCCGACTGGTGCACGGGGCAGGGCATGCCGATTTCCTACCACCACCATATGGCGGCGGTCGTGGAGACCGAGCCTGAACTCGATCTCTTCATGAAGCACTCTTCCGTTCCGCTGCTGTTCGATGCCGGGCATATGGCTTTTGCCGGTGGGGACGTCATGCGTGTCATCGAAAACCACCATGCGCGCATTACCCACGTCCACACCAAGGACATCAGGCAAGAGGTTGTCGATGGGCTGGACAGAAGCCGGGAGAGCTTCCTCGACGCCGTCATCAAGGGCGCCTTTACCGTTCCGGGCGATGGCAGTCTGGATTTCGAGGCAATCGTCAAGGCGCTTGCATCGACAGGTTACGAGGGCTGGTTCGTGGTCGAGGCGGAACAGGATCCTGTCAGGAACCCGCCGCTGGACATGGCCCGCAAGGGCCACAAAGAATTGCTGCGCGTCATGGACGCCGCTGGTTATGAGGTTGTGAAATGAACCGTATTGAAGGAAAAATCGCCGTTGTTACCGGCGGAACCCAGGGCTTAGGCGCAGCCGTTGCGCAGCTATTTGCGCAGGCCGGTGCCGCGGGGATCGTCATCGTCGGGCGAGGTGTGGAAAAGGGCCAGGCTGTTGCAAGCGCCATCACCCAGAAAACGGGCGTGCCTGTCGAAGTGGTGGCGGCCGATCTCGGCAACATCGATGATGTCCGCACCATCATCCCGGCTGCCGACAAACGCTTCGGGCGTGTCGATATTCTCGTCAATGCGGCGGGGCTGACGGATCGCGGCAACATGCTGAACACGACGCCCGAGCTCTTCGATCGCATGTTCGCGGTCAATACGCGCGCGCCGTTCTTTCTCATTCAGGATGCGGCGAAGGTGATGATCCGCGAGGGCATCGAAGGCCGTATCGTCAACATCGGATCGATGTCGGGCCTGACCGGCCAGCCTTTCCTTGCGCCTTATGCGGCCTCGAAAGGGGCACTAGCCACCGTCACCCGCCATGCCGGCTTTTCGCTGATGCGCCATCGTATCCATGTGAACCAACTCGATATCGGCTGGATGAATTCCGATCACGAGCGCAAGCTCGTCCTCTCCGAGACGGGCGATCCCGATTTCATCGACCGTGCGGCGGCGGCCAAGCCGTTCGGGCGGATTCTCGATCCTGTCGAGGTGGCCCGCGCCATCCTGTGGATGGCGTCTGACGATGGCGGCATGATGACGGGTGCGGTGATCCCCTTCGACCAATCGGTCTATGGCGGTTACGACGACGCGCCGGTGCCCGCCAAAAAGCTGGAGGAATAGGTCAATGCGGACCATCAAGGGACCGGGCGTTTTTCTGGCGCAATTCGCGGCGGATGAGGCGCCCTACAATTCGCTTGCCTCGCTGGCGCAATGGGCCTCGGCCAAGGGTTTCAAGGGCGTGCAGATTCCCACCTGGGATACGCGCCTGATCGACATGAAACAGGCGGCGGAAAGCGATGCCTATTGCGACGATCTGAAGGGCATGCTCGGCGAGCATGGGCTGGAGATCACCGAGCTTGCCTCCCACATCACCGGTCAGCTTGTGGCGGTTCATCCCGCCCATGACGCGATCATGGACAGTTTTGCGCCGGAGCATGTGCGCGGCAACCCCGCAAAGCGTCGGGCATGGGCCGAAGAACAGCTGCGCTTTGCCGCCCGCGCCTCCAAGCGTCTCGGCATCGACCGTCACGTGACCTTTCCCGGCGCGCTTCTATGGCCTTATCTCTATCCCTATCCGCAATGGCCGGAAGGGCTGGTCGAGGAAGGTTTCGACGAACTCGCCCGCCGCTGGACGCCGATCCTCAACGACTTCGACGCTTATGGTGTGGATGTCTGCTACGAAATCCACCCGAGCGAAGACCTGCATGACGGGCACAGTTGGGAACTATTTCTCGACAAGGTCAAGGAGCATCCCCGCGCGAACCTGATGTATGACCCCTCGCATCTCGTTTTGCAGGGAATGGATTATCTGGCTTTCATCGATCACTACCATGAGCGGATCAAGACCTTCCACGTCAAGGACGCCGAGTTCCGCCCTGACGGAAAATCGGGCGCCTATGGCGGATATCAGCCCTGGTCCAAACGGGCCGGGCGCTTCCGCAGCCCGGGCGACGGGCAGATCGATTTCGGGGCGATCTTCACGAAGCTGACGACCTACGGCTTCGATGGCTGGGCGGTGCTGGAATGGGAATGTTTCGTCAAAAACCCGGAGGACGGCGCGTCTGAAGGCGCGCGTTTCATCGCCGATCACATCATCCGCGTTTCGGACCG
The DNA here is from genome assembly GCF_001263295.1 of Agrobacterium sp. SUL3. Taxonomy (NCBI): domain Bacteria; kingdom Pseudomonadati; phylum Pseudomonadota; class Alphaproteobacteria; order Hyphomicrobiales; family Rhizobiaceae; genus Agrobacterium; species Agrobacterium sp. SUL3. The sequence continues at coordinate 239,367 of NZ_KQ414505.1, forward strand.
CGCCTTTGACGATTTTGTCAAATCCGGTGCCAATCGCAACGCCAACCGCGCCATGCTGGGGCTGGAGGAACAATGACTATCGAAAGACCACTTCGCCTGGGCATGATCGGCGGCGGCCAAGGCGCGTATATCGGCAATATCCATCGTCTTGCCGCACGCCTTGACGGCAAATGGATACTGGTTGCCGGGGCCTTCGATGTCGATCCCGACCGGGGCCGCACCTTTGCGATCAATGAGGGGTTAGACCCCGCCCGCAGCTATGGCAGTTATCAGGAGTTGATTGCCGGCGAGATTTCCCGAGAAGACCGCGTCGACGCGGTTGCGATCTGCACGCCGAATTTTACCCATTATCCGATCGCCAAAGCGCTGATCGAGGCCGGGTTTGATGTAATCTGCGAAAAGCCGCTGACAGCCACGCTGGAGGATGCCATCGCGCTGGAAAGGCTGTCGCGAGAGACCAGCCGTTTCGTCGGGGTGACCTACACCTATTCCGGCTATCCGATGGTGCATGAAGCCCGCGCACGCGTAGCGGCTGGCGATATCGGCGAGGTTCGCACCGTGCAGGTGGAATATCCGCTGGAATGGATGGCGACGGCCATCGAGCAGCAGGGGAATGCCCAGGCGGCGTGGCGCACCGATCCGAAAAAGAACGGCCGCGGCGGCTCCATCGGCGATATCGGCACCCATGCCTATCATCTGGCCGGTTTCGTGACCGGGCTGAAACTTCAGTCGCTTACCGCCGATCTCGCCACTTTCGTGGCGGGACGGGCGCTGGACGACAATGCCCATGTGATGATGCGTTATGAGGGCGGAGCGCGCGGCCTCCTGTGGTCTTCGCAGGTGGCGCTCGGCAATTCCAACGGCGTGCGTCTGCGGGTGTTCGGCGCGACCGGCTCGCTGCAATGGTTTCAGGAACAGCCGAACGAACTCGTCTATAGCCCACTTGATGGGCGTGTGCAGACCATCAAGCGCGGTGCGGACGATCTTTCCGAAGACGCGAGGGTCCGAACCCGCACCCCGCCCGGCCACCCGGAAGGATATCTGGAAGCCTTCGCCAACCTCTATGCCGGTTTTGCGGAAGCCATCCGCGCCCGCAAGGCGGGGCGCGAACCGGCAGCCATCGGCCGCAACATCCCGCTTGCCTATGACGGGTTGAAGGGCGTGGCCTTCGTGGAGGCAGTGGTGGACAGTGCCGAAAGCGCCGATCCGCGCTGGATTGCCCCGGTGGCGGTATAGGCGCGCAGCCAAAGACGGATTATGCCGAAAATCGGCCTTCCGGACAGGCTCTGCCGGTCCGGAAGGCCGCGCGAATTTCTCTGCCGGGCCTTCCACTGACGTGACACGGAGGACGTTCGAACGGCCATCCTCAAAGGCCGGTCATCTTCAGCACCGCTTCTGGAAGCCTGTTGCCGACGACTTCGATCTTCGTGAGGATCGTGTTGATTTGCTCAAGGTCAGTCGAGGTCAGTTCAAGATCGACGCTACCGAGGTTTTCTTCAAGGCGGTGCTGCTTGGTTGTGCCGGGGATAGGGACGATCCATGGTTTCTGTGCCAATAACCAGGCAAGAGCGACTTGGGCAGGTGTCGATTGCTTGTTGTCGGTTATGACCTTGATGGCATCGACCAGTGCGATGTTGGCTTTTCGGGCCTCGGGGGAAAACCTCGGAACAGCATTGCGGAAATCGGTTGGGTCGAACTGGGTATTTTCGTCGATCTTACCTGTCAGGAAGCCAGCACCGAGGGGGCTGAACGGCACGAAGCCTATCCCGAGTTCTTCAAGTACCGGAAGTAACTCGGCCTCAGGTCCGCGCCAGAACAGGGAGTACTCGCTTTGGACGGCGGTGACGGGCTGAACGGCATGGGCCTTGCGGATGGTGCCGACACCCGCCTCGGACAAACCGAAATGCTGGACTTTGCCTTCATCGATCAGGTCTTTCACAGCGCCTGCGACATCCTCGATGGGAACGGCCGGATCGACGCGGTGCTGGTAAAACAAGTCGATGCGATCAGTCCTGAGGCGCTTGAGGCTCGCTTCCGCGACGGCTTTGATGTGCTTCGGCCGGCTATTGGTGCCGCCGCGGCGTTCGCCTGTTTCAAGGTCGATGTCGAAGCCGAACTTGGTGGCGATGACGACCATGTCACGTATGGGCGTGATGGCCTCGCCGAGAAGCTCCTCGTTGACGAAAGGGCCGTAGGCTTCAGCGGTATCGAACAATGTGATGCCCCGCTCATGGCCAAAACGGATCAACTTGATCATCTCGGTTTTATCGGCCGCTGGCCCATAGGCCGAACTCATGCTCATGCAGCCAAGGCCGAGGGCGGAAACTTCGAGGGTTCCGATTTTGCGTTTTTGCATGTTTCTGCTCCTTGATCAGGCCGCGCTTTCTGTCGGGGCGGCCTCTGTTTCGGCGGGTGCCCGCCGTGTGGCGGCCGGCACGATGGTTAAAAGCGCGATCACCAATGTTGCCATAAGCATCACTGTTCCGGCCTCGAAGGCATGCGACGCACGGTAGGCGGTGAGTTCCGCGCCAGTGAGGCCAGCAGAGCCGATGGCCGCAATGGCGATCAACAGGCTGAGACCGACCGAGCTGCCCATCTGGTGGGCAACGTTGACTGCGCCGGATGCGGCCCCGGCATCCGCATGATCCACCCGGGCGACACCGGAGGAGGTCAGGGGACTCAGTACCAAACCTTGACTGATCCCGATCAATATCATCGGCATTGCGATGGCGGTCCAGTAATTGGAGCCTATGCCCGCGCGGCTGAGCCAGCCCATGGCGACGATGCCGACAACCATGCCTGTGACAAGGACCGTGTTACGCCCGAAGCGCTGGATGAGGCGCGGCACGATCATGGCGATCGGTACGTGCAGCATCGTTGCCGGCACGAAGGCGAGACCCGTAAGCGCCGGGCGCAAGCCAGCGACTTCCTGAAGGTAAAGCGTCGTGAAAAAGAAAAACCCGACCATCGCGCCGAGATAGAGGACGCGCGCGCCGTAGGCACCCGAACGCTCGAGATCCGAAAACAGCCGAAGTGGGAGAATGGGTTGCCGTGCACGGCGCTCGATGAGGATGAAAAGGCCAAGGAGCGTCACCGAAATGACGAGGATGGCGATGGTCGTTGTATCCCAGCCAGCCTGTGCTGAACGGATGAAACCGTAGACAAGCCCGCTCATGCCGATCGTCGAGGAGAGCGCTCCAGGAACGTCCAGGGCACCCGGCTGCTTTGCCGTCTCGGGGATGCAGGCGCGGGCCGCAAGGATCATTGCGATCCCGATCGGCAGGTTGATCAGGAAGCCGGCGCGCCAGGACAGCCAGTCAGCGAGAAGGCCGCCGGCAATCAGTCCGACTGTGGCTGAAACTCCAGCCGCGGCACTATAGAGTGACACCGCGCGGACGCGTTCTTCGCCTTCTTCGAAATTGATCTGGAGGAGGGCCAGCGTGGAGGGAGCAAGGATGGCGGAACCCAGTCCCTGTATTGCCCGCCATGACAGCATCCATGCGGAGGACTGTGAAGCCCCGATGGCGACGGAAGCCAGTGTGAATATAGCCATACCGATGATGAACATGCGCCGGCGTCCCAGAATGTCGCCGGCGCGAGCGCCGAGCAGCAGGAAACCACCGAAGGTCAGCGTATAGGCGCTCTGCACCCATGCCAGCCCGGCGTCGGTGAACCCCAGTTCGTGATGGATCTTCGGAAGCCCGGTCAGCACGACCGAGATGTCGAGAACGATCATCACGTAGCTGACGAGGATAATCGCGAGGATCGCGGTTTTGTTGGCAGGGGCGGTGGTCGCTTGTCTTTTTGGCATCAGGGTTCCGTTCTACGGGTGGCAATACCGTTTTCCACGGCGAAGCTGTGGTTTTGATGCCATAAAGATATTCCTTGCCGATCTTTTCGATTAGGGGCAGTAATCGGCATGAAGCTATAAGGATGCCTAATGAATGCCGCAGGAGAACTTCAACGATCTGGCTGCCTTCGTTACCGTCGCGCGTGAGCAGAGCTTTACCCGGGCCGCCGTCAAGCTGGGTGTCTCGCAGTCCGCATTGAGCCAGACGGTGCGCAGTCTCGAGGAGCGACTGGGTCTGAGGCTTTTGACGAGAACGACAAGGCGCGTGTCGCCCACGGCTGCGGGTGAGCGCCTGCTCCAGACCGCAGGTCCAAGGTTCGACGAAATTCAGTCCGAACTTTCGGCGCTCAGCGACATGCGGGACAAACCCGCGGGAACCGTGCGCATCACGACAGGGGAACACGCCGCGATCTCCGTTCTTGCGCCGGCACTTGAAAAAATCATTTCGAATTACCCCGACATCAATGTCGAGATTACCGTCGATTACGGGCTGACGGATATTGTTGCGGAGCGCTATGACGCAGGGGTCCGGCTCGGTGAGCAGCTTGCAAAGGACATGATCGCGGTCAAGATCGGCCCCGAGATGCGCATGGCCGTGGTTGGTGCGCCATCCTATTTCCAGCAGAATCCCTGGCCGGAAGTGCCCGAGGATTTAACCTCCCACAATTGCATCCAGATTCGCATGCCGACCTACGGCAACATCCTCGCCTGGGAATTCGAGAAGGATGGCCATGAACTCAAGGTCAGGGTGGAAGGGCAACTTGTCTTCAATAACATTGCAATGCGCCTCGATGCCACAAAACGGGGGCTTGGCCTTGCCTATATGCCGGAGGACCTTGTTACGGACGAGATAGCGAAAGGAGCACTGATACGGGTTCTCGAAGACTGGTGCGCACCTTTTTCCGGCTACCACCTTTATTATCCAAATCGACGCCACGCATCTCCGGCCTTTGCCCTTGTGGTGGACGCGCTTCGATATCGCGGATAACCCGCTAATAAACTAAAAGTGATTGATAAGCGTAGCTAATGGCTTCAATCGTAAATGGGTATCTAATCACTGGAGCGCTGTTCGCTTAGCCTTCTTTCAACGTCATGTTGTGAGAGAGCCATGCCAAAGATTTTTACCAAAACCATTTCAATCTTCGTATTTTCCGCCATCGCTGCGTCCTGCAGCGTCGCCTTTGCCCAGACCGCGTCAAAGGCCGAACCCCTTGTCATCGAGCAGCAGGGAAGCTTTGCAGTCGGCGGTACGGTTTCGAGCAAACCCGGAACCTACAACAACAATGCGCCGACAGCCGAAGGCCAGACGCTGCATGGCGACCACGCCTATGTGTTCTATCAGATTCCGCAAAATCCGAAGCCGCTGCCGATCGTCATGCTGCATGGCGCGTTCCAGTCGGCGCGCAGCTGGGAGACGACGCCGGATGGCCGCGAGGGCTTCCAGAATATCTTCCTGCGCCGTGGCTACTCCACTTACCTTGTCGACCAGCCGCGCCGAGGCCGCGCGGGCAACAGCACGGTTGCAACGACGATCGAGCCGACACCCTATGACCAGCTCTTCTTCGACCAGTTTCGTATCGGCAAATGGCCGGACTATTTCGGCAATGTTCAATTCTCCCGCGATCCGGCAACGCTCGACCAATTCCTGCGTTCGGTCACGCCGAACACCGGACCGTATGATGCCAAGGTAATTTCCGATGCCATGTCGGCCCTGTTCGACAGGACGGGGCCTGCCATCCTGTTCACACACTCGCAGGCGGGTGGTCCCGGCTGGCTGACGGTGATCAAGAACCCGAACGTCAAGGGTGTCGTGGCGCTGGAGCCTGGAAGCGGGTTCATCTTCCCCGAAGGCGAGATACCCGGGGACATGCCGAGCGCCGCAGGCACACTGAAAGCCGAGGCTGTTCCCGCCGCCGACTTCGAAAAACTGACGCGCCTGCCGATCGTCATCTATTACGGCGATAATTTCCCGACGGAACCGACCACTGAACGCGGGCAGGACAACTGGCGCGTCAGGCTGGCAATGGCGAAGCTCTGGGTGGAGGCCGTCAACAGGCATGGTGGCGACGCGACGCTCGTGCACCTGCCGGATATCGGCATCAAGGGCGGCACGCATTTCCTGATGTCGGACCTGAACAATGTCGAGATCGCCGATCAGGTCTCGAAATTCCTCGCCGACAAGAAGCTCGACTGATCCATGCGCGCGTACCTCAACAGGTCGGTGCGCGCGTTTCCGACAAATTGAGGAGCCTGACGATGGCGCACGAAATTATCAACGGAAAGAGACGGGAGTTCCTCGGAGCTTCGGCCCTCTTCATCTCTGGTGCAATGTTAGGAGTGTCAACCATGACGACGACCCAAGCCGTCGCTGCCGACTACAAGCAAAACCCCTTCACGCTCGTCTATGATGGCGCGCTGACCAAAAACGAGCCCGGCAAGGTGAACATCCATCCGGTGACGTACAAACTGAACGGCCTCGATATCGTCGCCAACGTTTATACCCCGGCCGACTATGATCCTGCCAGGAAATACCCTGCAATCGTGCTGGCGCATCCGAATGGTGGCGTGAAGGAGCAGACCACGGGCCTTTATGCCCAGCATCTGGCGGAGCGCGGTTTCATTACGATCACGGCCGATGCCGCCTATCAGGGCGGAAGCGGTGGCGCACCGCGAAGCGTCGATAAACCTCAGCATCGCATCGAGGATATCCACGGAATGGCGGACTTCATCAGCGGCTTCCCTGGTGTAGACACGGCGCGTCTGGGACTGCTCGGCATCTGCGGCGGTGGCGGTTATTCGCTGGCAGCCGCAAAGACCGACAAGCGTTTCAAGGCGGTGGCGACGCTCAGCATGTTCAATTCCGGGCGCGTCCGCCGCAACGGTTTTAAGGATACGCAGATGGATACGATCCAGAAGCGTTTGCAGCAGGCGTCCGCTGCCCGCGCGCAGGAAGCGGCCGGCGGTGAGGTTCTTTATGCGGGCGACGCGAACCTCACGGATGCGCAGATCGAAGCCCTGCCTTTCGACCTCTATCGACAGGGCTATCATTATTACTGGCGCACTAATGCACATCCCGGCTCGACCTTCAGATACACGATGAGCAGCCTGATGGACCTGATGCGCTGGGATGCGACGGACGAGATCGAACTTATCGACGTGCCGCTGCTGATGATCGCCGGAAGCGAGGCCGATACGCTTTACATGACCGAAGATGCGTTCCCAAGGGCCACCGGCACGAAGGACAAAGAACTCTTCACGATCAAGGGCGCAAAGCACATCGAAACCTACTGGGTACCCGAATATGTCGAAGCGGCGGTGGACAAGCTGACACCCTTCTTCGGCCGGACCCTGGTTTGACATCTTCCATCAGCGGTTCGTTCACCGGTGACCGCAGGGTTAAGGGCTCGTCATGACGATGGGTCGTTCAATGCCTGCTGTCACCGGCCGTGCGAGCACGCGATCAATTTAAGGAGCCAAGCTTTGAAGGCATTCGCCACAAGTCTCTTTCTCGCTACGAGCATCACTCTCATCAACGGTTTCATTTCCATGACACACGCCCAGACAGCAACGCAAACGGCACAGCCGGAAAAGCAGCAGACGCGCGCCCAGCAATTGATGGGCGATACCGCTCCGAAATTGGCCGACCTGACGGATGGGGTTCTTTACAACGACATATGGGAACGTCCCGAACTCTCCAAACGTGACCGGAGCCTCGTAACGATCTCAGCGCTGATCGCGCTTAATCGTCCCGATCAACTTCGCTCTCACATCCGCCTTGGCCTGCAAAACGGGCTGAAGAAGGAGGAGATTGTCGAAACCATCACCCATATGGCTTTCTATTCGGGCTGGCCGAGCGGCGTTTCCGCGGTTGCGATCGCCAAAGACGTTTTTGCGGAGAAATAATCCATGAATACGAAATCGATGGTCACCGCCGCCATGGCCTTTAGCGCCACGGCAGCTTTCGCCGAACCGGATCGCGCCGTAACGGTTACCCGTTTCAACGATCAGACGACAACCGCAGGCTCGCCGGATTATTTCACCGGTTCCGTCAAGGTGCAGTCCCGTTTCCAGGCCCAGTCGCCCGCCCGGGTCGGTGGCGGTGTGGTTTCCTTTGAACCCGCTGCCCGCACCGCTTGGCATACGCATCCCCTCGGTCAGACATTGATCGTGACGGAAGGTGCGGGGCGAGTTCAGCACTGGGATGGCGGCATCCAGGAGATCGGACCCGGAGATGTCGTCTGGATACCTCCAGGCGTCAAACACTGGCATGGCGCTTCACCTGAAGTCGGGATGTCGCACATCGCCGTGGCGGAGGCCCTGGACGGCCAGACGGTGGAATGGATGGAACATGTGACCGACGAGCAATACACCAAGATTGATGGAGGCCTTGATTGAACAGGGTCGTGTATATGGCGGGTGCCGCCGCCTTCGTAACAAGCGCCGTATTTCTCGTCGGCATGCAGGTCCGTGCCGAGCCGACCCGCGCAACCATGCCTGAAATCGACAAGCTCATACACTATACGACAGTCGAGCGGGGGGAGGTTACGGAGCACATCATGACCACCCGTGAAGCAATCGAGGCCGTCAAGCGCGGCGATCCCATTCCCAACGGCACCCATGTCGCGCTGGTCGACTATCGCGGTGGCAAGCTCTTCCGTTACTTCATCATGGAGAAGGGCGAGGGCTGGGGGCAGGATTACGACGAAAACCGCCGTACTGCCGACTGGCAGTTCCAATGGTTCAAGCCGGACGGCACGATCAACATGGAAGAAAACACCGCCCGCTGTCAGCGTTGCCATACCTCACGGGCCGACAGGGACTTTCTCTACACATTCAACGATATGCGTCGGTTCGAACTTAAATGAACGGTGTCTTGCGGTTTCGTCTGATCCTCGACCTCATTGCCGTCGGATTGATTGTTGCGTGTCTGGCCTATTGGTGGCTGGACAACCTGTCGCACGAGCTGTTCGGAACGGTGCTTTTCACGCTGGTGATTGTTCATAACGTCTTTAATCGCCGCTGGTATGGCGGCGTGACGAAACGGAAGCTGGATGTCACCCGCATCATCAATCTGATCACGATTGTCAGCCTGGCAATCGCAATGACCATCATGTTCTTAACGAGCCTGCTGATATCGCGCGACCTTTTCCCGCTCACGGCGATGGGCGGTGCTTTCGCCGTCCGGGAAATCCACATGTTCACGGGATACTGGATGCTACTGATCGTTGGCATCCATCTCGGAACGCGCTGGCAGGTTGTGATGAACGTTTTCTATGGAATGATTGGAATGCCTGCTCGGAGCGCTTGCCAGACTGCGATCCTGCGTTTGCTGACGGCCCTTATCATGGCCTGGGGTGTGAAAAGTTCGTTCGATATGGCGTTCGGATCGAAGTTGATGCTGCGCTATTCGCTGGACATGTGGGATTTTAATGCGGCGACGTTGGGCTTCTTCGTGAACTACGCCTCCATAGTCGGCTTATACATTGCTGCAACCCATTTCGGCTTGAGGCTTGTTTCAATGCGGGCGCGTCGAAGAATGGCGTGCGAGTGAGCACTATTCCAGACATGCCAAACGGATGCTGTCATCTCGGGATCACCGCTTACCCCGGCATTATTGGTTCCGGGGGAAGCGGGGATATTCAGCCGTCAGGGCCTCGACAAGCACTTGAGCCAACTGGCCACCCTGTGGCGTGGCCCAAGTGCCAGCCAGTTCAGCCATGAACTGATTGGTGCTCGTGATTGTTGCTCCAGCCTTGTCCATCCCCGTGCAGACACCTCAGCCCAGAGCCAGAGCTGGGTGCAGGATTTCGATATCGAAATCGCCGCGCAGATGACTGTGCTTGATCGAGTTGTCCAGATTGATCGGAAGCATCATGCGGTCGCCTGCTCGAGCGTTGGGTAGTCAATGAAGCCCTTGGCATCGCCACCGAAGTAACTCATACGGTCAGCCGGGTTCATATTGGCTCCCTTTTTGAGGCGCTCCGGGAAATCTGGGTTTGCCAGCGTGAACTGCCCATAGGACTCGATGTCGGCCAGTCCGTTGACAATATCCGCCCCTATGTCGGCCAAGGCGCGGCCAGGGCGGTTGACGATCAGCGCCCTGTGCCAAAGCTTGCGGATGTCGGCGAGCAACGACTCGTTACCGAGATGCATGACGTGAACATACGCCAGTCCCAGCTTGTCGAGTTCGCCGACAAGGTATCGGTATAAGTCTGGGCCGTCGGAGCCTTCATCGAGGCCGCCGAGCGTCGCGCCCGGCGACAGGCGGATGCCCGTGCGCTCGGGACCGATTTCGTCGGCTACCGCCTTTGCGACCTCGATGGCGAAGCGCGCACGGTTCTCGATCGTGCCGCCAAATGCGTCAGTGCGCTGGTTGGCGTTGGGCGCGAAAAACTGCTGGATGAGATAGCCGTTCGCGCCATGGATTTCGACGCCGTCTGCCCCGGCTTCGATGGCGCGCTTGCCGGCATAGCGGAAGTCGGCAATGGCCTGATGGATATCGTCAGCGCTCATCTCGCGGGGCTCTGGAACGGCCTGAAAGCCCGTCGGCGTGAAAATCTGATCCTTGGGGGCGATGGCGGACGGCGCGAGCGCCTGTCGGTGATGCGGCGTGTTGTCGGGGTGCGACGTCCTGCCCACATGCATCAACTGGATGAATATATGCGAGTCCTTGGCATGCACCGCGTCCGTGATCTCCTTCCAGCCCCTCACATGCGCATCGGTGTAGATGCCTGGTGTTAGGGTGTATCCTTGGCCATCATCCGAGGGCTGTGTGCCTTCGGTGATGATCAGCCCGAGACTGGCGCGCTGGGAATAGTACTCGGCGGCGAGCGGGCCAGGCGTACCGTCGTATTGCGCTCGGCTCCGGGTCATCGGGGCCATCGCCAGGCGGTTCGACACTTCGATCGCGCCGATGCGCGTGCGGGTCCAGATATCGGTCACTTCAATTCCTTTCGTTTGAATGGATGGGAGGTCGGGCCGTGTCCTGAAGAGCGCGCTGGAGCAGCGTATCGCTTGCCGCTATGAGCGCCTGCAAATAGGTTGCCGCCCCGACCTTCGCCGTGTCACGCTTCATCTGTCACGCTCTCTCTTCAGTAATCTTCGTATCAACAAATAGGGGCTTAAAATATTGGAATAAACGCCTCATATTGGAATTGATTATTCCATAGGTGGAGCAATGCCTGACTATCTGAATGATATGGCGCTATTTGTTGAAGTCGTCCGAGCCAATAGTTTCCGAAAAGCCGCGGAAGCGCTTGGGATGCCAAACTCGACCCTGTCGCGACGAATTTCCATGCTGGAAGAATCCATCGGACTGAGACTTCTTCACCGGACGACACGCAAGATCGAACTGACTGAGGCGGGACAACTTTATTACGAACGCAGCAAGCGGATCGTCGAGGAAGCGCGTATCGCCCATGAGGAGCTTGGCGACATGGTGGCGCGGCCGACCGGAGTGCTCAAGGTCTCTCTCCCGGTGGACTTCGCTACAACCTATCTCGCGCCATTGTTACCCGAATTCGCGCAGCGATATCCCGGGATAACCTTCGACATGGACCTGACGCCAAGGAACGTCGATCTTGTTGGAGAGCCGTTCGATCTTGCAATTCGCATGGGTTCCCCGGAGGGTTCCGGGCTCATCACTCGCGTAGTGGCGCGGGTTTGCGCGCGGCTTTATGCGTCGCCGAAATACCTTGAGGCGAATGGCGAGCCTGGGCATCCCAGCGATCTGGAGAAGTACGAATGCCTGGCCATCTCCACCTCATCCTCCTGGACATTGCATTCCAGCCACGAGAGGATCACAGTCAAAACCTTGAGTAACTTCCGGACAAACAGTGTAGCGATGATCCGAAAGCTCGCCGCACTGGATATGGGGGTCGTCTTTCTCCCCCAGCGGATCGTCGCGGACGAGCTTGCGGCGGGAAAGCTGCTTCCGGTGCTTCCAGAATGGATCGGAGAGCCCAGCCCCGTTTATGCGGTGACGGAGACGCGATTACTTCCCGCAAAGACCCAGCGGTTCATTGAATTCCTGCGGGAAAAGCTCCGGGATGTGACCTAGAGCAAACCTGAAATGGACCGATCGGGTCTAGCGAGCGTCACCATCAAAGTCAGTGAAATCTATGCTCCGTGCGACCGGCCTATGGTGGGTCGGTCAAATTGGGTACTTCGTTCGGAACTCGGCACCCAACGTGGCATTTGCCCTTTTCCGCGCATCGAATGCCGACACGCCCGCTGATTGATCAGATCGCTGAAGAGATCGCCTGAAGCCATATGGTGACGGCGACCGCACCACCGTCAGGGTGTCCGATGGCGCGATCCCCCAAATAGCTCGCGCGACCCAGTCGAGGGCGCATGGCGCTCGTTGCGTCCGCTCCGCCAACGCCGGCGGAGACAGCCGTTTTCCAGGCATGAGTCGCGTCTTGATTGGAAGCGAGGCTCTCCGCGAAAGTCGTGGCGGCCGGGTGTAGTGCGTCGATCATCGTTCTGTCGCCCGGCCTGGCACCGCCCAGATCGGAGACTGCCTGAACCGCCGCCAGAAATGCGTCGGCAAGCTGCGTCGCTGTTGGAGCTTCAACGCCGGCAAGATGTCGAGAGGCACGCATGAGACCCGTCGCATAGAACGGACCCGAGCTGCCGCCGATGGCCTTCCTCATCGCGTTGGCCATGGCCATCAGTCCGGTGGCTACGTCGCAATAACTCTCATTGGGAAGGGCCAGAACTGCTTCCGCACCGCGTTTCATGCTCGCGCCGAGGTCGCCGTCGCCGGTTATGCTGTCCAGTTCGGTTAGATGCGGCTCTGCAGCGATCAGGGCCTTCGCCACAACTTCGACGGCCTGTTGAAGTCTTGCGCCGGCTGCGGTGACCTTGGTGTCGGAGGCAGGCGCATCGTTTTGCGCCGTGGAGGGAAGAACGCGGTTTCGGTTCACCGCTCCGCCGCGGGGCCAGGCGCTGGCGTCTGTCGGTGCGTCGATCAAAGCGAGCGACGTTTCGTCAACATGCATCACCGACAGTGAAAAGCCCGGCATGTCCAATGCTGCTCACTGCTCACTGCTTTTTCACCTCGTCATACTTCATCATTTCAGCTAGATCCTCTAAGAGAGCCGACGGGCCGAGTGCGCCGTTATGTGCCAAGTCTTCCGCTGCTTGGCGAAGGGCTTTCTTGTAGTCTTTCACCTTCATTGAGCCGGCATCTTCCAGTGTCTTCGCGAGAGCAATCAACGCCATGTTGTTGGCCGCCTGGATGTTGGCCATAACCTCGATAATCTCATCGATTGGATCGTGTTTCTTTCCCATCAATTTGAGCCTTTTCATCCCGTTTCATGGCTTCGCCCCGGATTCTAGAAGCAGCCTTATCGCTTCTGCCGCATCAAGCAGCGCGTCCCTTTTTTGATCGTCTGGAAGATTGGCTGCCGCTTCGGATGTTGCCTTGAGATATATAACGACGTCGCGTCCGATCGGCGCAACAGTTACCGCTGTCTTGCGAAGTTCCCTGACCATGGCGATGGATCGATCAAGCAAAACGCTTACGTCGCGCGCCGTCAATTGATCCAAATTGCCAGCCGCTTTCTCCAACTCGGAAATAAGACCCCTAGGCATTGTATTTCTTGGCCCCTTTCTCCTCCGACATTTACCCCTCTCGGGCAATCACTAAGGAAAACATGCAAATGGTTGCGAGTCTATCCATCTGCGGGGGAATGACCGTCCGTTCACCCAACCAGCTCCCGGCCGCTCTCTCCATTGCGCACCACTGGCGCTGGCCTGTCTGGATAGACTTCCACATCCGGCTCCAGGTTAAGCCTCTCCTCCATGATGCCCACGATATTGCGGATCGATTCCTGATTGGTCTTCACGCGGTACAGATTACACATGCTCACCTCGGCAATTTTGCAACTGTGATGTAGGAGCCGCCTTTCTCGCCGCACTTCCGGCACTTCAGGCGGGGCCGCAGTTCCTTGAGGGTCGTGTTACCGCCGACCATCTTTACGAGCGTCCAGCGTGGTAACTCCGTCACATGCTTGCAGGATCCACACCCAGCGACAACGACTTCCCAAGAGCGTAGATCGAAAACCCGCACACTAGCTGTTTCTTCTTGCGCCGCTTTTTCCGTTCGCTCCTCGAAGGTCCAATAGTAGCTCATCCTGCATCGTGGGCCGAAATCTTCCTTCGATTTTGGGCACCCCTATAAGCTTCTGCGCAATCAGGCGGAGCGGGCTTGGGGCTGGGGTAGCGGCAAATTCGGCTTTCACCGCCTTGCCATCAAATCATCGAAGAAGTTCACAATCCTCGCAGATGACCCATATTTTTTCTCTGTCGAGTTCCTTGTACTCGTAGCCGTTATCGTTTGCTGTCATCCCGGTCTTCATTCGGAACCCAGCCTCGCGTAAATCCTCTGCCCATTGCGGCCGTCGCCAGAGCAAGCTGCATCCGCAAATGCTGGATGTCTTCCATCAGCGTCTCAATGGCGGCGCGGCTGTCTCCATCGTGCCATGCAATGATGTGGTCCACCGGATCGGCTTCCGGTTCTCTTCTCTCTGAACGTCTATCGCGCCCTGCCGCCGCACAGCATCGCCTTCGAGGTGACAGACCGACACAGCCTCCCCTTCATCGAGCCGGGGGAGGTCGTTGTGATCGACACCGAAGACCGGACGCCCCGCGTTGGCGATATCTATGTCATCGAGTGGATCGGCGGCCGGCGCAATGTCTGCCAAGCCCGCCACAGTGCATGGCAAAAGGCCGGTGAAGAACCTCGCTGGCATGTCGGCTCTATGAGGACCACGACACCCGCAGAGTTCCAAGACTGGCTTGCCACTGCCGCTGAAGCAAACCGCAAGGGCATGGTGCCTCAATGGGGCGGCGGCTGGGCTGAAGGCCCCTTCAGTTGCGACTACCTGGAGAGCAAGCTCGTTGGCGCTGTCATCGGCCTCTACATTCCGGGTGGAACCAAGGCATGACGAAAGCTCTTGCCGAAGGCCGCCCGCTTCACCTGATGAAGACCAGCGATTGCCACTTTCCGCTCACGCCTCCCGAACGTCATGAGCCGCATGTGTTTTGCGGCTCCCCTGCCATTGACGGCAAACCATATTGCGCCGCGCACTGCGCGCTTGCCTATCGCCCGAAAGGTAAATCCCAATGAACCGCAGAACCTTCATGAAGGCCGCAGTCATCGCCGCCGCCACGCCGACCGTCACCGCGCTTGCCGATACAGCGGACCATGTGACGCTCTCTCACCTCATCGACCTTCACACGCTTGCCTATGAGGCTGACAGCGCGGAATGGGCAACGCTGTTCGATCTTGACCCATCTGGCCTTCGGCGGGAGCCTACGGCGAAATATCTTGCGCAAGAGCAACGATGCCAGGATGCAAAGACCGTTGTGGAGCGCATGGAGGCGGCAATCTTCGCCTACCAGCTATCAACGTTCGATGACGTACTGACGCTCACGCGATGGGTTCATGACCGTTTGGGCGATTGTCGCGCCTACTTTTATTGCGACGAAAGCGCCGTACACGCGATTTTCACGCAGATTGCCCGTACGGCCTGAAGGTTTGCACCATGAGCCGCGCCCTCCTCAAATACCGCCGCGACCAGGTCGAAGCCAAGATTGAGGAGCTTATCGCGCTCCTTGATCATCTCGACGGCGACGAGAACCTGGAGCCGTATCTCGCAGACACATTTCCCGAGCTTCAAGACAGAGAAGATGACGACGAAAGGGAGCCCGGTAAGTGCGACAGAGCGTCGGCTTATCGATCGACTTCGGATTGGCGTTGAACGCTTCCCGCGAAGTTGTGCATGCGCTCAGGGCACACGAAATGAACAGGGCGCCAAGCACCCGCAAATAAACAGTTGTCAAGAAAGCCCCCAATAATGTCCCCGCGATTACAAAACACGCAGGGCGTTCAGAGTCGAGTCTACTCAACTGAGATTTTTATTAGCGACGAAAAAAGAAACATTGGTCTTTCAGAGCGTCGGCGCCAAGACCTATTGTGCGTGCTGATTTGATGCGTGTCTAAAACTTGGCCTGTGGAAACTAACCCGAAAACCCCCATACCTCGGACTATTGATTGCTGCTTCACGAACGCTGCTCCAACCTCCTCAGCGAGTTCATGAAACCAAAGCGAGGAAATCTTATGGGACAGGCAATGGTGCGCACTTCACGAAAGGAAAATCAGGTCCGGCAGGATCAACAGCGGCTGACGGCCGAGTTTCAATTTCGAACCCAGACGGGCGCTGATGCATCCGACAAGGTGCTGCAACTCGCAGAGGCCATCGCTGCCGGCGTGCAAAAGCAAATGGACTACGAAAAGGCCTCGTTCGAGCTCCCAAAAGACAGATTCGCACACAAGGGCAGGCTGGAAGACGCAAGGATGCACGAGTATGACCGTGAACTTGCAACAAGGCAGTTGCTCTCTTTCGAGCCTGCAAAATCGATCACGGGCGCGGCTATCCAAATGGAAGAGAGCTTGTCAGCGTTGGATTTGATATGGGATCAAGTTCCGCGCGAGGCGATTGGCTTTGAAACGAGACAGGATTACAGGCGCCTCACTAGGTTGCTTTTCTCTGTTCGTGACTTCTTGCTTGCTCAGACGGATTTGGTCCCCGAGCATTTCAAGCGAATGCCGGGTAACCCATGGCTGCCATTGGACGTGGCCGCACAAAACTATCAAGAGACTGAGAGAACGATCGAAGCAGACCGTCTCAATGTTGTAAAAACAAGGTCACTGCAAACTGACGCCAGCCGGCAAGCATGATGGAAACTTGATCAGTTCGCCGTTTTTTTTGGAGTCAGTACCGCCCCGAATTTACGGGAAACAACGGGGAGGGGAAACAAGCCGGAAACCCACGCCCCCGCTTTTTTTCAGTCACCCCATGAGCCAGTAAAATAGTGGGAAATACTGATGAGAGCGTAAAATAGGCTGAAATAGGGGAACGGGGTCCTAGCTACGCTTGCCGTAAGGCAGATGCAGGAATTTTGTCACTCCCTAAAAAAGAACGAATTTTCGGAAGCCGTAAAAAGGGCGGCCGACCCTGATAATACAGAGCGGAAACAGAACATCAAATTTTGTGATGGGCTTATTGAATGGATCGATTTGGTTTATGTAACGCCCGCGACCACGGATGAACTGGCGCAGAGAGAAATAGGCCAGCAGTCAGGCGCTGGCCTTTTCTTTTGCTTCCACGGTCAATGTCGGTTGGCGCCGAAAACCTCACGAAACCCAACATCGGACGAACTCCGTACGATGGTTGCTGGAGGCGTTTTCCCTAAAGGGACGGCTCGCAGTTATATAGGAATATTAAGGTCAAGGCAGCAATTGACATTGAGACGGGACCGGTGATTCTCACAAATGGACCTATTATCGGCCTCCACCTTTGAAATTTAATCAAGCGTAATCAACGCAGCACATACCGTTGCATGCCGTAGCACTGGTAGACAGGCGCAAATCGGACTATATGATTTGAACTATGACCTATGTACCGACCATCCCTGACTGGTTCATGACCCGCAAAGCTGCGCAGGTAACGGCGTTCTTTGCCTTAAAGGCTGGGGGGGCGATAAACATCCTGAAGGCGACCAAGCTGATTTATCTGGCTGATCGACTGAGCATGGAGCGAAAGGACTTTCCTGTCGTGGGCGACGTCTACGTATCAATGCCATTCGGGCCAGTGAACAGCTACACCTATTCTCATATGCAGGGTGTTGCGGCTAACCGCCAAGATGAATGGCTGGAGTTTATATCTCCACGTTACGGCAATACATTGCGCCTTGCTCAGACGCTTTCTCCCGATGAGTTGGATGAACTGAGCCGTGGTGATGTGAAGGTGCTTGAGGACACATGGGAAAAATTTAAGGATATCGACCAGTTCGACCTGGCGCAGTGGACGCATGACTTTTGCCCCGAGTGGAAGAATCCTAACGGATCCTCCATTCCGATCGAGCTGGCGACAATCTTCGATGCCTTGGACAAAGACGATCCCGTTGATAGAGCGAATGAGCTTCAGGCGGAGCGTGCGCTTATTTCTTCATACAGGGCAGCATGACGCCAGTTTACAAGCCGTATGAAAAGGCCTCTTTTCTGGCGCCTGCGAATGAGATCCACCACCTTCATGCGGTGATGAACGACCCATGCGATCAACATCAAGTGATGGTCGTAAATATTACCTCAACCAAGCCCGACAAATACCACGATCCGGCTTGTGTCCTCTATGCAGGCGAACACCCGTTTATTCAACACGAGAGCTATGTTCTGTATCGACGGGCTGACACAGTACGAGCAACCCATGTCGGCAAAATGGTCGATTTGAACTACTATATTGCGCGTGAAGATTGGGACCCTGCCGTATTTGCAAGGATAGTGGCGGGCATCCGTCTGTCGGACGATATTGCTCCGCGTATTGTCCGATATGCGGATGATAACAACATCGTTTGATGCGCCTTTGTCCGAACAATTGAGACCAGTGTTCGCCAGATACGAATAATGCGCGCTGTGGCCATTCCGGACCAGTACGCGCGCGCGAGGCGCGTCTCCCCAAACTTGGGGGCACACCCCACGGCGCTGAATTTTTAGACGCCGTTACGCGACAAGTCAGATCAGCAACCGCATGGAAAAGCTTGTGAAATGGCGAGTTTCCAAAGGGCAGAAAATCGTGAGGTGCAAAAAACAAGCAAACTCAACTTCATAGCAGCTAAACTTGTGGAATTTGCCGCCGCTGTCGAACGGATCAGAGCTGTTTCGCATTTAGGTGCCAGCTTGGTAATTGTACTACCCTTTGACGTCCTTCGCACCATGAAGTAGTGAAGAATTCGCGACGATCAAAATACGGATGAAATTTGGGCGAGGCAAACAGATTTTAAAAAATGGTCCAAATGTCAGATGGGGAAGATGAGCCCAAAACGTCTGGGTTCACGATAGGGTGGTGGAATTCCCATCTAACCCCGCCAAAGGGGAACAAGCTTCCAGACCTCGAAAAGGCTTTGGTGTTAGCAACCATTGAGGCAATGCTCTCAACCATTAACATATTTTTCCTCGGCGAAGTCGACCAAGAAGATATGGACTGGTTAGACAAAAATATCGGAAGATCAAATCTAACATCTCAGTTTTTTCAGAGGCATGACGGTAAGGCAAATTACAATCTTGGCGTTATCTACCGCAACGACCTTGCATTCTTCGATGAACCAATCTTCAAAACCGCGGGCGTTGGAGGTAAGAACTACAAATTAGCGGTCCAAATTGATGCGCTGATCTGCGATGCCCTCGAAGTTCGTTTCTTTCTTTCGCATTGGCCAAGCCGTCTCATGCTTGTTGACGAGGCCCCGAATAGACTTCTCATTGGCCAAAGCCTGCGCCAGGAAGTTGATGAGTCCTTGGGGAGGGGGTGTAATAACATTATCCTCTTGGGCGACTACAACGAAGAGCCGTACAATCAGTCGATGCGTTCATTCTTAAGGGCGACAAGGGACGCTGCGCACGTGTCGAGAAAAAGGGAGCTTCTTTATAACCCTTTCTGGAAGCATATTGCGTGTCCGAATGGATATTCACGTGACGGAGAGCTACCTTCTCCAACAGGGACCTACTTTTATGCCGCTGATGACATTCATAAATGGCTGACATTCGACCAGATGTTGTTTTCGCATGGGTTTGTAGGTGGGAGCGATTGGCACTTGGTGGATAAGAGCGTGACCGTCTACCGCGACCCCACACTTGTCAGCGCGGTTGAAAGCGGTAGATTCAAGGTGGATCATCTTCCAATTATAGCCGCCATCGTGAAGGATTGAGTCGTGGTAGATTTTGCAAGTCGACTAGCTGAAGGACTAACGGCGCATGAAGCGGCGGTTAGAGAAGCCAATGAAATTTCGCAGGTGCTTCGTGAACTAGACGAGCAAGTGCGGCAGGCTACTGGTGAGGCGGTGCGTATAGGTGTCGAGACCTTTAGAATTAAGAAACCGAAACAACACAATTCTATTTTTGCGGTGGTGGTCGCTGATTTCAGTCCCCCTGAATACGAGGAATTCAAAGGGCTTGGAGCAAAGACCTCTGAAAAACCTAACAATCCTGTCCTTCTTGCTAAATGGGATACCAACTCACGCGGATATCCTGTCAGTCTCCATTACTCGGACATAGGAGCAAAAGCGTACGATAAAGCCACGCTTGAAAAAATTCTAGGAGATCTTCTCGCGTCACCCGAAACTGGACGTTCCATTCAGGGCGTCATTGATCAGGCAGCACGAGCGAAAGCTAAGGCAGACGAACAGGCCAAATCTGTTGACCCGTAGAAACTGCCGGACAGCCGCGCCCCGCAGGTTTCTCGTCACGAGTTAACTGGCCGAAGACATACGCCAAGGTATGGCCACGGTACTTTGGTCGTCACGGGAAATTCAGTTCTCGAAATCCGCTGATGTAGAGTGTGGATTCCGGCGCCGGTTCACTCACATTCGACGGCAGCTATTTGGAACCAGTTTCTTGGTGAGCAGCTTGTGTCACTGGTTGGACTCGATACGGAGGCTGCTCCAATTCTCGCAATAACGATCCATCCAAACCGATTCCCCTTGTTTCGAACGAGCGAAGCTCCCCGATCGAGAGTAGGGGAGCGACCTCATACCGCACCCCGAAAGGTGGGCAGAAAGGTGGATTTAAGCTCCGGTATTTTCATTAACTAGTTGTTTTAAAAAGATAATTCTCAGGAAAATGGTGTCCACGAGAGGATTCGAACCTCCGACCCCAGGATTCATACCACTTCGGCTTTAACCGCCGTCCCGCCACGAATGGCAGGGCGTTCGTGGTCTGGACTGTCCCTTCACCATGGACCTTGCGGCCTTTAGGCGCTGCCCTACCAGTCTCTACACCTTCAACAGGCTTTCGCCTGAAGCTTGGCTCGGGATTGGCATGCTGGAAGCCCAGCTAAGCGTTCCCCGAATTTGAGCAGATCGACTACAGCCTTTCGGACTGTAGCCCCCAATTATCAACTAGGAATCCTGTGCTCTATCCTGCTGAGCTACGTGGACACTGAATTGCTCTTTAACCTGACGATGCCTGCGGATCAACCGCGTTCTTCATCGCGGTCGATCTCTTCCCGGCTTTCTTCGCGTCAGTCGGCAATCAGCTCGTCAGCCGCTGTTCAGCCAGCTTCACCCAGTAGGAAATGCCGTAGGCGATGGCCTCGTCGTTGAAATCGTAGCCGGGATTATGAAGCCCGGCCGAATCGCCATTGCCGAGGAAGATGAAGGCGCCCGGCCTTTCCTTCAGCATGAAGGAAAAATCCTCTCCCGCCATGGAAGGGTCGACATCGGGGTCGACATTCGGTTCGCCCACCACATCGCGCGCCACACGGATGGCGTGGTCGGTCTCGTCTGAATGGTTGAAGGTCACCGGGCAATAACGCTCATAGACGACTTCCGCTTCCGCGCCGTTGGCAAGGGCAATACCTTCCGCCATCTGCTTGATACGGACCTGCGCAAGGTCGCGCACCGTTTCGTCCAGGCTGCGCACCGTGCCGGCGATCAATGCCTCGTTGGGGATGATGTTATGGCTGGAGCCGGCGTGAAAGCGGGTGACGGAGACGACCACGGATCGGATTGGATCGGCATTGCGCGAGGCGATCATCTGCAGATTGCCGACGATCTGTGCGCCGATGGTGATGGGATCGATGGTGCGGTGTGGCTGTGCCGCATGGCCGCCCCGGCCTTTGACGGTGATGGAGAACTTGTCCGGTGCCGCCATGATGCCGCCCTTGCGGATGGCGAAGGCGCCGAGCGGTATTCCCGGCATATTGTGCATGCCATAGACCTCGTTAATGCCGAAACGCTCCATCAGGCCGTCCTCGACCATGGCGAGTGCACCAGCGCCACCTTCTTCGGCGGGCTGGAAGATGACGGCGATAGAGCCGGCGAAATTGCGGGTCTCGGTGAGATATTTGGCCGCGCCGAGCAGCATGGCGGTGTGGCCGTCATGGCCGCAGGCATGCATCGCGCCCGCTGTTTTCGATGCCCAGGGCTTGCCGGTTTCCTCGAGAATGGGCAAGGCGTCCATATCCGCGCGAAAGCCGATGGTGCGTCCACCGGCAAGATTGCCCCTGATGATGCCGACCACACCCGTGCGGCCAAGACCGGTCACGATTTCGTCAACGCCAAAAGATTTCAGCTTGTCCGCAACGAAGGCTGCGGTGTTGTCGACATCATACAAAATCTCGGGATTTTCGTGCAGGTGACGCCGCCATTCGCTGACTTCCTGTTGAAGTTCGGCGGCTCTGTTCAAAATCGGCATTCGTTCATTCCTGGGTTCATCGGTGCGGCGTGTGGTAAAAGCCATCCTCCGTGGTGGATAGTGCGCCGCATAATTGACGTAATCAATGTACTTTGCCATTGCTAGGACATATATGGTGAATATTGCCATTCCCCGACCGAAGACGGGAATTCGAGGACAAGCCTTGCCACAGACAGTTAAATCGCCAAACGCCGCCCGGCGGCTCTCCGCAGCCGTTGCCATCATGACCGCAGGCCTCGTTGCCGTGGCGCCTGTGGCCAATGCCAATCCGAAAATGGTGGTGGATGTCAAAACCGGCAAGGTGATTTCCCATCAGGAAGCCTTCCGCAAGTGGTATCCGGCGTCGCTCACCAAGCTGATGACTGCCTATATCGCCTTTTCGCAGATGAAGGCCGGCAAGCTCAGCCCGCAGACGGAAGTGGTGATGAGCAAGAAGGCCGCCGACCAGCCGGCCTCTAAAATGTATTTCAAGCCCGGCCAGAAGCTGACGATGGACAGCGCGCTGAAGCTGCTGCTGATCAAATCCGCCAATGATATAGCCGTGGCGATTGCCGAGACCATCGGTGGTACCAGCGACAATTTCGTGGCGCAGATGAATGCGCAGGCGCAGCGGTTGGGCATGAGCTCCACCCGCTATGTGAACGCCAACGGCCTGCCCGGCAAGGGGCAATATACGACCGCGCGTGATCTGGCGCTGCTGGCGCTGATCATCAAGCGCGAGTTTCCGGAATATGCCCATTATTTCTCGCTGGAAGGCGTCAGCACCGGCAAGAAGAACTATGCCAATTTCAACATGCTGGTCGGCCGCTTCGATGGCGCTGACGGCATGAAGACGGGCTTCATCTGTGCCTCCGGCTTCAATCAGGTGTCGTCTGCCGTGCGCAATGGCCGCTCCGTCATCACCGTGGTGCTGGGCGCGGACAGCCTTGCCGGACGAACCGACCAGTCTGCCGACCTGCTGCAGATGGGGCTGACGGCGCCTTCCGGTCAGGGTGTTTCGCTCGCTTCGCTGGCGCCTTATGGCGATACCGGCGATGTGAACGATGTCAGCGCCGAAATCTGCAACCCGAAGGCTGCCAAGGTGCGTAGCGAGGGCCGCGATGAAGCCGGCCGTATGGTCATCCATTCGCCCTATGTGACGGAGATGACCCGCCCACCGGAATATTCCTTTGCCGGTCTCATTCCAGGCAGTGAGACGGTGGCTGTCAACACGACCAAGGGGGCTGCCGGCAAGGGCGAGGTGGCCAACGTGCCGATCCCGATCCCACGCCCGACATTCTGATTGCCTTGACCGCTCTTCAATGACGAAGGGCGACCACGCTTGTGGATTGGCTATTCGCAGCTCTGATCTGTTATGATATTACAGTCTCGCCCGCGGCTTCAGGCCTTGGGCGATTTCTGTTTTTATCGCGCGGTTCCGGGTTTCATGTCGTCCAATGACCTGCCTGGGCCGCCATCAACACACAGGCAAGGCATGTCTCGCGATCGCATCCCGGTTTCCATTATCACCGGATTTCTCGGCGCCGGAAAATCGACGCTGCTCAATCGGCTTCTCAAAGATCCCGAGATGAGTGACGCCGCGATCATCATCAATGAATTTGGCGACGTCAGTATCGATCACATGCTGGTCGAAAGCGCAGGCGAGGGTATTATCGAGCTGGCGGAGGGCTGCCTCTGCTGCACGGTGCGCGGTGAGCTGGTGGATACGTTGGCGGAACTGATGGATGGTATCCAGACAGGCAAGCTGAAGCCGGTGAAGCGGGTGGTGATCGAGACGACCGGCCTTGCCGATCCTGCCCCGGTCATGCAATCGATCATGGGCAATCCGGTGATCGCGCAGAATTTCGTGCTCAATGGCATGATTACGGTGGTGGATGCCGTGAACGGCCTCTCCACGCTCGACAATCACGAAGAGGCGGTGAAGCAGGCGGCTGTGGCCGACCGGCTGGTGATGACCAAGCGGGCGCTTGCCGATGCTGCGGCGATTTCCGCGTTGACGGCCCGCCTTCAGGCCCTCAATCCGCGTGCGACAATCGAGGATGGCGACAAAACCGAGTGGAGCGCTGCGGGTCTTCTCGACAACGGCCTTTACGATGCCGGCAGCAAGAATGCCGATGTCGGCCGCTGGCTGGGTGAAGAGGCGAAGCATGATCACGGCCATGAACATGGCCACCACCACCACCATCATGGTGACCACGATGACCACCATCACCACGATGTGAACCGGCACAATGCGTCTATCCGTTCCTTCTCGATCATTCACGATCAGCCGATCAACCCGATGGCGATCGACATGTTCGTGGATCTGCTGCGCTCGGCACATGGTGAAAAGCTCTTGCGCATGAAGGCCATCGTCAAGCTGTCTGATAATCCGGGCAGACCGCTGGTGTTGCATGGGGTGCAGAACATTTTCCACACGCCTCAGCGTCTTTCGGCCTGGCCGGACCCGTCGGACCAGCGCACGCGCATGGTGCTGATTACGAAGGATTTGCCGGAGGCTTTCGTAAAGGACCTGTTCGCGGCCTTCACCGGTACGCCAGGTATCGACCGGCCGGACAGGCAGGCAATGACGGATAATCCGCTGGCGGTTTCCGGGTTGCGGTTTTAGATCGCGTGATGGCGTTGAAATCGGCGGGGGGGGG
Organism: Agrobacterium sp. SUL3; assembly: GCF_001263295.1. Classification (NCBI taxonomy): domain Bacteria; kingdom Pseudomonadati; phylum Pseudomonadota; class Alphaproteobacteria; order Hyphomicrobiales; family Rhizobiaceae; genus Agrobacterium; species Agrobacterium sp. SUL3. The sequence goes on from NZ_KQ414505.1 coordinate 264,115, forward strand.
TTCCCCCCCCCCCCCCCCCGACCTCCCCCCCTTNGGCGTTGAAATCGGCGGGTGGGGTTACCCCCTCTGCCCTGCCGGACATCTCCCCCACAAGGAGGGAGATCGAATCGAGGCGAGGTTTCGGCCATCTCGACATTTGAGAATGAAGTGATGGGGGAGCTTCTTGCAGATCTCCCCCCTTGAGGGGGAGATGTCCGGCAGGACAGAGGGGGTAACCACGACCGACGCCATTGAACGTCGGTTACCCGCCCTTCACAATCCGAAACCGATGCCCCTTATCCACCGCAGTGGTTTCCAGCAAGTTATGCCCGTCCTCATTGCACATATGCGCAATATCGATCACCGCCAGCGGATCGGTCGTCTCGATAGTCAGAATATCGCCCGCTTTCAGTGCCGCGAGTTTCTTGCGGCTTCTCAAAACGGGAAGGGGGCATTTAAGCCCCCTCAGATCGAAAATTATCTCGGCCGTGTCGCTCATTCCTTGGCCCAGAACTTCCAGAACGGCTTCTTCTCGGGCGCTTCCGGTGCAGGTGCTGCGGAATAGGCGAGTGGGTTCAGGGCCGGAACCGGTATGCTCTGGGCAGCGGTTCCATTCTGTCCGGCGGCCGAAGGGGTGGCTGTGGCAACCATTGTCGGGGCCGCCGGTGCCGGGTTCGATTGCGGAGCGGCGGGCTGTGCTGCCGAAGGGCGCGGGCCGCGCAGGGAAGAGGCGGTTGCAGTTGTGGCCGGTGAAGACGACGTCACCTGCTGCGCCTTTTTCTCCATCAGCGCTGCATATTCCGTTTCCTTCATCAGCTTGCCGGCCTTCAGCGCCGAACCGGTCGGCGCATAGGCGGGTTCGCGGCCCTTGCGCTTTTCGGCGACCAGCGCCTTGCGCTCGGCTTCGCTCGGGTCGTACCAGGCCATGCCGTCATATTTTTTCATCGCCTTTTCATAGGCGAGATCATAGGTTTTTTCGTAGCTCGAAAGTGCGCTGACGAGCGCCGGCGGTGTGCTCATGGCCGGGCACTGCGCGGAGCCGTTGAAGGTGCCGCCTTCCGTCTGCTGGTTGAAGACATATTTCTTCTCGCAGACGTTTACGTCCGGCGGGCGCTTGGTCACTTCGAAATTGTCGTAACCGACCTTCAGCATCTTCCAGAATTCAAGATGTTCGCTCTGGCGATGGCGGGCCATGTTTTCCGCCGTCATTCGGAACGGGAAGGCCTGCAGCTGCACGGTCTTCTGGCCGCCCTTGAAGGCGTCACGGGCGAAACCGTAAATCTCAAGAATCTGCGCATCCGTCATCGAATAACAGCCGGACGACGAGCAGGCGCCATGGATCATCAGATTGGTGCCGTTGCGGCCATTGGCGGCATCGTAACGGTTCGGGAAGCCGGTATTGATGGCAAGGTAATATTTCGAGTTTGGATTAAGGTGCGCGGGCGTCAGGTTGTAGAAACCTTCCGGCGCCTGCCGGTCGCCTTCCTTCACCTTCGGGCCGAGTTTGCCGGACCAGGCGCAAATTTCGTAGCCGGCGATCTTCTCGAAACGGTTGTCGCGTCTGGCCTTCCAGATTTCCAGCGCGCCTTCTTCCTTGAAGATGCGGATCATGATCGGCGAGGTGCGATCCATGCCCCGCTTGTCGATCTCGGCCAGAATGGACGGAGACAGCGGGTAATCAACCTTGTTCTTGACGTGGGAAACGTCGCGTTCGACGGTTTCGAGCGTATCGTTACAGCCGGCGAGAACGAGCGCGGTGCAGGCAAGAAGTGCAAAATGTGTCAAACGCATGATCTGATCCGAAAGACGATGGCACGAAGCGGCGGCAGTTCTACACCGTCCCGTGTGTATTTTAAATACGGTATTAACCGTTTACATCTTCTTAACTCAAATCGGATCCGCCCCCGCGGCCGCCGATACATCTTTTGATGTGACCGGACTATGGCCGAGTTGGGGCGATATTCAAGGAAAATAAGGCCGGAGTTAGAGATTCCGGCCGATATCCAGGAACTTCTGGCGGCGTTCGGCGCGAAGCTGCGTGCCCGAACGCTGCGAAAGATCGGCCAGCGCCTTGGCGATCACATCGCCGGTGGCGTTGATGACGGTTTCCGGGTCGCGATGCGCGCCGCCGATCGGTTCGGCAATGATACCGTCGATGACGCCGAGCGACTTCAGGTCTTCGGACGTGATCTTCATGTTGGTTGCGGCTTCCTTGGCGCGGGTCGAATCGCGCCAGAGAATGGAGGCCGCACCTTCCGGCGAGATCACCGAATAGATCGAATGTTCAAGCATATAGACGCGGTTGCCGGTGGCGATGGCGATCGCGCCGCCTGAACCGCCTTCGCCGATGACGACGGATACGATCGGCACCTTGACGTTAAGGCACATTTCCGTCGAGCGGGCGATGGCTTCGGCCTGGCCGCGTTCTTCGGCGCCAACGCCGGGATAGGCGCCAGCGGTATCGATGAGGGTGACGACCGGCAGCGAGAAACGGTCAGCCAGTTCCAGCACGCGGATCGCCTTGCGGTAACCTTCCGGACGTGCACTGCCGAAATTATGCTTCAGGCGGCTTTTGGTGTCGTTACCCTTTTCCTGGCCGATGATGGCGACGGGCTGACCGTTGAAGCGGGCAAGGCCCGCCTGAATGGCGGCGTCTTCGGAAAATTTGCGGTCGCCGGCAAGCGGCGTGAAATCGGTGAACAGCGCCTTGGCATAGTCAACGAAATGCGGCCGCTGCGGGTGACGCGCGACCTGCGTTTTCTGCCAGGCATTCAGCTTGGAATAGATATCCTGCATCGCATCATTGACGCGCGATTCCAGGCGGTTGATCTCCTCCGAGGTGTCTATGCTCTCGTCTTCATCGGCAAGCTTCTTCAGCTCGATGATCTTGCCTTCAAGGTCCGAGATAGGTTTTTCGAAGTCGAGATAATTGTGCATGAGATCCGTTTCCGATCGTTTTGCGCAAGGTTTGACCGGATTATCCGGCGGTTCCGGTCGCTCTAATCAAGGTTTTTGCCCTGTTTGGCAAGGGGGTGATGTGTTTGTACCAGTTCTTGCAAGCGTTCTTCCAGCACATGCGTATAGATTTGTGTCGTGGAAATGTCGGAATGGCCGAGCAGTTCCTGTACGGCGCGCAGGTCCGCGCCGTTCTGCAGGAGGTGGCTGGCAAAGGCATGACGCAGGACGTGCGGTGACACCGCCGAAGGGGTGAGGCCGGCGCGAATGGCGATATCTTTGAGGTCGCGGGCGAAGACTTGCCGTGGCAGATGACCTTCCTTGCTGCTCGAAGGAAACAGCCACGGGCTTTCCGATGTGTCGGCTTTTTTCCCCGCCTTGGCTTTCTCCGGCGCGAGCGCCTTTCTGGCGGCGTCGTATTTTTCCATGGCCTCGATGGCGGCGCGTGACAGAAGCACCATGCGGTCCTTGTTACCCTTGCCCCGGATCATCAGGAAGCGGCCTTCCTGCCGCAGCACCTTGACCGGCAAGGAGACGAGCTCGCTGACGCGCATGCCGGTGGCATAAAGCAGTTCAAGCAGCAGATGCATGCGGATGCGGGCAAGCTGGCCGGGACCGACGGTGGCTGCTTCCTCTGCTGCGATGCGGAGAAGTCCCGTCACATCGGCAACACTCATGGTCTTCGGCAGGCTGAGACCCTTTTTGGGGGCGTCAATGATGCCGGTCGGATCGTCGCCGCGCAGCCCCTCCGAATAGAGGAAGCGATAGAACTGCCGCATCGAGGACAAGCGTCGAGCCTGCGAGGTGGCGGCAAAGCCTTGCGTGGAAAGATGAGTGAGATAGGCGGACAGGTCTGGCGTGGCGGCCTCGGTCAAAGACTGACCTCGGCCGGCCAGAAATTCGCGCAGATCCGAAAGGTCGTGTTCGTAAGAGGAAAGCGTGTTGGCGGCAGCACCTCTTTCGGCGCTCATCATCTCCAGAAAACTTTCGAGCCGTGCGCCGTCACGCCCTGCCGCTAGTCCGCTCATGGAGTGCGCCTTGCCGGTTCTGCCGCCGGTGGGTTCAGACGTTCGGACGGAATGCGCACCGTCACCTCGCGGTCGCGCGGTTTGACGACCATGACAAGCAGCACCATGCCGCCATAGATCAGCCCCGCGATGGTCGCCAGTATCATCGTGAAGCGGAAGAGGGTGGGCATGGCGGCTCCGTGAAGGTGGCGGTCGAACTTATATGCGGTGCGGCGAAAGCGGCGGCAAGATCAAAAAGCCGGCTTTCGCCCCGTGCCGCATGCGGCGATGATTGTGATTCAACGCCATTCAGTCAGCAATTTGGCTTGACGCTTCGTAAACATTTGCAGATATCCATGCCAAACGGGCTTTCAAATTTATGAATGAAACGAATTTATCCGTCCCGGCCACACTCGGGGAACAAGCGCGGGCAAAGCTCGGACGGCGCAACATCGTCTTTGTCGGGCTGATGGGGGCTGGAAAGTCCGCGATAGGCCGAATGGTTGCCCAGCAGCTTAAAGTCCAATTCATCGATACGGATGTGGAAATCGAGCGTGTCTCGCGCATGACGATATCAGAGCTTTTCGCCACCTATGGTGAGGAAGAGTTCCGGGCGCTGGAAACACGGGTCATCAAGCGGCTTTTGCGCGGCGGTCCCAAGGTTATCTCCACCGGTGGTGGAGCCTTCATCAACGACAATACCAGACGTCACATCACGCGGGGCAGCATCTCGCTGTGGCTTAAAGCCGATCTCGAGGTTTTGTGGGAAAGGGTCAACAAGCGCGATCATCGTCCGCTTCTCAAGACCGAAAATCCCAAGGCCACATTGGCGGCGCTGATGGAGAAACGTTACCCGATCTATGCCGGAGCTGATCTCACCATCGAATCCCGTGATGTCCGCAAGGAAATCATCGTGACTGAAGTGCTGGCCGCCATCGCCGGCATCGAACAGAAAGACTGACCATCATGACGCCTTCCGAAATCCACGCCGACGAACGCCTTGTCCATGTGCCGCTCGGCGAGCGCGCCTATGATATTCTGATCGGGCCGGGACTGATCGGCAGGGCGGGCGGTGAGATTTCGGCGCGGCTGAAGGGCAGGAGAGCGGCGATCATCACCGATGAGCATGTGGCGCCGCTTTACCTCGAAGGCCTGATGGATGGCCTGCAGACGGACGGTATCGAGGCGGTGTCGCTGACCCTGCCGGCTGGTGAAAAAACCAAGAGCTTCGAACATCTGGTCACCGTCTGCGATGCGGTTCTCTCCGCACGTGTGGAACGCAACGATGCGGTTATCGCACTCGGTGGCGGCGTGATCGGTGATCTCGCGGGTTTTGCCGCCGGCATCGTGCGCCGTGGCGTGCGTTTTGTGCAGATACCGACCTCGCTTCTGGCGCAGGTCGATTCCTCGGTGGGGGGCAAGACCGGCATCAATAGCCGTCATGGCAAGAACCTTGTCGGTGTTTTCCACCAGCCGGATCTGGTGCTGGCGGACACGGCTGTGCTCGATACGCTGAGCCCGCGCGAATTCCGCGCCGGTTATGCCGAAGTGGTGAAATACGGCCTGATCGACAAGCCGGATTTCTTCTTCTGGCTCGAAAAGAACTGGGATGAAATTCGCACCGGCGGCCCCGCCCGCATCCAGGCGATTGCGACCAGCTGCCAGGCGAAAGCCGATGTTGTTGTGGCCGACGAGAAGGAAAACGGCGTGCGCGCGCTCCTCAATCTCGGCCATACATTCGGCCACGCGCTGGAGGCGGCGACCAATTACGACAGCAAGCGGCTGGTGCACGGTGAAGGTGTGGCGATCGGCATGGTGCTGGCGCACCAGTTCTCAGCCCGTCTCAACCTCGCAAGCCCTGACGATGCGGCCCGTGTCGAGGCGCACCTGAAGGCGGTTGGACTGCCCACAACGATGAATGACATTCCCGGTGAGTTGCCGCCGGTCGAGACGCTGATGACGGCGATCGCGCAGGACAAGAAGGTCAAGGGCGGCAAGCTCACCTTCATCCTCACCCACGGCATCGGCCAGTCTTTCGTGGCTGATGATGTGGCGTCGTCGGAGGTGCAATCCTTCCTGTCGGAGAAGCATCCGGGTTACGTGATTTATGGTGAGAAACGGTGAGGGTACCCCCTCATCGCCTCGCTTCGCTACGGCACTTCTCCCCGGCGGGGAGAAGAACAAGCCGCAATGGCAATGCCATGCGGCCTAGCTTTGAGCAAAGCGCTGCCGCCTGGTTTCTTCTCCCCGAGGGGGAGAAGGTGGCCCGAAGGGCCGGATGAGGGGGCTTGCTCTCGGCCCGGATGACAGCGTTAATCTAAAACCGCACCGCTTCCCCCGGTGCCGCCACCTCGATCGCGAGCGCATGCAGCCCCGCGTCGAGTTCCGGCTTCAAAACAGCATTGATCGCCCGGTGGCGTTCGACGCGAGACTTGCCGGAGAAGCTTTCCGACACTATCTGAACACGCATATGTGTCTCGCCCGTACCGGTTATATCCGGCTGGTGGCCCGCATGCATCTGGCTTTCATCGACGACTTTCAGGCGCTCTGGTGAAAAGCTCTCACGGAGCTTCGTTTCTATACGTTCTCGCAGGGACATGCGAAGGGCTCCATTCCTGTTGGCTGGTCTTGAAGGGGGTTACCTAAAAGCCAGCAACATTCCGCTTTGTCAATTCTTGTTGTGCGGCTTTTCGCACTCCATAATCAGGGCATCATGAAACTGGATTCGAAATATTTCGACCGCATCCGCACGCGCCGGAAAAGGGAGCGGGAACCTGAGGTTCAGGCTCCTACCTGCCAGTGGGACGGATGCGATAAACCGGGCGTTCACCGCGCACCTGTCGGCCGCAATGCCGAGGGGCAATTCTTCCTGTTCTGTTTTGAGCATGTGAAGGAATACAACAAGGGCTATAACTACTTCTCCGGCCTGTCGGACGGCGAAATCGCCCGTTACCAGAAGGAGGCGATCACCGGTCATCGTCCGACCTGGACGGTGGGCGTCAACAAGACGGCGCGCGACAGCCCTTTGCATTCGACACTTCGATCCGGCGCCGCGAGCGGCAATGCCCGCATTCGCGATCCCTTCGGCTTCGCCGGCGGTTTTGCGGGCGGCGCAAAGGCCGGTGGACAGCGCATGCAGCAGGACCGCAAGCTGAAGACGCTGGAGGCAAAAGCCTTCGATACGCTGGGTCTTTCTGCCAATGCGAAGCAGGAAGAGATAAAAAGGCGCTATAAGGAGCTTGTCAAAAAGCACCATCCTGATGCTAATGGTGGCGATCGTGGTTCGGAAGAACGTTTTCGGGCTGTTGTTCAAGCATATCAATTGTTAAAGCAGTCAGGTTTCTGCTAAGCCAACTTACGTGTTTACCGCCTGATTGATGATGTGGCCGGGTGGCTGCCGCCCGCCTTGGAGACGTGATGAGCAAAATCGACCTTGATATTTCCAACCTGCCCGACACGACGGTGTCCGTGCGGGAGGTTTTCGGCATTGATACGGATCTGCGGGTTCCCGCCTATTCCCAGGGCGACGCCTATGTGCCTGACCTCGATCCCGACTATCTTTTCGACCGCGACACGACGCTTGCGATCCTTGCCGGTTTTGCTCACAACCGACGTGTCATGGTTTCCGGTTTCCACGGCACCGGCAAGTCCACCCATATCGAGCAGGTGGCTGCCCGCCTGAACTGGCCCTGCGTGCGCGTCAACCTCGACAGCCATGTCAGCCGTATCGATCTCGTCGGCAAGGACGCCATCGTCCTGAAGGACGGCAAGCAGGTTACCGAATTCAAGGACGGCATTCTCCCCTGGGCCTATCAGCACAATGTCGCGCTGGTCTTCGACGAATATGATGCCGGCCGCCCGGACGTGATGTTCGTTATCCAGCGCGTGCTGGAATCCTCCGGCCGCCTGACCCTGCTCGACCAGAGCCGTGTCATCCGTCCTCACCCGGCTTTCCGCATTTTCGCAACGGCCAACACGGTTGGCCTCGGTGATACGACCGGCCTCTACCACGGCACCCAGCAGATCAATCAGGCGCAGATGGACCGCTGGTCCATCGTCACCACGCTGAACTACCTGCCGCACGAGCAGGAAGTGAACATCATCGCCGCCAAGGTGAAGAGCCTCGACAATCCGAAGGGCCGCGAAACCGTCTCCAAGATGGTGCGCGTGGCAGACCTTACCCGTTCGGCCTTCGTCAATGGTGACCTTTCCACGGTCATGAGCCCGCGTACCGTCATCACCTGGGCGGAAAATGCGGAAATTTTCGGCGATCTCGCCTTTGCCTTCCGCGTGACCTTCCTCAACAAGTGCGACGAGCTTGAGCGTACCCTGGTAGCCGAGCAGTATCAGCGCGCTTTCGGCGTTGAGCTCAAAGAAAGCGCCGCGAACATCGTTCTCAGCGCCTGATCGTCCCCGGTTTTCCGGAGAAGATCACCGATGACTTGAAGACGCCGGCGGCTGCGCATCCTCTGATGGGTGGGCCGCAGGCGTCGGCAACTGACAGGAAAGACTATGGCAGGGCGCGGCGACAATTCCAGAGCGAAACCGGGTACGGCGGTTGATACGGAGCCGTTGCGTCAGGCGATTGCCGGGTGCGTGCGATCCGTTGCCGGTGACGCCGAGGTTGAGGTCGTCTTCGCCAATGAGCGGCCAGGCCTTGCCGGTGAGCGCATGCGCCTGCCGGAAATCTCCAAGAAACCCACGGCGCAGGAGATCGCCATCACGCGTGGTCTCGGTGATTCCATGGCGCTGCGTCTCGCCTGCCATGATGCGGATACCCATGCGGCGATGTCACCGCAGGGCGCCGAAGCGCAGTTGGTTTTTGATGCCGTCGAACAGGCGCGGGTGGAATCCATCGGCGCGCTGCGCATGCCGGGCATGGCCTCCAATATCAAGGCCATGAATACGGAAAAATACGCCAAGGCCAATTTTTCCGGCATCAACAATAAGGATGATGCACCGCTAGCCGAGGCTGTGGCACTTCTGGTGCGCGAGAAACTGACCGGCGAAAAGCCGCCGGCGAGCGCCGGCAAGGTTCTCGATCTCTGGCGCGACTTCATCGAAGACAAGGCCGCAGGCGACCTCAACGATCTTTCCCGCGTCATTACCGACCAGAAGGCGTTTTCGCGGCTGGTGCGCAAGATGTTGACCTCCATGCAGATGGCGGAAGATTTCGGCGACGAGGATAACGAGCCGGAAAGCCAGGAAGCGGAATCCAACGAGGATCAGCCGCGCACCAACGAGACCGAGGAAGAGCAGGTCGAGGAAGAGGCCGGCTCCGATGCGACGCCCGCCGATGAAAACGAGGCCTCGCAGGAGGAAATGGAAGAAGGCGAGATGGACGGTGCCGAGATGTCGGACGAAGAAATGTCCGACGATCTCGACGAGGATTCCGAAACGCCCGGCGAGACCCGCCGCCCCAACAGCCCTTTCGATGATTTCAACGAGAAGGTCGACTACCGCATCTTTACCGAGGAATTCGACGAGGAAATCCGCGCCGAGGAACTGTGTGACGAGGCCGAGCTTGACCGGCTGCGCGCTTTTCTCGACAAGCAGCTCGCCCATCTTCAGGGTGCGGTGGGACGGCTGGCGAACCGGCTGCAGCGCCGCCTGATGGCGCAGCAGAACCGTTCCTGGGATTTCGATCTGGAAGAGGGTTATCTCGATCCGGCCCGTCTGGTCAGGCTCATCATCGATCCCATGCAGCCGCTCTCCTTCAAGAAGGAACGCGACACCAAATTCCGCGATACCGTCGTTTCGCTCGTCATCGACAATTCCGGCTCTATGCGCGGTCGTCCGATCACGGTTGCAGCCACCTGCGCCGACATTCTGGCACGTACGCTGGAGCGCTCGGGCGTCAAGGTCGAAATTCTGGGCTTCACCACCAAGGCGTGGAAAGGTGGGCAGTCGCGCGAACAGTGGCTGGCCAATGGCAAGCCCGCTTCGCCGGGTCGCCTCAATGATCTGCGCCACATCGTCTACAAGTCCGCGGATGCCCCGTGGCGGCGCGCACGGCGCAATCTCGGCCTGATGATGCGTGAAGGCCTTCTGAAGGAAAATATCGACGGTGAAGCGCTGATGTGGGCGCATAACCGCCTGATCGGCCGCCCCGAGCAGCGCAAGATCATGATGATGATCTCCGACGGTGCGCCAGTGGATGATTCGACCCTGTCGGTCAATCCGGGCAACTATCTGGAGCGACACCTGCGTGCGGTCATCGAGCAGATCGAAACGCGCTCGCCGGTGGAACTGCTGGCAATCGGCATCGGCCATGACGTGACCCGTTATTACCGCCGTGCCGTGACCATCGTGGATGCGGATGAGCTTGCAGGCGCGATGACCGAGCAGCTCGCAGCGCTCTTCGAGGATACGAGCAGCGCCTCCGGTTCGTCCCGCAGGGTTCGCCGTGCGGGATAAGCGGGGCCGGGCTTCTTCCGCCTGCAAAACGCTTGCGATGGCCGCCATTCTGGCGGCCATATCGCTATGTCCGGTTTCCATCGGTGCTTCCACCATCGATGTGCCGGTAGGCGTGCGTCTGCTCTCCTCTTTCGAAGTCGGCACCAGCGAAAAACGTTTCGGCAAGCTGGAATTTATCGGCGGCATGGTGATGAGCGCGCCGGAAAAGCTGTTCGGGGCGATATCCTCCATCCGTTTCCGCCCCAATGGCGAGGATTTCGTGGCGGTGCTGGATACCGGCCATTGGTTGACGGGCAGGATCACGCGTGGTGCTGCTGGCGCGCTGTCCGGGCTTGCCGATGTCCGCATCACCCCCATGCTGGACATGAGCGGCCGCGAACCGCCGCGCAAGATGGAAATGGATGCGGAAGGGCTGGCGCTGCGCGACGGCAAGGTGTTCGTCAGCTACGAGCAGCGCCACAGGATCGATATCTATCCCGATCCGGGTTTTGCTACCTCAAAGCCGCTCGACCGCCTGCCATATCTCATTCCCAGTAACGAGCTGCGCCATAATGGCGGCATGGAGGCTCTCGCAGTATCGCCGGCCGATTCGCCGCTTGCCGGCGCTCTGGTCGTGGTGGCTGAAAAAAGCATCGATACGGACGGTAATCTTCTTGCCGCCATTCTGGAGGGCCCGCGCAAGGGCACATTTGCCGTTACGCATCATCCCTCATTCGACGTGACGGACGGTGCGTTCCTGCCCAATGGCGACCTGCTGCTTCTGGAACGCCGGTTCAATTTCGCCGAGGGCGTCGGCATGCGCATCCGCCGTATCCGCGGCGCCGATATCCGTCCGGGCGCGGTGGTAGATGGTGAGATCCTGATGGAAGCGGGCATGGCCTACCAGATCGACAATATGGAGGGCATGGATGTGGTGAAGGGGCCGGATGGCTCGACGCGCCTCATCATCGTGTCCGATGACAACCACTCGTTTCTTCAGCGCAATCTGATGCTGGAATTCAAGCTGGTGGATTGAATATCAGGCCCGCTCCTGTGCCGCCTTGTAAGCAGCGAGGAGATCCTCGACCGGAATGCCGTCGATCTTCATGCCGGTCATTCGACATGCCATTATCTGCGCGCCGGACAGGTTCGTGTTGCTCAGCTTCAATCCGGTAAAATTGACGTCATCGATTGACCAGCCGGACATGTTGCTGTCCGTAAATGACGCACCGGAAAAGTTGATGTCGTTGAAGCGTGTGCCGGCCAGATTGACATTGTTGAAGACCGTTCCCGACAGATTGACGTCATCAAAGCTGGAGCCCGAGAGCGTGGCGCTCGTTGCATCCACAATGTCGATAACGTCCTTGATCTGCATGCCGATCCGCCTCCGTGCTTTGTCACGGGCGGCAGATTGCAACGCCACCTGTGGGTTTGCAAGCGTGATTTGATGCACGCCTGCACAGCTTCAAATGCGGCTGGCGGATAATGTCAGCTCGATTTGACCGCGCCCGGCATGGGCTTCAGCGTGTTCATCAGCGCGCCGTAAGGCAGAAGCATGACGAGGCCGACGAGGATTTTCACCGAAAGATCGCCCAGCGCCCAGGAGATCCAGCGCGGCGCTTCGAGAGTGAAGACGCCAAGGATAGGCGCATTTTCAATGGCGAAGGCATCATTGGGGCCGACAAAAGCAAAACTCGCGGCAAAGGCGATGGAGAAGAACAGCGCCGTATCCAGCACGGAACCCAGCATCGAGCCGGCAAGCGGCGCGTGCCACCAGCGCTGGCGGCGCAGGCGGTTGAAGACAGAAATATCGAGCAGCTGGCCGATGAGATAGGCGGTGCCGGAAGCGACCGCGATGCGCGGGATGGATGTCCAGAAGGACAACGTTACCCCAACGACAAAGCCGGCCAGCACGACGCGGCGCGCAATGGAGGGCCCAAACTGGCGGTTTGTCAGGTCAGTGACGAGGAAGGCGACCGGATAGGTAAAGGCACCCCAGGTCAACAGATCGCCGAGATTGACGCCGAGCAGCGATCCGGAGAGCGGATACTGAACCAGAATATTGGAAGCGACGACCACGAGTGTCATCAGGAGAACGTAGATCAGCGTATAGCGCAGGGTCAGCATTTTTTTATCCTGGGTGATGCCACCAGTTGGAGCTGAGCTGAAATAAAACAAAAGGCTTGAGCGGCAAAAGCCATTCAAGCCCTCTGAATATCGATGATGTCGAAACCGCTATTAAGCAGCTTCAGCCGTCTTCTTGGCGATCTGGCGGCGCAGGAGACGAGCGCGCATGCTCAGTTCGTTTTCGCCGGACTTCAGAAGGAAAGCATCGAGGCCGCCACGGTGTTCAACGGAGCGCAGAGCGGCTGCGGAAACACGCAGGCGGAAACGCTGGCCGAGAGCATCGGAGATCAACGTAACCTGGCAGAGGTTCGGAAGGAACCGGCGCTTGGTCTTGTTGTTGGCGTGGCTGACGTTGTTGCCCGTCTGGACGCCCTTGCCGGTCAATTCGCATACACGGGACATGGGTACACCTATTTCGTTTCGTCTGTTTCACCACTGGCTCGCCACCGGCAAAACCGGGGTGGCAATCCAACTGGCCATGATTGGAAAGTTGCGGTTCTATAGTCAGACGAGACTTAACAGTCAAGCCGCTCGCGATCAAATGAAAGGAAATTCCGGCGTTTTCAACCGGCATCCGCTTTTTTATTGCCACAAGTCAGCGTATATCATCGCCCGATAAGGCCGCTTCCGCGCCTCTTTTAAGGTGATATCGAAATGATTGCCAGAGGAAAAAGCATTTTTATGGCCGTGACGATGGCGTTTGCGGGCGTCTCCCCCTCGCTCGCCGCCGAAGCACGCCACACAAGCGAATACAGCATCAATCTGGGCATTTTGCCGATTGCGCGGGCAAGTTTTTCGACTCGCATGGACGGACCGAATTATTCGATCTCCGGTTCCTTCAGCGCCGCTGGCCTCGCCAGCATCCTCAAGGACATTTCCGGCAAGACAACGGTTTCCGGGGCCAAGCGTGGCCACCGGCTGCAGGCGAACGAATATTCGCTGGTCTATAAGGATGGCAAGCGGGTACGCACCTATGACGTCGTCTACCGCAACGGCAATGTCACATCGACGACGGTGAAACCTGAACCCAAGGCCCGACCGGACAATTGGGTGGATGTGAAGGACCGCGACCTGCGCTCGGTTCTCGATCCGATTTCCGGTCTCATCATACCCTCAGGCGGCCGCATCTGCCCAACGCGCCTGCCGATCTATGATGGCGAATCGCGACTCGACCTCGTTTTGAGCTCCAGTGGCACCAAGCCGTTCAAGACCAACGGCTTTAACGGTGACGCCATCGTCTGCAAGGCGCGTTATGTGCCGAAGTCGGGCTACCGGCAGGGGCGCAAGGATATAGAATATCTGAAATCCATCTCGATGGAGATTTGGTTCGCCAAGTCAAACAATATGGATGTCTATGCGCCGGTTTATGCGATCATTCCGACGCGGGTGGGTCAGGTGTATATTACGGCCACGAAATACGGCGGCTGATTACGGCTCATGTCGGGATGGCTGACGCCCGAAGGTGGCCCGAAGGGTCGGATGAGGGGGTACCCTCTCCGAATATCTCTGGCGGCGCCCCTCATCCCGCTGCCGCGCCCTTCTCCCCGGTGGGGAGAAGAAGCAAGCGGCAACCGCTCACTCTATAGGCCGTCGTTGCGGGTTATAGGGGATTCCCAGGCGACCAGCCGGGCTCGGCCATAATGAAGCTTGAGAAGGCGAATCCCGGTGAGACCGTGCAGCCGACAAGGGTGAAATCGCCGAGGCTTTCCGCCGATTGCCAGCAATTAGCCGGCACGATCACCTGCGGACGCTCGCCTTCGAGAATGGCGGGGCCGAGCGTGAAGGTCTGCACCTCCCGCCCGTCTTGCGAAAGATGCAGCGCGATCGGCGTGCCGGCATAATAGTGCCAGACCTCAACCGCGTCGGTGACCCGATGCCAGTGCGAGCGCACGCCCTTTTCCAGCAGATAATAAATCGCCGTCGAATGGCCACGCTCGCCGCCTGCCTTGTCGCGAAAAGTCTGGTGGTAAAAACCACCCTCCGGATGCGGTTCCAGCCCCAATTCGCGAATGATCGCTTCCGCAGACAGATCGACGCCCATCAGAAATTGTCCTTGCGCGTGCGGATTTCCGCAAAGACGTCGGCATCGGCGGCCCCTTCAAGACCGAGATGTCTGCGAATGCCAGCATCCGCCACGCGCATATAGGGATTTGTCTGCTTTTCGAGCCCGATGGTGGTGGGAATGGTAAACTCATTGGCCTTCCGCGCCGTCTCGACACGCGCCGCGCGCTCGCTCAACACGGCATTATCAGGGTCGACGGTCAGTGCAAAACGGGCATTCGAAAGCGTATATTCGTGGCCGAAATAGACCCGCGTCTCATCCGGCAGGGCCATCAGCTTCTGGAAGGAGTGCCACATGTCCGTCGCCGGGCGTTCGAACAGGCGACCGCAACCCATGGCAAACAGCGTATCGGCGGCAAACAACAGGCCGTCGTCCGGCAGATAATAACAGATATGACCCGCCGTGTGGCCGGGTGTGGCGATGACCTGAACGCGGCGTCCGGCAAATTCGAACTCGTCACCATCTGCCTGCGAGCGATCGAGGCCGGGGATCGCAATCGCCTCGTCATAGGGGCCGTATACCTCGCAGCGGAACTTGTCCTTCAGCGCCAGATTGGCTTCCACATGGTCCTGATGGTGATGGGTGGTGAAGATATGGGTCAGTTTCCAGCCGTGGCCGTCGAGCGCGCGCAGGATCGGTCCTTCTTCCGGTGCGTCGATGGTGGCCGTCGCCCCGCTTTCGGGATCATGCAGGAGCACTCCGAAATTATCGCTGCGGCAAAGAAAGACGTCTATTTCCAAAGGTTTCATCGTATCCTCTCCGTTTGCCGGCCAAAACCGGCGCATTCGCCCGCCTGACTTTCCCAACTGACGTCCAATGTAGGGGCAGACGCCTTGAAGTCCAACCACCTGATGCTACATTCTCGCCCATGAATACCGATATCGTCGATCTGCGCGAATTCTATCATTCTCCGCTTGGCCGTTCGGCCGAGCAGGCGATCACCATGGCGCTATCGACGCTGTGGCCGCCCTTGCCGGAGGAGCGGCTGGTGGGCCTCGGTTATGCCGTGCCGTTTCTGGAGCGGTTCCGCCATGATACGGAGCGCACTTTCGCCTTCATGCCGGCGGGGCAGGGGGCGGTGAACTGGCCGGCTGGCGAGCTGTCTTCAACGGCGCTGGTGTTCGACGAGGAACTGCCGCTTCCCGATTCGTCGATAGACCGGGTTCTGATGGTGCATGCGCTGGAATTTGCCGAAAACCCGCGGGAAACGCTGAAAGAACTCTGGCGGGTGCTGGCGCCGGGCGGCCGTCTGGTGATTGTGGTGCCGAACCGACGCGGCGTCTGGGCACGCATGGAACATACGCCTTTCGGTTCTGGCCGACCCTATTCGCGCGGGCAGTTGACGGCGCTTTTGCGCGAAACCAATTTCACGCCGGGAGCCACCGCAGAGGCGCTGTTCTTCCCGCCCACCACCAGCCGGCCGGTGCTGAAATTCCGCCGTTATCTCGAACATACCGGCCGCCGGCTGTGGCCGCTTTTTTCCGGCGTCATCGTGGTGGAAGCCCAGAAACGTCTCTACCAAGGACTGCCCGTCACCCAGCGCGCCTCGCGCCGGGTTTTTGTGCCGGTTCTCGCCCCGCAGGGGGTGCCCACCACCCGCACTGCCGCAAGCCAAGTAAAGCCGCGCTGACCCTCGACAAAACGGCCATTCCGGTCTAATGCCTCCGGCATTGCTTTTGCCGGGTTCTCCGGCGTTTTTCCAAAGGTCGATCAAATGAGTGCAGAGCTTAACCAACCTGTTCCGCGTCCGGGTATTCTGGATATCGCCGCTTATGTTCCCGGCAAGGAACATGTGGACGGCGTTGCGAAGGTTTATAAGCTCTCCTCCAATGAAACGCCGCTTGGGCCAAGCCCGAAGGCGATCGAGGCCTTCGGTACAGCCGCCAGCCATCTGGAAATCTATCCGGACGGTCAGGCTATCGCGCTGCGTCAGGCGATTGCCGATGTGCATGGTCTCAACATCGCGAATATCCTGTGCGGCAACGGTTCGGACGAGCTGCTCGGCCTGCTGTGCCATGTCTATCTGGGTGCCGGAGATGAGGCGATCATCACCGAGCATGGTTTCCTCGTCTACAAGATCCAGATCATGGGTGCGGGCGCGACCCCGATGACGGTGAAGGAAAAGGATTGCGCGGTGGATGTGGATGCGATCCTCGCCGCCGTGACGCCGAAGACCAAGATGGTTTTCGTCGCCAATCCGGGCAACCCTACCGGCACCTATGTTCCGGTTGCGGAAATCCGTCGTCTTCAGTCCGGCCTGCCGAAACATGTCGTGCTGGTGCTGGATGCTGCTTACGCCGAATATGTGCGCAAAAATGATTACGAAGCCGGGCTGGAGCTGGTTTCCGGCAACCGAAACGTGGTGATGACCCGCACCTTCTCCAAGGTTTACGGTCTGGCCGCGCTGCGTGTCGGCTGGATGTATGGTCCGGCCGCCGTCATCGATGCGCTGAACCGCGTTCGAGGCCCGTTCAACATGAGCGCGCCGGCCATCGCTGCCGGTGCCGCTGCAATCCGCGATCAGGCCTTCGTTGAAAAGGCCGTGGCGCATAATGCCCTGTGGATGGAAAAGCTGGTCACTACCTTCACCGGTCTCGGCCTCACCGTCACGCCTTCGGTCACCAACTTCATTCTCATCCATTTCCCGGATCAGGATGGCAAGCGGGCAACGGATGCGGATGAGTTCCTGAGCCGCCGCGGTTACATTCTGCGCGCGGTGCGTGGTTACGGCTTCCCGAATGCGCTGAGAATGACGGTCGGCTCGGAAGAGGCCAATCTCGGCGTCATCGCTGCTCTCACCGAGTTTATGGGGCAGGCGTGATGGGCGAGATCATGTTTGAACGCATCGCGCTGATCGGCATCGGCCTGATCGGCTCGTCTATTGCCCGCGATATCAGGGAACTGGGTCTTGCCCGCCATGTGACAATTTCCACCCGCAGCGAAGACACGCTGAAACGGGCGGAGGAGCTGGCGCTTGGCACGGATTATACCGTCTCGGCGGCGGAGGCGGTGAAGGATGCCGATCTCGTCATCGTCTCGGTGCCGGTCGGTGCTTCGGAAAGCGTGGCGCAGCAGATCGCGCCGCATCTGAAGCCGGGCGCCATCGTGACCGATGTCGGCTCCACCAAGGCTTCGGTCATCGCCCAGATGGCCCCGCATATGCCCGACAATGTGCATTTCATTCCCGGACACCCGCTGGCGGGTACGGAAAAATCCGGCCCGGATGCTGGTTTCGCCGGTCTCTTCCGTGAGCGCTGGTGCATCTTCACGCCGCTGCCGGGCACGGATGCCAAGGCGCTGGAAAAGCTGAAGGATTTCTGGCGGGCGCTCGGTTCCCGCGTCGATGAAATGGATGCCGAGCATCACGACAAGGTTTTGGCGATCGTCTCGCATTTGCCGCATATCATCGCCTACAATATCGTCGGCACGGCGGATGATCTGGAGACGGTGACCGAATCGGAAGTCATCAAATATTCCGCCTCCGGTTTCCGCGATTTCACCCGTCTCGCCGCTTCCGATCCGACCATGTGGCGTGACGTCTGCCTGCACAACAAGGATGCCATCCTTGAAATGCTCGCACGGTTTTCCGAAGACCTTGCGTCGCTGCAAAGGGCGATCCGCTGGGGCGAGGGCGACAAGCTGTTTGAGCTGTTTTCCCGCACCCGCGCCATCCGCCGCTCTATCGTGCAGGCTGGTCAGGATGTTGACGCGCCTGACTTCGGCCGCCACGCGCTGGATCAGAAGAAGTAGGGCGCTGGCATGATACTGATATCGGCGGCGACGGATGACGATATCGAATGGCTGCTGCGCGAAGACAAATGGATCGGTGAGGATTGGTTGCGGCGTTGCGTCGGACACCGCGAATATCTCGTCGCGAAAGAAGATACGATTCTAGTCGGTTTTCTGCGGTTCTCGATGTTCTGGGGCAAGATTCCTTACATGGACATGATCCGCGTCATTCCCGAGTTTCGCGGGCATGGCGTCGGTGCAACGCTTACAGTTTTTTGGGAAACCCTGATGCGTGAGCAGGGTGCCTCACTGGTGATGACCTCCAGCCAGCAGGACGAGCAGGAACCGCAGACGTGGCATCGTCGCAATGGATACAAAGAAGCTGGCATCCTGAACCTTCCAAAAATTCAGGATGCCGCTGAGGTGTTTTTTACAAAAGCTCTCTGTTAAATCGGCGGAATCTTGCCCAGCGGAATGAAGCCGCTGACAGTGGCGCGGCCGCGATCCACCACGAGATCGACGGATGCCCTGTCTCCGCCGCCGGCGAGCGCGCCGAGCAGCTTGCGGGCCGTATCGATGGTGGATTGCAGCTGTGGAAAAGCCTGTTTGGCATTGTCCGACCAAGCGCCGAGCTTTTCGATCTCCAGCTTGAACTGGCCGGAGAGATAGCCCTCATTGTCAAACGAGAAGGGGCCGCTGATGCGCATGGTGCGGCCGTCGCCAATATCGGCCACCAGTCGGCGAAGCTCGCCGCTTGTGCCGTAAAGGCCTGACGTGTCGCTGCCGTCCACCATGCCCGCCTTACCCGCGAGCGTCACATCGACGATGGCGTCGAGGCGGGGAAGAACCTGCGGCCAGTCCTTGATGACGGTGGCCGAGTCGGTCAGCGTGATTGCGCCGTCAAGATCGGCCCCGTTCTGGCGCAGGTGCATCTCCGTCTTGACGGCATCGAAGTCGATCGTCTGGCCGGTGACGGAGGAAACCGCCTGCGCCTTCAGCCCGTCGATGATGAGCGAGCTGCGGTCGATGCCCTTCAGCTTGGTGACGACGCTCGACTGCATGTTCTGCCAGGAGGCTGAAACGGTCAGGCCATGGGCGGAGCGGATTTCTGCGGGCGAATCGAGTTCCCAGACGATGTGGCCGGGATTATAGACCTGTGCTGCCGAGCGAAGCTCGCCGAAAGACGCGGAAACGCCGTTCCCGCTGTCGTCCACGGTCACCTTTGAGCAGAAGAGGCCGATGCGGAAAGGATAACCCCGGAAGGCGATATCGCCGCATTCGGCGCTGAGATTCCTCGCCTGTGAGGGAGCAATGACGTTCAGCACCGTCTGCTTTAGCCTGTCGGCGGCATAAAACCACCCGGCCGTATAAAGTCCGATGACCACCGCGACGGCGATGGCAAGCCAGAGGAATTTTTTGGCGGTGCCGGATTGGCTTGACGCTGCCATATTGATCTCCGATGAACAGACTTCAGGGAATTTTGATTTGGCTTGGGATATGGACGATTTTTGGGTCTTTGGCTACGGTTCGTTGATGTGGAACCCCGGCTTTGCTTTTGAGGAAAGGCAGCAGGCGCGGCTGCATGGCTATCGCCGCTCCCTTTGCATCAGTTCCAGCGTTTATCGTGGCACGGAGGAAAAGCCCGGTCTTGTGCTGGGTCTGGAGCGCGGCGGCTCCTGCCTCGGTGTTGCATTTCGCGTGCAGGGCAAGGATCAGGATTCCGTCATGGCTTATCTGCGCGAGCGCGAACTGGTGACGAATGTCTACAAGGAACGGGTGGTTGCCATTGCATTTGCCGACGGCAGGCGCGGCAGCGCCGTAACCTATGTGGCCGACCCCGCGCATGAGCAATATATCGGCGGTCTTGCTGTGGCCGAGGCGGCCAGCATCGTCGCGACTGCCTCGGGTCGGTCCGGCCCGAACACGGATTACGTTTTCAATACCGTGCAGCATCTACAGGATATGGGCATTCGCGACTCTCTGCTGGAAAGCATTGCCGCCAATGTCGGCACGTTCGTGGTTCAGCCGGCGGAGGGCGTGCCCGTGCCTTGAAGTTCGGCGATCCGCTTGATGGCGGTTGGCGGCAACGGCAAGTGCGGATTGTTGCGCGCGGTTTCCAGCAGCAACTCGTCGCTCGCCTTTTCCGTGACGTCGATCAATCGCTTGAAAAACACATCGGGATCCAGCCCCGGCTCGATGGCCGGCAGGATACGCACCTTGAAATGGCCGGGATAACGCATTGTCGAACGGCGTGGCCAGAAGAGGCCGGGATGCATGGCGACGGGAATGACCGGCACCTGCAGATCACGGTAAAGCCGGGCGATACCGTAACGGTACTCTGGCTCGGCGCCGGGCGGGCGGCGTGTGCCTTCGGGATAGATGATGAGTTCGCGACCCGCCGCCATTTCCTCTTTCGCCCGCTCCATCACCTTCAGCATGACCTTGCCGCGCGCGGCGCGGTTGACCGGGATCATCCGCTGTTTCATCACATACCAGCCGAATAGCGGAATCCACATCAATTCCCGTTTCAGAATGTAGACGGGGTCCGGCAGATTGGGCAGCAGTGCGTAAGTATCCCAGAAGGATTGATGTTTGGGCGCGAAGATGCAGCCGGTTTCCGGGATGTTCTCCAGCCCCTCGATCTCGAAGGTGGTGCCGACGATGGTTTTCATCAGCCAATGGTTGGACCGCGCCCAGTTCTTGGGGATTTCGAAGGCGATCTTGCGCGGCAGAATGAAATAGATCGGTGTCAGCACGATCATGCGGACAATCAGGTTGAGATAAAACAGCGTATTGAAAAGAAAAGAGCGCAGCTTGAGCATCAACAGCCTTCCCGGGGCGCAGCCGTTCCGAAGCGTTGATGCGCCTCGATGCCGGATGCCGATGCCAGACGCGTACACGAAAACAAGGCCCCGCAGCAAGCGCGTTTCTTGCCGCTCATGGAGAAGCGGTCGCTACCTTCGGCGTGGAATGGTCAGCGGCGGCCTTGCGCAGGCCATCGCCCTTGCCGAAGCCGGTCAGATCGCGTCCTGCCGCGGCCACGAACTTTAAATATTCGTAGAGCATGGTTCTGACCACATCCGGCTCCACGAACCAGTTCGTGCGGGCAAGATCGGCGCTGATGACGGGATAGGCAATGAATTGCGTCTGCGGGCTGGCGCTGCGCAATTCATGCAGGCTGCGGTGCATATGATAATTGTTGGTTACGACGACAATCGAGGAATAGTTGTGATCGCGTATCCAGCTTGCCGCTTCATTGGCGTTGCCGATCGTGTCTATGGCTTTGTAACCCATATCCACGCAGCAGGAAAACATGTCGGATGAGCCCTGCGTCATCTTGCGGATCTGCGAGCGGGTGGTGGCCGGGTTGACGCCGGAAATCAGCAAACGTTTGCCCACGCCATCACGCAGCAGGCCGACCGCCTGTTCGATGCGTTGATAGCCGCCGGTCAGAACGATGATGGCATCGCCCTTCGTGCCCTCCGGCGGGCGCATGGAAGCGACGGAGTCAGCGAACCACAGGAAGCCGCCTAAAAAAACGCCGAGAAGAACAACGCAAAGAAGGATAAAGCCGCGAATAAAACGGCGCAACGGACCACGCCGCGACAACAGGCCCTTTCTGGCCGGTCGCGTGGTCGTCTGATCCTGGTCCATCCGACTCACAAACATTCCTCCTGAATACTCGCCGATTAAGGCAAGGAACAGGCATTTTTGTCCACCGTCCGCAGGTTACATCCGGCCTGTGACGGTTTCAGTTTGCCACGGGATTCTGGGAGTAAAGTCATGATGTGAGGCCGTCACTTTTCGACGGATCGGAGCGGACGCGGTCGATATCGTCGATGGTGCGGATGACGGTCACGCGTGCCGTAATGGTCGTGAGAAGTGCTATGACGATCATCGTTGTGGCGATGCCGATATAGCCGCCGAGACCAACGGAAAAGGAACCGAAAAGCGCGCTTGCCTGATCGCTCTGCGGCGTGGCGACCGTGCTCGATTGCCAGAAACCGGCGGCAAGGAAAACCGCTGCGGCGAGCGCGCCGCCTGCGGCCGCCCCTTTAAGGCTGATCTTCAGGAAGTGTTTCTGGAATTCCCGTGCCACAAAGCTGCTTTCCGCGCCGACGAAATGCAGAACCTCAACGATATGCCGGTTGCCGGAAAGCGCCCCGCGCGTTGCAAACACCACCGTCAGCACCATGGCGGTGAAAACGAGGATCAGAACGCCGAGGCCGATCATGACCGTGGTTCTGGCCATGGAGACCAACCTGTCCACCCAGGTGCGGTGGTCATCCAGAAACGCCTGCGGAAGCTCGGCCTTCAGCATGTCCCGCATCGCCTGAAAATCGGGCGGATTGTTTTCATCGATGGTGATGACGACGAGGCGCGGTATCGGCAGTTCGGAAAGGTCAAGACCGCTGCCGAGCCATGGCTCCAGCAGGCGCGATGTCGCCGCATCGTCAAGGATCGTGCCGTCTCGCGTGCCGACGAAGGTGAGCGCCAGATTGCGCGCCTTGTTGAGCGCCGCATTCATGTCCAGCCCGTCCTCGGGCTTGATCTGGATGGTGATCTCGCGGGAAATCTGGCTCTGCCAGGTGGCGGCGGTGGCGCGCACCATGGAGACGGCGCCGAGCGTCAGGCAGGCGAGAAATGCCATGATGGCGATCACCACCATCAGCGCATTGCCCTGAATGTTCGACGGCGGCAGAATGGGCGCCATCGGGCGGATGCGCATGGGCGGGCGCTTCGGCTGGGCCGCTTCCGGGGTCAGCTGTTTGCGGGTGATCTCATTCATAGATGTCGAGCCGCCCTTCGGTCAGGATCATCCGGCGCGCGTCGATCTGGTCCATCAGCGCAAAATCATGGGTGGCGATGACGACAGCCGTGCCCAGCCGGTTGAGTTCGAGGAAGAGATTGAGAAGACGCTTGGCCATCGGCGGATCAACGTTGCCGGTCGGCTCGTCGGCCAGCAGGATTTCCGGCTGGTCCATCAGCGCGCGGGCAATGGCGGCGCGCTGCTTTTCCCCGCCGGACAAGATGGCCGGCAGCACATTGATGCGCTCGCCAAGCCCAACCCACTTCAGCAGCTCGATCACATCGTTGCGGTAAGCGCTTTCCTCCTTGCCGCGCACCCGCAGCGGCAGGGCGACATTCTCATAGGTCGTCAGATGATCCAGCAGCCGGAAATCCTGAAAGACGATGCCGACACGGCGGCGCAACATCGGCAGCTCGCTGCGCGGAATGCGCGATACATCGCGGTTGAACATGCGGATATTACCGCGGGTGGGCTGCAGCGACATCAAAAGCATGCGCAGCAGCGAGGTCTTGCCCGCACCCGAAGGGCCGGTCAGAAACTGGAACGAACCCTTGGGAATATCGAAGGTCATGTCCCTCAGGATCTCGGGTCCCATGCCGTAACGCAACCCGACATTTTCGAAATGGATCAACGGACTTCCAGTCTCTTCGTTTCGTGGTGGTTCGCAAACCGCCGGCGCTTGGGGCCGGATGTCGCGGTGTAAACCGGTTCCGGTGGCCCGCGCGAGCCGTTTTTGCGAAGCATTAACCAATTAAATTTAAAACTTGGCAGGATTCGTTGCAATGCCCAGTTTTGCGGGCCGGAAAACCTGACCGGGGAATTCTATGGCTATGTTCCGTTCATCTCGCCGGCAAGCGGCATTCGATTTCGACCTCCTGATGCCGGAAACGCCGGTGCGCCGCACGGCGCGGGCGGCAAATCCGATCCACGACGTGGTAGACGCGGAATTTGTCACCATCAAGGAAAACCGTTCGCGTCAGCCCGGAAACGACAATCGCGGCGCGGCACGCCGGCAGAGGGCAAAATCGCCCGTCACTATCGGTACGCTTGGCCTTGCCTTTATCGGCTGGCTGGATCGCAGATTGTCGCGCCTGTCGGCGGATGCCTATTCAGCGCTGGTTGCGGGGCTCGCCATTTTCGTTTTCGTCTGCTCCGGCGGCCTCTCGGTGGTTGTGCCGGAAAAGCAGACCGCCGCCACGGCAAACCCGCTCGCCATTTCCCATGTGACCGTTACGCCGCAGGAGGCAGGCGGCATGGATATCCTGCTCATCAGTGGCATCGTGGAGAATAATGGCGGCAACCTGGAAGAGGTGCCGGCCCTTCGCGCCGATCTCTTTGCGGCCAAGGGGCAGTTGGTGGCCAGCATGGTCATTGAACCGCCGGTGCGAGAGATGCAGCCCGGTTTCAGCCACGGATTTTCGGCAAAGTTGCGCCATCCCGGTGGAAAAACGCCTGACATCAAGCTTTCCTTCGTCGAGGCGGGTGCGTCCGAACGTTGACTGTGCTAACGCGTGATCTTCGTATTTTTACTGAAAGGTAAAATCGGCAAGGCGCAGCACAGGAGAAAGAATGCCCGTCGTCCGTGGAAAAAACATCGAGCCGCTTTACACCGCCGAGCAGATCGCCGAGCGCAATCGCGATATGGCCAAGCACATTGCCGGTGGCCCGACCAAGGATTTGCTGGTCATTGCCGTGCTCAAGGGATCGTTTATTTTCGCAGCCGATCTTATCCGCGCGCTGCATGATAGTGGTCTTGCTCCCGAAGTCGAATTCATCACGCTATCGAGCTATGGCGCCGGCACGGTTTCGCAGGGGGTGAGGATCGTCAAGGATATCGACAGCGACGTGAAGGACCGCGATGTGCTCCTGATCGACGATATTCTCGAATCCGGCCGCACGCTGCGTTTCGCCAAGGAACTGCTTTACGAGCGCGGCGCGCGTAACGTCACCATTGCCGTGCTGCTCGACAAGAAGGTCAAGCGCAAGGAAGATCTGGAGGCCGATTATGTCGGTTTCGAATGTCCAGACTATTTCGTCGTGGGTTACGGCATGGATGTCGCTTATGCCTTCCGCGAACTGCCTTTCGTGGGCGTGGTGACAGGCGACGCCTGAGCATGTTTGCCGTGCCGGAACGGCACAGGGCGGACACGCCTCATTAACCATTCACCCAGCGAAAGCCTGGGTGTTTACCTCTTGAAAAGAGGAGCCTGCGATGTTGCTCATGGCTGGAAATGATGCCCAGGAGCAATGATTAATGGCGAAAATTCTGATTACCGAAGACGAGGATGCATTGCGGGCTTTCGTCGCCCGCGCGCTGCGTCTCGACGGTCACGAGACCCATGAGGCGGCTGACGGCGAGCAGGGGCTGGAGAAGCTTCAGGAGACCAGTTTCGATCTTCTTCTTTCGGATATCCGCATGCCGGTCATGGATGGCATCGAGCTGGCGCACCGCGCCGCCGAACGCTTCCCGGCCATGCGTATCCTGCTGATGACCGGTTATGCCGAACAGCGCGAACGGGCTGATGATCTGGCGACGAAGATTGTGGACGTGGTTTCCAAACCCTTTGCGCTTCCGGATATTCGCAAGGCGGTGGCGCGGGCGCTTGCGGCCTGAGCGGCGAGATTGCAGAGATTAAAGGGCGGCCTGTCGGGCCGCTTTTTTGTTGGTCAGCCCCTGGCTCAGCGCAGTTCCCTACCTCCGTCATTCCGGCCTTGAGCCGGAATCCAGCCAGCCCAAGCCCTTGGGCTGAAAGAACTCTTTCCGCCACGCAGACGCGCGGCAGCTGGATGCCGGATCAAGCCCGGCACGACGGAAGCGTTAGCTTCTGAAACAGGATGTAACGAGGCGCGCCATTACCTGTGGGAACCCTCACCGAATATCCAGCAACCGCTCCAGATACCGCCGTTCGATTTCGCCGGGCGGATTGTTGCCGAGTTTTTCGCGGATGGCCTCAAGAATTTCGCGGGCGCGCTGCACGTCGATCTCGTCCGGCACCTTCACCTGATCGCCGAAATCCGGGCCGGTGGTGCTGCGCGGGCGGCCGAGCGGGTCGCGGCCGTTCTGTCCGCCCTGACCGGCCATGCCTTCCTGCCCTTGCCCCGGCTGCTGACCCTGCTGGCGCATGGCCTGCATGATCTGGCCCATCATGTCCTGCGCGCCCTGGCGCAGCGCGTTCAGCGCATTGCCCTGTCCTTCGACGGCCTGCTCACCCTGGCCCTTGCCCAGCGCCTCGCCGGCGCCCTGCATTTCCTGCTGCGCCTTGCCGAAGTTTTCGCCCGGTTCCATTCCGAGATCACGAAGGCCCTGCTGCAATTCGCCGAGCTGCTTGCCGAGCGCATCCTGCTGCGCCCGCAGGTTCTTCAGCGCCTCGCGTAACTGTTCAGCGGTCATCTGGTCGCTTGGCTGTTGTCCGCCCGGCTGACCATTTTGACCCTGTTGACCCTGCTGCCCCTGTTGGCCTTGCTGATCCTGCTGTGGCTGCTCACCGTTTTCGCCCATCTGCTGGTCTTCGCTTTCGCCGCCCTGCTGCGGGTCGCCGCGCTGCATGCGGTCGCGAAGCGCCTGATCGAGCTTGAAGGTCTCATCCATCAGCTTCTGCTGTTGCTGCAGAATTTCGCCCAGCTTGTCGATCTGCTGGCGCATCTTGCTGCTCTGCTGCTGCCCCTGCTGGCCCTGACGTTGCGGCCGGCCCGCCTGCAGATTGTTCATCATGCGCTGCAGCTGCGAAAGCATTTCCTGCGCCGCGTCGCGATTGCCGGAACGGGCAAGGTTCTCGATCTGGTTCATCATGTTTTCCAGATCGCGCTGGCGCAACACGTTCTGCGCCTGCTGGTTCATGTTGGCTTGCGGCGCGTTCTGCATGCGTTGCGCAAGCTCGCTCATGAATTGCTGCATCGCCTCGCGCAGCTCTTGCATCAGCTTGGCAACTTCCTCATCCGAGGCATTGCGCTGTAACGCTTCGGACAGCGCGTTCTGTGCATCGCGCAGGCGTTTTTCCGCCTGCGAAAGATCGCCATCCTCGATGCCGAGCGCGATTTCCCAGAGATAATCGGCCGTGTCCTTCAGCATTTCCTGATTATAGGCGAGCCGCATGCGGGTCTGCGCCGATTGCAGCAGCAGATAGTGCGTCGTGTTGGGAATGGTCTCTTCCGGCCGCAGGCCCACCGCCTCGTTATAGGCGATTGCCTTCGGCATCTGGCGCGTGTCGAGCGAGAATATCTGCCGCTGTTCGGCGATGGAAGCTGCCAGTGGCTCGGAGAAATTGCGGCCCGGCAGCACCATTTCATGCGCGGGGCTGCGGCCGGTCTGGCCGGCGCCATCGGTGGCCACCAGCGTGATGCGCACGCGTTTTCCCGCCATAGGATGTTCGGTCAGGTTGCGGCTGGTCAGGCCCTTGATCTCGCGATTATTCTGCCGCGGCAGATCGAGCTTGAATTCCGGCGCCGGGTAAAGCGCGGTCGCCCCCTCTGCAACGCCGAGCGGCTCGATGATGGCATGGGCTTCTTTCAGCCCATAATCGTCCTTGGCGGTGAAGCCGATTTCCAGCGCACCGTTGACGGCGCGGCGCGGCATGTTGTCGAAGGCAATGCTGGGCGGCTGGTCTGGAATGACGTTGAACACCCATTGTTCGCCATTGGCACTGATCATGCCGCTCTCGGTGACATCCATAGCGAAAGTGCGTGGAGCAACAGGCTGATCCGTCGAGCGTGCCGGCGTCTGAACCGCGACGTCGCCGCTTGCACTATCGGCACGTGCAGCTTCCGGCGCAAGCTTTTGCAACGCGCCTGCCATTTCCGGCTCGAAGGTCACTTCCTCACCGCCATCGCCGCCGGTCATGCGGATCGTCAGCTTGGAGGATTGCGGCACGGAAACCGCGTCGCGGCCGCTCGCATCACGTCCGGTCAGGAAAATCGGTGCGCGGCCCGTATAGGCGGGCGGTGTGACCCAGGCATCGAGACGGATATCGGGATTGAGCGGACCCACGGCCGGCCGGCTGCGGAATGCATCTGCAACCGTGCCGGCACCATTGGAATAGGAAAAACCGAAAGCAGTGACCAGAAGCAATGCCGGAACGGCGCGCAGCGCCAGGCGGTCATAACGGGCGATATCGGGTTTCGGCAGGCCGGCATTGAGGGCGGCAATGCGCTCCGCCATGCGGATCTGGTGTTCTTTCCACAAGGTGCGGGAAAAGGGGGTATCGAAGGCCGGTTCGTCTTCCTGCACGCCCACCGGCTGGTGCGCCATGCCATTACGTTCTTCCAGCAGACGGGAGGCGTCATTGTCGGTTGGCCACTTCAGCCGCACAATCGGCAGCAGTGTGGCGATGAAACCGAAAACAAGGACGAAAACAATGCCGAGGCGTAGAAAATCCGGCATGTGCCGGTACAGGCCGAACCAGGCGAGCGCCAGAAACACGGCGGCGATGGACAGCGGCCACAGCGTCTTCGGGGCCATTTTTTCGGAAAACAGCACGATTTTCGCGAAGAACCGCTTGGCGGCAACCCGTCGAGCAAGGTCCGGCCGCTGCGCGAATGCGCCAGTCGGGCGCTTTCTGCCTGTCCTGTCCTCTCCGGCTGTGGTCATCAATCCGTTCTCCCGGTTCTGGCCACGTCGAACGCCATTCCCGGAACGGCGAGCTGTTCATATCACTGGAGCAAGGATAACATTCTTTGTGGCGAAGACGAGGGCACCTAAGCCCTCACCCCCATTTTTTAGGCAGCTTCGCTCAATTGTGATCGACTAGCCGTATGATAGACGGTCAGTCGAGCCAAGCCGGTACGGAATCGAGGGCGATCAGCTCTTCATAGGTGCCACGCGGACGGATGACGTGGAACTTGTCACCCTTCACCAGCACCTCCGGCACCAGCAGGCGCGAGTTATAGGTGCCGGCCTGCACCGCGCCATAGGCGCCAGCGGAACTGACGGCGATCAGGTCGCCCGGCTGCGGTGCGGCCATCTCCCGGTCCAGCGCCAGATAATCGCCGGTCTCGCAGACCGGGCCGACGATATCGGCCTTGATGCGCGGTGTGTTCTCGGCCGGCTGCACCACCGGGCGGATGCCGTGATAGGCCTCGTAAAGCGTGGGGCGGATGAGGTCGTTCATCGCGCCATCGACGATTACGAAGGTCTTGTCACCGCCATCCTTCACATAGATGACTTCCGTCACCAGAATGCCGGCATTGCCGACGATCAGGCGTCCGGGTTCGGTGACGATCTTGCAGTTGAGGCTTTTCAGCTCGTTTTTGACGATATGCGCATAGGCATCCGGCAGTGGCGGCGGATTGTTATCCTCGCGATAGGGAATGCCAAGGCCACCGCCAATATCGACGTGGCTGATCACATGACCATCCTCGCGCAGCACTTCGACGAGTTCGCGCAGCAAGCGGAAGGCATCCTCGAAGGGCTGCAATTCGGTGATCTGACTGCCGATATGCATGTCGATGCCGGTGACTTCGATGCCGGGCAAAGT
Organism: Agrobacterium sp. SUL3; assembly: GCF_001263295.1. NCBI lineage: Bacteria > Pseudomonadati > Pseudomonadota > Alphaproteobacteria > Hyphomicrobiales > Rhizobiaceae > Agrobacterium > Agrobacterium sp. SUL3. The sequence continues at coordinate 293,650 of NZ_KQ414505.1, forward strand.
GGCGGCATGGGCATAGACCGCCCGCGCACGTTCGTAGGAAATGCCGAACTTGTTTTCCTTCTTGCCGGTGGAAATCTTCGCGTGGGTGCGCGCATCCACATCCGGATTGATGCGGAAGGAGACATGCGCCCGCTTGCCCGCCCTGACCGCGCGCAGGTTGAGGACTTCCAGTTCCGGCTCGGATTCGATGTTGAAACAGTAGATACCCGCTTCAAGCGCGTAATCCATTTCCGCCACCGTCTTGCCGACGCCGGAGAACATGATGCGGCTTGCTGGCACGCCAGCGCCAAGCGCGCGGCGCAATTCGCCGCCGGAGACGACGTCGATGCCGGCGCCGAGCTTTGCCAGCGTCTTCAGCACCGCCTGGTTGGAATTGGCTTTCATGGCGTAACAGACCATGGCGTCCACATCGGCAAACGCACCTGAGAACACCTTGTAGTGGCGCTCCAGCGTTGCAGTCGAATAGACATAGAAGGGTGTGCCGACCGCCTTGGCGATCTCGGGCACGGGCACGTTTTCGGCGTGCAGCACGCCGTCGATATAGCCAAAATGGTTCACGGCTTTTTACCCGTCAGAGAAGCTTGTCGAGGATGAACGGGCGTTCCGCCGTTGCCGGCTTCGTCTCCGTTCCGTCGGCATTGCGCTTGTTGCGCATTTCGACCGGCGTGCTCGGCGGATCGATGTCGCCCTTACGCCCGCAGGCGCTGAGAACAAGGCTGACAGCGAGTGTCATGCCGATGGGAACGATGAGTTTGCGCGCGGTTTTTGAAAGCATGAGCCTGTCCAAAGGAAATATGTGCCTCTCTGATAACGAAAAACAGGGCGCTTGTGCACCCTGTTTCTTGTGATCGCAGCGTAACGCGATTTTATCAGTTGCGTCCGCGCCACCAGGCGATCTGCTTCTTCACTTCCGAAGGGGCCGTGCCGCCGAAGCTCGTGCGGCTGGCGACCGATGCCTCGACGGACAGAACGTCGAAAACACCCTTGGTAATACCGGGGTGGATGGCCTGAAGCTCTTCGAGCGAAAGGTCGGCCAGATCGCAGCCTTTCTTTTCGGCCAGCGCCACGGCATTGCCGGTCACATGGTGTGCATCGCGGAAAGGAAGGCCTGCCTCGCGCACCAGCCAGTCGGCAAGATCGGTGGCGGTGGAATAACCCGAGCCGGCAGCGGCGCGCATGCGGTCCTTACGCACTTCGAGGTCGCGGATCATGCCGGTCATGGCGACAATTGCCAGTTCCAGGCTCTCAGCGGCATCGAAAACCTGTTCCTTGTCTTCCTGCATGTCCTTGGAATAGGCGAGCGGCAGGCCCTTCATGACCGTCAGAAGTGCGATCAGCGAGCCGTTGATGCGGCCGGTCTTGGCGCGCACCAGTTCGGCGGCGTCAGGGTTCTTCTTCTGCGGCATGATCGACGAGCCGGTCGAGAAGGCATCCGACAGCCGGATGAAGCCGAATTGCGGTGTCGACCAGATGACGATCTCCTCGGCGAGACGCGACAGATGCGTGGCGCAGATCGAGGCGATCGACAGGAATTCCAGCGCGAAATCGCGGTCGGAGACGGTGTCGATGGAGTTGCGGGTCGGCTCGCGGAAACCGAGCGCCTTCGCCGTCATATGACGGTCGATGGGATAGCCGGTGCCGGCGAGTGCGGCCGCACCAATAGGGCTTTCATCCATATGCTCGATGGCGTGGCGTACGCGGGCGCGGTCACGGCCGAACATTTCCACATAGGCCATGCAATGGTGACCGAAAGTGACAGGCTGCGCCGTCTGCAAGTGGGTGAAGCCCGGCATCACCGTATCGGCATTTTCTTCGGCGCGGTCGAGGAAGGCGGCGATAAGCGCGGTCAGCAGCGCTTCAGTCTTCTGCAATTCTTCCTTGACCCAGAGGCGGAAATCGAGCGCCACCTGGTCGTTGCGCGAACGGGCCGTATGCAGGCGGCCGGCTGCCGTGCCGATGAGGGTCGCAAGACGCGCCTCGATGTTCATGTGAATATCTTCGAGCTTGCGCGAGAATTCAAAGGTGCCGGCTTCGATTTCTGACAGGATCGTGTTCAGGCCGTGAACGATCTTCTCTTTATCTTCCTGCGAAATAATGCCTTTTTCCGCCAACATGGTGGCGTGCGCCATAGAGCCGCGGATGTCCTGGGCATAAAGCTTCTTGTCGAAGCCGATGGAGGCATTTATTTCTTCCATGATGGCTGATGGCCCGGAAGCGAAACGTCCGCCCCACATCTGGTTGGAGGATTTCTGATCTGTGCCGTCAGCCATGTTCGCAGTGCCCTGGAGTATTCGATGACAGAAAAAAGGCCGTTCAGGCTTCCTTCCGCCAGATTGGTTGCAATTGCTGCCGTTGCCGGTGTCTTGTGCGGCGCGGGCGCGGTCTGGTTCAGGCATATTGGGTCTGAGAGCCCGGTTCAAGGGGCAGCGGTCGCTGACGCCGGTTTATGTGAGGGTGCCGCAAACCGCATTGCCTCGCTGAAACCGTTTCTGAAGGGGCAGGTGGCTGCCATGTCGGCCGCAGATAGACCACGTGTCGTCCCGTTATCTTTCAAGGGGCCGGACGCGCAGGATATGACGCTTACCGATCTCAAGGGCAAGGCGGTTCTGCTCAACCTCTGGGCCACATGGTGTGTGCCATGCCGGGAGGAAATGCCGGCATTGAATGCGCTTGAGAAAGAAGAGGGCGGCAATGATTTCGAGGTGGTCACCGTCAATATCGACATCGGCGCGGACGAGAAGCCGAAAGCCTTCATGGACGAATACAAGATTGATGCGCTGAAGCTTTATCGCGACAGTTCCATGGGCGTCTTCAACACGCTAAAAAAGGAAGGCCTCGCCTTCGGCCTGCCGGCAACCATGCTGCTTGACGAAAACGGCTGCCTGCTCGCGGCGATGAATGGTCCGGCCGCCTGGGACAGTGAGGATGCCAAGGCGCTGGTATCGGCGGTGAAGGCTAGATAATTTTTCCGGTCGTGCGGGAGGGGTCTTCCTCCCGCAGCTGATCCTTGCGCCTCAGCGTGTCGGAACCGGCGTCTCGCCGCGATAGTCGTAAAAACCACGGCCGGATTTGCGGCCGAGCCAGCCGGCCTCGACATATTTCACCAGCAGCGGGCAGGGGCGGTATTTGCTGTCGGCCAGGCCGTCATGCAGCACCTGCATGATCGACAAACAGGTGTCGAGACCGATGAAGTCGGCAAGCTGCAATGGTCCCATCGGGTGGTTGGCGCCGAGCTTCATGGCGGTGTCGATGGCTTCCACCGAACCGACGCCTTCATAAAGCGTATAGATCGCCTCGTTGATCATCGGCAGCAGGATGCGGTTGACGATGAAGGCCGGGAAATCCTCGGCAACCGTGATCGCCTTTTCCAGCGTCCGCACATAGTCCTTGGCCGCGTCGAAGGTCTTTTCGTTGGTGGCAATGCCGCGCACCAGTTCAACGAGCTTCATCACGGGTACCGGGTTCATGAAGTGAATGCCCATGAACTGTTCGGGACGGTCGGTTGCAGATGCGAGACGGGTGATCGAAAGCGATGAGGTATTCGTGGCGAGCAGCGCCTCCGGCTTCAGGACCGGGCAGACCTGCGCATAAATCTTGCGCTTGATCTCCTCGTTCTCGGTCGCAGCCTCGATGACGATATCCATCGGTGCGAGGTCGTTAATATCAGTCGATCCGCTGATGAGGGCCAGCGCCTGCTTGCGGGCGTCGTCGGAAAGCTTGCCGTTGGTGACCTGGCGGGCGAGGTTGCCGTTGATCGTGGCAAGGCCGGCTTCGATGCCATCCTTGGAGAGATCGTAGATATGAACCTTGTAACCCGCCAAGGCGGAAACATGCGCGATGCCGCACCCCATCTGACCGGCTCCGATGACACCGATATTCTTAAAGGGGGCGGTCATATGCTGTTCTCCTGTGGCTGGTCTGCGTCATTGTCGGCGATGTTACGCATATCGCCGGAAAAGAGAAGGCGGCGCGTTCAAAAAACGCGCCGCCTTGGTTGGCTGGTTAAAATCAAAGCGCCTTTTCGAGTTCGGGCAGCGCCTCGAACAGATCGGCGACGAGGCCGTAATCGGCAACCTGGAAGATCGGCGCCTCTTCGTCCTTGTTGATGGCGACGATGACTTTCGAGTCCTTCATGCCGGCCAGATGCTGGATGGCGCCCGAAATGCCGGCGGCGATGTAAAGCTGCGGTGCAACCACCTTGCCGGTCTGGCCCACCTGCCAGTCGTTCGGTGCATAACCGGCATCGACTGCGGCGCGGCTTGCACCGACGGCGGCCCCCAGCTTGTCGGCGACGGGAAGAATGACTTCCTTGAATTTCTCCGAGGAGCCAAGCGCGCGGCCGCCCGAGATGATGATCTTCGCGGATGTCAGTTCCGGACGGTCGGACGAAGCCAGAGCATCGGAAACGAAGCTGGAGAGGCCCGGGTTTTCGGCAGCGCCGATGGTTTCAACCGCTGCAGAACCGCCTTCAGCCGCCGCCGCAAAAGCGGTCGGACGCACGGTGATGACCTTTTTGGCGTCAGTCGCCTGCACCGTCTGGATGGCGTTGCCGGCATAGATCGGCCGCTTGAAGGTATCAGGCGAAACCACTTCGATGATTTCCGAAACCTGCGCCACATCGAGAAGCGCCGCCACGCGCGGCAGCACGTTCTTGGCAGATGCGGTGGCAGGTGCGACGATGACGTCATAGGAAGGTGCAAGCGAGATGATCAGCGCCGCCAGCGGCTCGGCGAGCGCATTGGCATAGGAGGCGTCGTCGGCAAGGAGCACCTTGGAAACGCCGGATAGCTTCGCCGCTGCATCCGCAGCGCCCTTCGCGCCGGAGCCGGCGACCAGCACGTGGACGTCGCCGCCGATCTGCGTTGCCGCCGTCAGCGTCTTTGCCGTCAGGTCGGAAAGGGTTGCGTTGTCGTGTTCTGCCAGAAGAAGAATGGCCATAAGAATATCTCCCTTTTCCGAAACCTTAGAGGACGCCGTCAGCTTTGAGCTTTTCGACCAGCTCGGCCACCGAGCCGACCTTGATGCCGGCCTTGCGGCCTGCCGGCTCCTCGGTCTTCAGCACCTTGAGGCGCGGCGAAACGTCGACGCCGAAATCGGCCGGCGCCTTTTTGTCGAGCGGCTTCTTCTTGGCCTTCATGATGTTCGGCAGCGAAGCATAACGCGGCTCGTTCAGGCGCAGATCGGTGGTGACCACGGCGGGAAGCTTCAGCTCCACCGTCTGCAGGCCGCCATCGACTTCACGCGTTACCGCGACCTTGCCGTCGGACGGCTCGACCTTCGAGGCGAAGGTGCCCTGGCCCCAGCCGAGAAGGGCTGCCAGCATCTGGCCGGTCTGGTTCGAATCGTCGTCGATCGCCTGCTTGCCGACGATAACGAGACCGGGCTGTTCAGCCTCTGCCACGCCCTTCAGAAGCTTGGCGACGGCAAGCGGCTCGACCGTTTCGTCGGTCTCGATCAGGATGGCGCGGTCCGCACCCATGGCGAGCGCCGTGCGCAGCGTTTCTTCCGCCTTGGCCGGGCCGATGGACACGACCACAACCTCTTCCGCCTTGCCGGCTTCCTTCAGACGAAGCGCCTCTTCCACCGAGATCTCGTCGAACGGGTTCATCGACATCTTCACATTGGCAAGCTCAACGCCAGAACCATCTGATTTCACGCGGATTTTCACGTTGTAATCGACGACTCGTTTAACGGGGACAAGGATTTTCATCGGCGGCTTTCCTCAAACTCCTGTCCGCTTGGTGAATAGACCGCGCGGACCTCCAAAAACAGGTTGGCGACATGGATAAGCATTTTTCTCGCAAATACAACGGAGCAATGTTCATTATCACATGCACGTAAGGCATATCTTACGTTGACGTTAACGTAAATACTTTATCTCTTCGTCACGGGCTTATCCGCCCCCGTCATAGCCCCGTTCGATTTGCGACAACCCTGCCGTTTGCGACGGATTCTTGAACTGCGCCGCCCTCGGCGGAACAAGGGTGCGGTCGAATAGCGGAACGCCCCGCCTGCGCATGAAAAGCACCATGACGGCGCCTGCCAATATGCCGCCCACATGCGCGCCCCAGGAGACGTTTTGTTCCAGCCCGAGCGCCAGCATCAGGAACTGCTGGCCAATCCACAGCGCCAGCGGAATGAAGGCGGGTAAGGGAAGCGGAATACGCATGAAGACCAGCACCCAGACCCGCACCTTTGGATGCAGCAGGAAATAAGCGGCGACGACGCCGGAAACCGCGCCCGACGCGCCGATCAACGGCCCTTCCGAGGTGGGGGCGACGAAGCCGTGCAGCAGCGCACCGGCGATGGCGCAGGCGAGATAAAAGATCAGGAATCGGAAATGGCCGAGCGCGTCCTCGACATTGTCACCGAATACCCAGAGGAACAGCATGTTGCCGGCCAGATGCCAGAAATCGAGGTGCAGGAACGCATAGGTGACAACGGTCAGGTCATCTGGCACCACCTGAAGGGCCGGCTCCAGATAGGCATAATCGAACACGACTGCTGGAATGAAGCCGAGGCCGAGGGCTGCGGCATTGGCCTGTGTGTCGCTGGCAAGCACGCCGGTAAACAGCCAGACCAGCACATTGACGACGATCAGACCAATCGTGACATATTGCAGCCGGATGTGTTTCAGGGAATTCGCGTCGTGCAGCGGTATGAACATCGAATGCCCTCTGGTTTCGCGATTGTCTTAGGTTTTTAGCGATTCTTGCCGGGAACCCATAATATGTCGGCCTTGCCCGTATCATTGGCGAAACGCGCGGCGACGAACAGGAAGTCGGACAGGCGGTTGGCGTATTTGATGGCCGCCGGGCTGACGATCTCGTTCTCAGTGACTGAAAGGGCCACCATCAGCCTTTCCGCCCGGCGGCAGATCGTGCGCGCCATATGCAGACTGGCCGCAGCCGCGTTACCGCCCGGCAGCACGAAAGACGTCAGCGGTTCGAGCGTCGCGTTGAGTTCGTCGATTTCGTTTTCGAGCCGGGTAACCTGGCTTTCGACGATGCGCAGCGGCTCGTAGGACAGCGGCTCGCCGCTGTCAGGCGTGGCGAGATCGGCGCCGAGATCGAAGAGGTCGTTCTGGATGCGGAACAGCATGGCATCAAGCTTTTCCAGCCCGTTCGTGTGCAGCCGCACGATGCCTATGGCCGAATTGGTCTCGTCCACCGTGCCATAAGCCTCGACGCGCAGATCGTGCTTCAGGCGGCGCGGGCCGGAAACCAGCGCCGTCGTGCCCTTGTCACCAGTGCGGGTGTAGATCTTGTTCAGTTTCACCATGTCAGCGGCCGCCGCCGGTGAGCCAGAGCGTCAGCATGATCAGCACGATGGCGATGGCCTGCAACAGCAGACGAAGCTGCATCAGCTTGTTGGACCGGTTGGCGTCCTGTCCCTTCAGCATGTTGAAAAGGCCACGTATAAGCACGATGACGACAAGGCCCATGACGATAAGGGCCAGAACACTGGTGAAGCCGGACATTTAGGGGTTACTCCTCCTCAATCGAATCTGCGCAGCAGACGATAGAACAGTCCGGCAGGCAAGAGCCGTTTCAGCAACAGCCCCTGTTTGGCTGGAACGGTGACGGGATAATGCGGTTTCGGCTTCGCGGCGGTCAGGGCGTGTTTCAGCACGGCAAAAACGGCCTCGGGGCCAAGCTTGTGGCGGTTGACGGGGCCTGAACCATCCATGCGCGCCAGCTGGCGTTTATATTCCACCGCATGGGCCGAATTTTCCAGATCGATCTTGTCCCTGACATGGGCAAGCGCCGTCGCGGTGAATTTCGAGGTGATCGGACCAGGCTCAATCAAGCTCACATGGATGCCGCTGCCCTGAAGCTCCATGCGCAGCGTCACGCCCAGCCCCTCGATCGCGAATTTCGAAGCGGTATAAGCGCCGCGATACCGATAGGGGACGAGGCCGAGAATGGAGGAGCAATGCACGATGCGGCCGGCGCCTCGGCTGCGCATGAAGGGAATGACCCGCCGTGTCAGATCGTGCCAGCCGAAGACATTGGTTTCGAACTGCGCTCGCAGCGCCTCCACCGGCAGATCTTCCACCGCACCCGGCTGGCCATAGGCGCCGTTATTGAACAGCGCGTCGATGCGGCCGCCGGTCCGGGCTGAAACGGTGTCTACCAGAGCAGCGATGGTTTCCGGCTTTGTGTAGTCCATGATCAGGGTTTCGATGCCCTGGTTTTCGAGGGCGGCCATATCGACGATGCGCCGCACCGTGGCGAAGACCCGCCAGCCGTCCCGGTGAAGCGCGCCGGCGCAATAAGCGCCGATGCCCGAGGAACATCCGGTGATGATGATGACGGGTTTTTCAGACATCTGCCGCTCCGGAAAGCCGAATGGTGTTCTGGCCTGATAGTCCGGCCCGTGAAAATTGAATTGCGCAAAATTCGTGCCCCGGCGGGAACCGAAAGACGGGTTGGCGCGCTGTACAAAGCGAAGCTGATTTCCCATATTCGCGACGAAGTTACAAATGAAATGCCGATGAATGGAGGTGACATGGTTGCCGCAGTGCGCCTGGCAGGCAAGGTTGCCTTTGATGCCTATTCCCATTTCGCCGAGGATGACGGCTGGGCGATGGCAAGCCATATGGCGCTGTCCATTCTTCTGGCGCTGTTTCCATTCCTGATCTTCGGCACGGCTCTGGCCGGTTTTCTGGGTGCCGACCAGTTTTCCGAAACGGCGGTGCATCTGATTTTCGACACCTGGCCGGAAGCGATTGCCGGGCCGCTTGCGGCGCAGGTGCAGCAGGTGCTCACCATTCCGCGCGGCGGGCTGCTGACGATTTCGGTGCTGGCCGCCGCCTATTTTGCGTCCAACGGCGTCGAGGCGTTGAGAATTTCGCTCAACCGCGCCTATCGCGTCACCGAGACGCGCTGGTGGTACATTACCCGCCTGCTCAGCCTGCTTTACGTGCTCATCGCGGTGGTGGTCTTTACCGGCATCAGCATCGTGCTCGTGGCCGTGCCGGTCGCCACCTCCTTTGCCGAAGAGCGGTTTCCGTGGCTGACGGATGTACTGAACACCATTTCCAACCTCGGCCTTTACGGCACCATCGTCGTGCTGACCGCGGGGCTGGTTGCGGCGCATCTGTGGCTTCCGGCCGGCAAGCGGCGCATCTGGGACGTCTGGCCCGGCATTCTGCTGACGATGATCTTCTGGGTCATCGGCGCGGCGATCTTTGCCTATTACCTCTCCACTTTCGCCAATTATGCCGCGACCTATGCCGGTCTCGCCTCTGTCATGGTGGTTCTGGTGTTTCTTTATATGGTCGGCGTCATCTTCATGCTCGGTGCGGAGATGAATGCGGCCCTGATGAAATACAAGGTGCGGCAGATCATCCGCCGCAATATTGGCGGCAACGGCGCTCGCCGTGAGCGGGCGCTAGAGGAGGCCGACAAGCCGGCGGATATCTGAGGGTGTCTCCCCTTCTGCACGAAGAGCGGCAAGCCCGGTGCTGCCTTCGCTTTTCGAAAGCTTGCGCCCGTCCGCGCCCAAGATTAGCCGGTGATGGTGATAGGCGGGTTGCGGCAGGTCCAGCAAATGCTGCAAAAGCCGGTGAATGGCGGTTGCGTGGAACAGGTCCATGCCGCGCACCACATGGGTGATGCCCTGCAGCGCATCATCAACCACAACGGACAGATGATAGCTCGAAGGCGCGTCGGAACGAGACAGCACCACATCACCCCACAGTGCGGGTCGGGCCTCGATCTCCCCCCTCTCGCAATCGCCGCTCTCCTGCCAGAACAGGGGGCTGCCGGCGGCGCGGATCGCCTTTTCCATATCGAGCCGCCAGGCATGCTGCCGACCGGAGGCGAGGAGTTTTGTCCGTTCCGCCTCGGGCATTTCGCGGTCCACCGATGGGTAGAGCGGCGCGCCATCCGGATCGCGCGGCCAGAGCCCGCCATCGGCCTCGAAGGCTTTGACGATCGCTTTGGTTTCTCCACGGCTCAGAAAGGCAGGATAGGCAAGGCCCGCGTCGATCAGCCTGTCCAGCGCCACCCGATACGCATCGAAATGGTCCGATTGACGTCGGACAGGATTTTCCCAGGCGAGCCCCAGCCAGCCGAGATCATCATAGATCGCCTGCTCCAGCTCCGGCGTGCAGCGCGTCTGGTCGATATCCTCGATACGCAGGAGGAAGCGGCCGCCATTGTCCTGCGCCATATCATGGTTCAGGAAGGCGGAAAGCGCATGGCCGAGATGCAGCGGGCCGTTGGGACTTGGCGCAAATCGGTAAACCGGTTTTTGACGGAGAGGCGAAGGCATGGTTTCTTCTGCCATGTTTTAAAGCACCCCGCCAGCCGGCTGCGGGCGGGGCGGATACGGAATGCGAAGATGAAAATCATTACCAGAATGGATGATATCAACGAAGGGCTGGAGCATCTGGCCCGCCTCGATCCTGCGCTCAGCCTCGTCATCGAAAAAGCCGGCCCGCTGGAACTGCGCATCCATGAACCCGGTTTTGCCGGCCTTGCCCATATCATCGTCTCGCAGATGGTGTCGCGCGCCAGCGCCAATGCCATCTGGGCGCGAATTCTTGCCGGCACCGACGGTGTGGTCACGGCGGAAAATTATCTGGCCGCACCGGAGGAGCTACGCGCCACATTCGGCCTTTCCCGTGCCAAGGCAATGACGCTGGAAGGGCTGGCGCTTGCCGTCACGGAAGGGCAGATCGATCTGGACGGCGTGGTGCGCAAGGAGGCGGGAACTGCCCTCTCCGAACTGGTCGCGCTTCGTGGCATCGGCCCGTGGACGGCGGAAGTCTATCTGATGTTCTGCGGCGGGCATCCGGATATCTTTCCGGTGGGGGATGTGGCGCTGAGATCGGCGGTGGCGCATGCGCTTGATCTGGAAGTGAGGCCGGAAGCGAAATGGCTGGCGGAACGGGCGACACTCTGGTCGCCGTGGCGCTCCGTCGCCGCCCGGCTTTTCTGGGGTTATTATGCCAACATCATGCGCCGCGCCATGGTGCCGCTGCCCTGAGCGGCTCTGAAGGCTAAAAATCTGCGATGCTATAGGGCAATGCTCCACGCGAAAGATGATCGAATTGCAGTTTGCGTTTCAGCGGCGGTACGGCGCGCTGCACACAATCCACCCTTTCACAGACCCGGCAGGAAATGCCGATTGGTTTGAAGGAGGCTGAATTGCCGAGATCGAGCGTATCGGCATAAACGAAATTCTGCGCATGGGAAATTTCGCAGCCAAGCGCGATAGCGTAACGCGGCCTCTCGGTATTAAAACCGGCGCCGGCCTTTTCGATCTGGGTGGCGATGGAAAGATAGCGCACGCCATCAGGTGTTTCTGCCAGCTGCCGCACGATCCTGTCGGAGCTTTCGAAAGCCTGATGGATGTTCCACAGCGGACAGGCCGCGCCGAAACGGGCAAATTGCAGCCGTGTGGCGCTGTGGCGTTTGGTGATGTTGCCGGCGCGGTCGATCTTGGCAAAAAAGATCGGCACGCCTTTCATGCCCGGCCGCTGCAAGGTGCTCAGCCGGTGGGCCACCTGCTCAAGGCTCGCGCCGAAACGAACGGCCAGAAGCTCGAGATCGTGGCGCAGCTCCTGCGCCGCCCGGTGAAATTGCCCATAGGGCAGGATGAGGGCTGCGGCGAAATAATTGTGCAGCCCGATACGACAGATTTCTGCGGCTTCCGCATTGCGGAAACCGGCGCCGGCCAGCACCCTGTCCACCGTTGGGCCGGCGTGAAGCTGGGCGATCTGTAGTGCAAGCTGAAAGCAGCGGGTCGGCGCGGCCATATAGGAGCTGAGGGCGAGGGTTTTGCTGGCAGGATCGAAATGCCGGATCAGGCCGCCCGCCGCCTCGGTTCTCGTGATCTGGATGCCGTAACAGTTGCGCAGATGCGCTGCCAGAATGCCATAGGTCTCGCCGCCTTCTATCTCCAGTTCCTGCGCCAGTTCCTCGGCCAGAAGGTCGATCTCGGCGACGTAATTGTCGACAAAGTGGAAGAAGTCACGCACCTCCTCATAGGGGGTTCTTTCCACCTGCGCGGTGCCGCGGCCGAGCCGGTCGTCGAGCTGCACCAGCTGTTCGCTGTTCTGTCGGTAAGCCTGATGGGCGCGCAGCAGGGCATGGGCAAAACCCGGCGCGTTCTGGGCAATCAGCTTCAATTCCTGTAGCCCCGGCTCGTAATTCAGGAATAGCGGGTCTTTCAGCGCCTCGCGCACGGCGGAAACCAGCCGGTCGTTTTCTCCGGTCGCCAGTTCCGCCATGTCCAGCTGGAATTTTTCCACCAGCGTCACCAGAACGCTGGCGGAAACCGGGCGTTGATTGTTCTCGATCTGGTTCAGGTAACTTGCGGAGATACCCAGCCGTTCGGCAAATTGCGCCTGCGTGGCGCGGGCGTTTTCGCGAAGGCCGCGAACCTTGCGGCCGATGAAGAGTTTTTCCGTCGCCATGTTGCAACTTTGCAAAATTTAATATTGCAAATATTTATGGCACGCATACGCACACGATCAAGGCTTCTGGACGACTATTTTCTGGGCTATGGATCGTAATGACAACGCATGGAGGAAACATGCCCGGCATTCTGGAGCAGTTGGAAACGCGGCGCGCCGAGGCGCGGCTCGGCGGTGGCGTCAAGCGCATCGAGGCGCAGCATGGCAAGGGCAAGCTGACGGCGCGCGAACGCATCGACGTGCTCTTGGATGAAGGTTCCTTCGAAGAATACGATATGTATGTCACCCATCGGGCGGTGGATTTCGGCATGGCGGAGCAGAAGGTGGCGGGCGACGGCGTCGTTACCGGCTGGGGCACCATTAATGGCCGGCAGGTCTACGTGTTCTCCCAGGATTTCACCGTGCTTGGCGGTTCGCTCTCGGAAACCCACGCCCAGAAAATCTGCAAGATCATGGATATGGCGGTGCGCAACGGCGCGCCGGTGATCGGTCTCAACGATTCAGGCGGCGCGCGTATTCAGGAAGGCGTGGCCTCGCTCGGCGGTTATGCCGATGTGTTCAAACGCAACGTCATCGCCTCCGGCGTCGTGCCGCAAATCTCCGTTATCATGGGGCCCTGTGCGGGCGGTGCCGTCTATTCGCCTGCCATGACGGATTTCATCTTCATGGTGCGCGACACCTCTTACATGTTCGTGACCGGGCCGGATGTGGTGAAGACCGTCACCAACGAGATCGTTACGGCGGAAGAGCTGGGTGGAGCCTCCACCCACACCAAAAAATCCTCCGTCGCCGACGGCGCTTATGAAAACGACATCGAAACGCTGGAACATGTGCGGCTGCTGTTCGATTTCCTGCCGCTCAACAACCGCGAAAAACCGCCGGTCCGGCCTTTCCATGATGATCCCGCACGGCTGGAAGCGCGTCTGGATACGCTGATCCCCGATAGTTCCAACAAGCCCTATGACATGAAGGAACTGATCCACGCGCTGGCCGACGAGGGTGATTTCTTCGAGTTGCAGGAAGCCTTTGCCCGCAACATCATCACCGGCTTCATCCGTCTCGAAGGCCAGACGGTGGGGGTTGTCGCTAACCAGCCGATGGTGCTGGCCGGCTGCCTCGATATAGACAGTTCGCGCAAGGCGGCGCGTTTCGTGCGCTTCTGCGATGCCTTCAATATTCCGCTGTTGACGCTGGTGGATGTGCCGGGCTTCCTGCCGGGAACGGCACAGGAATATGGCGGCGTTATCAAGCACGGCGCGAAACTTCTCTTCGCCTATTCGGAGGCGACGGTGCCGATGGTGACGTTGATTACCCGCAAGGCCTATGGCGGCGCTTATGACGTGATGGCCTCGAAACACATCGGTGCGGATGTGAATTACGCCTGGCCGACGGCGGAAATCGCCGTGATGGGCGCGAAGGGTGCTGCGGAAATTCTCTATCGTTCCGAGCTTTCCGATCCGGAAAAGATCGCCGCGCGTACGAAGGAATATGAGGAGCGTTTTGCCAACCCCTTCGTGGCGGCGGAACGCGGTTTCATCGATGAGGTGATCATGCCGCATTCGTCACGCCGCCGCATCGCCCGTGCGTTTGCCTCGCTGCGCAACAAGAACGTCGAAACCCGCTGGAAGAAACACGATACCATTCCGCTCTGATCCGCCGCGGGGCTGGAAAAATGCTTCGGCCACCTTACTATAATGATGTTCAGGCGCCCGGACCTTCGGATGCCCTCCCGAAACGCACAAGGACAGAGTTTTATGGCCGAAAATTCCTCTGCAGATAATTTCCCCGCCGGATATGAAGTGCCCAAGGTCTGGACCTGGGACAAGGGCAATGGCGGCCAGTTCGCCAATATCAATCGCCCGATTGCCGGTCCCACCCATGAAAAGGAACTGCCGGTCGGCAAGCACCCGCTGCAGCTTTATTCGCTGGCGACGCCGAATGGCCAGAAGGTTTCCATCATGCTGGAAGAATTGCTGGCCGCTGGCCACAAGGGCGCAGACTATGATGCCTGGCTGATCAAGATCGGCGAAGGTGACCAGTTCGGTTCCGGTTTTGTCGGCGTCAATCCGAATTCCAAGATCCCGGCGCTGATGGATCATTCGACGCCTGAGCCGACGCGCGTTTTCGAAAGCGGTTCGATCCTCGTTTATCTCGCGGAAAAATTCGGCGCGTTTCTGCCTAAAGAGGGCAATGCCCGCACGCAGGCGCTGAACTGGCTGTTCTGGCAGATGGGCTCCGCCCCCTTCCTCGGCGGCGGTTTTGGGCATTTTTATGCCTATGCGCCGGTGAAGATCAAATACGCGATCGACCGTTACGCCATGGAAGTCAAACGTCAGCTGGACGTGCTGGACCGGCACCTCGCCGAAAACCGTTATCTGGCCGGTGACGAATACACGATTGCCGACATGGCCGTCTGGCCGTGGTATGGCAAGATCGCGCTCGGGCAGGCCTATGGCGATGCCGGTGCTTTCCTTGAAGCCGATGGCTATAAGAACGTCATGCGCTGGACGCTTGAAATCGGCGAACGGCCGGCGGTAAAACGCGGCGTGATCGTCAACAAGACCTCGGGCGATCCGTCCGAACAATTGCATGAACGCCACGATGCCTCCGACTTCGACACGAAGACGCAGGATAAGATCGGCAAGGCATAACGAGAGACTGGAGCGCTTCTGGTTTGTTGGACCGTGGAAGCGCTCTCATTATTTGAATTTGCGCATTGTCAGGACATAAAGCGAACCCGCTTTTACTGAAAATGCTTCTGGAAGGAAAAGACATGGCGAACCTGCCCGAAATGACCAAACACAAGGGGTTTCCCTCCGGCATGCCAAGCACGGGCGTCCAGTTCACCATCCGTCGCGCCAATCCAAAAGGGGTGACGCCCATCAAGATGATACCCCGCAGGGCGCGCGACGACTCCAAGGAACACCGCATCGACGCCGCCTTCCTGCACTCGCTCTGGCACCATTTCGGTCCGGAACCGTTCGAACGGGGCAATCTCGACGCTGCCCGCCTCAACCTGCTGTTCGGCCGCGAAGTTCTTCCGGCGGAAAAGAATTTTGATCCGCTGTCCTATCAGGCGATGCTTGTCATCGACGAGCGTGTCGCCCGGCAGAATTTCCCCGAATCGTTTGAGAATTTCTTCGAGATTTGAGGATGCTGTCATCCGTCAACGGGGAATGAAATTCGATGTCGACAGCGACCAGCAAGTTCCTGAGTTATGTTCTGCGCCATGCGCCTGAAAGTATTGGCCTCGCCCTGGATCATCAGGGTTGGGCGGATGTCGCAGATCTCTTGGCAAAAGCGAATGCGAGTGGCACGCCGCTCGATGAGGCAGGCTTGCTTGCGGTCGTCGCAGAAAGCGACAAGAAGCGCTTTACGCTATCGGAAGACGGTCGCCGCATCCGGGCGGCGCAGGGGCATTCCGTGAAGGTCGATCTTGGCCAGCCGCCGGTCGAGCCGCCGACGCAATTGTTTCACGGTACGGCGACGCGTTTTCTCGATTCCATCCTGCAGCAAGGCCTGCGCCCTGGGGAAAGACAACAGGTTCATCTTTCCGCTGACCGGACGACCGCGCTGACCGTCGGACAACGGCATGGAAAGCCTGTGGTCCTGGTTGTCGATGCCGCTCAGATGTTTGCGGATGGTTGCCGTTTCTACCTGGCCGATAATGGCGTTTGGCTCACGGATGCCGTGCCTTTTTCCTATCTGACCGTGCCTGCGGATTCCTCAGCGGAAAGCGACAGGTGACGGGGTGAAATTTGATAATGGAGGAGGGAGGCGAAATGGGTGTCGGTATATTTCAGATCGATATGGATTGGCTGCAACGCTGGCTGCGGCAGGGGTTTCGCCTTGGCTCCGGTAAGGCATCCGGTAACCGCAACCTGAAACCCAGACTGACGCCGGAGGCCGCACGGCTCGATCATCGGCAGATGCTGCGTTTCATGGCGCTCAATGCGGCAGTTGGCGTGCTGATCGGCGTCTGCGTCGGTGCAGCGCTGATCTTTCTCGACATTGGCGGTTTGGGTGCGCGCATCGGCCGTGCGGCAAATCCTGCCGTGCCCGTATTGCTGGTCGTCGTGCCCATCGCGTCCCTGTTCGGCGCGGCGGCCGCTGCCTCGGCGATCTTGCTGATGCCCTATGAAAAGAAATTCCGCGACGATGATGACGATGCGAGGGGAGAATAACCGCATGATCAAGAAAATCCTCATCGCCAATCGCGGCGAGATCGCCTGCCGGGTGATCAAGACGGCGAAGAAAATGGGCATCGCCACCGTCGCGGTCTATTCTGATGCGGATGCCAATGCGCTGCATGTGAGACAAGCGGATGAAGCCGTGCATATCGGCCCTTCCCCTTCGTCGCAGTCTTATATTGTCATCGACAAAATCCTTGAGGCTATCGCAAAGACCGGGGCGGATGCGGTACATCCGGGTTACGGGTTCCTGTCGGAAAATGCCGCCTTTGCCGAGGCGCTAGAGAAGGCGGGCGTCATTTTCATCGGCCCGCCCGTCGGCGCCATCAAGGCGATGGGCGACAAGATTACCTCGAAGAAACTCGCGGCGGAAGCGGGTGTTTCCACTGTCCCCGGCCATATGGGGCTGATCGGTGATGCCGAAGAGGCGGTGAAGATTGCATCGCAGATCGGTTATCCCGTGATGATCAAGGCCTCTGCCGGCGGTGGCGGCAAGGGCATGCGTATCGCCTTTAACGACGCCGAGGCGCGGGAGGGTTTCCAGTCCTCGAAAAACGAGGCGAAGTCCTCCTTTGGCGACGACCGCATCTTCATCGAGAAATTTGTCACCCAGCCGCGCCATATCGAGATACAGGTGCTGGGCGATCGGCACGGTAACATTCTTTATCTCGGTGAGCGCGAATGCTCGATCCAGCGCCGCAACCAGAAAGTCATCGAGGAAGCGCCATCGCCGTTTCTGGATGAGGCGACCCGGCAAGCGATGGGGCAAGAGGCCGTGGCGCTGGCAAGGGCCGTCGGCTACCATTCGGCCGGAACGGTGGAATTCATCGTCGATGGCAACCGTAATTTCTATTTTCTGGAAATGAACACCCGCCTGCAGGTGGAGCATCCGGTCACGGAACTCATCACCGGCATTGATCTGGTCGAACAGATGATCCGTGTCGCTGCCGGGGAAAAGCTTTCGTTCGGGCAGGCGGATGTGAAGCTGAACGGCTGGGCGATCGAAAGCCGGCTTTATGCCGAAGACCCCTATCGCAACTTCCTGCCCTCCATCGGCCGCTTGACGCGCTATCGCCCGCCGCAGGAGGGCGAGCAGGAAAACGGCACCGTCATCCGCAACGATACCGGCGTTTTTGAAGGCGGCGAGATATCGATGTATTACGATCCGATGATCGCCAAGCTGTGCAGCTGGGGTGAGGACCGCGAAACGGCAATCGACACCATGGGAGAGGCGCTGGACCGTTTCGAGGTGGAGGGTATCGGCCACAACCTGCCGTTCCTGTCGGCCGTCATGCAGCATGAGCGTTTTCGCGCCGGACGCCTGACGACGGGCTTTATCGCGGAAGAATTTCCGGAAGGCTTTTTCGGCGTCGAGCCGGATGAGGCCTCAGCGCGCAAGCTTTCCGCCATCGCCACCGTCATCCACCAACGGCTTCAGAGCCGCGCGGTGGAGATTTCCGGCACCATCGGCAATCACCGCCGCATCGTTGGCCACGAATGGGTCGTTTCGCTCGGTAAGTCCCATCGAAGCGTCAGCGTGGAAACCGGCACGGATGGCACGGCGATCCGTTTTGATGACGGCGCGGCGCTGAGTGTCGATACCGGCTGGCTTCCCGGCCAGAGCCTCGGCCTGTTCACGGTGGCGGGCGAGGTGATCGCCGCCAAGGTTGATCTTGCCGGTGCCGCGATCCGCCTTCGCTGGCGGGGCATGGATGTTGTCGCCCGCGTGCGCAGCCCACGCGTGGCGGAACTGGCGCTGCTGATGCCGGAAAAACTGCCGCCGGATACCTCGAAACTGCTGCTCTGCCCCATGCCGGGCGTCATCACCGGCATCTCGGTCGGTGAGGGTGATGAGGTGGAAGCCGGTCAGGCGCTGGCGACGGTGGAGGCCATGAAGATGGAAAACATCCTGCGCGCGGAAAAACGCGGCCGCGTCGCGAAAGTTTCGGCTAAGCCGGGCGACAGCCTTGCTGTTGACGAGGTGATCCTCGAATTCGAGTGATGGCTGTTACCATTTCTCCGGAACGGATGCGGGCCGGAGCGGTTTACGGGGTCGGCAGGTTTGGCCCGGCAGGGGCATGGCTGGATTTCGGTCACGATTGCCCGCCACAATGTTAAGATGAAATGCAGAAGGGGAGAGATGCATGTCGGGTGAAAAAACGGTGCGGGATTGGCTGCAGCTTGCCGAAAAGGAGCTGAAGCGGTCACCGGAAACACTCGTCTGGCATACGCCTGAAGGCATAGAGGTCAAGCCGCTCTATACGGCCGACGATCTGCAAAACACGTCCCATCTCGAAAGCCTGCCGGGCTTTGCGCCCTTCACCCGCGGCCCGCGCGCCACCATGTATGCCGGGCGGCCCTGGACCATTCGCCAATATGCCGGGTTCTCCACGGCGGAGGCCTCGAACGCTTTTTACCGCAAGGCGCTTGCCGCCGGCCAGCAGGGCGTTTCCGTCGCCTTCGATCTCGCAACCCATCGTGGTTACGATAGCGACCATCCGCGGGTAGAAGGCGATGTCGGCAAGGCCGGCGTGGCGATCGATAGCGTCGAGGACATGAAAATCCTGTTTGATGGCATTCCGCTTGAAAAAGTCTCGGTATCGATGACCATGAATGGCGCGGTCATTCCCGTGCTTGCCAATTTCATCGTCGCTGGCGAGGAACAGGGCGTTTCGCGCGAAAAACTTTCCGGCACCATCCAGAACGATATCCTCAAGGAGTTCATGGTCCGCAATACCTATATCTATCCGCCCGAACCTTCGATGCGCATCATCGCCGACATCATCGAATATACCGCAAAAGAGATGCCTAAATTCAACTCCATCTCGATTTCCGGCTATCACATGCAGGAGGCGGGCGCGACGCTGGTGCAGGAGCTTGCCTTCACGCTGGCGGATGGCAGGGAATATGTGCGGGCCGCCCTTGCGAAAGGGCTGAATGTCGATGATTTCGCCGGCCGCCTGTCGTTCTTTTTCGCCATCGGCATGAATTTCTTCATGGAAGCGGCAAAGCTGCGCGCCGCCCGTTTCCTCTGGTCGCGCATTATGGACGAGTTCAAGCCGCAAAAGGCCTCTTCGCTGATGCTGCGCACCCATTGCCAGACATCCGGCGTCTCGCTGCAGGAACAGGATCCCTATAACAACATCGTCCGCACCGCCTTTGAGGCCATGTCCGCCGTGCTTGGTGGTACGCAGTCGCTGCACACCAATTCCTTCGATGAGGCTATTGCCCTGCCGACGGAATTTTCCGCCCGCATCGCCCGTAATACCCAGCTTATCCTCCAGCACGAAACCGGCGTCACCAAGGTCGTCGATCCGCTGGCCGGTTCTTATTATGTCGAGAGCCTGACGGACGAACTGGCGCAAAAGGCCTGGGCGCTGATCGGGGAAGTCGAGGCGCTTGGCGGCATGACCAAGGCCGTAACGGAGGGGCTGCCGAAGCGGTTGATCGAGGAGGCCGCGACACGCCGACAGGCAGCGGTCGACAAAGGGGAAGAGGTCATCGTCGGGGTCAACCGTTACCGGCTGGAGACCGAAGAGGATATTGATGTCCTCGACATCGACAACGCCGCCGTGCGCGCCGCGCAAATCCGCCGGCTTGAGGACACCAAACGCCGCCGGGATGGTGGAGATGTTTCCAAAGCGCTGGCCGCACTCTCCGAAGTCGCCCGCAGCGGCAAGGGCAATATTCTCGAAGCAGCAGTCGCCGCCGCCCGCGCCCGTGCCACGGTTGGCGAGATTTCCGATGCGCTGCGCCTGGCCTTCGGCGATCACGCCGCCGTGCCGGAGGTGGTGAGCGATATTTACGGTGAGGCCTATAAGGACGAGCCCGAGCTGGCCACACTCGCCGCCCGGTTGTCAGGTGTTGCGGAAAGGATCGGCACCAAACCGCGCATCATGGTCGCCAAGCTCGGGCAGGACGGGCATGATCGTGGCGCCAAGGTCATCGCCTCCGCCTTCGGTGATATCGGTTTCGATGTGCTGGCTGGTCCCCTGTTCCAGACGCCGGCCGAAGCGGCCGATCTTGCTGTTCAGAACAAGGTGCATGTGGTCGGCATGTCGTCGCTGGCCGCGGGCCACAAGACCCTTGCGCCGCAGCTGGTCGAGGCGCTGAAACAGAAGGGTGCGGGCGATATCGTCGTTGTCGTGGGCGGCGTCATTCCGCGTCAGGATTACCAGTTTCTGCTCGACCACGGGGTTTCGGCAATCTTCGGGCCCGGCACCAATGTCATGGATGCCGCCAACAAGGTCCTAGATCTGCTGGAAGGCATCAGGCGGAACGCGTAAGGGAAGGACGGCCATGTTTGGAAGACTAAATCATGTCGCCATCGCGGTGCCCGATCTCGATGCCGCCGTGGCCCGTTACAGGGCGTTGGGCGCAGATGTCTCGGAACCGCAATCGCTACCCGAACACGGCGTGACGGTGGTGTTCATTCAGGCTGACAATACCAAGATCGAACTTCTTTATCCTCTCGGGGAAAATTCGCCGATTGCCGCTTTTCTCGACAGAAACCCGGGTGGCGGCACCCATCATCTCTGCTTCGAAGTGCCTGATATTCTCGTGGCCCGCGACGATCTCGTCAAAAAAGGCGTCCGAATTCTGGGCGATGGCGAGCCGAAGATCGGCGCGCATGGCAATCCCGTTCTCTTCCTGCACCCTAAAGACATGGGCGGCGTGCTCTATGAGCTTGAGCAGGTTTCTCAGACATATGGCTGAAACATAAATCTCCTAGAGCATTTCCAGAAAAAGTGCCCCCCGATTTTCCGTCAGGAAATGCGGCAAACAAGGAGTGAGAGCGTTTTCGCGATTCGCAGAAAAGCGAAAGTGCTCCGGGAGACTGACGTTGTGAAGCGCTGCTCATGGCGGAGATATTGCTTGCCTTTGCAATGTTCGTTTGTTTTCTTTTGACATTCGTTTTGTTTTCGTTTTTATATAATTGTCTTTCCATAAGGGGTTCCTCCCCTGCATTGTCGCGGAGGCTTCATGTCCGGCGAAAACATTTTCGATCTTTTTGTCATCGGTGGCGGCATCAATGGCTGCGGCATTGCCCGCGATGCGGTGGGCAGGGGTTACTCCGTGGCGCTGGCGGAAAAGGGCGATTTTGCCTCCGGCACGTCCTCCGCCGCCACCAAACTCATTCACGGCGGCCTGCGTTACCTCGAACATTACGAGTTTCGTCTGGTGCGTGAAGCCCTGATGGAGCGGGAAATCCTTTGGGCCATGGCCCCGCATGTCATCTGGCCGATGCGCTTCGTTCTGCCCATCCAGAAGGGCGGCGTACGCCCGGCCTGGATGGTCCGGCTCGGCCTGTTTCTTTATGACAATCTCGGCGGCCGCAAGCTGCTGCCGGCGACCCGCACGCTCGATCTTCGCAAGGACCCGGCGGGCAAGCCGCTGAAACCGGCTTTCGCCAAGGCTTTCGAATATTCCGATGGGTGGGTGGATGACGCCCGTTTTGTGGTACTCAATGCGCGCGATGCCGCGAATCGCGGCGCGACGATCATGAACCGCACGCGGGTCGTCTCCGCGCGGCGTGAAGGCGGCCTCTGGCTCATCGAAACGATGGATGAAAAAACCGGACGAGCGGCCACGCACAAGGCGCGTATGCTGGTGAATGCCGCCGGTCCCTGGGTGGACAAGGTGCTGTCCGGCGTCTTCGGCCGCAAGGATGTTCATAATGTCCGGCTCGTACAGGGCAGCCACATCATCGTGCGCAGGAAGTTTTCCGATCCGCGCGCCTATTTCTTCCAGAACCCTGATAACCGCATCATCTTCGCAATTCCCTATGAGCGGGATTTCACGCTGATCGGCACAACGGACCGCGATTACAAGGGCGATCCGGCGAAGGTGCGCATCTCGGAGGAAGAGATTTCCTATCTCTGCAATGCCGCCAGCGACTATTTCAACGAAGCGGTAAAGCCGGAAGACATCATCTGGACCTATTCCGGTGTGCGGCCGCTTTTTGATGACGGTGCTTCGAAAGCGCAGGAAGCCACCCGCGACTACGTGCTGAAGTTGGAGGGAGGGGACGGCGAAGCGCCGCTTCTCAACATTTTCGGCGGCAAGCTGACCACCTATCGGCGGCTGGCGGAACATGCGCTGGAAAAGATCGGTGCGGCGATCGGCGATAAGGGTAAACCATGGACGGCGGGCTCTCACCTGCCGGGCGG
This sequence comes from Agrobacterium sp. SUL3, assembly GCF_001263295.1. Lineage (NCBI taxonomy): Bacteria > Pseudomonadati > Pseudomonadota > Alphaproteobacteria > Hyphomicrobiales > Rhizobiaceae > Agrobacterium > Agrobacterium sp. SUL3. The sequence goes on from NZ_KQ414505.1 coordinate 316,440, forward strand.
TGATTTCGGCGCTGAGAGATACGAGGCGCAGGTGCGGGCGCTTATCTCACGCTATCCCTTCCTTGACGGACGCCATGCCGAGCGGCTCATCAGAAACTACGGCACCAAGGCGGCGGAACTGCTGGGCGCCACCACCGATGTGCCTGGCCTCGGCCGGCATTTCGGCGGCACGCTTTATGAATGCGAGGTGCGCTGGCTGGTTGAGCACGAATGGGCCTGCGCGGCAGAGGACATTCTCTGGCGGCGCACGAAACAGGGCTTGCGTCTGAGCAAGGATGAGGCCGCCGCTCTGGATCAATTCGTGGCGATGCTGACAGGCAGCAGGGAAAAAACCGAAGCCGTGGCGGAGCGGGCCTGAGCATCAGCATCAGCAATACGAACTCCGGAGCAGGTTGAACGGTCTCTATCGAGCGTTCATCGCTCCTTCGTGCTTTTTTTCAAGTCGGCCAACTCCTTGCTTTCTTTCTTCAGCGGCCGCCCGACAGGACAGACATCTTGAACAAAGCTGTTGAGAGTATTCACCAGCTTATTGGGTGTCAGCGAGTAGCGGATGAATTGGCCCTCCCGTTTGCCCGATATCAAACCGGCGGTTTCCAGCACATTCAAATGTTGCGAGATGGAGGGTTTCGACATGTCGAAGCGTGCGGCGATTTCGCCGGCCGTAAGATCTGTGTGGGTAAGATAGGCCAGGATTTTACGGCGCGGGGCCGACGCCAGCGCCTCAAAAACAAGCTGCATGGGTGGAGTCGTTACCTGCTCGGCCAACCTTTCGGAATCGTTTTCCTGCTCCATCACATGCCAAACCTTCCTCGATGATTCATAAATATCAGCACTCAAGTTAATTAGCTAATTGCCTAATTATATAAGTCTGCTAAAAAGGTAATTAGCTCATAGACTAAATAAATATCATCCGCTGGGTGATGGTGCAAGATTGCGCGCGGGTCAGGCAAGAAAAGGGCGGGGCGGATGGCGACGATTTCCACAGGACGTATGATCTCGCAACCGCTGAGTGATGCAACGGAAGGGCGCGTATGCTGGATGCCGGCGAAGTCGGTGTGGACGGGCGCGATGATGGCGGTCGCGGTTATCTTCGGGCCGCTGACATTTTCTTGGGGTGGCTTCACTCTGTTCGTTATCATGACCGCCATCACCATTTGCGCCGGACATTCGGTGGGAATGCACAGGCTACTGATCCACCGCTCGTTCCGCACCGGCAAGTCGGTCGAGCGTGTATTGGTCTATCTGGGGACGCTGGTCGGCATGGCCGGACCTTTTGGCATGATCTACGCACATGACATACGCGATTGGGCGCAGCGGCAAATAACATGCCATGACCTGTTCGCTCACCGGCGGTCCTTCTTCGTCGACGCCTGGTGGCAGATGCACTGCGCAGTCATACTCAAGCACCCGCCGATGTTCCTTATTGAGCCGGAGGTTGCAAACGATCGTTTCTACCGTTTCCTGGAGCGTAGCTGGATGGCGCAGCAACTCCCCTGGATACTATTGTTCTATTTTCTCGGTGGCTGGAGTTGGGTGGTTTGGGGCATTGCAGTACGCATTTCGGTTTCGTTGACCGGACATTGGCTTGTCGGTCACTATGCGCATCGTGGAGGCCAACAGGTGTGGGCAGTCGATAATGTCGCTGTGCAGGGCTACAATATTCCGACAGCAGCAGTGCTCACTTTCGGCGAATCCTTTCATGGTAACCATCACGCTTTTCCGGAATCGGCACGGCTCGGCCTGGAGCCGGGACAGATTGATCTTGGCTGGAATTTCATCCAGTTGCTCATACGGCTCGATATTGCCACTGCGGTTAAATTGCCGGAAAATACTGCGCATCGCGAAGGCCTGCGTCGGCTTTAGTGAGCGGCCAATAGCTGCGTCTCGTTACGGGCGAGCGTTTAGCACCTGTCAAATCGCGGAATTTCTCACCGGTCTCTCCGGGCCATCGGCGCTCAATATATAGTCGTCGGCAGCGGAAAGCGCGTGTTCCATATGCCCTTCGAACACCAGTTCCGGTTCGTCGGGCGCGATGCTGATTTTGGGCATGCCGCCGAAACGTACCGCCTGCGATTGCGCAAGGCCATCATGCAGGCCGTTTTCCAGAAGATCGAAATAACGGGTGCCGGGTCCTGTCACAAAAACCGGCATATGGCCATGCAGGCTGAACAGGCGTGAAAGACCGTTGCCCAGTGCCAGCCCGGCGGTGCGGAAGGCAAAGCGCGCCATGCGTGCGCCGGCGCGGGCGGAAGCGGCGATCTTGTCTACTTCGGCAATCGGCACGAATTTGGCCGGTTCGGCCTGGGGCGGGGCTTCGAAAGCCGAGCGTAGGATGGCGTAGAACCCGGAATAGGCTTCGATACAGCCTTTGGTGCCGCAGCGGCACAGGGCACCATCGGCCAGATGCAGCATATGGCCAAAATTGGGGGCGCTGACCTCGATTGTACCGCCTGCGGAGCGGGCGATGCCGAGGCCGATGCTGTGGCCGAGCGACAGGGTGACGAGCGCTTCCGGCGCCGGGTCGTCTTTCGTCTGCTCGCGCATCCTGATGGCCTTGGCGGCGAGCAGGGTTTCGTTGTTCAGTGTCACGCGATTGCGGCCGTCAGCGGAAAGCAATTGCCGGAAATCGATCCTTTCATTGCCGAGTACCGGTGACCAGACGAGCGTTGCCGCTGCCGCATCCACCAGCCCCTTGCTGCTGATCGATACCTGAAGAATATTGTGGCGATCGATGCGCGAGCGGTCCGCAAGCCGTGCGAGGCCGGCGAGTATTGCCCCGCCGAATGTGCCTTTTTCGGCAGCTAACCTCTGTTCGGTGAAGCGATCCACCAGCTTGCCGGCATAATCAACCAGCGAATATTGCACGCTGTCGGAAGAAATGATGACGATGGCGACGTGGCAGAATGCGCCGCGCGGCGCAAAGAGAATGCGCGGCCGCCCGCGACCGGTGGCGGCGAGCTGTTCCTTGCGCAGAATGAGGCCGGCGCGCTCAAGTTCCATGGTGATGGCGGAGACGGTGGCCGAGGCGAGCCCGGTGAAGGAAGACATGTCGGTGTGGGAAAGGCTGCCGTGCAGGCGCAGGGCCGCCATAACCGACAGGCTGTTTTTCTGGCGCACCAGTTCCGTACTTGCAATGGCGGACATGGGCTGGGGCCTGCTCCCTGAACGGCTTTTTCCTGTGGTGTTGACCCCCGTCTGATGGCGCATGCCAGAGCGAAGATCAAGGCACCCGGATGCTGCCCGCAGCCGTTGTTGACAGCATTGGGAATCTCTGACATTAATTTTCTCGACTGTCGAGAAAATTGTGAAATCACAGAGACCGTCAGCTTTTTTCCGGGCGTTTTCCCTGCATGGAGGTGTGGGGCTTCGCCCTTACCGGGAGGACATCATGAATTCGTTTGCCAAGCTTTTGGCGGGTACGGCCGTACTCGTTTCCCTGCATACCGCCGCCATCGCGGCTGATCTCGTCGTTGGCGTTTCCTGGTCGAATTTCCAGGAAGAGCGCTGGAAGACGGATGAGGCGGCCATCAAGGCAGCACTCGACAAGGCCGGCGCGAAATACATTTCCGCCGATGCGCAGTCTTCTGCCGCAAAGCAGCTGACCGATGTGGAGTCGCTGATTTCGCAGGGCGCCAATGCGCTGATCATTCTGGCGCAGGATAGCGACGCGATTGGCCCGGCGGTGGAGAAGGCCGTTGCCGAAGGCATTCCGGTTGTTGGTTATGACCGCCTGATCGAAAATCAGAACGCCTTCTACATCACCTTCGACAACAAGGAAGTCGGCCGTCTTCAGGCAGCCGAAGTGTTCAAGGTCAAGCCGGAAGGTAACTACGTCTTCATCAAGGGCTCGTCTTCCGACCCGAATGCGGACTTCCTGTTCGCCGGCCAGCAGGAAGTGCTGAAGGCCGCCATCGACGGCGGCAAGATCAAGAATGTCGGCGAAGCCTATACCGATGGCTGGAAGCCGGAAAATGCCCAGAAGAACATGGAACAGTTCCTGACCAAGAATAACAATAAGGTTGATGCGGTCGTCGCCTCGAATGACGGCACGGCCGGTGGCGCTATTGCCGCTCTCGCTGCGCAGGGCATGGCCGGTTCGGTTCCCGTTTCCGGTCAGGATGCCGACTTCGCGGCACTTAACCGCGTCGCGCTGGGCACGCAGACGGTATCGGTCTGGAAAGATAGCCGCGAACTCGGCAAGGAAGCAGCCGGCATCGCGCTGGAACTGGCCGGCGGCAAGAAGATGACGGAAATCAAGGGTGTCACCAGCTTTGATGGCGGTCCGAAAAAGGTAGCGATGCAGTCGGTCTTCCTCAAGCCGATCGCGATCACCAAGGACAATCTGAACGTCGTCATCGATGCCGGCTGGATCAAGAAGGAAACGGCCTGCCAGGGTGTGAAGGCCGGAACCGTGAAGGCCTGCGACTAAGACCCAAGGGTCCAGCTTTGGGCGCTGCGCCACATCGGTGGCGTGGCGCCTTTCAGATGTAAGGAGGACCGGCAGTTCATGGCCGATATGACCCAATCCAATTCCACAGCGTCGCAAAAGACGGAAAAGACAGGCTCGATAACGCGCTTCATCAGTGCCACGGAGCTGGATACCAGGCTGCTCGGCATGGTCGGGGCGCTTCTTCTGATCTGGATCGGATTTCATATCCTGTCTGGCGGCCTGTTCCTGACGCCGCGAAACCTCTGGAACCTTTCAGTGCAGACCGCGTCCGTGGCTGTCATGGCAACCGGCATGGTGCTTGTCATCGTCACCCGCAATATCGATCTGTCGGTCGGGTCGATCCTCGGTTTTTCCGGCATGATCATGGGGGTCATGCAGGCGGAAATCCTGCCGCAGCTTCTCGGTTTCGAACATTGGGCGACATGGATTGTCACGCTTCTCACCGGCATTCTCGTCGGCGGCGCCATCGGCATGTTGCAGGGTTCGATCATCGCTTTCCTGAACGTGCCGTCCTTCATCGTCACGCTCGGCGGGTTGCTGGTCTGGCGCGGTGGCACCTGGTTTATTACCAGCGGGCGTACCGTTGCGCCGATGGATTCCACCTTCCGTCTGATGGGTGGCGGCACCAATGGCTCGATTGGCGCGACCTGGAGCTGGATCGCCGCTGTCGTGGCCTGCGTCGCCATCGTGGCGGCCATCCTGAATTCCCGCCATCAGCGTCGCCGTTTCGGTTTTCCGCTGCGGCCGGTCTGGGCGGAATATTTTCTGGTGGCGCTCGGCTGCCTCATTGTTATCGGTTTCGTGGCGGTGGTGAACAGCTACCCCTGGCCGATCAACATTGCCCGCAACTATGCTGACGCCAATGGCATAACCTGGCCGGAAGGCGGGTTGTTCATTGCGCACGGCATTGCCGTTCCGGTGCTGATGGCGCTTGCGGTTGGTGCGGTCATGACCTTCATCGCCACGCGGCTGCGCTTCGGGCGTTATGTCTTCGCCATTGGCGGCAACCCGGAGGCTGCGGAGTTGGCCGGCATCAAGACCCGCTGGGTCACGGTGAAGATCTTCACGCTGATGGGCGTTCTCTGCGCCATCGCCGCAGCCATCTCGACCGCTCGCCTCAATGCGGCCACCAATGCGCAAGGGGAGCTGGACGAGCTTTACACCATCGCGGCGGCCGTCATCGGCGGCACCTCGCTTGCCGGCGGTGTCGGCACCATAGCGGGCGCGATGCTCGGCGCGCTCGTCATGCAGTCGCTGCAATCTGGCATGGTGCTGGTGGGTATTGATACGCCCTTCCAGCGCATCGTCGTCGGTGTGGTTCTGGTCGTCGCCGTCTGGCTCGACACCATCTACCGCGCCCGCGCCAAGTAAGAACCGAGGAGAACTCCTATGACGGACCAAGTCACGCCCCTCGTGGAAATGCGCAATATTTCCATTTCCTTCGGCGGCATCCATGCGGTGGAAAACGCCTCTGTTGACCTTTTCCCCGGTGAGGTGGTCGCCCTTCTCGGCCACAACGGCGCGGGCAAATCGACCCTTATCAAGATCCTCTCCGGCGCCTACCGGCGCGATGGCGGCGATATCCTCATCAATGGCGAGGATGCGGATATCCGTAATCCCCGCGACGCCAAGAAATACGGCATCGAGACCATCTACCAGACGCTGGCCGTGGCCGACAATGTCGATGCGGCGGCCAATCTTTATCTCGGTCGCGAGCTGAAAACGAAATGGGGCACGCTTGATGATGTCGCCATGGAAGCCTCAGCCCGCGAGGTGATGGGGCGTCTCAACCCCAATTTCCGGCGGTTCAAGGAGCCGGTGAAGGCGCTGTCCGGTGGCCAGCGGCAGTCCGTCGCCATTGCTCGCGCCATTCTGTTCGATGCCCGCATCCTCATCATGGATGAGCCAACGGCGGCACTCGGGCCGCAGGAGACGGCGCAGGTGGGCGATCTCGTCAAGGAGCTGAAACGGCAGGGCATCGGCATCTTCCTCATCAGCCACGATATTCACGATGTCTTCGATCTTGCCGACCGGGTCTTCGTGATGAAAAACGGCAAGGTTGTCGGCCATGCCCGGACTGAGGATGTCACTAAAGACGAGGTTCTGGGCATGATCATTCTCGGCAAGGTGCCCTCAGGTGCCGTTCCGGGGCCGGGCGCGGTCGCATCCTGAATTGAGGAAATAAAGACATAAAGATTTCTTTATGTCTATTGACATCGTGACGCTTGTGGTGAGAAATGCTGGCGTCATGGTTCTCCGGGCCTGAATGTTTCAATCCCGGAGCTAAGAGGGAATCCGGTGCGCCGACGATCGGCAAGGCCGGAGCTGCCCCCGCAACTGTAAGCGGCGAGCCTTTGTCCATCCACGTCACTGGGGTGAAAACTCCCGGGAAGACGGGCAAAGGCGACGACCCGTAAGCCAGGAGACCTGCCAGGACAAAATAACGTCCACGGGCGGGGTGTCCCGGTGGTTGCTGCAATGGTTCGGCAAAGGTCGGGCCTGCACGCGTCCGCTTTACCCATGCCCCCACAACCAAATGGGGTATGACAATGCCAAACAAGACCATTCCAGTCGCATCGCTCGGTTTTCCGAGAATTGGCCGCCATCGCGAATTGAAGTTCGCGCTTGAAGGCTTCTGGTCGGGAAAGATCCCCGAGACGGAACTTCTTGAAACCGCCGCCAGGCTGCGCGCCGAAAACTGGGTGCTTCAGCGCGAGAAGGGGATCACCCACATCCCCTCCAATGATTTCTCCCTCTATGATCATGTTCTTGATACAGCCGTGATGGTGGGTGCCATTCCCTCGGTTTACGGATGGGAAGGTGAAGATGTTTCCCTGTCGACCTATTTCGCCATGGCGCGTGGCAGCCAGAGCGAGGCCCATGCGGGTTGCGGCCACGCCCACGGGGCAGATGACCTTCACGGGTTGGGCGTTCGGGCGCTGGAGATGACCAAGTGGTTCGACACGAATTATCATTACATGGTGCCGGAGGTTTCCGAGGATCAGCATTTCGTGCTCACCTCGCAAAAGCCGGTCGAGCATTTTCTTGAGGCGAAGGCGCTCGGCATTCACACTCGTCCCGTCATCCTTGGTCCGGTCACCTTCCTGAAGCTTGCCAAGGCGCGGGAGGCCGTTTTCAAGCCGCTCGATCTGCTGGCGAAGCTATTGCCTGTTTACGAAGAACTGCTGCGCCGCCTGCATGCGGCCGGTGCGGACTGGGTACAGATCGACGAACCAGTTGCGGCGTTGGACCTTTCCGAGGGTGAACGCCATGCGTTCACGATGGCCTATCAGACCTTGTCGAAAGCCGCCCCGGACCTGAAAATCCTCGTTGCCACCTATTTCGGCGGGCTTGAGGACAATCTGGAAACCATTGTGGCACTTCCGGTCGCGGGTCTTCATATTGATCTGGTGCGTGCGTCCAATGAGTTCGAGGCTGTGCTGAAGGCTTTGCCCGCAAATCGCGTCCTTTCGCTTGGTGTCATTGATGGTCGTAACATCTGGCGTGCCGATCTTGCGGCAATCGTTGATCGGCTGGAAGCGGCCATTGCCGCGCGGGGCGTAGAAGCGTTTCAAATTGCTCCTTCCTGCTCGCTGCTGCATGTTCCCGTCGATCTCGAACTGGAAACCGGCCTTGATGCCGACCTGAAAAGCTGGCTTTCCTTCGCCGCCCAAAAGCTCGGCGAGCTTGCGACGCTCGGCAGGGCGCTCGGTGAGGGCAAGGTTGCGGTTGCGGCTGAACTGGGCGCGGCTTCGAAGGCAGCTGCCACACGCGCCTCGTCGCCAAAGGTGACGAATACAGCCGTGCAGAAACGTATCGGAACGATCGGCGAGGCCGACAGGCAGCGGACGAGCGCCTTTGCCGAACGGCAGAAGGTGCAGGCGCAGGCCATCACCCTGCCGCTCTTCCCGACGACGACCATCGGCTCCTTCCCGCAGACGCTGGAGGTGCGCAAGGCCCGGTCCGCGCATGCGAAAGGTGCCCTGACAGATGCGCAATATGAAGGCTTTCTGCAAAAGGAAACCGAAGCAACCATCCGTTGGCAGGAAGAAATAGGTCTCGATGTCCTCGTTCACGGCGAGTTCGAGCGCAACGACATGGTGCAATATTTCGGCGAGCAGCTTTCCGGCTTCGCTTTCACCCAGCACGCATGGGTGCAGAGTTACGGCTCGCGTTATGTCCGCCCGCCGATCATCTTCGGCGATGTGTCGCGGCCGAAACCGATGACGGTTCGCTGGTGGGAATATTCGCAGTCACTCACTGATAAACCCGTCAAGGGCATGCTGACCGGTCCGGTAACGATCCTCAACTGGTCTTTCGTGCGCGACGATATCGCCAGAAGCTTGACATGCCGGCAGATCGCGCTGGCCATCCGTGATGAGGTCAATGATCTCGAGGCGGCAGGCGCACAGATGATCCAGATCGATGAAGCAGCTCTTCGTGAAGGTCTGCCGCTTCGGCATCGGGATTGGCAGCACTATCTCGGCTGGGCGGTGGAGTGCTTCCGCATTTGCTCGAGCGGCGTGGGCGATCACACACAGGTCCACACCCATATGTGCTATTCGGAATTCAACCAGATCATCGATGCGATTGCCGCAATGGATGCCGACGTGATTTCCATCGAGACCTCACGTTCGAAGATGGAACTGCTGGATGCTTTCCGGACCTACAAATATCCGAACCAGATCGGCCCCGGCGTTTACGACATCCATTCGCCGCGTGTACCGGCCGTCGGCGAAATGGTTGACCTTCTGGCACTGGCGCGAGAGCGGCTTGACGATCGGCAACTCTGGATCAACCCGGATTGCGGCCTGAAAACCCGCAAATGGGAAGAGGTGAGACCGGCGCTCGTCAACATGGTCGCCGCAGCTGCGGAACTTCGGCGCGCGCTGCCCCGATAATAGGCGAGGCCCGGCGAAAAACCGGGCCTCGATCATCATTTACGATGAAATCCCTTGGGAGGGGCTATGCGCAGGCAGATGCAAGATGCGTCAATTCATTTCAAGGCGTTCCCGGCTGGAGGAAGGTGCGGGAACGCTTCGTGCTACGCATCTATGCGGCTGCGGATAGGAAATTGCTCAATGCAGATCGGCCGGTGCGAAACCGCTGGAATTCAGCTCTGCGCCTGCAGGCGGCAGGCCGTGCTGATTGATATCCTGAGCCAGCGACAACAATGCCATTTCCAGGAAATAGGTCGACATGCCCAGTTCCATGGATTTCGAGCGCTGGCAAAGGTATGAAACCATCCTTCCAAGCGCCAGAATCTCGTCTGCATTGTCCTGTTCAAGTATTGCTGTGGTAGACGCCGCCATGCTTCCCTCTCGACAATCGACAGTATGAAAACGCGTTGATCCCGCGTTATTCATTTTCGACCATATCGAGCGTCACGCGAGCGTCACACCTGCGTTACTCATCGTTCTTCTTCTCTGGCGCGGTCGTATTTTCCGCCGTTTCGGTCGCTGCAAGCGATGTCACGAGGGCGACAATGCTTCGGCGGATGCTTGCGCTCTTGATTCGCGAAAAGGCCTGATTGAGCGAAAATCCTTCATTCGAAGCGACGAAGGACTGCATGGCGTTTATCGAGCCGATGGCCGGATTGTCGTTTCCGACATCGGGCGTGGCATTGGCGAAAAGCGAGCTGACATCGACACCGAGAACGGATGCGATGGCCTGTAAACGCGATGCACCAACGCGATTTGCACCTTTTTCGTACTTCTGGACCTGCTGAAAGGTGATACCGAGCCGGCCGGCCAGAGCGCTCTGGCTCATGCCGAGCGACTTGCGCCGCATTCTGATCTGGGTGCCGACATGCACGTCGATCGGGCTGGGAAGTTTGGGCTGCATAATAAATTCCTCCATGTTGAGGGTCTTAAATCGGATAATTATCAATTAATATTGTTGAAGGTAGACATTCAACACAATTTCCACGGGTAATATGAACCTTTATTGACAAAAGAATGCGGTTTTACAGATACGGAACACGCTACGAAGCCCGGCTTATAACCTTTGTGGCGCAACGCAACGCCCCGTTGCGGCTTGCAAGATGGCTCCACCCGGTCACGCAGATGGGATCGAAACCGAGCCCTGCCCAGATTTGCCTGTTGTCTTCGTCGAACTCCCCGAGCGCCTCCTCATCACCGAAATGCGGCAACCAGACGAATGGCTGCTTTTGGCCTGATCGTACGACATTTTCAAGAATGACATTGTTGTAAAGTCGCGGAATGCATTTGTTGCTGTCGATGGCCGGGGAAACAGGAATGGGATTTCGCCTTACCGCGAAACCCTGCCGGATCAGCGAATGCACCGAGGCGTCGAGTTTTTGTTTCAGATCCGTCGCTGCACGGCTGCCGCATCCCGCATGCGCCACCGGATCGGCGACCAGGAGCAGCGGACGGTTATCCTGTCTCAGACCAGTCACCGAAACGAACTGGTCAACGTGGAAACCGCATTGGTGCATTTTCCGGGAGGCCATCGCCATGGGGGCCGGTCTTGCCGGAGAAAGATCGAGCGTGGCCTCCGTAACACCAAGGTCTTCCGGCCGGTATCCAAAACTGTGAACTGGTCTGCCGTCCAGAGCCTCGACCTTCTGCCATTGCTGCGAGAGTTCTACGGCGTTGGCATCGACTCCTGTTCTACTGCTGTCCTTAAGGCTCGAATGGCCCACCAGCCGAAAATCCGGGCCAACCAGCTGGTTGCCACCATCCAAGAGGACGTCCGAAACGGCCGTTACAAGCTCGAAACGCTTGGCGAGCGCGCTGGCGCTGGCGTTTCCCGCTGCCGAAACCAGTTCGGTCGCAGCGCCTTTTTCATCGGTCTGAACATGGATCATATCCTGTATCCACGGATGCGAAATGCGGCTGTTTTCATCAAGCGGCAGCAACTCGGCGGCGCAGGGGGGAGCCAGCCTTTCGAGCCAGTCCTGCGCCGATGGAATGCAGTCCCGGTCAATGATGATGGCCGCCATCATTTCGTGGGGCAGAGCCGAAAGCAGGTTTCCGATGGGAAGCAGTGGCGAGACGCGATGCCTGTCGTGATCATCGGTAAAAAACGATGCCGGAAGCGCGAACGCGATCGTGTCAATCAGTCCACCACAATCGGCTACGAAAGACGGAGACCGGGACATTGTCACGGCATCTTTTCTCCCGTCATCCGCCGCGCCGCCAATTGCTGAAAAAACACCGTGTTCTGGAATTTCCATGATGGCGATGGCGGGGACGGCAGGTCCCCTGCATTGAGCGCCTCCAGAAGTTCGACCGCGTCGTTTCTTTTTACGGAAACGGCCTCTTTGGCCAGAAAATTTGCCACTTCTGAAGCAAGTCCGGCTTCAGTGGTAATGGCACGCCATGTTCTGCGGCTAAAATGCAGGTGTCGGGCAACCTGCAGCAGAGTATCGTGTTCTTCCGTGGCGATTTTATCGCGGCACGCTTCCAGCGTTGCCTCGGCGTCGACCAGCGCGATCGTCAGTGGACGATAGCCAAGTTCACCCGGCGCGTGGCTGACCGCCACATCGGCGTCGGAAAACCGTCGTCCGTCACGATAGGCTGCGAAGATTTCGCCGATGCCGATCATGCCGAAGGCGGCACATTCCGTCGCCCGGAGCGCTCCCATGCTGGCGGCCCCGAGAATAGTGACGCCGGATGACAGGGCATGCAGGATTTCCTTGTGCCAGACGGCGGCGCAGTCCCCATAAAGGCCGTCGATGAGACCAATTGTCCGGACGCCCTGCTGCACGGCATCGAAAATATCACCGCAGGCCGCCGGTCCGCGAAGATCGAGACCTGACATTTTTTCGCCAGTGACACCGTGGATGGAGGGGCCTGCAAAAACCACGGTTTTCATCGAAGACCTCCGGCGCTCAGGAAATGATCGAGCGCCCGCGGCGATATGTTTTGCAGGCCTCCACTGGTCGGGGTAAGGCCGCTCGCCAGAACCCGCACGACATTGAGGCCCGGGACACCCGTTTCCAGTGGGAAGACATAAATATCCTCGATTCCTGCGGTGAAAAGGCGCTCGGCAAGCTGGCGCCAGGGCGGCAAAGCTCTGTCATCCGTTACAAGATCAAGCTGCACCGGCGTCCGTTCTACCGGTTGCCGCCCGAAAGCGGGCGCAGTCAACATGTCCCGCTGGTAACGCAGCGGGGAGAGATCATCCCGCGCGCCGCTGATATCCGTCAGTCGCGACTGTATCGCTTCGAGCAGCGCTGCAACAGCGGCGTCATAGGTTGCGGGTCGGCAGGCGGCGCCCGCCGCATTGCGGGTTGCGGGGCCGTCCAGCGCGTTAACGGAGCGGGGAAGGCTTGCCATCACCACCGGCACGCCGAGTGTATTGGTCATGTCGAAGAAGGACGGTGTCAGGTCAATGTCTGAAAGGCGTTCAACAAGGCTGTCGAACGACGCATCGATGCCGACCGGAAATGTGACCGGCTCTGGCGCGATCGTGCGGGTTTCGAAAGTATCGACGAGAAAGCAGGCGTCGTTTTCAACGAGTTCGAGCAAGGCGTGGAGAACCGCATGGTCATGATTAAACCCCGCCGCGAGACCTTGCGAACTCATGAGGAAAGCCTGCCGATCCCAGGGGAAATCCGCGCGAAAATCCATTCCGATGAGTTCGTAAGGAGCAAATGCGTCCTGCTGCTGGCGAACGGATATTCCCTTCACCCAGCCGCGTTCGCGCTGAGGATCCAGCCTTTCCGGATCGACGCGGCCGACGGTTTCGAAAGGAATGAGAGGAACGCCTTTTGCCCGCATCTGCTCGAGAGAGCCGAAGGCGGAGACATGTTTGCGGGTATCTTCAGCGACGGCACCCTCGATTGCTTCCATGATCGCCGAGAGCCGCGCCTGTTCCGCAACAAGTCCTTTGCCCTGCGAAACCGAAAGCCCGCGCGAATTGGGGCGCACCGCAAACCATACGGGTATGCCGATAATATCGAGACCGGTAACGTCACCGATACGGGTAATCCCGAACTGCCGGAGCAGTTCGGGATCGAAGAACGATGCGTCTGCATGCCTTGAAGCCGCTGTCGCTGATATGGGAGCACCGGCAGCGGTCAAGGCTGCGGAACCGCGATCAGGGCGCAGAGTTGGCGTCGTCGGCAAGGATGGCGTCGAACAGCTCGCCGGTGACCGAACCTGCCGGACCGACAGCCTTCAGCGCCGCGCCGATTGGCGCCTGCACCATGCGGTTGAAATCCCAGCCGGCGTCGGTCACTTCACCGATAAAGGCGAAATCGGCTTCGGAAACCACGGCGCCACCGGCGACGAGGGCTTCGATGCCCTGGATCTGGACCTGGTCCAGCTCAGCCTCGGGCTGGCCGTCCTGGCGAACGAGCATGGCCTTTGCCGCAGCCGCGACGCGTGCATAGCCGTCCACGCCGGGGTGGCTGGCTTCATAGGCCGCGATCGTCTCATGCGATACGGACGCAACCCTGAGCGGCGTCGTGCGAATGAAAAGAACGCCGAAGCCCTTTTTTCCGACAATGAAGAAATGCGAGGACATAATATCTCCTATTTGATCCCAGCTAATCGAAGTGCGTGATAGAATTTTTCATTCGCTATCGGGTCACGGTCTGGAGAAAGGCTGCTGATCTCCCTCGCCGACATACCCGGATAGTTTTCCTGAAGCCTGCCGCCGGTTTCCCGGGCAGCGGCCAAATCGCCATGCAGCGCGTGGCTTGCGGTCAAAACCCGCAGGGCCGGCTCGTCATTTTCCATTCGCGCGCATAATTCCACCGCCGCGCCATAATCCTCGCGCTTGAAGGCGATGCTGGCGCCGGCCCACCAGTAGATATCGGGTGCGAGCGGGTTGAGATCGATCGCCTGCTGGAACTTCTCCCAGGCGGTTTCGGCATCGCCAAAGTGGGCGAGTGCATCGGCATGCTGGAGCAGGAGGTCGGCGGAGTTGGGAGCAAGCGCCTCTGCCTCGAAGAATTTTTCGGCGGATATGTCGAAATCCCGCTGGTAGAGCGCCACCACGGCGCACATCCAGTGACCAACGCCGAGGGCAGGGTCGATCTCCACGGAAGCGTCGGCCTCCGCCTTGGCGCGGTGCAGCAGGTGAGGGTCGTTGCCGCCCAGCATCAGCCATTCCAGCTGCAGGCTCTGCGCCACCCGGGCGCGGGCGACGGCCATGCCGTGATCGAGATCGACGGCTCTGCGGAACATGGAGCGGGCTCTGCGCAGAAGCGGCAGGTCGCATTTGCCGCGCAGGAGCTGTTGGCCCTCCAGCAATTGCCGGTAGGCCTCGCCGCTATGGTTCCGGTCGGGTTCCACCTGTAGCCGCTCGATCTCGCGGGCAAGCGCCGCAGCCACCTGTTTGGAGAGCAGGCGAAATGCGGTGTGGATGTGCCGCTCGGTGAGAACCACTTCCAGCGACCAGACGTTTTCGCCGGTCGCCTCCTCGATCAGCGCCACTGACATGCCGGTATCGTCGAAAACCGACGACATGATCCGGTAGTCGGCCCGCAGCATGGCGTAACCATCATCGGCCCGGTCCCGCGAGAGCGCAAAGGTGCTGTGTGGTGAAAGGACGGTAAAGGTCCGGTAGCGCACCAGGCTGTTGGCGACATCCTCGATAAAGGCGTGCATGACCGGCGATGCCGGCAGCCCGTCCACCCGGGCCGGCAGGCCGAAGGCGACGCGCGGTTTCGTGGTGGTTTTTCGCCGGCTGGCTTCGTCAGGCTCGGCGGGGGTGGTTATCGTTGAGGCGAGGCTCTGTATCCGGCGTCTCAGCGCCACGGTCTCGGCTTCCGGCGAGCGTGCCTCCTGACGCAGCTGCTCCTGCAACAGCGCGAACATGCCCTCGCAGGCGCTGATATTTCCGATCCGCGCATAGGCGGCCATGGCGGCGCGGTAGGTTTCCTCGCGTTCCGGTTCGATCTTGCACGCGCATTCGGCAAGTCTCGCGATATCGTTGGAGCTGGCGCGGCCGAAACGGGTCAGCTCCTCCAGAAGCTGCGTGTAGCTTGAGAAGAACAGGTCCTTGAGACGACGGCGTTCCGACAACAGCCAGAGGTACAGATGATCCTGCCCGGCATCCAGCCCATCCAGCAGGTCGCCGCTAAATTCGAGCAGGGCCTGCAGCCGCCGCATCGGGTCTTCGGCTCTCGCGCCGACAAGAAAGATCGCAAGGTCGGTCCGCTGCGCCAGCTTTCCCGCCTTCAGATCGTTCCCTTCGGTCAGAAGGATGGACTCGTCTTCATTGGGCAGCTTCTGAAGGCGCAGAATCAGCTGTCGTAAATTGCCGAGTGCGCGTTTCTGCTCGACATTTTCCCACAGGAGCGATGCGGCGTGCTGGCGGGAAAGCGACTGGTTGGGCGCAAGAATGAGGGCTGCGATGAGCGCAAAACCCTTGGACGGGAAAAATGCTTCCCGCACCGCATCACAGCGCGGGGTGCCAAAAAGCCGGATCGGTATCAGTTCAGCGTTCCCAGCCACTTTCGTCCCCTCATGAATCACCATCTAACAACGTGTCCGGGAAATTGAAAGTCATCATAGCGCTCCATTTGACGCTGGTGTGACGCGGCCTGCCTATTGTCGCAGGCAGAAGCATGAAGGACGGGCTGAAAGCAGCGAATATGCAGCGGGCAGGCATCGGGAATTTTCGAAAGTGATAGCGTTTAACGGAAGCTACATGGCGTTCGAGCCGCGTATTGAACCTTACCAGCGTGCCGACGATGTCGGATATGCGGTCAGCGAGTTCATGTGGTTCAAGGGGCGCCCGTTCTATCCGGTCTCGGCGCTGGTTCATGCAAAGGTTGCCCATGCCAGGTTATCGGCTGAAAAATGCGACGATGAGGACGAGGATAATCTCGATATTCTTTTCCGCATGCCGGTTGTGGCGGGCGGGCATTTTTTCGAGATCGTGCTGCGTTCGAACGAAGGCACCTCTTACGGTGGCTGGCTGTGGGGAGAGGAACTGGAAATCCTGAACGAATTCGTCAACGGCTATCGTGTTCTGGCCGGGAAGTTCGAAGGCAGGCTGATCCGGTTCGAATATTCCAGGCGGTTTCAACGGTACCGGACGGTCGAGCCGCTGCCGGTCGAGAAATCCGTCTTCCTGATCCAGCGGGAGGCCAAGCCTTACGCGGTCAGGCGTGATCTGCCGGGAAGTCCGGCACGCTGAATGCAAGGGCGTCTTTGTGTCCGGGGAGACGCAGGGACATGGGGGAATACCTGGTCGATAGGCGGGGCGTGAGCTGCCGCTCTTTCTGACATGCCCGGAAAAGCCACGGCTTTATCCGGTCTTACCGGTGAATATTTTTATTTTTATTATGTGGAAAATTATGATGCCCAATCGAGGTAACATGCGTAACAGGCGGGTGTCATCGCAGCTTCCTGCGGTGAACGGCGTCTCCCGTCAGGGCGCACTTTCCCATACGGAAAGCGTCGATGCCGAGCCGCGTGCTTTGATGCGCAGCGACAGGCTTTATATTGTCAGCGAGCCGGATTCCAAGGCTTCTTCCACGTCTCTGACGCGGGAGGATCGGGTTGGGGAAGAGGCTCTTGGCGGGGGCGAGATCAGCAATACCGTCGTCGACGCCGATATCAAGGTCGCAAAATGGGCCTGGGCGGCATTGGCGATCGCACATTGCTGGCTGATCTATTTCATGGTGACCAATCTCGGTTAGGGCACGACAACCCGGAAGGTCCGGGGCGTCAGCCCGTTTCGCTGACGCCGTGGAGGATCATCGCCGCCGCGCCGAAAGCAACGGGGTCTGTCGCGATCACTTCAGGCAGCAGGATCTGCGGCTGTATCACCTTCGAGCCGTTGAACGGGTCGGAGCGTTTGAAATCCAGCCAGTCCACCAGTTTTTCACGCACGATCCTCGGTAATGTGCCGCCTACATAGATGGCGGTGGGTGCAAGTACGGCGCTGACGGCGAAGCCAAGGCTGGCGACCTCCGGGCCTGCCCGCTCAAGCCATGCATCAAGCACGGCCGGATTGCGCGACAGATAATCCGTCCAGACATCGGGCGCGCGCCCTGCGGGTTTTTCGCCCACATGCTTGAGGCACCATGCAGCCAGATCTTCGAAGGAGGGTCGCGAAACGTTGCGGTTGCGCAAGGCACCGATCTCGCCGGCATTGCCGAGATAACCGCGATAAAGCTCGTTCTTGATGATGACGCCGCCGCCAATGCCTTCGGACAGGTAGATATAGGCAAAATTTTCATGCCCGGCCGTGTTGCCGAGCGTGAGTTCGCCCATGGCGGCGGCGTTGGCGTCGTTTTCGATGATCACCTGGCAGGGCAAGGCTTCGCGCAGCATGGCGGAAAGGTCCGAATCTGCCCAGGAAATCACCTCTTCGGCCAGATCGAGCGACGCGGCCTCTCTGTGAAAGCGGGTCGGCATGGCAATCACGGCGCCGATCAGGTCCTTCCTGTCGATCGCGTTTTTTGCCAGTAGTTCCTCGGATCCTTCCTGAAGCGCCTTCTGCACATCGGAAAATGCACGATAGGAGCCGCGCAGCCGCAATTCGCCGACGATCTCGCCGCCGAAATTCAGGAGCGTCAACATCACCAGATAACAATTGGCGTGCACGCCAAGGGCATAACCGACGTTTTTCTTGAGCAGCAGATCGATATGGGGCGCGCCGCGCCCCTCCTGCCGTCGCGCGCCCTCCACGATGATTCCACGCTCGAGCAGATTGCGCGTCATCATGCTGACGGCGGCCGGCGTTATGTTGCAATGATCGGCAAGCTCGACCCGCGAGGCCGAACCCTTGCGCCTGATGTAACCCAGAAGCGCGCCCTGCGTCGTGCCGATGCCCGTAAGTCCGCCGTTTCGTCGCTCAGTCAAAGTTTCGCTCTCCAGACTCCACCCACGGAATTGTCATGAAGATGTAAATTAAGCAACTTAATTAAATGATGTTTTCATCGGAAATGGTTCACGAAGAAAACTGTCATAAGGCTGTTAATTAAGCAAGTTAATTAAGTAAAAAGTTTCAACGGGAATAGTTCACATGTTCAAGTCTCTTTCTTTGATGGCGACAGTCGCTCTCGGCACGCTTTTGCCGGCTGTTGCCTTTGCCGAAGACATCAAAATCAAACTCTGGACGCTCGCCGACAAGAATGGACCTGGCCGCGTCACCAACATCGAAGCCGCCGCCGGCATCATGAACGCGCAGTTCAAGGCCGCAGGCATCGACAAGCGCATTGTCATCGACGTCAACAACAGCAGCGTTCAGGGCTGGGACGCCCTGGCACTCGATACGCTGAAGGCGTTTTCTGTCGGCCAGGGGCCGGATATCTACGTTCTGCCGCATGAGTGGATCGGCCAGTTCGCGCAGGACGGTTACGCCATGCCGATGGAAGGCAAGATCGCCGCCACGCCGTGGGTCTATGGCGATATCCTGCCGGTTCTGTGGGATTCCGCCAGGGCGACGGACGGCAAGATTTACGGCGTTCCGCAGGATGCGGAAATCCGCATGTTCTTCTACAACAAGGACATGCTGCGCAAGATCGGCAAGGATGAGGCTTTCATCGAGGGCCTGCCGGCCAAGG
This sequence comes from Agrobacterium sp. SUL3, assembly GCF_001263295.1. Lineage (NCBI taxonomy): Bacteria > Pseudomonadati > Pseudomonadota > Alphaproteobacteria > Hyphomicrobiales > Rhizobiaceae > Agrobacterium > Agrobacterium sp. SUL3. The sequence continues at coordinate 335,387 of NZ_KQ414505.1, forward strand.
TCGACGCCGGTGAATTCACGCTCGACGATCTGACGGCGCTGTCGAAGGAAGTGGTGGACGGCAAGGTTGCGCAATACGGCATGCTGCACCGTCCGAATGTCGGCATCGACTACCTGATGGTGTTCCAGTCCTATGGCGTGAAGTTCATGGATGAAAAGACCGGCAAGCTCTTGTTCCCCAAGGCCGAGATGGTCAAGGCGCTCGGCTGGTACGAGCGCAATGCCAAGCAGGGCGTCACCCCGGTCGACAATACGGCCATGAGCTGGGAAGCGATCCAGACCGCCTTCAAAACGGAAAAGTCCTTCATCTTCCATCAGGGCGTCTGGGCGGTTGCCTGGCAGGTGGGTGAAAAGAACGGCGCGACCTGGCCGACCGACGGCAAGGGATATTTCAACAAGATCGGCTGGATCGCCGCTCCGGCCGCCGAAAAGGGCGGTAAGCCGGCCAACCTGTCGCATCCGCTGCTCTATACCCTCAACCCGAAGGGCACCAATCCCGATATAGCGGCCGATCTCGTGGCGCTCGCGACATTGCCCTATTTCAACAACGAACACGCCGTGACCTCTTATCACACGGCTATCAGCAACGCCCAGACGGCGATGCCGAAGTACAAGGATAACTGGGCACTCTCCGCCGCCTCGCCGATGATGAAATTCGCGAAGTTCGTGCCCAACCACACCAAGTTCAGCAGCTATAACAAGGTGCTGTTCAGCGGTCTGCAGGCGGTCGAAACCGGCAAGATGACGGCGGCCCAGGCGGTCGATTTCATCGCCGACGAACTGGAACTGCAATTCGGCGCGGACGTCGAAATCCGCGAAACCGCAAGCAACTGAGTTTGCCCTCGGCCACGCCGCCCGGCCTTGCCGGGCGGCACTTTTGCGCTCTCACCGGTATATTGTGATGTCCCAATTTCAGCTCAGGGCACGCCGCCCGGCCCGGCCGATCTTTTATCTGGCGCCGGCTCTTCTTCTGCTCGGCCTTTTCTTTCTGGCCCCGATCGTCGTCAATCTGGTGATCGCATTCACCGATATGGGCGCCAATCTGAAGATCGGCAAATTCACGGCCGAGAATTTCCAGCGTATGGTCCAGCGCGACATACGCCTGCCGATCGTGCTGTTGACGACGCTCATCTATGTCGGAGCGACGCTGTTCATCTTCAATATCAGCCTCGGTGCGCTTCTGGCCGTTACGACGACGGCGATGCCGGACCGGCTTGGCAACTTCTTTCGCGGCCTGTGGCTTCTGCCGCGCATGAGTCCGGCCGTGCTCTACGGCGTGCTCTGGATCTGGATCGCCGATCCCACATCTTCCGGACTGCTCAACCAGTTCCTTGGCGCGCTCGGCGCACCCGTGCTCAACCTGCGCAACGACTTTCCGCTTATTCTGGTGGTGGTGGCGAACGGCGTCGTCGGTGCGTCCTTCGCCATGGTCATCCTGACGTCGTCCATCCGCTCCATACCGTCGCACCTTGCCAATGCCGCGCGCATCGACGGCGCCAGTGAGTGGGGCGTGCTTCGCCATGTCGTTGCACCGGCTCTCTCCGCGCCGATCCGTTTTGTCACGCTTTATCAGGCGCTCTCACTGATGACGACCTACGAATATATTCTGCTGATCACCGGCGGCGGCCCGGTCTACGACAGCACCACCTATGCGCTTTATATCTACCGTCGCGCCTTCGAAAACGGTGCTTATGCCTATGGCGCCGCGCTCGCGCTCGGCCTGATGGCCATCGGCGTCGCGGTGACGCTGGTTCAATGGCGCCTCACCAATATGCGCTCGACCTTTGCTCCCCCTAAAATCGAGGTGCTGTGATGACGCTCGCCGATACCCAAACCCATGCCGGGCGCGCCCTTGGTCTGCAGCCGGACTGGACGCGGCTTGAAAGGCGCGGCCTTGCCCATCGCGCCAGCTTTCTGCCTGTCATCCTCGTGTTCCTGACCGTGGTTTCGGCCCCTGTTCTCCTGCCCTATCTGTGGCTGGTGGTGAAGTCGTTCACGACCTCAGACGACAATCTCAGCCGGCTTGTGCTGTGGCGCAGCGGCGCAATCGCGGCTCTTGCCTATTGCGGGGCGGTTGCGGTTGCGCTTTTTTCCACTCGCCTGCGCAATCCCATGCTGCTCTGGCTGGCGCTCGCCGCCGTGGTGGCGACACTGGTTTTCGTTCTGGTTCTGCCGCATCTGACCATCGAGAACTACAGCTTTCTGTGGAGCCGCGATATCGAGAAAACCGGCAGCACGCGCATCGCGCTGATGCCATCCGTCTGGACGGCCCTGCAGAGTTCGCTGCTGTTTGCCGCTTCCCAGACCCTGATCGTCGCGCTGGTCGCCACGCCCGCCGCCTATGCCCTGTCGCGCTTCAGCTTCGCCGGGCGTGAAAACGTCCTGCGCGGGCTTCTGCTCCTGCATGCCTTTCCGGCGCTGGCGCTCACCGTCGCGATCTTCGTGCAGTTGCATTACATGGGCCTGCTCAACAATCTCTTCGGCGTCGTTCTGGTCATGAGCGCGCTGGAGCTGCCCTTCGCCATCTTCGTTCTCAAGGGCTTCTTCGACAATGTCCCCTGGGACATCGAAATGAGCGCCGTCACCGATGGCGCGACCCGCTTTCAGGCCTTCCGCATGGTGGTTCTGCCGCAGGTGAGAGGCGGGCTGATCGCGGTCGCCACCTTCACCTTTCTGCGTGGCTGGGAGGAATATGTCTTCGTCCAGACCCTGCTCATCGAAAAAAGCCAGATGACGATGAGCCTTTATCTCTTCTTCGTGGCACAGGACAGCGTGGGCGTGAACTTCGGCATGATCGCCGCCGTTGGCGTCGTTTATCTGCTGCCCGTGCTGATCATTTACGTCTTCACGCAGAAATACATCACCCAGATGAATATCGGCGGGATCAAAGGATAATCACCATGGCCAGGATCACTCTCGACAAAGTCACCAAAAGCTGGGGCGACACCCGGGTTCTGCAACCGATGACGGTCTCCATCGAAGATGGTGAATTCGTCGCCGTTCTCGGTCCTTCCGGATGCGGAAAATCGACCACACTTTTCCTGCTGGCCGGGCTTTACGCGCCGAGCGGCGGTGAGATCGCCTTCGACGGCCACAATGTCAACCGCATCGACGCACGCGACCGCAATGTCGGCATCGTCTTTCAGTCCTATGCGCTTTATCCCAACCTGACGGTACGGCAGAACATCGCCTTTCCGCTGCGTTTCAAGAATGTGCCGCGCGAGGACGTGGCGCGGCGGGTGGAAGAGGCTGCGAGCCTGGTGCAGATCAGCGCGCTGCTCGACCGGCGGCCTTCGCAGCTTTCCGGCGGTCAGCAGCAGCGTGTCGCGCTGGCCCGGGCGCTGGTCAAGGAGCCGAATATCCTGCTTCTAGACGAGCCGCTCTCCAATCTCGACGCCACCCTGCGCATCGCCATGCGCGCCGAGCTGAAAAACATTCAGAAGCGTCTTGGCATCACGACGCTGATCGTCACCCATGACCAGATCGAAGCGATCACCATGGCGGACAGGATCATCTGCATGAACAACGGCTCTATCGCCCAGATCGGCACGCCCGATGATCTCTATCGCCGGCCCGACAATCTGTTCATCGCCGGTTTTATCGGTACTCCCCCGATGAATCTGCTGAAGGGGCAGGCGAAAGGCGAGCAGTTGCAGATTGGCGACGCCAGGTTCGACATCAATGCCCGTTGCGACGGCGAGATCACTTTCGGTTTGCGCCCGGAGGATATTACGCTCGTCAAATCCGCCGAAGCGCGGCTGGAAGGGCCGGTCACCACCGTCGAGCCGATGGGGCGTGAGGTGTTCTACACGATCGACACGTCCGCGGGCGTGATCCACGCGCTGGAATATGGCGAGACGATAAAGCACGCGCCGGGTGATCGGGTCGGCATCAGCTGCAGATCAGGCCTCACCCTCGTTTTTGATGCTACCGGCAATCGCATTGCCGGGCTGCACGCCGATCTTTCTCACAATTCGACCATTCCGGCGCGAGAGCCGGAGCCCGTAAATTGACAGGAAATTCCATGCCCAAAATCGTCTCCCATCGCGGCGCCAACAAGTTCGCGCCCGAAAATACCTTTGCCGCCGCCGATCTCGCCCTGCAGCAGGGCGCGGACTATATCGAGCTTGACGTGCGCGAGAGTGCGGATGGGGTGCTCTATGTCTTCCACGACGAAACGCTGGACCGTACCACCGATGGTAAGGGGCCGATCGGCCATGCCCTGTCGGGCGAGATCGATGCGCTGGATGCGGGCAGCTGGTTCGGGGAAGGTTTCAAAGGGGCGGTCGTGCCGCGTCTCGATGCCTATCTGCGCCATTTGCGAGGCCGCTGCGGTGTTTATGTCGAGCTGAAATATTGCGATCCCGTCAAGGTTGCCGCGCTGGTACGGGATCTCGGCATGGTGCGCGATACTTTCTTCTTTTCATTTTCGGAGGATATGCGCCGGGGCCTGCAGGCAGCCGCGCCTGAATTCCGCAAGATGATGTTGCTCGATATCGCCAAGTCTCCCTCGCTGGCGGCGGCCGTGCACCATGCCTCGATCATAGAGATCACGCCGGAGCAGATGCGGCGGCCGGGGCTTGTCGCGGCGTGCCGCAAGGCCGGTCTCGAAGTCATGGTTTATTATGGCGGGGATGACGTCGACCTTCATAATGAGATTGCATTGGCCGGGGTAGACTACGTCAATATCGACAGACCGGATTTGTTCGATACGGCGCGCTGCGCCCGTGCGGCGGCGTGAACTTGCATAATTTCTATCCCTGGAGATGATGACATGAGCAATCTTATTGGTACCGGTTTCAACGCCGGCTCCGACGACGGTGAACTGGCCACGCTTGAAAGTGATCTGCGCGCACTTGCGGATATTGGCTGCGATACCGTTGAAATCGCCGTGACGAGCCTCGATCTGATTGCGGGCGGCCGCATCATCGAGGAGCGCGCCGACCGTTTCGTGGCGCTCGCAAAGCAGTTCGATTTTCGTTACACCGTGCATGGCCTGGTTTCGTCCAATTTCATGGACCCGGTGACGTGCCGTTACCAGATCGATGCCGCCAAGGCGCTCGCTGTCCTTTGTAACCGTATCGGCGCGGGCATCCTGGTTCAGCATGGTGGTGCGTTGCGTGCCGACCAGATTGCCGAGCGGGCCGATGCCGACAGCCGTGAGCGGGAAGCGCTTTTCGAACTTGCGGAATTCTGCAAGCCCAATGGCGTGCGCGTTGCACTGGAGAACATCTTCACCACCGAACCGGGGCAATATCGCCAGACGCCGGCCGAAGTGGCGGCGACCGTTAAGGCCGTGGGTCACGATAATCTCGTGGCGCTGATCGATTTCAGCCATGCCTATCTCGAATCCACCTATCGTGGTCTCGATTTCCGCGAGCAGCTTCGCGCCATGGCTCCGGTCGCCGGCCACCTGCATGTGCACGATTCCTTCGGCCGGCCGCAGGGCTTCTACGAGGCCTATTTCACACAGGAAAATACAGCGCTCGGTATCGGCGACCTCCACATGCCGCTCGGCTGGGGTGATATTGAGTGGGCGAGCATCTTCTCGGAGCTCACCTTCCTGCCGGGTACGGTGCTGATGATGGAAATCAGCCGCCGTTACCGGGCCGAGCAGCCCGCAAGCCTCAAAACGGCGCAGCATCTGATGTCGCTGAACGCTGTAGGCACGCAGCTTGCGGCTGAATAAAGAACCTGAAAAAGACGCAGCCTCTGCAGGCTGATGTCTAAACGCCGGCAGTTCTGGACGCGACTGCCGGCGTTTTTGTCAGGCGGCCCAGTCTGAAAGTGAATAGGCCCTGATATAATCGATCATCATCTGTGAGCCGTCGCTGAAATCATTGGCTGACGGCGTTCCCGCCATGCCGCCGACGGCAAGATTGACGACCATATACATGGGGTCGTGCATATCATCAGGCGTATCCGTCTGCGCCACCGCGACATCGTCGAAATACCAGGTGATATGTTCGGCATCCCACAACACGCCGTAGGTGTGAAACCCTTCCGTGCTCGGCACGCTGACATTGTTGACGACCGATGTCTGTTCACCGGTGGCGTTCGAATGGGTGGACATGATCAGCGTGTTGGGATTCTGGCCGCGCATTTCAATGACATCGAGTTCCGGCGGCCAGGATCCGTCCTCCGGCAGAAGCCAGAAGGCTGGCCATGCGCCGCGGTCGGTCGGCATATCGGCGCGGATTTCGAAATATCCATAGGTCTGGCTGAAGGAGGAATAGGTGTTCAGCATGCCGGAGGTATAATCATAACCCTCGACTTCATCGGCGACTGATTGTGCCGTTTCCGCAGCGGTGATGGTGAGCACGCCGTTTTCGACGCTGAACGGGTTGACCTCTGACGTGCCGGCATAGGCAGGGTTGATATACCATTGCGCCTCGCCATTCGTCGTCAGGGAACTTCCCTTTTCCGGAGCCCACCAATATTTGGCATCCCAGGTTCCCTGATCGCCGCTACGCAGTGACAGTGCATCGAATTCATCGGCAAAGGTCTGGGTCAGGGATGACCGGTCGAGACTGAGTTCGAACTGGTTCGCCTGAAGGTCGTCGATGGTCGTTCCGGCAAGAACGACGGCTTCGCCATTCGAAAAATTCAGCCACAGATCGCTGCCTTGCTGCGTGGCATTGTTGACGAGCTGATCGAAGGATGTGATGCCGTAACCGTTAAGCCGGATCGTATCGTTGGCGCTGAAATCCATGATGAGATCGGTGCCGTTGCCGCTTGTGAAGACGAAAGTGTCGGCTCCACCGCCGCCGATCAGAACATCATTGCCAGCTCCGCCATCGATCGTCTGGCTGCCCGATCCACCGGTGATGATGTTATCGAGCGCGTTTCCGAAAGCGTAACGGCCATCACCCGTCACCCTGAGATTCTCAAAATTGTCGGGCAGGGTGTAGCTCATCCAGGTATCGATCGTATCGATGCCTTCCCCGGCATTTTCCACAGCGCGGTTGATGCTGGAATAGAGATAATAGATATCATCGCCCGTGCCGCCCGCCATCGTCACATTGACGGAACTATCGCCCCACATGGAATCGTTACCGCCGGTGCCGGTGAGCAGTGGGCCGGAACCCGTGGCGGAGAAAAATCCGGTGGAACTGTCGCTATAATAGAGCGTATCCCCAAGCGCATTCACTACTGTCCGGGCCATTGCCGTCTCCTGTTCGTTAGCGTTGGTGTCCTCACTCCTCCTGCAAGACAACCTAGCAGGGCAAAAAGCCTCCCGTTAGAGCCAGAAATGAGGGGTATGTTCCCTCTATGCGGGTTTCTTACGGTTGCGCTCTTGCTCCGTCGCGGGGAGCAATGGCAAAACTGGACTGGAGAGAGATGTCCAAGCGGCATTTCAACGACATTGGAGTGCCAGGATTGAGTGTAGCCTTTACCAAGGAAGACAGTGCCGAAACAGCAGCCGAGACGGTTCTGCCCGATCGGGTGATTTCGCCACATCCCAATCTGGTGACCGAGGCCGGACTGAAAGCGCTGGAACTGCAACTGCACGCCGCGCGTGAAGCTTGCGAAGCGGCCAACGCCATTGAGGACGTCAATGAAAGAAGGCGGGTTTCCGCCAGCCCCCTGCGCGATATCAGGTATTTCGCGGAGCGTCTCCGCACCGCCCAACTCATGCCGCACCCGCCTGCGGACGGCATCGTCGCCTTTGGCAGCCTGGTAACCTTCAGCCGCGATGACGGACGGACGCAACAATTCCGGATTGTCGGTGAAGACGAGGCCGATCCCGCTGCGGGATCGATGTCTTATGTTTCCCCCGTCGCCCGGGCGTTGATGGGTAAAGCGGCCGGTGATCTGGTCAGTTTGGGTGGGAAGGAAATTGAAATCATCGACGTGGCATAGTGCTTTGTATCCGGAAACGTAGACACATAAACAGCTTAGAGCGCATCCAGTTACGGTGAAACGTCGGACGCGCTCCAGATTTGTTTCGCGTATTTTCTGGGCGTACAGCCGCTACGCACTCTTCCTGGAAATGCTCTAGCCAAGCAGTTTGGAAAGATAGCGACCGTAACTGCTCTTTCCGTAGCCCTCCGCGAGTTTTCGCGTTTGATCTTCAGTTATGAAGCCCATGCGATAGGCAATTTCTTCTGGGCAGCAGATTTTGAAGCCCTGACGGCGTTCGAGTGTCGCTACGAATTCACTGGCTTCCAGAAGACTATCGGGTGTTCCGGTATCGAGCCAGGCGTAACCGCGGCCCATAAGTTCGACATTGAGCTTTCCACGGTCAAGATATTCACGGTTCACGTCGGTGATCTCCAATTCGCCTCGCGCCGACGGCTTCAGGTTAGCCGCGATGTCGATGACGTCATTGTCGTAAAAGTAGAGCCCGGTTACCGCCCAGTTGGATTTCGGTACGGCAGGCTTTTCCTCGATCGAAATTGCCTTCATGGAGCTATCAAACTCAACGACGCCATATCGATCTGGATCGTTAACCTGGTAGGCGAACACTGTTGCTCCGTCCAGGCGATAGGCCGCATCCTTGATCACGTCGCTTATACCATGGCCGTAGAAGATGTTATCACCCAGAATGAGACATGAGGGCGAGGAGCCTATGAAATCGGCGCCGATAACGAAGGCTTGGGCAAGGCCGTCGGGCGTCGGCTGCGCGGCGTAGGTCAATGAAATCCCGAGGCGTGAACCGTCCCCCAGAAGCGCCTGGAAGTTGGGCAGGTCGCGGGGTGTCGAGATTATCAATATGTCCTGGATGCCGGCCAACATTAGCGTCGACAGCGGATAAAAAATCATCGGTTTATCGTAGATCGGCATGAGTTGCTTCGAGAGGACCGAAGTCATCGGATGCAATCGTGTTCCGCTTCCGCCCGCAAGTATGATGCCCTTCATGCCGTGCTTTCTCCGTTTGTCTTGATAAGGTGACTTATGCTCGCAATTCGGCGATCAACCGTTCGACAATCTGAGCGGTCGAACTTTGCCAATTGGGTAAAACGATGCCGTGCAGATCCCGCAATCGCGAGCAATCGAGCCGCGAGTTCGCCGGACGTTTTGCAGGCGTGGGATAGTCGCTTGTTGCGATCCTCGTCACTGTCGCAAACGGACCGTTTTGCAAGCGGGCGTGGGAAAAAATCTCTTCGGCAAAGTCAGCCCAGCTTGCTGCACCGGATCCACTCATGTGGAAAGTGCCGCGGAGCCTGCGTGATTGATCCGATAGAAGATTGGAGGCCACTGTGAGTATGCCATCGGCGATATCGAGAGCTGAGGTCGGATTACCGATCTGATCGTCGACAACTGAAAGGTTTTCGCGCGTTTCCGCCAGCCGTAACATCGTCTTCAGAAAATTTTTGCCGAATGGGCTGTAAACCCAGGCAGTGCGAAGGATCACATGCTCGTCTGTTGCGGCGCGAACCGCTATTTCTCCAGCAAGCTTGGAGCGTCCATAAACCCCGACTGGAGCGACGGGATCGTCTTCCAAATACGGCGTGCTCTTTTGGCCGTCAAAAACATAGTCGGTGGAAATCTGGATGACTGGCACGCCAAGCCGATGGGCGGCCTTTGCAATCTCTCCTGCTGAGAGACTGTTGATGCGTGTGGCAAGTTCCTCTTCCGATTCTGCCTGATCAACCGCAGTATGCGCTGCCGCCGATACGATAATGTCTGGCGATGCCATTTCGATCGCTGCACCCACCGTTGAAGGATCGGCTAGGTCAAGTTGAGGGCGACCAAGGGCGACAATCTCGAAAGATCCGTTGAGCACAGCGCGTTCAGCCAGCGCCATTGCGATCTGTCCGTGTATTCCAGTCACAAGCAGCCGCTGGCTCATGACGCGACCTTGATCTGCTGTTCAATCAATCCGAGCCGTGTTCCAGAGTAATCTTGTCTCAGCGGCTCCCACCACCACTGATTGTCCAGGTACCATTTGACGGTCTTTTCGATGCCGGTGTCGAAATTCTCTTGCGCCGTCCATCCAAGCTCGACTTCGAGCTTGGTGGCGTCGATGGCATAACGAGCGTCGTGACCGGGGCGGTCGGTCACATAAGTTATCAGCCGTGCATGTGGCGCACCTGATGGATTAAACTCGTCCATCAACGCACAAATTCGCTCGACGACATCAATGTTGCGTCTCTCGTTTCGACCGCCCACATTATAGGTCTCGCCTATGCGGCCTTTCTCGGAGATGAGATCAAGCGCCCGGGCGTGGTCCTCGACATAGAGCCAGTCCCGAATATTGGCGCCAGTCCCGTATATTGGCAGCGCCTTTCCCGCCAGGGCGTTGAGGATCACGAGTGGGATGAGTTTTTCCGGGAAATGGTACGGGCCGTAGTTGTTGGAGCAGTTGGAGACGATGACCGGCAGACCATAGGTCCGGGCCCAGGCTTTCGCCAGATGATCGGAAGAGGCCTTGGATGCCGAGTAAGGCGAACTCGGATCGTAGGGGGTCTCCTCCGTGAAAAGACCTTCCTGTCCGAGCGAGCCGTAGACTTCGTCGGTGGAGACGTGCAGAAATCTGAATGGTTCTTTCTCGTCGGCCTTCAGGCTCGACCAAAAACGACGTGCATGCTCGAGCATATTGAATGTGCCCAACACATTGGTCTCGACAAAATCGCGCGCGCCGGTGATTGAGCGATCCACGTGGCTTTCAGCGGCAAGGTGCATGACACGCTGCGGACGGAAGCTTTCGAACGCATCAAGGATCGCCGAACTGTCGCATATATCCGCTTTCAAAAAATGGTGTCTGGGGTGATCGATAATCTTCTGAAGAGAGGCCAGTGTACCCGCATAGGTAAGCTTGTCGACCGTTAGAACCTCGTAGCCTTTGTCGAGCACCAGGTGACGAATAACAGCAGAACCTATGAAGCCGGCACCCCCGGTTACCAGAACACGCATATGGGCTACCCTTCCAATGAACCGATAGAACTCTGTGAATAGGTGAACACGGCGCCAAGCTCCGCCAGTGTAGGCTGGCGGCGGTCTTTGGCTGACAAGACCGCTTTGCCGCTGGCGATCGGCCAGTTTATGCCGATCTCGGGGTCGTCATATGCGAGACCGCGATCATGTTCGGGACTATAATATTCTGTGACCTTGTAACTGACTTTGGTATTCGCCTCGAGCGTGCAAAAGCCATGCGCGAAGCCTGCCGGAACCCAGAGCATTTGCCCATTGTCGGGGGTAAGTTCGGCCGTCACGTGGTGTCCGTAGGTAGGAGATCCGGTGCGGATATCGACCGCTACATCAAGGATGGCGCCAGTGACGCAGGAGACCAGTTTACCCTGCGCTTTGGGTTCCAGCTGGAAATGGAGTCCACGGATCGTACCTGCGTCCGCTGACAGGGATTGATTGTCCTGAACGAAGTCAAAATTTCCGACGGCTTCCTCGAACAGGCTCTTCCGGAAAGACTCCATAAAGTATCCGCGCTCATCCCCGAACTTCTTCGGCGTGATCAAAATCACGTCAGGTATATCCAGTCTTTCAAACTGCATTTTTCCATCTTCCGCTTGTTCTATCGACTTCAGAGATCAATAGACGTCGTTGTAAACACGTTAGTCGGCGGTTCTTCCGACCACCGTTTTTTGCGGCCGCTGCTGATGATGTTTGCAATTCCGGGAGAGCGAAACAGTGGCAAATGGAAGCGCCGCGCAAACAACAATAGGCTGCGGATATGTGCTCGGCCGGCGAAACTTAACGGGCTTGCTGCGCTTTGGCGCTGGTGATCATGGACAAGTGGAAGGCCTGGGAAATAGACCACACGACGGCCGCTCATCCAGGTGCGTGCGCACAGGTCTACGTCCTCCATATAGAGGAAGTAGTTTTCCTCCATGCCGCCGAGCCGATTAAACAGGTCGCGCCTTATGATGAAACCCGTACCCATCACCCATTCAGCATTGAATGGTTCGCCTCTATCGGTTTCGTCGAGCATGAGATGGCGATTTATACGGCTCTTCATCAATGGACGAAGTTGACCGAAGCGTCGGGTAGCGATGTCCAGTACCGAGTAGAAGCGTCGGGCGCCGTATTGCCGACTACCATCGGGATTGATCAAATCCAGACCCGCAATTCCGATGTCCGGCATGGCGTCCATGTGATCAAGTACAGGTGTTACGCTATCCATCTCGAAATAGGTGTCGGGATTGAGTATCAGCAAATAGTCCGCGTCTATTCCCGCAGCACCAAAATTAACACCGGCACCGAAACCGCCATTGACCAGTGATGCCTTGATCTCGATATCCGGCATGGCGGTTTGCATCAGGCGCATTGAATCGTCGCCCGAGCAATTCTCGACGACAGTAATATTTTCAGCCTTGGCGATACCCCGTTCCCGTATCGAACCGACGCTGCGGATCGTCAATTCTGGCGTACGGAAATTGACAAGGATGACGTGAAGTCTCTGTCGTTTGGCCATAATATTCACCATGTTTCCGAATTACCGCCTAGATGGCAGCCCCCTTCACTATTTCCCAAAGGTGTCGAGCCGATACGCCCCAATCGAAATCTTCCCGTCTCTTGCGGCCGCTCGTGATAAGGTGTTGCCGGAAGGCTTCGTCAGAGGTGATCCGATCAAGCCCTTCCCTGATCTCTTCCACGGACTGTGGATCCACCAGAAGCGCGCCCCCGCCTGCGACTTCCGGCATGGCCGAAACATCTGAGGTTATGACCGGTACCCCACACGCATATGCCTCGACGATTGGAAGTCCGAAGCCCTCGAACAGCGAGACATAGGCGACTGCGAGTGCCCCTCTGTAGAGTGAAGGGATCTGCTCGGATGGCAGTCGGCCCGTGAAAATCAAATTCCGGTCGATGCCAAGCTCGGTGGCCAGCGCCTGAAGCTCATTATTGGGGTTTCCGGTCAGAACCAGTCTTATTCCCCGGCCGGGCAGGCTGGAGGTTGCATAGGCTCGCACGAGCCTGTCCAGGTTCTTGTAGCTGCGGTGATTGCCGCCGTAGAAGATGTAAGGGTAGCCGGGGCTGTGTCTCAGCCCGTCTTCGCGGAACATCTGTTCAGTGCCATTATAGACAAGATGGACTTTGTCTGAAGGCATTCCAGACCAGTCCATGAACTCCTGTCTTGTATATTCCGAAACACAAATAACTGCCGCGCAGCGTCGGTACAGCGGCCTATAGATCAGGTCATAATAAGCGCGCTTGGTTTTGCCGTAGAAACGGCGATGGGTGAGATCGTGCACAACGACCACCGATGGAAGTTTAGTAACTAGCGGTGGTACGAAGCCCGCGCTGAAAAACACGCCTTTGCCGCCACGTCCGGCAAGCGAGTGACTGATAGAGAGCGGCGACAAGGGCGAACCTATCTGTCCGCGCACCTTAACATCGACTATGCGCAGGTCGGCCGGAAGCCGTGCCTCAATTTCGGTCTGCACCTTTCCGATGCCCGTTTCTTCAGGCCACCGCCGGTCTGCAAAAACAGTCGTGGTGGGCGCATATGTGTCACCACTTCTCAGACGCACGTTAAGGGTTCCTTGGTTGTTGCCCTGGCGCGCGCGCCTGAGCTGCTGTGCTGATGGAGGTTTGCTTCATGGCAAGCGTAGTTGACCGTCGAATGATCGATTTCAGGAAAGCCATCGGAAGAATCTACCCGCAGACCGGGGGCTGTTTTCTGTTGTGGAACAACAGATGCGCTCCATCCGGCATAGCGACCACTTAACAGGGACGGTGCGGCCCCAATCACTTTCGCGCAGCCAAACGGCTCTCTTGCCGACAACACGGTGTCCGCAATCATGGCAATGAAATGTTTGGGCTGTAATGTGGTCAAACCAATACCATCCCGTTAGAGCCGTTTTCGAGAGTTAGTGATTACGCTGTGTTTGCCGGTTAGGATCGTCGGCCCAGCCGCGCAGGCGCTCGCGAAACGCGCTGGCACGATAACGCGCTTGCCCCAGCTGTCCTTTGGCGAGGGCGGCCATGGCGCCAATGAGCGGACGGCCCGCCATATAGGTGATGAACCAGAGCGGATACGCCTCCATGCGCATTACTCGCCCAAAGCCTCGGTTATAAAGGCGCCCACGTTTCATCGCGACGTCGTCAAAAATCGCCAGCGGTTCGGGATGCATGATGCGCAGACCCGGATCATAAAAACCCTTTGCACCGTCGCGCAGTGCGCGTAGCAATAGTTCCGTTTCTTCGCCAGCACCCCATACCGTGCCAGAACCAACGCCAAGATCTTCGTTGAACCGGCCTGCTTTTTTGAGGGTCGGCACGCGGTAGAACGTTGTGTAGGAGGTTTGGCTGGTCCAGATATTGAAGCGATTGATGACATGCGGCACCATCCCCCAACGGCCTTGCGAAGGCACGCCGGCAGGAGTGATGCTCATGCCCGTGTAGACACCTAGGTCGCCGTCATCGAGGAATGCGGAGCTTACCCGTTTTAAGGTATCCGTCAGATAGATGCAGTCGTCGTCTGGAAAGGCGACGATATCGCCGGTAACGTGTTCAAGCCCTAGATTGCGGCCGCGAGAAAGCCCTTTGCGGCTGTCCCGGATATAAAGAACCGGAAGACTGCCTTCAAAGCGCTTCACGACCTCCTCGGTACCGTCATCAGAACTTTGATCAACGACAATGATCTGAGTTGCTGGTACCGACTGGATTTTTAGGGATTCCAAAAGCTCGCCGATTTGTCGAGGGCGATGCATTGTGGACGTCACAAGTGAAATGTTCAAAAGTAACCCTATCAAACAATGTATTTTTCTAAAAAAGATAAAAGTAAAAAAAGCAGGCAGATATGAATTTAGCCGTAGTCTATCAATTCATTTCGCTATCGCAAGGTGAAGTTTTGCAGTGCATGAAAATTTTGAAATATGTTTAATTACGAAGTGCCTTAATCAAAGAGCCTTCCGCCTTACCGATCTTATGAACTGCACGACCATCCCACGTTCGGAGGGCAGGAGACAAAACGCGATATAAACAAGCGATCCGAACAGAAGGAAGGATTTCAGGGCGTTGTAATATTCCAGATCGCGTCCCAGTAACTCAAACAGTGAAACTGGTAAAAGACAGGGCATGGCGAGGGTGAAATTCTTCCAGTAGACCGTCACTCTATTTGCAGCCCAGTAAAGAATGATCCCGTCGAGCATGGTGCGAAAAACCCACGCGCCAGCAGCGCCAATTACGCCAGCCTTGGCAACGGCGAAGTATAGAAGTGGAACGAAAACAACAAACTCGATCGCATATGCAAGGGTCGGCACGTGAGCCTTGCCGCGTGACTGGAAGAATGCGAGGGGCATGAATGTCATTGCGTAGAACCAGAACCCAGCCATGAGTATGGTGCCCGGAGGGACGGCCTGGTCAGCTATTTCTCTGCCAACCCAAAGGTCCAGAAAAGGCTTAAGAAAGATTAAGCCGCAGACGGTAATCGGGGTGATGGTAAGAAACATCACACGACTTCCGAATTCAAGTATCTGCCGAGCTTCTTCATCGTGTTTGGCTGCGGCGAAGCGCGGGAATAATACCGAGAACCAGCTATATGGGATGAGCGTGACCCGAATGATTACATTATACGGCAAGCTATATATGGCAACCGCGTGCAGGGAGGAAACTGCACCGATAACAAACCGGTCCATGGTTAGCATAAGCTGGTTCATGACGCCGGAGACCATCGTCCAGCCGCCGAAGCTGAGCATGGGGCGGACATCGGAGATACTAAAACGCGGCACTCGCGCTTCTTTTGACAATGACAGGCAGTAAGCAAAGAGCAGAATAACGCCTCCGACCCTTCCCAGAAGAGCGCCCACCGCGAGCCACGGAAGTTCGACCGAAACCAGCCACCCCGCCAGAAGCGGAGCAGTCTGAAACAAAATTGTGCCTGCCGACTGGGCGATATTGAGTTTTCCGAATTGTTCCCGTCCCTGAAGGTATCCAGTCAGCACCGAGGAAATGGTCACGAATGGCAAAATAGCCACAAGTGTCAGGAGTGCCGTTCCAATTTCGCCACTTAAGTCAGCGCTCACGGAAAAGATGCGGTCGAAGAAGAAACGGCTGATGCAATAAGCGAGAAATGCACCCGCTAGTCCGCCAAGGGTGCTAAGTGCAAGGCCGGTCCAAAAAAAATCCGCCCGTCGGTGCTCGTCACTTTCGCGAGCGACCGCACTCGCTACGGTTCGCCCGAAACCAAAGTCAAAGATGCCGAGATATCCGAGCAGCAGCCAAATGAGAGATAATACGCCGAAACGCTCCAGGCCGACCAAATGAAGGTAAAATGGTGTGACGATCAACGTCACCGCCATCGGCACGAGGCCGCCTGCCAGGTTGGCTGAAAGGCCAAATATCAGTCTTGAGCTCATGGTCCCTCCGAGAGCTCAAGCCGATGTAACTAACGGCGACCCTGAGAGCCACTTGGAATGATATCGATGGAGTTTCCGATATTTGTTGTTGCGATCATCAAAATATATCGGCTTGGAAAGCAGTGATGACAAAATCATACCGTGTAAGCGGTCGGTCCTGACACTTTCAAACTTCTGGAAATGTTCGACGCCATTGCCGATGACGCGATCCCGCAAAACATACCATGCCTTATAGCTGGGAGCTGATCGCGGAACGGGATTGAGGCGCCGCCAAGCACAAAATACCTTGTATAATACCCTGTCGCGAGAAGATTGGGTGTCATCCCAATCGAAACCACCTTTGGCGCCAGCTTGACTGCTCCCCCCCTCCAAGTCGATGCGTGTTTGTTGGAGCTCGCCAGTTCCGATCGTGTAAGGGAATGGAAAAAACGCCGCGTTTTCCCAAAGCTCATGTGCCATATCGGGCAATATCTCACCCGGTACCCCACTGGCAGCCAGAAATTCAAGCGATTCCTGGTCCCGCACGAATATTGTCAGGTTGCCATGCCTGCCGCACAATTTGGCGGCTTCGTCGTATTTTCTTCGGTCGCCAAATTGAATCGATTGGGGAAACACGATGGCTTTAACGCCACTATATCGCTCCAACAGGGCTTCACGGAGCTTTTGATGATGCGGCCATACATCTCCGAAACTCCCACCCCCATGGAATACCAGAACCGCACCGCCGGCGATATCCGCATCAAGTTGAGGGAGGCGTCTTCCTAGAATGAATTTATCGGATTCGTAATAATATTTGCCAAGATCTCCGATTGCATAGCGACTTACGACATTAATTCCATTTCGAGAAAAAAATGCTTCGGTGCCAATATTAATCAGCAGGTCTCCTGTATTGAAATGTGCGGGGTAGTCAATGTATGCAACCTTCGCCCCTGTTCCGATACATTCGTTAATTTGCGAAAACTTTGATTTGAGGTCCCGCATTACAGCAGCGTGCGCTTCTAGCTCACTGTGAATTGGTGCCAACATGGCTTATAATCCGCTTTGTAAGAATTTAAGAAATAAAATAAATATGGAACTGCTTCTCGCATATGCGAAATAAATCGCTTTGACCAGACAAATTTGCGATTGGTGGCCGACCGAAAATTCCCCTGTTCGCAGAATTTGCAGATATTCACGGACAACATTAACGACTTCGAGAAATAACCAATCAAGTGATACTGCGACGTCCAAATTGACGATTGCCTATTCTTGGGCCCCCATAGCGGGATGCGCCGCGGAGTGAGGGCAAACCCCCGACATTACGGGAGTTTCTCCGCTCTATGCTTGTATTCGCGACTGAATTCATTCGTTGCGTTGATACTTTCCGCGATTTTCCTCGCTCTTTGAAGTGCAAGTCGCTGGAACTTGTCCTGCGATACTAAAAATCCCATGAAAAAATAGACCAGTTCGGACTGGTGTAGTGGGTTAAGCAACGACAAGGCTGCAATTGGCGCCAACACCCTGGTTGCAGAGTTTCCCACTCCGGCAAAGATCACCAACCACATCGCAAAACCGAAAGGTCCGGCAATTAGCCAGAGATCAAGCGGGACCGAGAATACCGAGTTTGTGCCTTCTCCCAGCCCTCTTACCTGAATCCAGGTGTTGGAGAAAAACGCCTCCACAAATCCCAGCCCGTAACCAAACGGATTGGCGCGCAGCAGATCGAGGCTGACAGTGAATGCAAGTCCCCGTTCTTCCTCCAGTTTGACCGCCAATCTGTCGCCGGTGAGCTCTTCCGAAAAAATGGACAGATAAAACATTGCGCCGATGATAACCGGCAGGATCTTTATCCACAAAGGCAGCCTTGATTGCAGGAGAAACACGATTCCAGCAGCTATGAACGTCGTCTTTGAGCCGGATAGAAGCATGACAACAATGTTAAGACCGAAGAACAGCAAGAAGCCTCGATTTGAGCGATCCTTCAGGAGCAATACATAGGAGAGAAGGAGAAAATAGACCGCCAGCCAATTACGCTCCTTGAACGTTCCATGGAGCGCACCCTGCCCAAAGCTGATTTCCTCATAGATCACGGGTATATGCAGCGTCTGCGCTGCATATTGAAAAATCAGGAAGATAAATAGGAAGCCGTACGCCAATGGCAGCGAACGGTCACCGAAGTGCCATCCCAACCATTTTCCCACCACATAAAACGCCGGATAAAAAAGGACAAATTTAACGAGCTGATCCATTTCCTTTATGCGCGTGTAATCCTGCATGAAGGTTAGAGCCAGCGTAAAATAGACGAATGCCGCATAGGCGATAAGTTCTGTTCCCGATAGTCGTGGCCGTTCATAAAACAGCATCACCACCAGCGCGATTAACACCCAGAGATGTGCGGGTTGTGCAATGGAAAGCTTCACTGCCTGCAGCGGCAATAAAAGCAGGCCGCCGACCAGAATTATCTCCAGAAGAAGCATTCGTCGCTTGGGGATCGCATCTTTTCGTGGCAAAGACCAAGGCTGGCTGTAGGTGGTATTCACCCATAAATTCCTTCAAAAATGGGGCATTTTCGTATCGCTAAATGTTTAGGCAATAAGTGAACAGAGCGGAGCAGGATGGATTTATCAAAATTTGTATATCGATGTACGAACGCGGTCTTCACTTAAATTATATTTGTTTCTTTGCATTTCGAATGTAACTGAGTTCACATCCCACTGCGCGAATATTAGCATTTTTGCGTGGAGGATGTTCTGACATGCGGTAAATTTTTGCCGGGCAGATCAATGGTTGTTTCACGCCACGGGCGAGATAATGCAACTATTCTGTCGATAATAACCTTCGATCCCTCAGGCCCGCGTAACGGATCCAGATAAATACTGCGAGCATGGTCGGCCGTGTATGAAAAAGGTCCACCTGGAACCTGGAACCAGGAGTATGCAGCGGAAGTCAGCTGATCGGGCCCAATTGTATCGAAACAATCCATCGGGGGGGCCGCGCCGAGTTTGGCGACGGCTTCATTTTTCGTCGTGTCATCCGTACGAAGGGCGGCATAAAGCCACCATTCGCCGGACTTGGGTAATTTGTCAAACTTCAACTGCATATTCCAACCCGGCGAGCTCCGATCGAGTGCCACCGCTGCCCCGTCAGAGGCAAGGGGATCGGCCACGATCGCGCTTTTCGCTCCGGCGAAACGTTGAAATGAGATATCCTGTATGTCTTTCCAGCTCACCCCATCCATGGCGATATCCGGCTTTTCGGGCGGTCGCCTTTCTATGGCCAGAAGAGGAGCCAGGGCTGCAATCTTGTCGTTTTGAATGTATTGGGTAACACCGGCTTGCGAGATCGCCTTCCAAAAACGGGCAGAGCGCTGGTTTTTGTCGGTGTTTACGTCGAAGCCTATCTGATCTTTCAAGTCCGAATATTCGTTCCGCCGCAGGAGGATTACATAATCGACCGGCATGCGGGCGGTCTGCACCCGGGCTTCATAGCGGGTTCCGCGGACCGATGCCTCGGCTTTGTCAAACAGGCTGTCGGCCCGTTTGACAAACTCGGCGTCAAACATAGCCATATCGACACTCGTCTTTTCTGCCAGAACATCATCGGTGCGGCTGATCTTGTCATGGTAGAAACGGATATATTCGATGATATCAGAAGCCGCAGGCCCGTAATAAGCCTCGCAGAACTCACGAACCAGTTCATTAATATCCTGTTCTGGGTCCCAGAGCAGACGGGCGATCACCCACGCTCTCAGGCTGGCAAATTCGGCGCCCGGCGTATTGAAGCTGCCTTCACCCATATATCCCCCAACGTGGTCCAGTGAGGCCAGCCATTGGATCGATCTGCCGATTGGGAAGATGTTTGGAGTAGGTTGAATGAAGCCGGCGAAATTCGTGATGTGATCCCAAATAAGAACATTGCGGGCAATCTTGTTCCAGCCGGCAATGTCCTTGCCGAGGGCGGCGTTAGCGGTACCGTTGAGCGCGTCGCGGTAGTTAACGTGGATCGTCATCGGATAGACAAGGATGTGATCGGGGACGGTCATGCCTTCCGGCGGTGTGAAGCTCCAGTGGTAGGCATTAAAGGCGAGACGAGCGCCAGGTAGTTCGGCGCGGACGCGTCGGGCAATGTCGATCATCATGTCCAGCCGTGGCGCCGAAGCATACCCTCCATGACGATCGGCGAATGCCTTGCTGCTTGCGTCCATATCCCAGCCCCAATCCATATCGTGAATGGAAAACCAGATACTGCGATAGCCCGGCAAGGCACGTAGTCGTTCGATAACCACCCGGGCCATCTCCGCGCGCATCTCCTCGTTCATCATCGCCAGTTGCCCGCCCGCATACCAGTCCGGATGAGCCGGCCTATAGATGGCCGGAGGCAATAATTGATAGAAATTGGCGATGATGCCCTGGCTTGCCCAGCTTCTATCCCAACTATCAAGCGCCGGCGGTGACGATTGGAAGGAGGGGCCGTGAGATTCACCGTTCATGAGGTTACGCTGACGCCATGCCTTGTCTTCCGCCTCGACACTGAGCACCTCCCGAAAGCCAAAGCGCGGGATTTGTCGCTCGTGTTGAAACGGTAGCGTGATGTCTGGCGTCAGCGGAAGGTTTGTCACATCAGGCGCCAACCATCGAATGCCGAGCTTACGGTCGAGGAACCAGTTGACGCCATACATGGTGCCGCGCGGTGTACGCCCGGCGATCAGGATGTGGGGACCGGAAGAACGTATGAGGAAGCCATCGTCTCCCAGTTCTTCAAAATCGGCCTCAGTGAACGCTTTACGGGCAAATGCGTTAAGGCGGCCGACGACGAGCAACGGCTGCTCTGCGACAGCTTCATCTATGGACAGATGTTTGGGTCCAACAGCACCTGCAACCTGCGCAGAAAAATTTGAGAGATCGCTGGCGGCCTGAAGCGTCATCACGTCTTCATCGACACCAACATGCACACGCATTGCCATGTCTCTTGCTGTCGCCAGGCGATGTCGACCATCCTGTGGAGCGGGACGAGCAAGCTGGTTTCTCATGAGTGCGGCGTTAGAAGCCTGCTCCGCGGGCGGTGGAAGCCACTCTGTCACCAAGGTCTGACGTGCGGCTTCGGCAACTGAGGTTGCCGGCTCCTCTGTCTGTGTCATGGAGATGCCGGTGAATGCCGCTGCGCCCGGGGTGCACGGAGCTTTACGAAGGTAAAGAACCATCTGATCGGCTTCAGGCGGTGCGGTAAAGACAATGGCGTGGGATTGCCATTTGGCCGTATCGCCGCCTGTAACGAAAGCTGCTTTCTCGGTCCGCGGAACTTTATCGGCGGTACATTTCCCATTCTCGCGGCCATCTAATGTGACTTTGGCTGGCCCTTGCCATTCATCCGTGACGCCCGCCCCACGAAAGCTCATCTGCGCATAAACCGTGCCCGGCTGCGTGGCTTCACTGCGGATATCCATTGAGAGGCGGTAGTTGCGCCCGCCGGAGACGCTGATTTTCTCCTGTACGACCATGCCGGACGGAATCAAGACAGCCTCGCGTCCGGCTATTTTCTGCAACAGTATAGCCGAGCCTTGCGGCCACCATGGGAAGATATGGCCGGCGAAAAAGCCGTTTTTGACGAGTTCGGACTGTTGTGCAAATGCAGGAAGAGAAAGAAGACTGAATGCCGCGAAAAGGCAGATAAGAGATCTTTGTAAAAACCTTTTCATTGGTATTCCTTAAATTGTTTAAATTTATGGAAAATATATTTTTGAAAAACCAGTCTAGTTCAGTCTGGAAATGCCTCTTAATTTCGGCTCAAAGGCAATTCCAGTGGAGTATTTTGGTTTTATTATCCAGAAAGTTCAGTAAATGAAAATATATAAAGTACGTTATGCTGTTTGGTTTTAACCGAACGGACTACTTCAAGTCCTCTTAGGCGTTTATGAAACGGGTTTAAACACTTTCCGTATCCACTCTATCATCAGGGGAAACTGATGTCGCCTGTCTTCATCGGTTAATCAATTTTGCCTGTTGGGTCCGGTTGCCAATGTTGGGACCGTGTCGACGATTTCCGATGCTGCTGTAAAGACATCGGTAAAACGGGTTACCGGCATGAGCTTTTCCATAAAGCAGGCCCCGGCCCATCATTGTTCACAGGAATTGATGGTGGAAGCGGTAGTTTCGCCGAGCCTTTCATTTGTCTGGGGATCGGCCGAAGGTCGGCTCCGGCGTTGCCGCCCATCCCGTTCTGTTCCCGGCGGATGCAGACAAAGGGTTACAACGGGGGTGAGGAAGACGGCGTAAGCCATTGCGAAGCCGGGGATCTGTAGCGAAAAATCAAGCGTCGAATGTAGTGCGACAAGCAGGAGTCCAGTAAAGCCCAGATGGGAAGCGTAACGATAACGTTTGCGTTTACGTGCCCCGCGAAAAAATATGGCCAATTGGGTGAGCACAAAAAAAGCTACGTAAAACGGGAATACGATGCCCAGCGTCAGCAAGCCCTCGGCATAGACATTGTGAGCATGGGTGACAACGCTGTTCACGCCGCATTGCGCCGCATGATAGGGGGCGTAGGTTTCCTTAAAGCTTGCGAGCCCCGATCCCCACGGCCAATTATCGGCGATGGCGCGTGTGATGCCCGGCATGTAGCAGAAGCGCAGGTCGTCTTCCAACCGCGCTTCCATGCGAAGCGCCACCCTATTGGCGAAAAGCGAGAACAGCCCGATGGCGATGAAAAGCATGATCGCTGCTCGTCGTTTCGATCCGTGCCGTCCGCCCCAAAGGGGTGCCGCATTCCGTCCTCTTCGAATGGGGGAGTTGAAGACGGTCAAAAGGATAAGCAACAACAGTGCCGCAAAGCTCGACATGATCCCTGCGCGCGATCCGGTCAGCATCAATGCGATGAAGCAAAAAGCAGTAAGCGCACTGGCGAAAGCCGCGCTGCGGATGAGACGTTTCTGTTCATCCGGCACGGTCAGACGATTTGCCACCAGAGCCCTCACCATGCGCCAGTTGGGAGCCAGGAGCCTTTTATGCAGCAGCACAACAAGTGTGAGCAGGATGAGGCCGAAAAAGGTTGCAGCGGTATTTCGGTTGACGAAGAGACCGGTCAGACTGTCAAGATAAAAGCGTTTCTGAATGAAGCCGAGCATTTCAGGAAAAAACAGAAACTGCATGATTGACCACAATGCGAGCCAGCCGCCGCCTATTGCGAACCATCGCAGTGCTTTTGCCGCTCGCTCATTCGTATCGAAAATCACGAGGCCAGCTATGAAGGCGCCGAAGGGCAGGGCGGCGCTCAGCAGGCCGAGACGATCGTCAGCCGGGGTAAGTGATATCGTGGCGGTGGGCGCGGTCTGTGTGAACATCGCGGCAACAGACCAGGCGGGATGCGAGGGAGTGATGCCCGGCAGGAACAATGCCTGAAACAGCAGCTGAACGATAAGCCCCCCCAACAAAAGGCAGGCCGCTGCGATGGCCTTGCCGGCACCGGCCTGAGGGGGCCCAAGCAGAAGGATTGCGGACACCAGCAAAAGATAGATTGCCGCCGTGACGACAATACGGCTCTCAATCTCAACCGCGCCCCGATTGAGAAGCGTGAGCAGGAAGATCGCCCAGAACGCGGCGATGGCAATTGCCCGGAAATAGTCCTGAAATGC
The DNA here is from genome assembly GCF_001263295.1 of Agrobacterium sp. SUL3. Taxonomy (NCBI): domain Bacteria; kingdom Pseudomonadati; phylum Pseudomonadota; class Alphaproteobacteria; order Hyphomicrobiales; family Rhizobiaceae; genus Agrobacterium; species Agrobacterium sp. SUL3. The sequence continues at coordinate 359,254 of NZ_KQ414505.1, forward strand.
GAGCGGCTGGGGCTGCGAGGAGGACAGTGGTTCTGGCAGGGCTTCGGTGGGCTGCATGGTTTTTCGGCTTTATGGGAATTGGCTGCTGTGGCGGTGCCTCAAAGGAAGGTGAGACCTGACCGCGCCGCCCTTTTAGATCAAGGATGCGGGACTGGGCGTTTCATTCTGTCCGGCGGCTTTTGTGGGCAGATATTACGCAAGGTCCAGCGCAGGACTTCCCCTCCTTTGCTGCACACGATCGCGGTGTCGGCATCGCGGGCCGTGTCTGCCTGTGGTAGGGCTTCTTTTGGAAATTGCTGCCACATCACGAAGCGTCCACGTATCAGATTGGCGTCGGCCGGTCCGTAAAGCTGAGAAAAATTCATTAGCACGGCAATTTCCATGGGCGAGGCGTTGCGCAATGCACGAACCATGGCAAGACGCAGCCATACGTCGCCATTGGCAGGAAAACAAAAAAGCGCATGACGAATATAAGTCTCGGCAAAACCAAGGCGCGCGGCTGCTGTCTCGGAGGCCTGATCTTTGCCATTTATATCGAGATCGGCGAGAACCAGCCGCAATCCACCCTTGATAATATCTGAACGGCAGATTTTTTCTGCGACGACGGGATGCAGCCCTTTGACAGTTTTCGCCAGAAGACCGGGTGCCAGACCGTTCTTATCGTCCGCGATCTTCGCCATCGCGACAATATCGGAAAAACGCCGGCTTTCGGAAAATGCTTGTGCTGCGATGGATAAAACAAACGTGGAAATGATCAGAACCGGCGCGACTGCCAAGAACTTACGCAGACGCGTCACATAGTCCCGTCTAGTCATGATAATATCGGGTATAGCGCGAATGATAATATTCGCTCGAACCATAAGCCCGATAGAGCTTCAGCTTTTCCGTGTCTACCTTGTTCAGGATGACGCCGAGGCACTTCTTGCGGATGTGGACTTCGTTTTCGATCGTATTGCGTACCGCCCTGCGGGCGGTTTTACCCCATTCGGTGATGAAGATGAAACCATCAATTCGTCCAGCCATTGCTCGAGCGTCAATCACCGGCCCGAGAGGTGGCAGGTCTACGACAATATAATCGAACGCGTTACTCGCTTCGGCCAGCAATTTATGCATCTGAGCCGATGTCAGCAGCTCAGAGGAATGTGGTACGCGCTGCTTGACGACTGTGGGCAGGAAAGCGAGCCGCGTCTTTTCGTCGTGCAGCAGCACGTCCCGAACATTGCGACCTTCCAGCAACACTTCGAGCAGGCCTTCTCCGGCGTGACGCGCCAGGGCGCGCGTGGCGCCCGGATTGCGAATATCGGCATCCAGCAGCAGCACTCTCGCGCCCTGCCCGGCGAGAAGCTGCGCCAGATTGATGGAGATCGTTGATTTTCCCTCACTCGGCAAGGCTGATACTACCCCCACCACCCGCGCTCCGCTTTTCGCAGCAATGCCGAGATCTATTGCGAGCCGGGTGCTACGCAGCGTTTCTGCAAAGGAGGATAGTGGGTGGTCTACAGCGTGGCGCCCAATGCTGGAGGGGCGTGTGGCAGCGGGATTGCTCTCTTTTCCTGTCGGTAGGTTGTCCGTGGCAGGCTTGTTTTGAATGAGAGGGGTATTCCCCAAAAACTCCAGCCCGAGAACATCGCGAACCTGTTCGCCGGTGCGGAAGAAGCGATCGCGGAATTCGCGGAATGCGGCCATGCCGCCGCCGGCTACGGCGCCCATGAACATGAACAACGCCAAAACGAGCGGCTTATTTGGCTTGCTCGGCCCCTCAGGCGGCATTGCCTTGGAGATCACGCGCGCTTCCGTCACAGGGAATGATTGCTGCTGCATCGCCTCCTGGTAGCGCTGCAGGAAGGTCTGATACATGTTCTTGTAGGTTTCCGCTTCGCGCTGCAATTCGCGCAACTGAACCTGTGTCTGGCTGGCCGAATTACTGACGTCAGTGGCCCTGGCGACGCTCTCCGCCAGTGATTTTTCGCGTGCTTCCGAGACCTCAAGATCACTTTTGTAGCTTTGTGCGATCCGGCTGACTTCCTGGAACATCAGCCGGCGGTATTCCTGCATTTCGTTGCGCAGACGCACGGCCTGAACGTGGTTGCCGCCAAGCCGGCCGGTGATTTCCGCCTCGACCTTGGAGGATTCGAGATATTTCTTGCGCAGATCATTTGCGACGGAGCTGTCGAGAATATCCGTTACGACGGCATCGACATCGTCAGTAGCGAGGATATGGTCGATCCGTTGCACCCGCGCCCGCGCCCTTGCCGTTTCCGATTGTGCCAGGATCAGCGCGCTGTTGGATTCGGCGAGCTGTTGATCGGAGAGCAGGCCGTTACTGCCGGCCGAGATCAAATTGTGCTCGGCGCGAAATTTCTGCACGGCCAGATCGGTTTCGAGAGCCCTCTGGCGTAACTCGGCTATGCGATCGGACAACCAGTCGCTGGCGCGCTTCGTTGCCTCGTATTTGGAGTTCAGCTTGTCGACCAGATAGGCGGAAGCTACCGCATTGACGATCTGGGCGGCAAGCACCGGCGATGTAGAGTTGTAGGTAAGTTCCAGTGCATAAGTGCGGCCTATGCGTTTGACGGAAAGGTTCGACAGCAACTGGTCCGACAGCGCTCGTTTCAGGGTTTCGTCATCGATGACGGTTTCTTTTTCGGGCGAAAACCATTGGGAAACATTTACGAGCGAACGGATAGTATCGATTATCGAGCTTAGAAGCGACGCGCGTGCGGCTCCGAATTCCTGATTTTCCGCCAGATTCAGACTATTAATGACCGCAAGCCCGATGGTTTCCGATTGCAGAACCTCGACCTGGCTGAGAATGGATGCCTCGTCCTCCACGACGCCGCCGATCGTCGAAAGTTGCTCGACGATCTGGCTGTTGTTGCGGTCGATCAGCAGGGTTGCCGTAGCAGAATAAATCGGGACGGCGGTCACGATATAGGTCAAACCAATTGCTGCAGCGACAGCAATAGCGGCGAGGACAATACGCCATTGCCGACGGATCGTCGCGAGAGCGGTTTCGATATCGATAATATCGGCCGTAAACGCGCTTTTGTCGTAGTCGGCCATCGTCAGGGGATCGTGCCTTTGCAACAACTGTCAGCCTCGTTGTTTTTTAGCGGGCGCCGCGGTCGCCAAGTCCCGTTGCGTCTTAAGACAGAAAACCGCGATAACCCGAGGAAACCGCGGGAAGCCAGTGTCAAATCGGGCTTGTGCTTGTCGGTGTACTTACGCTGCCGATTGAAACCGTTATCGACGGCGAAGTTGCTGCGCTGCCCGACGCTCCACTGCCGCCACCGCCAGCCGGAGCTGCTCCGCCTCCGGCCTGTGCCGTGCCGGCTGAACCGCCTCCGGCCGCCGAGCCGCCAATGCTGTTGCCGCTCGCAGGTGTGGAACCGGCGCCACCGATCGGTGAGGCAGCTGCAGCGGCTGCTGCGGGAGCGGCAGGGCCGGCGGCCGTGCCCTGAACGTTTTCGCTAAATGCAATAAGAAGATCGGATGGCACGCCGACGCTCTTGGTCTGCAGCTGTATCGCGGCTGCGAGTATCGTGTCGCCCCTCTGCATCGCCGTGGAATAGGCAAGCGCCAAACCTTCGCCGACGACCTCGGAGAAGTCCTTGTTGGCGACCTTTTTGGCCAGCGCAACGATGGTGGGCAGCTGGCTCGAATCACTCAGAATCAGTGCGGAAAGCTGTTCGGAGAATTGCGCAGCGTTGGTGGAAACGGCGATAATCGGAAACCCGCTTGTTACTCTTCCGGTCATGTCCGCTGCTGCGGCATCCGTGCTTGATGCAAGGGCGATCAAGTCACCCACCGTTACCTGCGTCGGAGACTGCTTGAAGAGTTCAGCGGCTGCAAGCGAAACCGTTTCCGGATTCGCGGTGTTGACACGGCCGAGGAAGGCGGCCGTCGTTTCGTCGGCGGTCTTTACGGGTGCCACAACCGGTGCCGGTGTAGCCTGCTGAGGTGCGGGTGGAGGAACGGGCTCTATGCTCTGGGCGTTCGCATAAGAAAAACCCATGCTGGCGATCAACATTGCGCCAGCAAGCGCCGGGCCGTTGTGAAGGCGGGACATAATACGTCTCCAAATCTTTAAAATACGACTTTAAATACATTCAATGTCGAATATGACTATCCAACATGTAAAAATTTCTCTTTTTTAAATCGCACAGCCCAAACGAACGATCAAGTGTTAAAATAGCGCTTCGAACGGAACTTTTAGCTAATGTTAACGACGAGTCCTACCGGTTTTCTCACCTTGAGAAGGGGATTTCGACAGAGTCTTGTCCTGCGACCATAAAAAAACATGCCATGCGTTTAATATTATGCAAGTAGGGTAATTTCAGAGTCTGAAATTCTTAAAATCGTAAGCCTGCCCGTCGTAAAAGCTCCGGTGTCGATGCCGATCCGTCGCGGGCCTGTTTCGGGTGCCGCAACAGGCGTATGGCCATGAACGACGAGCAGGTCCAGCCCGGCTCCCTGCGACAGGAACGGCTCCCTGATCCATAACATGTCCTCATCGGTCTGCGCATCCAGCGGCACTCCCGGCCGGAAGCCGGCATGCACGAAAATATAGGGTCCGATGCGCGCATAGACTGGCAGGCTGGCTAAAAGCTGGCGATGGATATGCGGGATCGCGCCGATCAGTGCGTCTCTGAAAGGCTGAAGTCGTAAACGGCCCTTGTGCATGAAATAATCGATATCGACACCATAGGATAAAAGCGTCTGGCGGCCGCCGAAATCCAGCCAGTGCATGTTGTCCTGCGGATTTTCGAGAAAGTCGCTGAACAGCTGCTCATGATTGCCGCAGAGCGCGATACGGCGCAGTGGCGCCGGCGGCGGCTGCAGAAGGTGGTCGATGACACCGCAGGAATCCTGTCCGCGGTCGACATAGTCTCCAACGAGAACGACCAGAGCGGGGGAGGGGTCGGGACCCAGATCCGCGAGGATTTTCCGTTCCGCCTGCAAAAGCAGGTCGAGGCAACCGTGCACGTCACCAATGGCGTAGATCGGAAAGGAGGTAGGCTTGTCGCCAAGGTCCAACCTGCGGCGCCTCCGGTCGTCGCGGGGGGCTGGTTGTTTACGACCGCGAATCCAGTTGAGCACCTTAGGCATAGCTGCCGATACTGTCTCTCCGGTACAAGGTCAAGAGCGTTGACTGCGGCGGCCGAACAGCCTTTTTGGGCTGGGTCGTTTGGAAGCCACGATCTCCGCAAACGTTCTGTTGAAGCGCCGCATCAGCGGCGTTTTTTCGGTCAAGAATACTTCGATATGGGGGCAGCATACCCTCTTTCGCATTCGAAATACATGACGCCTTAAATCGATGGTCGAGCGTGCATCCGGTCCTGCGAAACGATGGGATGTGCGGGTATTGGCGGAGACGTTTTAGAGCTTCAGCCAGATGCGCGGGTTTTCGTGCGACTGTATCTTGATCCATTTCAGATCCACCGCTTTCCACGGCTTGACGACGTTGGTGCGGTTGTCCAGCACCAGATCACCCTGGGTCGTGCTGACGACCAGAACCGCGTGGCCGATACCGCTCGGTATGCGGGCTGTGGCGATGCGAAGCGCACCCGACGGCCAGCCGGCCCGCAGCAGGCGTTGTCGCTTTGTCACGGCATAGTCGTCGCAGTCACCGCTGGCCGGATTGAGCTTCCACTCATCTTGTCCCTCAAGTTCGCCGACATAGACGATCGCGGAGTTGATCTCGGAGTTGATACGCTGCAGTTCCGTGCGCTTCTGTTTCGTCAACTCGATCGTGTCACGATCGCCAATGCGGACACACTGGTCGGCGGCATTGTCGCAGAATTTAGCAAAGGCGATGGGCGCGATGGTCGGACGGCTTGTTGACATGAACTGGCCGGGCCGCGCTGTGACCGGGTTTTTGGCGAGACCACCAAGCTGAACGGCAGATGCCGTCGTCGCGATGCTTGCCGCCATGCCGACGGCGACTGCCAAAGTCTTTACCAGACGGCCTGTTTTCTTTGCCATGTCTCTGCCCCTGCACAGTTGTTTTGTCTGTGCCTGAACATACCGGCCCTTTCTTGCAGGCCGTTTAAGTCGATAGATTGCTTTTTAGTGAAATCGAATTTTGTTGCCGGCAGAGGAGGCCGACCGGGAAATCGGCGCAGCCGCGTTTAGTTGCAGCGGGTTCTGCCCTCGGTGTCGACAAGGCATGTTTGCTGCGGCACGGGGCTCCTATAGTCGCGCCGTGCGTCCGATGAGGAGCGGCGGTTTGCCGGCGGCCGGTCATAGTTGCGTTCGATTTCGAAATTGCGCCCGCCGATCGTGCCCTGCGCACCACCGCGACCATCCGGCGTGATTTCGAAATTCTGATATTGCTGCGCATGGGCCAGTGCGGCCAGACTTATCGTAAGGACAAACAGGCCTGTTGCCAGCCCGGCCCGCAACGCTGTCGATGGATGATGCCTGCGCGAAACCATGCGCTCTCCTCCTGCTGATGGAGCGACCGATAGGTGCCAGTTCGTAATGTGCGCGCCGCTCTCTCGGTCGCGATAATCATATCACCGATGGCGCAACAAGCGTGAGACCGATTTTGTGACCGCGAGCGGCGAATCGCTGTTCATGCGCTTGTCAGGCGGCAAGCGATCGGGCGGACTGTCGTCCGGTCATCAGGAACATAAAAGAGCCTTTTTCCCGCTGAAAAATTAAGCTCTTCTCCGCTGCATTTATAGGCTTCACAATCCTGTAACAACGGACCTAATATACAAGTGCAGATGCCGAATCGCTCAGGAGAAGCCCTTGACGATTGCAGTTTCACCACAGGCCCTGCCGGCGCTCGTTCTGAACGCAGACTATAGGCCACTGAGTTATTATCCCTTGTCGTTGTGGTCCTGGCAGGACGCGATCAAGGCTGTCTTTCTAGACCGTGTGAACATCATTGCAGAATATGATCACGCGGTGTCATCCCCCAGCTTTTCCATGCGGCTGCCGAGCGTCGTCAGCCTCAAGACCTATGTGCAGCCCACCCGCAACCCCGCCTTCACGCGCTTCAACGTTTTCCTTCGGGACAAGTTCGAATGCCAATATTGCGGCACGCGGGATGAATTGACCTTCGACCATGTTATCCCCCGCGCGCATGGCGGTGAAACCACGTGGCACAATGTCGTGGCCGCGTGCTCTCCCTGCAACCTTAAAAAAGGCAGTAAGCTTCCCAAACAGGCGGGCATGTTCCCGGCACAGAAGCCCTTCCAGCCGACGGTTCAGGATTTGCACAATAATGGGCGGTTGTTCCCGCCCAACTATCTGCACGAAAGCTGGATGGACTATCTTTACTGGGATACCGAGCTGCAGCCCTGATCCCTCAGGACTGCAACGCGGCTTTTCCGCTTACCGGCTTTTACGGCTCGCGCCAAAAAAGGCGATGGCCGCAAGTGCAATGCTTGCGATGACGTTCCAGCCCGCGAAGGAAAGGCCGAGCACCCGAAGTGCTGCGTCATTGCAGGACGGCGCCTTGATGGCGTTGAGATTGCCCAGCAGATCGCCGGCATTGGTGGTGATGGACGGCGCGCCGGTGGCGCAGGTGATCGGACCTTCCCAGAAACCCCATTCCACACCGGCATGATAAACACCAAGCCCGGCGCCGATCAGCATGGCCACGCCGATGAGGGCGAGGAGCAGCCGCGTGATCTGAACCGGCAGTTTGAAGACACTGGTTGCAACGGCCAATATGCCCAGCGGAATGGCATAATAATAGGGATCGCGCTGCAACAGGCACAAGGCGCAGGGCGTGTAACCGCCAATATGCTGGAAACCGAGGGCAGAGCCGACGGTGAAGATCATTCCCGCCGTGACGCCGAGAGCGGCGAGCGTACGGCTGTTGTTGGCGGTGGTCGCATTGGCCATGATGTTTTCCCCAAACTTCGCGAAGAAGCAGATATCCCGGACGGGCTTTCAAAAAGGCGGGCGTGATGGCGAAATTAAGTCGCCAGTCAACGGTGTGTTACGGGATTCGTCTAATCCAGTCCGTTACTTCTGGCAAATGAAAGCCCGTTAATAAACGGGAGGTGGATGAGCAAAGTTTCGTGATTTTACGACGGCGATGACACAGTCGAACGGCGGTTTGTTTCTCTGCATCGTATAGAGGCTTCACTAGAAGAGAATTTTGAGGAAAACTCCCGGTTGAAATCCTTTTGTGCTTACTGAATATCACAAATCCAGCAAGATGGCTGAGGTTCATTGGAGCGAAGCCGCATGCCGAAGAACATCCTTATACTTTCAGATGGTACAGGTCAGGCCGGCGGGCTACTTCCCGATGAGCGCCGCAGTAACGTCTATAAATTATTTCGTGCAACCCGGTGCGGTCCAGACTCGGCCGTGAACCCCGATGATCAAATCGCTTTTTACGATGCCGGGTTGGGGTCAGCTTCAGATGCCGACGATATCAAGATCGGTGCCTTCCGGAAGATCTACAACGTTCTCTCACAGGCGACAGGACTTGGAATAACCAAGAATATCGTGGACTGTTACACTTTTATTCTCCAGTCTTGGGAACCAGGTGACCGGATTTTCCTGTTTGGATTCAGCCGTGGCGCCTACACCGCGCGATGCTTGGGTGGCGTACTGGGTTGGTGCGGCGTGCCGACAAGGATGGATGACGGCGTCACTGCCTTTTATCGTGACCCGAAAACCGCTCGCAAGGTTGCAAACGAAGCGGTGAAAACGGTTTATCAGCACGGCGCCGGTAAAGGCAGCAAGCTGCTTGACGCCCAGCGGAAAGAGTTGGCCGCCCGCTTTCGCGAAAAATATCGATCCTCTGATGAAACCAAGCGGGCCAATACGGTACCTTACTTCGTCGGAGTGTGGGACACCGTGGGCGCGTTGGGGGTCAATGCCGTCCAGCAAATACTCATCCTCCTCGCGGCCACCTTGGGAGTTGCCCTGTTGGCCACGGCCGTCTGGGCGATGATGCCGTGGCAGATTGCATTAAACGCATGGCTTTTTGCCAGCGTGGGTGTGGCGGCGACATTCATGGTAACGTGGTATCTGGCGACCCATTTGAAGTGGGCTACAGGGCTGAGCGACCCATGGTGGAAAACCATTCATCTGACGGGCTGGCGTATGAAATTCTACGACACGGTTCTCAATCCACGCGTCGAATATGCCAAACACGCCCTTTCCATTGACGAGAATAGAGCGAAGTTTGCTCGCGTGCCATGGACCGATGAATCGAGCGACTCGGCAGACAAGGAAGACGGTTGGTTCGAGCAGGTCTGGTTTGCGGGTGTGCACTCAGACATTGGAGGGAGCTATCTGGAAACGGAATCCCGTCTATCAGACATCGCGCTGGCGTGGATGGTGAACAGAGCGACGAATGTGACGCATCCCATCGTCGTAGACGATAAATGGCTGCATTTATATCCCTCCAGTGCAGGCGGTCAGCACGATGAAATCAAGTCGGGCTGGTTGCCGTGGAAATCATGCGTTCGCAAAATTCCTGTCGACGCGCCAATACATCCAAGCGTCGTTGATCGTTTCAAGTTGGCTGGTGTGGTCCATTACGATGAAACGAAGGCGTATCGGCCAGAAGGACTACGCGGCCACGATGCGGTGAAATCCTATTATGGCGGGGGAGCAGCCCCTGATCCCGAGGCAGGTTCGGCTATAGCAAGGATGTAGATGAATGCGACGGCCTTTCGACAGGCTGAAACGAAAATTTTCGTTTGCCAGCATCCGTTCTGTACGGCTATCATCGGGATGATTGTTACGGGCCGGTGCGCCGAACAAAAACCATAAAAATCAATGCTATTTTCAGGAAATGGTACCCCAAGCCGGGATCGAACCAGCACTCCTTGCGGAACCGCATTTTGAGAGACCCCAGATGCCCTATCCTTTGTGTATCCGGGGGTATCCGTTTTCCCGATAACCGACTGTCAGCACTAGCTTTTTTCGGATATCGAGTCACCCATACCTAACCGGATGTACGCCACGGTTGGCTTTCTAGGTGCACCTATGTTGCACCTGAAATCCGACCTCATCGGAGGTTAGGAATGCCCAAAATCAAACTCACCAAGACCGCTGTAGACGCCGCAACCCCGCAGGAGCGCGATTACGAACTCCGGGATACGACGATACCCGGCTTCCTTGTCAAGGTCACCCCGGCCGGTCGCAAGATTTTCATGGTGGCCTATGTCGCCCATAACGGGCAGCGCCGAAAGCCCGCTATTGGCCGCTACGGCGAGATCACCGTCGAGCAGGCCCGCGGGATCGCTCAGGACTGGCTGGCCGAGGTTCGCCGCGGCCTCGATCCCAGCGCCGAGCGGGCCACAGCTCGGCAGGCACCCACGGTCAAAGAACTCTTCGACCGCTTCATCACCGACTACTCGGAGAGCCGCAACAAGCCGTCCACCGTTCATTCGAACCGCGGCTACGGCAAGCGCTACATTATCCCGGTGCTCGGCCAACTGAAGGTGCCCGACGTCACCCGCGCCGACATCTCGAATCTGATGAAGAAGATGTCGCACAAGCCCACGAACGCGAACCGCGTCCTGGCGGCCGTGCGGAAGATGTTCAACATGGCCGAGGTCTGGGGCATGCGCGCCGACGGGTCGAACCCATGCCGCCACGTCCCGAAGTACCCGGAACGGGGAAAGACCCGGCTGATCACCGACAGCGAGATGAAGAAGCTCTTCGCCTACCTTGCGCGCGCCGAGGCGGAGGGCCTTGAGCATCCCTTCATCCTCCTCGCGATCCGGCTCCAGTTCGAATTCGCGGCGCGCATGTCGGAGATCATCCAGCTCGAATGGTCGTGGGTCGATTACGACAACCGGCGCGTCGTCTGGCCCGACAGCAAGACCGGCGGCATGTCCAAACCCATGAGTGCCGAAGCGCAGCGGCTGTTCGAGACCGCTCCTCTCCTTGAGGAATCGCCTTTCGTCTGCCCGTCCGTCTTCGACCCCGACCTGCCGATGTCGAAGCACACCTATTATCAGGGCTGGCGACGCATCCTTGAGCGTGCAGGCCTCCCGCATATCGGAACTCACGGCATCCGGCATCGCTCGGCGACCGACATTGCAAACTCCGGCATCCCGGTGAAAGTCGGCATGGCGCTCACCGCCCACAAGACGGTGACTATGTTCATGAAGTACGTCCACACCGAGGACGACCCGGTGCGAGCCGCAGCGGAGGCGGTGAACCAGCGACGGCAGGCTCTGCTTGGCGGTCACTCGGCGAGCCCGCCTCCCACACCTACGCGGGCGCCGGTTGTGGAAGTGCCTTCGGTTGCGCCCGAAGTCGAGGTTATCGAGCCGGTGTTGACCGCGACCGGCAAACCCCTCGGCTACGAGGACGGCCAGTATGGTTCGCGCACCAAGCTCGGAAACTATCGGCCGTTCCGTCATCGCTCCGGCGACAATCGCGCCGTTCCGCCCGGCACCAAGCACGACGAGCCAAAGGAGGCGAGCCATGCGTAAGGACGCCAACCAGCGGCGCCGGTGGCCTACGGCGGACATCCTGCGTCGCGCGAGGTTTGTCGATGACGCAGGCCCGATCCGCTTCGTCGATACCGAGGCGGCCGCCCGCTACCTCGCCCTCGAAGGGCATACGCTGGAATGCTACCGCTCGCTGGGTGGCGGACCCGTATTTCACAAGTTTGGAAAATGGGTCCGCTACGCGGTCGATGATCTCGATGTTTGGGCCGAAAGTTGCCGTCGCGTGACCACGGCGTCGCCGGCCGCTCCGCGCATCCTTCCCATTGACCCGACATAGCCCGGAGGCTATATGAAGTGGGAAGTCCAAATCCACCCGGCCTTTGAGGGCGAGGTTTTGGCCTTTGAGCGCGATGTCCGCGAGGCGTTGCTCGCGGTTGCCAAGCTGCTGTCGGATTACGGCCCGCAGCTTGGTCGGCCCCATGCCGATACGCTCAAGGGGTCTAGCCATGCCAATATGAAGGAGCTGCGGTTCGAAGTGGCCGACGGCGAATGGCGCGCAGCCTTCGCCTTCGATCCAGAACGAAGAGCAATCCTGCTGGTAGCAGGAGACAAGTCGGGCGGAAGCCAGAAACGCTTCTATAGGAAGCTGATAGCAAAAGCGGATTTCCGGTTTTCCGAGCATCTGGAAAGCCTGAAAGCCGTAAAGAAGGGAAAGTGAGATGGGCCGGAACCTGAACGACTTCATCGCAACGCTGCCTCCGGGGGAGCAGGTCGCGATCGATACGCGCTATCAGGAGCTCAAGCAGGAGGTCGAAGGCCTGCGCGAGTTGCGCCAGATAGCGGGTAAGGCCCAGGCCGATATCGCCTCCGCGCTCAATATCAAGCAGCCTTCGGTCTCTAAAATTGAGAAGCAGACCGACATGTATCTCTCGACGCTTCGCAGCTATGTCGAGGCGGTGGGGGGTAAGCTCGAATTGACCGTCAAACTGCCGGAGCGTCCTGCTCTGCGAATTCACCATCTCGGCGATGACGGTGCCGCACCGCAGAAATCGGCTCGTCGGCCGCGCATCGGCGCGCAGATCGGCGGTGCCCGTGGGCGCTAGTTACCCGGATCGAGGATCCTTGTGAGCGATTTGGCATGAGAAAGAACTTTGACTGACGATCTGCGTCAGCGGCCTGGGGGCAGGAATGCGCATCGTCTATCTGGAGGTCCAGAACTTCCGTGGAATCAAATCTCTGGTTTGGGCACCTGCGGCGGGCATGAACTGCCTGATCGGCCCCGGCGACTCCACAAAAACGACCATCCTCGATGCCATCGAGCTGTGTCTAAATCCCCGCTCGTATAGCTTCGCCGATGATTGCGACTTCTTCGACCTCGATATCGAGAAGCCGTTGCGGATCACTGTAACGTTGGCCGGGCTACCCGGCGACTTCAAAGCCGAGGACCGATACGGTTTACACCTTCGGGGCTGGAACCAGGCAGCTACGAAAATCGAGGACGAGTCCGGCGCGGGTTTGGAAGACGCGCTATCCATCACCGTAGTTATCGATCAATCGCTAGAGGCGCGATGGTCGATCCACAATGATCGTATCGATGCCATCGACAAGGACCCACCGACCGTACGTTACAAAGACGCCAAGCGGATGGGCACCAATCGCTTGGGACCGTATGCCGAACGACATCTCGGCTGGGGCCGAACCTCCGTCCTGACACGCATCGGCGAGGCTGGTGAGGGATATAGCCTTCAACTGGCGGAAGCCGGCCGGGCGGCCCGCACAGCCTTCAAGGCCGGCGATCAAGGTATCTTCAAAAAAGCCGTCGACCGGGCAGAGGAGCTGAGCAAGCTATTCGCCGTGCCCGTCCGAGGGAAATTCACAGCCGAACTGGACGTTCAAGGGGTCAGCATCACCTCTGGCGGGATTGCATTGCATGACGGCAACCTTCCACTCCGCCGACTTGGAACTGGGTCCTCTCGCCTTCTCGTGTCCGCGCTTCAGCACGACGCCGGCCCGCCTCATATCGCTATCGTCGACGAAATCGAACATGGTCTGGAACCGCATCGCGTCGCCCGGCTGCTCAAGTATCTGAAAACGCCCAAGGGCGGGGAAGGTGCCGTCCAGCCGCAGATGTTCGTGACGACACACTCGCCAGTCGTCATCCGCGAGCTAACCGCCTCGGATATTTTTGCCGTTCGATCGTCAGCGGGTGTGACGACCGTGGCGTCAGTTTCGGGACTGGCCAGAGACCTCGACACGGCGCAGCGTCACCTTCGCGGAACGCCTGAGGCCTTCCTCGCGCGCAAGGTTCTTGTTGGCGAGGGGCGAACGGAACAGGGCCTTATGCGCGGGCTAGATGGATGGTGGCATACTAGCGGCCGAGATTCGTTCGCATTGCAGGGAGCGGTCCCGATCGATGGCGGGGGCAAGGATAAGGCCCCACTTATCGCCGAGCATCTTCGCGATCTTGGATACGAGGTCTGGCTTCTTCTGGACTCCGACCAGCCGCCAAACGCGGAGGCCTTGCGCAGAGCGACCGACAAAGGCGCGGCCTTCTGGCAATGGCCTGACAACTGCTCGACCGAGCAACGGCTGTTTCTCGACCTACCCTGGGCCGGAGTACGCGCACTGATTGCCCTCGCAATCGAGTGCGTCGGACAGGACAGCGTCATCGCCGTCCTCGACAATGCCTTGAACGCCGCCGGCCTTCCGACCGTTTCCGCCGCCAAGCTGGGACCGGAGCGCGACACCGTGGATTTGCGTCGGCTGATTGGTAAGGTCGCGAACGACAAGAGTTGGTTCAAGGACATTTCACGCGGCGAAGGGTTGGCATCAGTTGTCGGCCCCCATTTGGCCAACGTGGCTGCAACTCCACTCGCCCAAGGGCTCGATGCCATGCGGACATGGATCGATGGCTCCTGAGGTAGACGCAGATATTGCGCGATTGGCGGCCGGCGTTCGACGGGGGAGCATCATTGCGGCCGCTGGCTGCGGGAAAACCGAGCAAATTGCCCGTGCGGTGGGCGTGTCCGAACATCGCCGGCTCATTCTTACGCACACGCATGCCGGCGTCGACGCGCTCACGCGACGCCTCAAGAAACTTCAAATTCCTAGCGGTAAGTATCGCATCGACACGATCGCCGGCTGGTGCCTCCGGTTTGCGGCTTCCTTTCCTCGGCGCTCCGGCATCCTTTCGACCGCCCCCAACTCCACGGCGGAGTGGGACGCAGTTTATGCCGCCGGAGCCTGCCTACTCGATAGTGGCGCCGTGGATGGGGTGATCAATTCTTCATATGGTGGCTGCTTCGTTGACGAGTACCAAGATTGCACCCTGCAGCAGCACGATGTGATCCGACGGCTCGCCAATCATTTGCCGACGTGCGTTTTTGGCGACCCGCTTCAGGCCATCTTCGACTTCCGGGGCCAAACGCCGGTTAGCTGGGAGAAGGATGTCTTTCCAAACTTTGGACAAGCAGCCGAACTGGCAACTCCATGGCGATGGAAGAACGCCGGGAACGAGGATCTCGCCGAATGGCTTCGAGCCGTGCGGCTGGCGCTTCAGAAGGGCGAAATTCTTGATCTCAGCAATCGTCCAAGTTGCGTAACCTGGACCGCCTTGCCCGCCGATCCGCGCCATCAGCAGGCTACAGTAGTCCGGCAATGCCTCGAATCGATGCGCGATGACCTGCTTGGAAACCTCATAGTCATCGGCGACAGCACTAGCGAAAACCGTCGATCGGCGCTGGCGCAGAAGCTCGCACAGCAAGGGTTCGTCAATATCGAGGCGGTCGGCTGCAAGACGCTTTTCGCCACGGCCAGAGCCATTGATGGGTCGGTCGGACAAGCGCGTTTCAAGATGCTCCTGGCTTTCGCCGCCAAATGTATGATCGGGGCCGACAAGGCAGAACTCCAGCGCGCCGTTGACGCCCGCCAACAGGGCCGCCGCTTGGGCCAGGCTAAATTCGGCGATCTTTTGCAGCTCACCGATGCGATCATCCAGGACGGTGGCGATGACTCGATGCTCGCCTTCCTCCAGGCGCTGCGAGATCGGCCGGGCGTCCGCATCTACCGCCGCGAAATGTACTTTGCGATGCAATCGGCCCTCCAGACCACGACGAAGACCCAACCCCCGAGCCTCCACGCGTCGATCTGGGAGGTTCAAAATCGAAGTCGTCACGCCGGTCGCCGATTGGGAATCCGCAGTATTGGAAGCACGCTCTTGGTGAAAGGTTTGGAGTTCGACCGAGCCATCGTGACATCAACCGACGCAATGAGCGGCAAGGATTTGTATGTAGCGCTCACGCGCGCGACGAAAACTATAAGAATTATATCGCCGAGCGTCCGCTTCACGCCTGCGGCGTAGAGCGCGCTTCTCACTCAGAGTCCGTCCCGGAACTCATGACGCTCGCGCGATGCGGCGGATAAGAACCATGGCGGCGGCTGCGTAGAGGAAGGCCGTCGCGGAGGCGATGGTGGCTTCGGCGTCCTTCCAGAGCCGTCTATTTCGATTGATCCAGGCGAAGAAGCGCTCGACGACCCACCGCCGGGGCTGAACGGCGAAGCCGATTTGATCGGGCTTGCGCCGGACGATCTCGACGGCGATGCGGGTGGCGGTCGCGACACGCGGGCCTTGGTAGCCAGCGTCCGCGAAGACCTTCTCGATGAAGGGGAACGGGCGGCGCGAGGCGGCCAGCAGCGGGCCCGCCCCATCGCGATCCTGCACGCTGGCGGGATGGGCGAAGAGGACGAGGCCACGCCCGTCGGTATCGACGAGGGCGTGGCGCTTGCGACCCATGATCTTCTTGCCGGCGTCGTAGCCACGGGGCCCACCGGCTTCGTTCGTTTTCACGCTCTGGCTGTCGATGATGCAGGCGCTGGGCGAGGCCGGCCGACCGCTGCGTTCGCGATCGATCATCAGCAGCGCATGGTTGAGAGCCTCGAACACGCCCCCGTCTCGCCAGGCCGCAAACCAGCGATAGGCCGTGCTCTTGGGCGGAAGGTCGCTCGGCAGAAGCCGCCAGGCGACGCCTCCGCGCATGACGTAAAAGATCGCGTTGACGATCTCGCGCAGCGGCCAGGAGAGCGGCCGGCCCGTCCGCTTCGGCGCCGGTAGCAACGGCGCAATCAGCCGCCACTCCGCATCCGTCAAATCCGTTTCATATCGAAGTCCCGCGCGACTATGCTGCCGGCGAGTGGCTGGGGTCCACATCGCTCGCTCCAAGATGGCCTGAACAACCCCTTGGAATCACGAGTGCCCCAGTCGCTCAACCCTTTCGGGACGGGCTCTCAGAACAACAACTCGGTGGAAGCATTGCGCCAAGACAAATGGCAACACGTCCAACGAACATAGAAGGTCATTCTAGGAGGATTTATGGCAACCACTGCTTACTCGCAACACTACGCTCGCGAGATCGACGTCGAGCAACTCGCATGGTTGCTGAGCGGAAGGCAGCCCATTGCCGCCGAGCAGGTTCCCGAAATAGATCCCAAATGGAGCGACTGGATTCGCTCGGACGTTCGATGTTCGTCGTGCGGCAGCACCGGCGCTCATGTCGTGCGTTCGGCTCGCGCCCGCGCAACGCAAAAGCTGATCAGGCAATCTCACTTCCGGTTCGTCGGGCAGGACGGCAACGACGCGCATCATCCTTTCTGTGAATTCTATGGCGAAGACGATGGCGTGCTCACCCAACCTGACGGGCTCGTGAATCTCGGGTCTGAGAAATCTGCAGAAACACGACTGATCAGAGAGCTTGTGTGCAAAGGTATCGAGCAGAAGCTATTCGATCAGTCGACGATCCGCGCCATGCGCCAATGGTTTTTCGAACTGAAAGCCTCTAGCCGCGTCCGGGTGACGGTCACACCTGAGCAAATTGAATGGACCCGATGCCTACGGCGCCACTCGCATTATCAACGCTGGACCTTCCATCCTGCCCAAGCAGAAATGCCAGGCTTCGATTGGGCAGCCGCGGCAAAGTACCAATTCACAGAAGAGCACCTTGCCCTGTTTGAACTTCTCAGGGAGACGCCGGTCGAGCCGCCGCATTGGCGTCGGGCCCAGGAACTGGCCACGAAGCACAAGGATCAGGAGGTTTTCGACGTCAGTGCCTTGCGGCCGCACTACGACGCAGCGCTCACGCTCTGTGGTTTTGTCGCGAAGAACGCTGGCATCAAGTTCAGTCCGATCAATCCTGATTCCTACAGGTGGAAGGGACCGCCGATTCCACTCCTTGCCCTCTGCGCACTGTCGTTGTTTGTCTGCCGGTGGGATATGAACGCGGCAATCGCAACGTTTGCGAAGCTCTTGACGGCGCCGGCGCCGGCTGACCTGTCTCTTGGCAATGTCATCGGTCTAAACCCATTTCACGAATACACACCTTGGCGCCTAGTCCAGTTGTCAACCGATATTGCAGCGCGTGGCTTCGAAGGATACCACTATCCCGCCCAACTGATGGCGATAGAAGCGAAGCTGCGCGAGCAATACCGCCTATGGAAACTGCAGAATCCATAGGCACCCAGCCTGGCCCTACGATCGCCTACTGCAGAAGATTCAGATCGAGCAGCGATTTCGCAAACCGCTCGATGAAGCGCCTTGCGTGGCGCATTCCATCGTCCAGTTCGGCCTCACTGATTTCGTGTGCTCGATGGATGATCCCGTCGCGTCGCCCGATTAGCAAACTCAGATTGTCCCGATGCGGCAATCTTTGAGGTGCCGTCAGGACGCCGATGCGCCGCGGCGCAGACTGGAGAGCGCCGAGCGCCTCGCGAGGGCCAAGCGTTTCGGTCCCGTTTTCCCGAAAAGCAGACAGCGCTAAATCGTCCCGAACCGGCGCATCATACTGTCAGCCGGCATGTTCGCCGTGCGCGGCCGCATCCAGCGCGAGGGCGAAGTCGTGCATCTCGTCGCCCAGCGCCTGACTGATCTCTCGGCGGACCTCGCCAGTGTCGGCGATCGCGACGCCGCATTCCCGCTGCCGCATGGACGCGGTGACGAATTCCACCATGGCTCGCCGACCCCCGATCCGCGCGGTCTGGCACCGAAGGGGCTGCGCACACGCGACATCTACGTCCGCGATCTGCACATCGACTCGATCAAGGTGAAGACGCGGGATTTTCGATGATTTTTAACGATCGGCCTTGAAAGCGGCAAGCGACCCCCTTAGGTTTCTCGTTAGTCAGATCTAATGAGAAGAGCTATGGCGACGCTTATTGCAGAGATACCAGATCACAGTCTGAAGGGCGCGCTTGAGGCCTTGTCTCCGTACGTTAAGCCCGAAAATCTCAAGCTTTTCAGCCCGATTGCGGTCCCAAAGGACCAAGGTGACGACGAACTGGCGAAACTTGCACAAAAGGTCGTAGACGCAGTTCGTCCCAAACCCAGCCAGCCCCTGCGGAGAGAAGCGCTCCAAAAGCTTCTCAGTGGCCACGACACCTTCAGCAACCAAACCGGCCAAGCCGATCCCGCCCTCAGAAACGCCATGGGGGCGATTTCTAAAGCACTGAAAACCGTCTTCGCCCACGACCAAGCAGTCCGCCGCCTCGCAATCCCCAAGAAGACACACTTCCCCGATGGCGCTTATCGCGGAACCGTCTACATCCTCACGCCGCTCGGCGCCCGTGTTCGGGATCTGCTGAAGGCCGAGAACGCAATCTGAGGGACTGCAAAAGTGACAGCGTCCGATCTCAGAAGCAAAATTGCCGAAAACGGTTACTCCTTCATTCCACGGCATCGCTTGGGCATCGGTACTGTCGAAGTCGCCAGCGATTTTGGCGATCCGTTGACGCCCTGGGAAGGAGGCCTTGTTCAAACCCTGGTGCCTCGCGAGGACGCTGCTCCAAATACCTATAGCGGGAACTTCGGCTTGGGCAGCTTTCCGTTCCATACCGATCTTGCACACTGGCGCCGGCCCCCGCGCTATCTGTTGCTGCGATGCCAAGTGGGATATGACGACGTCCCCACGCTGCTGTTTGACGGTCGCGCGCTCATCGATGCCGTTTCCCGCGACACTCTCACACGGGCAATCTTCAAACCGCGGCGTCCACGCGACGGCACCCTTGCGCTGCTTCACCTTTTCGAATCTGCGGATGGCGCCGACCTATTACGGTGGGATGAAATATTCCTTCGGCCAGCAAGCAGAATTGGCGACGCGGCCGACACGCAGATCCGCGATTGGCTCGCTAAGAGCGTCCCATTGTCGATCGCGCTCGCCCATCCTGGCGATACTCTGATCATCGACAACTGGCGCATGTTGCACGCTCGGTCTCCGATCCCACCCGGGCGCGAGGATCGTTCAATACAAAGGGTATATTTGGGGGCACTTAAATGAAGAAGACTATCGAGCCGGGCGCAACACCGGCAACATATCATCCAGAAGCGCTATACGCGAAGGCCGAGCGCTACATTCAAAACATGGATGACTATGACAGCGATGAATGGGAATACGCGCTCTGGTCTAGCTTCTCCCTGGAATTCCTCGCTCGCGCAGCTTTGGCGAATGTCAGCCCAGCGCTGCTAGCTGAGGCCGATAAAAACGGATCAAATCTCCTGTTCGCGTTGGGGTTCGCTCCCTTCGAAGAGAGGTTCTCACCAAGATCCATTCCAATCAGTGAGGTGTTCAAGCGCCTTTCAGGCATCCTGCCGGAATTTACCAAGGAGCATGAGAGCTTCGGGGTCGTACATACCGGCAAGCGCAATGCCGAACTCCACTCCGGCGAACTGGCATTCGACGGCGTCAAGGGGTCGACTTGGCAGCCACGTTTTTATCAGACTTGTGCGATCCTCCTGACATCAATGGGAGTGACGCTCCCAGAGTTCGTAGGTGAAGACGAAGCGGAGGTTGCAAAAAAGCTTATCGACGCAGCCGACGACGAAAGCGCGAAGGCCGTAAAGGGCGATGTAGAGGCGCACAAAAAGGTCTGGAACGCCAAGCTCGATGACGACCGCTCGACGCTACAAACCCAGGCCGCAGTGTGGGCCACCCGTCAGAACGGCCACCGAGTCGACTGCCCATCGTGCGGCTCGGCGGCTCTTGTCCTGGGGGAGCCAGTTTCTGCTCCAACACAGAAGCTCGACGACGACGAAATCATCGAAACCCAAGAGTATCTTCCGACCCACTTCGAATGCGTCGCATGCGGTCTCAAGATCGCCGGTCTCTCAAGACTCGCTGTCGTGGGTCTCAGCGATCGCTACAAGAAAACCCAGACCTACGACGCGGCAGAATATTATGCGCCTGCCGACGATTGGTCCAACTATGAAGACGACAATAACGAACGCTGATCGACAGCATCGCAAACACGTCCACGCGCGGCCATCGGCCGGGAAGCGATCGCAGCCGTCACCCGGTTCCTGTTCCTAACGAAACGAGGCTTTGACCTGCACCTGCCGCCAGGTCTTCGCCTGTAAACTGCCTCCGCACGTCCGCGACTTCGTCGGTTACACCTTTGATCCCGAAATCCTCGACCTGTCTCGTCCCGATCCCGACTACGCGCTGTTCGTCAACTCTCCCAAAATTCCTTGAGCGCTGCCGTGAAGTCATCGAAGCTAGCCGTCGACCAGCAGACCGAGGAACCATCCCTTACGAGCCAATGGAGTTGGCTCGCGGTCGTCAACTTCGTCCGATCCGCGTTCACGACCCAATTGAAGCACTCGACGAACATATCCTGATAGCTGCCCACGAATTTGTCGTTCGGCACATTCGAAAGCATCCCCTCGATGAAGTATGAGGGCGCGATCTTGTCGGCGAGCAACCCCTTGCCGATCATCGTGTTGCGCATGTTCTTGAAGATCCGGACCACACGCTTGAAGTTCTGGTTCGTGGCCTGATGCTTTGCGGTGCAGTTGTCCGAGTGTTGCTTCGGAAAATTCTCGATCCGTGATCCGTTCACGTAAAACGCTACCCCGGAATGGTAGCCGTGAACGCCGGATTGATAGGAATAGTAACGCCGGAATTGCTGGCAGATGAGTATGTCCGCGTTGCGGCGACCATTATTTCCCGGAACATGCAGCGCCTTTCCGCCCGCAACGACACCGTTGTACAGTTGATTGATGTACCTCTCGGCATCGCCTTTGAACTCGTTATAACCGTATGCGGCATTTGCTGAAAAGACGCCCTTGAAGGCATCCTGTTCGGCTTGGCTCATCGCGGAAATATCGTAGTAGAACGCGCCATTGTGGCAGAGGACGACGTCCACGTCGCTGTCCGCCCACACGTTCGTATCGTTGCCGTAAGAGCCCTGCAGGTGAACTTCTATGTCCTTCACCGGATAGAAGGCCGACCCGTCGAGAAGATTCCCCCTAATTGAATTATAGGTGTCCGTGAACTGGCCCGTCTTGCCTTGCTGAGACCACGTCTCGAGTTGCGCTTCCGCGATCGCCATAATTCCCCCCGTTTAAGCCAAATACGACTTCAGTTCCTCCTCCGCCTCGCGCGCGCAATCGCGCCCGCGCTGCCACAGCAAGCCAAGCTTTTCCAAATCGACTTCCAACATGTCCGTCGCCATCTCTGGCTGGGTATATCGGGCGTGAACCCGAACCGTCGCAACATCTCGAAACATCACGCGCCGCAACTGATCCATCGACTGGGCGCTGATCTCCATCGTCTTTTGAAGGAAGACCATCGTCGGCAGCTTGCTTGCCCATTTTCGAACGCTCCAGGTCGGAAGCTTCGGTGACGGATATTCGCCAACGCCGATGCTCACCACGCGAACATCGCTCCTCGCGATCCCCAACGATTCAATCGCGTCAACGATTGCGTAGAGCGTAGGATTGTTCGCGACAAAACCGCCGTCCCGGACCTCGATCCTCTCACCTGCGGAGGTAGTTACAAATTTCTTCTCGAAGAATGGATACGCCGAGCACGACCCGATCACCGCGTCGGCGATCGTACAACCAAAGCCGGGCTCAAACGTCGCCTTGCCACGAAAAGCCTGACGCCGGTTCGTCTTGAAGATGATGGGACGCTCCTCCTTCCATCTCGTGCCAACAATGCCGATGTCCGTCTTGAAGGCGTCGAAACGCAGCTCCCGGAAAACATCTGCTGCGAGCGCATCGAGTGCCGCGGTCTTTTGGCTCGGGCGCCAAGCCGACATGACGGTCACCACATGCTTGCGGTAGAGCGCCTCAATTTCGTCCACCGATTTCCCAAGGCCTAGTAGCGCGGCGATGATGGAGCCAGTCGAAGTCCCGTAGATCAGGTCGAATTTCTCGCACAATCTACAACCCGCGAGCGCTTCAATCTCCTTCAGCGCGCCCAGTGTGTAGAAGCCCTTTGCGCCTCCGCCATCTAAGCTGAGCACCCGGAAAGTTTCTTTCTCGGTTGAAACGTCGCCCACCTGTTTTCCTTTGCGATCGCACTAACTCTTCCAATACACGATTCTTCACTATCCGACTTGCTCGACATGAAACGTGCCCAGAGTAGGCATCTCTACTCCGGACTAGACCTTGAGGGGAAAGCCTTCCCCTGCGCCCGAGCCCGCTGGTCTCGACCGACCCCTTCTGCGGGGCGGCTGCCCCGCAACGCCCTGCTGAGAGTGAGAGAGTGGACTGATTTCCGTGACGGGTTGAGGACTGGAGAAGAGGTCTCCGGCGCCCGTCATGGAGATTGTTCCCATGTCCCAAGATTCAGTCCTCGACGCCCGCCGCGACACAAACGGCGGTTACAAGGTCGATGTCAGCCGGGGGGAGTGGATCGGCCGCGTCTCGTCGGAATGGTTCTCGCGTCCGGCCGACGAGCGCTATCTCTCCCTGTCGGAACTGGCCCACACGGTTCGCGACCGCACCGAACGAAGCCGGACGCGGGTGGTGGAAAGCGCGCTCATCCACGTCGAGGCGAACCGCAACGATTCGGAGCGGCTGGCGCTGATCCTGCCAGGCACCGATGCGTCAATCGCGCCGACGCACTGGTCCTTCGGCCAGCTCGCCAGCCTGGTCGGCGCACCAGCCGCCTATTTGCGACAGCTCCCGGCCGCGCTCGCCGCCATCAACCTGCAATACGGCCTGACCTCCAGTCGGGCCGAGCAGATCAAGACGCTGGAAACCGATACTGGCCGCGTCGAACTGCGCGCCGTCACCGGCCCGGATTACGGCCGGATCTTCGACCACGAACTGGTCGAGGCGGTGCAGCGTATCGCGGGCAATGGCACGGGCGACACCCGCTGGAAGGTGCCGGGCGTGCTCGATTGGTCGACCGGCATCTACAATCCGCGGGTCGACATCACCAAGGATACGACCACGCTCTATGCCTCCGACCGCGACGTCTTCCTGTTCCTGGTCGACGACCTGAATCCGATCGAAGCTGGCCGCCTGCCTGACGGCTCGCCGGATCTCTATTTCCGCGGATTCTATTGTTGGAATTCCGAGGTTGGCGCCAAGACGCTCGGCATGGCGAGCTTCTATCTCCGGGCGGTCTGCCAGAATCGCAATTTGTGGGGCGTGGAGGATTTCGAGGAAATCACCATCCGCCACTCCAAATATGCCGCCAACCGCTTCGCGCACGAGGCGGCCCCGGCGCTGCTGAACTTCGCGAATTCCTCACCCCTGCCGTTCGTCAACGGCATCAGGGCCGCCCGCGAGCGGATCGTCGCCAGGACCGACGAAGACCGCACCGACTTCCTGCGTCGGCGCGGCTTCTCCAAGGCCGAGACTGGCAAGATCATCGACAGAGTGCTGGCCGAGGAAGGCCGCCCTCCGGAGTCCATCTTCGATTTCGTGCAGGGCATCACCGCCGTCGCGCGCGACAAGCCCCATCAGGACGCCCGCCTCGACATGGAGGGCAAGGCGAAGAAGCTGCTCGATCGAGCCGCCTGATTTCCGCGAAGCCGGGGATGCGGTTTTCCGTATCTCCGGCTTTGCGCTTCCGTGCCTTTCTGGTTCGCCGGTCCGTTGCGCTGCCCCCTTTAGAGGAAGAGGGCGGCGCTTCGCTTCGTGACGGGTTGGAGGTTGAGAGAGAGTCTCTCGGCCGCCCGTCGCGGAGTAAATCCCGATGGCTACTGCCGTTCAGAAGATCATCCTGTCGTCCTCGCGCGACATCCCCTTCAACAAGCTGGTGCTCAGCCAGTCCAACGTCCGGCGCGTGAAGGCCGGCGTCTCGATCGAGGACCTTGCGGCCTCGATCGCTCGTCGCGGCCTGATCCAGAGTCTCAGCGTCTTTCCCGTCGTTGACGCCGAGGGCGTGGAGACCGGCATGTTCGAGGTGCCCGCCGGCGGTCGCCGCTTCCGGGCGCTCGAACTGCTGGTGAAGCAGAAGCGTCTCGCCAAGATCGCTCCAGTGCCCTGCGTGGTCCGTGATCGCGATGGCGCCATCCTCCCCGAAGAGGTGTCGCTGGCCGAGAATATCGAGCGCGCGCCGCTCCATCCGCTCGATCAGTTCCGCGCCTTCCACGACATGCTGACCAAAGGCATGACCGAGGAGGAGATCGCTGCGGCTTTCTTCGTCCCCGTCAACGTGGTCAAGCAGCGGCTGCGCCTCGCAGCCGTCTCGCCCGTCCTCCACGAGGTCTATGCCGACGACGGCATGACGCTGGAGCAGCTCATGGCCTTCACCGTCTCCGAAGACCACGAGCGTCAGACCCAGGTCTGGGACGCGATCAAGGACGCCTGGTCGAAGGAGCCCTATCAGATCCGGCGCATGCTGACCGAGACCACGGTGCGCGCCTCCGACAAGCGTGCCGTCTTCCTCGGCCTCGAAGCCTATGAGGCGGCTGGCGGCATCGTCATGCGCGACCTGTTCCAGGCCGACGATGGCGGCTGGCTGCAGGACGTCGGGCTTCTCGATCGCCTCGTCGCCGAGAAGCTGAAGGCCGAGGCTGAGGTGATCGCCGCCGAGGGTTGGAAGTGGATCGAGGTCGCGGTCAGTTTCCCCTACGACGCCGTGCGCGGTCTGCAGGAAATCTCCGGCACGCCGATCGATCTATCGGCGGAGGAACAGGCGACCATCGAGGCGCTCACCGCCGAGCAGGCCAGGCTCGAAGCGGAATATCAGGACGCCGACGAACTGCCCGATGAGGTCGACGAGCGCATGGGCGAGATCGAGACGGCTCTGGCCGCGTTCGACGATCGCC
This sequence comes from Agrobacterium sp. SUL3, assembly GCF_001263295.1. Classification (NCBI taxonomy): domain Bacteria; kingdom Pseudomonadati; phylum Pseudomonadota; class Alphaproteobacteria; order Hyphomicrobiales; family Rhizobiaceae; genus Agrobacterium; species Agrobacterium sp. SUL3. Next base: position 384,690 of record NZ_KQ414505.1, read on the forward strand.
CCGAGCACTTCGATCCGGCCGACATCGCCATCGCCGGCGTCTTTGTCAGCATCGACGCCGACGGATCGCTTTCGGTCGATCGCGGCTTCGTCCGGCCCGAGGATGTGCCTCAGGTCCGGACCGATGGTGAGGAAGGATCGGAGACCGATACCGAATCCGCCGGCACCGCGAGCCCCTCGGTGCAACGCGCTGTCATCACTATCGGCGGCCGGCCTGTCGAACCGGAGGAGGACGATGATGACGACAGCATCAAACCGTTGCCCGAACGCCTCGTCGTCGAGCTGACCGCCTACCGCACCCTCGCGCTGCGCAACGCGGTGGCTGAAAACCCGCACATCGCCATGACGGCGCTTCTCCACAAACTCGTCTCGGACAACTTCATGACCCGCATGTACACGGGCGCTATGGAGGCCGGGGTGAAGCACATCTTCTTCCCCGTTCAGGACGAGGCGCTGAAGGACAGCCCCTCCGCGCGGGCCGTGCAGGAGCGTCACGACGCCTGGGCCACTGACATCCCGAAGGACGACGACGCCCTGTGGGATTGGCTCGCCGGTCTCGACGATGCCAGCCGTATGGCGCTGCTGGCACATTGCGTCAGCTATGGGGTCAACGCGCTCTATGAGCGGCCGAACCCGCACAGCGCTGGCGGCGTGTCGCAGCACACGCTCGACATGAGGCTCGCGCAGGCCGACCGGCTGACGCGGACGACCGGGCTCGACATAGTGGAGGCTGGTTGGCGCCCGACCTTCGGCAACTACCTCAACCGTGTCACCAAGCCGCGCATCCTCCAAGCCGTCCGCGAAGGCGCCGGCGAGCGAGCGGCCGAGCTTATCGGTCATCTGAAAAAGGGCGACATGGCCAAGGAGGCCGAGCGTCTCCTGGCCGATAGCGGTTGGCTGCCTGAGCCGCTTCGGCTTGCTGGCGTTGACGGCGATTCTGCAGCGGGCGCGGACGGCGGCAGCGAAGCCGAGGGGGCCGAGCTGCCCGACTTCCTCAGCGCCGACGACGACTCGGAATCGCCGGCCGATGGCGAGGATGACGACCGTCACCTCGTAGCCGCCGAATGAGTGGCTCGCGGGGCGGCTTCGGCCGCTCCGCACCTCTCCCCCAATCGAAGGAGCGTTCACATGGTGCAATTCAGCCCCGCGCCGATCCGGCGTGTCGTCTTCCAGTATTTCGTGCCGGTCCACGTCGAGGTCGAGGATGGCCTCGTTTCCCGCGTGACCGTCATCGACGAGACGCCTGTCCGCAACCCCACCGTGGCCGACCGCGATCCCGAATACCTCACCCAGGCCGCGGCGGCTGCCGACGACGGCCAATCGTGGCCGTCATGGCAATTCGGCTACTAGCCCCTCTCAACCACGATCCCGATCCACCCGAGCCCGGCCCAGCGTCGGGCTCTTTTCGTTTCAGGAGCCCGACATGCCCGATTTTCTCACCCGCTTCTCCTGCCTGCTCGACGTCGGCTCAGTCGCCAATGTCGCGCGGGCCTTCGACATCTACACCGCGCTGATGGCCGAGAACGGTCGCGAGGATCCGCCCGCCGAGCCGTTCCTGCTCTCGCTGACGCCCGAGCATGGCGCCACGCGACTTTGGCTTCGCGACCCCGGGACCGCCGATCCGCAGTTGCTGATCACCTTCGTCACCCGCTGCGCGGAGACGTTCGGGCTCACCGGCACCTGGGGCTTTCAGTGGGCCGGCGTCGCCTCGGAACCTGTCGTCGACGGTTTCTCCGGCGGCGCCCATCTGCTCGATCTCTCCACAGGCCACACGATCGAATGGATGAGCACGGGCCGCTGGCTCGCCGAAAGAGGTGCGCGATGATCCCCGACCATGCGCGAGCCAATTTCCAAACCCTGCTGCGCGCCGCGGAAAGCGGCGATCTGGCGCTGATGGAATGCACGGACGCCGCGACCGGCGAGCCGCGCTATGTCATCTGTGCGGTCGGCCGTGACGGTGGCGACTATATGTTCACGCCGTTCGGCCATCTGGCAGATGGCAATCCTTACGACGCCTACCTTCCGCCCAATACGGGTGGCGAAATAGCTGCCTGAATTCTACCAGACGGCCACTTCCCATTGACCGTTGACGCGCGCGAAGCCGACCGGTCGGTTCTGGGGCGTGGCGTTCGCCCGGGTCACATCCATCGTGAGCTGCGTCATGCACGTCACGCCGGGTCCAACACCGCCCGGCGAGCAATCACCGAGCTTGAGTGTCGCATTTGCGAGCGACGTCCCCGTGAAGGGGCGATGGCGGCGGACGGCTGCGATGGCCTCTTCTTCCGTCGGCTGAGCCACGCCCGCGACCGCAGCGGCCGATGCGTCGCCCGGTGCGATCACCGGGCGGAGCGCAAAGCCCGCCCCGAAGCCCACAACGAGGCAGCCCGCGGCACGATGCCGATCACACTTCCCTTCATCACCGTCTCCTTCCGGAACCTCACTTGGTCGGGCGGACATGCGTCCCCGATCGCCAGGGTCGCCGTCCGCCATGTGTTAGATGAAGGAGTGTAGTGGCGCGCGGCCCGCTTCGGAAGGCCGCGCGATCAGGCGTTCATGCGGCGCGTCAGAGCGAGAGGTTTGCCGGGACGGGTTCGAGCCGGCCCGGTCGAGAGAGAGCGCCGCCGGTTCGTCCCGATCCGCTCTCCGGAGAACCCCCATGCCCGACACCAACCCCAGCACTGACGATTCCGCGGCGCGCGCCGTGGCAATCGTACCGGAGGGTCGCCGGATGGGCTTCCTGCCGCTGCTCTTCGGCCGTGAGCACGTCCTGGTGGCGGAGATGACCGTCTATCACCTGATGGGACGCCTGAGCCCGCTCGATTATCGTGGCGGTCTCTGGGACTTCTATGAGCGCGGCGGGAGGCCGCTCTACCTCGCGCCGACCTCTAAGCCCCGCTTTCAGATCGTCTGCGACACTAACGGCTATGAGGGCGAGGTATCGGCCGACGCCGCGGGCATCATCGCGACGCTGTTCGCCTTCTCCCATCTCTCCTTCAAATATCCGATCGACGCGATGTCGGAAGGATATGGCCGCCTCTACGACTACGCCGCGGACCATCTGGAAGCCGCCGAGATCTTCCAGGCGATCGACTGAAATTTGCCCTCTCCCTCAGCGCCCGGCCTCACGGTCGGGCGTTTTTTTATGTCGGCTGATCAGAGGAAGAGGACGGCCGGGACGGGTCGAGTCCGGGCGGTTGAGAGAGAGCGCCGTCCGGGTTTGTCCCTTCCGCTCTCCCGAGGTTCCTCCATGAACATTCTGTCTCCCGTGGCCCTTCCGGCCGCGCCCGTCACCCCCGCGTCCTCGATCCTCAACGTAGCGCTACAGCTTCTCGATCATCTAGAGCGCGGCCAGCGTATCGACGCCGCGATCCTCCGTGCAGCGATGGAAGAAGCCTTCGGCGCATCCGACACCAGCGGCGCCTGGAACTGGAAGGCCGCCTATGAGGCGTGCGAGGTCGCGACAGTCCTCTTCCTGCGCAAATACGGAAAGGCGCTTTTCCGTAAGGCCGCGTCTCCGGCTTCACGGCTTTCCGCTCTCGCGAAGATCGCCGAACTCCTGCCGACGCATACGCGGCGCTCGGAAGAATCGCAGGCGCTCCAGCAGTTCTCGACGCCGGCGCCGCTCGGTCTCGCCGCCGTGGCGGCCGCCTCCATTGCTGCTGGCGACATCGTGCTGGAGCCGTCTGCTGGCACGGGTCTTCTCGCCATCCTGGCCGAGATATCAGGCGGAACGCTCCTCCTCAACGAGCTGGCCGAGACCCGAGCTGATCTGCTCGCTGCGCTGTTTCCGGCTGTCGCCGTCATGCGCTTCGACGCTGCCCAGATCAATGATCATCTCGCGACTGGATCCGTCCCCTCCGTCGTGCTGATGAATCCGCCATTCTCTGCCATGGCAAACGTCACCGGCCGCGTGGCCGATACAGTCTATCGCCATGTCGCTTCCGCGCTGGCCCGGCTCTCCGATGGCGGGCGGCTGGTGGCGATCACTGGTGCCAACTTCAGCCCCGACCATCCGGCTTGGGCTGCGGCCTTCATCCGGCTTCAGGAGCGTGGCCGCGTCGTCTTCACAGCGGCTGTGGACGGCTCGGTCTATGCCAAGCACGGCACGACCATCGACACCCGGCTGACAGTCATCGACAAGCTGCCGGCCGACGATCAGGCTACGTTTCCCCCTTCGCCAGGCACCGCGCCCGACGTCGCCACGCTGCTCGGCTGGATCGAGGCGCAAGTTCCACCGCGCCAGACTGCGGCCCTCCCGCCAGCGGCGGCCCTGGCACCCGCCGCGACGCCCCGGACCGTTCGCGGATATCTCGCGCGCACCACTGCTGCACGTCCCGCCACGCCCGCGTCCATCGAGCCCGAAGGCGTCGAACTCGCCTATGAAACCGTGGACTGGACGCCCGCCGAAGACGGCCGGATCACCGATGCAATTTATGAAGAATACCGATTGCAGGCGATCCTTATTCCCGGGGCGCAGGCCCATCCGACCAAGCTGGTGCAATCCGTGGCGATGGCCTCGGTCGCGCCGCCGAAGCCCAGCTATCGGCCCCGGCTGCCCGCCAACATCGTCCCAGATGGTCTTCTTTCCGATGCTCAGCTCGAAACCGTCATCTACGCCGGCGAGGCGCATTCCGACTTCCTCGCGGGATCATGGACGCTCGATGAGGCCTTCGACGTCGTCTCGGCCGCGCCCGACGATGCGCCGAACGCCGTGCGCTTCCGCCGGGGCTTCATGCTTGGCGACGGCACCGGCGCTGGCAAGGGTCGCCAGTCGGCTGGCATCATCCTCGACAACTGGATGCAGGGCCGCCACAAGGCGGTGTGGATCTCCAAATCCGACAAGCTGCTGGAGGATGCCCAGCGCGACTGGTCCGCCCTCGGCATGGAGCGGCTGCTGGTCACGCCGCTGTCGCGCTTCCCGCAGGGCAAGGACATCACGCTCTCGGAAGCCGTCCTATTTACCACCTATGCCACGCTACGGTCCGACGATCGCGGCGAGAAGCTTTCCCGCGTCAAGCAGATCGTCGAATGGTTGGGCTCCGACTTCGATGGAGTGATCATTTTCGACGAGAGCCACGCCATGCAGAACGCCGCTGGTGGAAAGGGCGAACGCGGCGACGTCGCCGCCTCGCAGCAGGGCCGTGCGGGCCTCCGGCTCCAGCACGCCCTGCCGAACGCGCGTGTCGTCTATGTCTCAGCGACCGGCGCGACCACCGTCCACAATCTCGCCTACGCCCAGCGCCTCGGTCTCTGGGGCGGCGAGGACTTCCCGTTTTCGACCCGCGCCGAATTCGTCGAGGCGATCGAGGACGGCGGCGTGGCGGCGATGGAGGTGCTGGCCCGCGACCTGCGCTCGCTCGGGCTCTACACGGCCCGGTCGCTCTCCTACGACGGCGTCGAATACGAACTGGTCGAGCACCAGCTCACCCCCGAGCAGACCGGCATCTACGACGCCTATGCCGGCGCCTTCGCTGTCATCCATAACAATCTCGACGCGGCGATGCAGGCCGCCAACATCACCGGCGACGGCGGCACGCTGAACCGCCAGGCCAAGTCCGCGGCGCGCTCAGCCTTCGAATCCGCCAAGCAGCGGTTCTTCGGCCATCTGCTGACCTCGATGAAGACGCCAACCCTGATCCGCTCGATCGAGCAGGACCTGATCGACGGCCATGCCGCCGTGATCCAGATCGTGTCGACCGGCGAAGCCCTGATGGAGCGCCGCCTGGCGGAAATCCCCACCGAGGAATGGAACGACGTCCGGGTGGACATCACTCCGCGCGAATACGTTCTGGATTACCTCGCCCATTCCTTTCCGGTGCAGCTCTACGAGCCGTTCACCGACAGCGAGGGCAATCTGTCGTCGCGACCGGTGTTTCGCGACGGCCAGCCGGTCGAGAGCCGTGACGCTGTTGCCCGTCGAGACCGTTTGATCGAGAGGCTCGCTTCGCTGCCACCGGTCCCCGGCGCGCTCGACCAGATTGTCCAGCGCTTCGGAACCGATGTCGTAGCGGAGGTGACGGGACGTTCGCGGCGCATTGTTCGCAAGACCAGTCCCGGCGGCATTGACCGCCTCGCCGTGGAGAACCGTGCCGTCTCGGCCAATCTGGCCGAGACCCAAGCGTTCATGGACGATCAAAAACGCATCCTGATCTTCTCCGACGCCGGCGGCACCGGGCGCAGCTACCATGCTGACCTGTCGGCGCGGAACCAGCGACTGCGCGTCCACTACCTGCTGGAGCCGGGGTGGAAGGCCGACGCCGCCATTCAGGGCCTGGGCCGCACCAACCGGACTAACCAGGCGCAGCCGCCGCTGTTCCGGCCAATCTCGACCGACGTGAAGGCGGAAAAGCGCTTCCTCTCGACCATCGCCCGCCGCCTCGACACCCTGGGCGCGATCACGCGCGGCCAGCGCCAGACCGGCGGCCAGGGCTTGTTCCGGCCCGAAGACAATCTGGAAAGCCACTACGCCCGCGACGCCCTGCGGCAACTCTACCTGCTGCTGGTGCGCGGCAAGGTCGACGGCTGCTCGCTCCAGATGTTCGAGGATGCCACCGGCCTCTCGCTGATGGATTCCACCGGCATCAAGGACGAACTGCCGCCGATCACCACCTTTCTCAACCGGCTGCTTGCGCTGACCATCGAACTTCAGGGCGTCCTGTTCACGGCGTTCGAGCGGCTGCTGAACGCCAAGATCGAAGGCGCTATCGCTTCCGGCAGCTACGACGTCGGGCTGGAGACGCTGCAGGCCGAGAGCTTCATCGTCACCGACCGCCGAACGATCCACGTTCATCCTGGCACCGGGGCCGAGGCCCGGCTGCTGACCATCAACCAGCGCCAGCGCAACCGTCCCGTGACGCTGGCCGAGGCGCTCGACCATCTCGATGACGCAGGCGCGAAGCTGCTGGTCAACGAGCGTTCGGGCCGCGCCGCCGTGCAGATACCAACCACCAGCATCATGCTGGACGATGGCGAGATCGAACGGCGCGTGCGGCTGATCCGGCCCATGGAGGCGCACAACATCCCCATCAAGATGATGGACGAGACCCATTGGGTCGACGCGGATCGGGCTGGCTTCACAGCGGCCTGGAATGCCGAGGCCGCCGAGGTGCCGGAATATGCCGATAGCACCATCCATGTCGTCAGCGGGCTCTTGCTGCCGATCTGGAAGCGGCTGCCGAACGAGTCGACGCGGGTCTATCGACTCCAGACAGATGACGGCGAGCGCATCGTTGGCCGCCGCGTCTCCCCGGCATGGGTGGCCGGCGCGCTCGCGGCTGGCACGTCAACCCTGACGCCCGACTACGCGTTCATGGCGCTGATGGACGGCAAGACCATCCTCGATCTGACCGAGGGTCTCCAGCTTCGCCGCGTCCGGGTCATGGGCGCCAACCGCATCGAACTGTCGGGCTTCACCGACGCCATGCGCGATCGCCTGCGGGCATATGGCCTATTCCACGAAATCATCTCGTGGAAGCTGCGAATGTTTGTGCCGACCGATACGACCGGGGCGACCATCCTCGCCAAGGTGCTGGAGCGCTATCCCGTCGAGCGTATCGGCGAGCGGGAGGCGGCGTGATGGCACGGCAGGACGCCTCCGAACTGGCAATCCGTCTCGGCCGGCAGGCCGAGGCGGTGTGCCGCCACTACCTCTCTGCCGGTCATCGGGAGGGCCGCTATTGGCTGGTCGGCGATGTGCGCAACACGCCCGGCCGCTCGATGTTCGTGCGGCTAAAGGGCGGCGAAACCGGCAAGGGCACCGCCGGCAAATGGACCGACGCCGCCACCGGCGAGCATGGCGATCTCCTCGACGTCATCCGCGAGAGCTGCGGCCTGGTCGACTTCAAGGACGTCGCCGATGAGGCGCGCGCCTTCCTGTCGATGCCGCATCCCGAGCCGGACCGCCGGCATGATGGCGAACGCAAAGCACCAGCGCCGATCGGATCGCCGGAAGCAGCGCGGCGGCTCGTCGGGATGTCGCAGCCGATTTTGGGCACTGTCGTGGAAACGTATCTACGGAACCGTGCGATTACGGCTTTGCACGGAACCGGAAGCCTGCGTTTTCATCCCAGGTGCTATTATCGGCCCGACGAGTATTCCCCGACGGAGACCTGGCCGGCGATGATCGCATCGGTCACCGATCTCGCCGAGCATCAGACCGGCGCGCATCGCACCTGGCTCGCCCCTGACGGCTCGGACAAGGCCCCGATCGACACACCGAGACGGGCGATGGGCGACCTCCTGGGACACGCCGTTCGCTTCGGTGTGGCGGGCGAAGTGATGGCGGCGGGCGAAGGCATAGAGACGATGCTGTCGCTCAGAATGGCGCTGCCCACTATGCCGATGGCGGCGGCGCTCTCGGCGGCGCATCTCTCGGCCATCCTGTTCCCCGACACGCTGCGCCGGCTCTACATCGCCCGCGACAATGATCCGGCCGGCGACGGTGCGATGACGACCTTGATCGAACGGGCGAACGCCGCCGGGATCGAGGCGGTCGTGGTGTCTCCGCGCCTGGGCGACTTCAACGAGGATCTCCGCCTGGCTGGTCTGGACAGCCTCCGGGCAGCGGCCCGGGTGCAGATCGCGCCCCAGGACGTCGCACGCTTCATGGCGCTGGCGGCATAGGCCGACAGGAGAATGCAGACGGCGGGAGCGCCGTCGTCGGCGTCGCTCGGATGATCTTGATGTCGGAGAGAACCGCGCCCCGGCCTTCGAGAGGGCGATCGGCCAGCAAACGGCCTGGACCCGCAATGCCTGCGGCGGACTATTTTCCGGCGGCCCTGCGGGCCTTTCCATCGCGAGGCAAAATAGCCCGCCTTCGTCATCCTCCGCTGTGCTCCGGCCCTCCGCCTCGCTGCGGGTGCAGGTCCGGCCCGCCCGCCGGCTTTCGTCGCCATGAAGGCCGCGAGGGTCGCGGTCGAACCGACGGAGCATCCCGATGAGCGAGCACGACGACTACGAACCGCACCACGCCTCTTCACCCACCGACCATGTCCTCAGCGAACTCCAGCTTTACGGCTACCGTCCCTTCACGGATGAACCCGATCCCCGACCGCTTCCGGAAGGCGACCATGTCGCCGGCGCCATCGCCGACATCTTTGACGCCCTGATCGTCACCCTTGAGGACACCCGCCTCGAGCCCGACCTCGACGATCTCCTCTGGTCGACGGTCAACGTCTTCCACCGAGCCACCGACCGGATCGAGCGCGAGCTGGACGACAACGAGCAGGCGCAGCGCCGCGGCCAGCGCGAACAGGACGGCAGCGAAGTGAAGGCCGTCGAGCTGGAACGCCTGACGGCCGAGGGCCAGACCATGATCGAACGCCGCAACGCCTTCGAGCTGATGCGCGACCAGGCCGCCGAGCACTACGAGCGCCACACCGGATCGAACTGGCGACCGCGCAGCGGATCGATGGTCAACCACCGCAACCTGACCTCGGCGATGATCGACAGCCGCGACTTCCTCGCCGCCAAGAAGCGCGCCGACAATCAGGTGCTACTACCTGCCGGTGCAAAGATCGCCTTTACCGGTGGGCTCGACTTCAACGATCACCACCTGATCTGGGCCAAGCTCGATCAGGTCCACGCCAAGCACCCCGACATGGTGCTGCTGCACGGCAAGTCGCCGAAGGGCGCCGAGAAGATCGCGGCCAAATGGGCCGACGCCCGCAAGGTGCCGCAGGTCGGCTTCGCCCCCGACTGGACGAAACACGCCAAGGCCGCACCGTTCAAGCGCAACGATCAGATGCTGGACGTCCTGCCGATCGGGGTCATCGTCTTCCCTGGCACCGGCATTCAGGACAATCTCGCCGACAAGGCGAGGAAGCTCGGCATCCCGCTGTTCGACTTCCGCCCGAAGGGAGGTGGCGCGTGAGCGCTGCCTCTCACAGCATCTCGGGTCGAAACAGCGATCTGCGGCTGATGACCTTGCCGGACACCACGAACACGCCATCGCCGGTGTAATGCAGCGTCTCGGGATGCTTTGGCGACGTGGCGACATGCACCTTCACCACCTCGAAGATGAAGAAATTGTACTTGTCGACCAGCGCGTCGTCGTGAAGGCGGCATTCGAAGCTGGCATGGCATTCGCCGATCAACGGCGCATCGACCTTGCTCGCCTCTTGCCGCGTGAGATTGAACTTGGCGAACTTGTCGATCTCGGCCCCCGACGTGTTGCCGATCCCCACCACGGTATCGGTCAGCGCCGTCGTCGGCAGGTTCACCACGCATTCCCGGCTTTCGCGGATCATGTGGTGGCTGTGATTGCCGCCGGAGATCATCAGGCCGACCAGAGACGGCGAGAATTCCAGGATCGTGTGCCAACCGAGCGTCATGATGTTGGTCGCGCCCTGCCACTTTGATGACACCAGCACGATCGGACCGGGCTCCAGATAGCGCCGCACCTGGCTGACGGGGAAGTCGGTCTTCTCAGGCACCTTCGGCATGGGCATTCTCTTCGACAACTGCGCTTTGCATGATCATACCCGGCCATGTCGGCAGCATCACGACCGGCAGCATGGCGGCGATGCTTTGGCGCGAAAGCATTGAACGGGCGTTTCCATGGTGGCCCCGGTCATGGCGGAAAACCATCCCCCGCTTCCAATGCGCTGATCCTTGGTCCAGCCGCTGGCCTGACGCCATCAACCCGTAAAGGGTCGGACTACGCAAAGCGTGCCGCCGCTCCGGCTTCGCCTGCGCGGTGATCGCGGCCATCGGCCGGACACATCGGGCGCCTGTCGCGCGGGAGATGGTCTCCCGCCTCCAAGACAGGAGCCGGTCAGATGTCCCTCAATCAAGCTCACGCCTTCGCCTTCAGCCTCGCTACCAGCCTCATGGTCACCATCGTCATCTTCCAGGCCGGCGACGGCACCATGGGCGTCATGCCGGCCGGCGAATATGACGGCGAACTCGCCGCCATCGTTCACGAGATCGATCCCTTCGCCCGCTGACCGCGGGCAAGGCGTCGCGACTGCAAGCGGGAATCCTACGGGATTTCCGCTCCCGTCCCGCCTTCTCTTCGGCTATACTGGCAACGCGCCGTGGTGGTGGTGGAGGCGCGACCGTCAGACCTCTATCTCACGGAGAACACCACCATGGTTTTCATCGGCATCCTCTCCAGCATCGTGGCGATCGGCGCCCTGTGCTGGCTTCTATTCACACTGGCTGTCTTCGCGCTTCCGTTCTTCGCGGGCGTCAGTGCCGGGACTTGGGCCTTCCAGACCGGCGCCGGTTGGCTCGGGGCAATCCTCGTCGGCCTCGCCGCCGCCGCACTGACGCTCGGCCTCGGGCAGTTCCTGCTCGCCTTCATCCGTCCGCTCTGGATACGGCTCGCGATCGCACTCGCTTTCGTCGCGCCTGCGGCGCTCGCCGGCTACCATGCGACACATGGCATCGTGAAACACACCATGCCCTCCGACACCTGGCAGATCATCTTCTCCGTCATCGGCGCAGTCGCCGTTGGTGTCACGGCGCTGATTCGGGTGACAGCAATGGCCGCGCCCGGGCCAACCGGGCAGAACGTCGCGCGCGCCTGACATCGTTGCCGGCGGCGGCAGGACGGTGGGTTGATGTCTTACGTGTCGCGCTCTTCGTCGGCAGGGTCGTTCGCAATCGCGTTGATCGGATCAACGGCTAACCCAACTGACGCGCCATGCCCTCGGTGACGGTGGTGGGGGCAATGCCCTGACGGCGCGCCCAACGACGGTGCGAGTGCTGAGAGGGGGCGATCGCGTGGGCGACGGGCAGGAGCCGGCGGAACGGAGCGTCCGCCGGAGCTGGTTTGAACCGCGGTGTCAGGCGTCGTCACGGTCCATCGGTCCGGGGCGGTCGCCGCGTTCTCCTGTGATGCCGTCTCTGTCAGGTCGACCGCTCCAAAACGGCCTCTTCAATGGGCTGATCTGGCCGAAGGTCGGCTGCGCCTCGATCGCCTATGCCGCAACAGCGGCGTCGAAACTTTCTTCCCCTGCCGGCTGCGCCGTCATTCCTCGCGAGCCAAGAAAGCCCCTCCTTTGCTGTCAGGCCCCTGCGGGGTGCGCCGTCAATCGCCTCCGGCCTGTCGATCGCCATCGAGGCCGCAATGGTGCGGGCTCGGAACAGAGTTCAAGGAGAACTACCATGGCGACCATCGGCACCTTCAAGAAGACCGGCAACAACGAGTACACCGGCGAAATCGTCACCCTCAGCCTGCAGACCAAGAACGTCCGCATCGTCTCCGAGGCCCGCGCTACCGGAGAGAACGCCCCCAGCCACCGCGTCTTCGTCGGCCGCGCCGAGATCGGCGCCGCCTGGTCCAAGACCTCCAACGAGGGGCGCGCCTATCTGGGCCTGAAGCTCGACGATCCCAGCTTCAATGCCCCGATCTACGCCAACCTCTTCGACGACGAGGAAGGCGAAGGCTTCAGCCTCATCTGGTCCCGCCCTAGCGGCCGCCGCAACGGCGAGTAAGGCCAGCGCGACGCCCCGCCCGGACAATCCGGGCGGGGCCAAACGCCTGACGGTGGAACGAATCACCTCTGGTTCTGGACACCGGAATCGCGCCCGCTAAAGCCAGAACCGCTGGTCTTTTCCAGTAAGAACGACTATTATAGCCGTAGTTCTGGCGTACGCGTAGGTCCGAGTGGGAGGTGATCATGCATGATCACCGCCCGACAATCACGGGCCGCACGCGCGTTGCTCGGCTGGACACAGGAGACGCTCGCTGACAAGGCCCGGGTATCACTGACCGCGTTGAAGCGCCTTGAATCCGACAGCGGGCTCGAGGTGTATGAATCAACACGCGATCAGGTCCGTCGAGCCTTTGAAGGCGGTGGCATCGTCCTGCTCAACTCCGGCCAAAGCGTGGGAGTGATGCTGGTTGGTGACAAGGACAACCCTTGACGACTTTTTCGGGCGAACCCGCCCGACCATCCTGATTTTGCGTCAAACCGCGGCGGTGTGGCGCGGGATATCATTACGGTTAACAAACTGCTCCAAATTGGATACGAATGACTCGTGGGGCTCATTGTGACCAACGCAGAATATCTGGACGAACCGCCGCTCGGCGCGGCGCTCACCGCCTATGACCAGGCGCATCTGAAGCTGTACCTGAGGCTGCTCGACGCCGAGGCGGACGGTGCGACCTGGGAGGAAGTCGTCGAGCTTCTCTTCGGCCTCGATCCCGCAGCGGACCCCAACCGTGCAGCGAAAATTCATGCCGCCCACCTCGCTCGCGCGAAATGGATGACCGAGAACGGCTTTTGCGAGCTTCTCGGCCCCCGCCTCCATTGAGGTGATGCAGAACCTGCATCACGTTGATCCGACTTCGTTCTTCCCACGCCACGCTCAACTTGGGATCGTGACCGCTGCTTGACTCGCGTTGCGTCATAATTTCGCGGAGGCGGTGGAGGATGTCCGAAGATGAAAGTTGGCGGTCTGAGACCGCCTACAACTATATCGACAATCTAACTCCGGGTGACCTTGCCTGGGAATTTCTGCGCCGAAACCCCGACTACCGGAAAGCCTATCGGGAGCTTGTGTCCAGCGGCCGACTCTCACTCGAAACGGCCGAAGAATTTGCGAACCTATGGGGGTTGCGATTTCGGCGCCGACCCGCTCATCGCGGCTCATGCCCAGCAGATTTTTTGGACCCCTCAAGTCGATCCGTCGGCAATAATGTTCGCCGCAGGTCCGCGCCCTGAAGGGTTTTCCATCACTGCCGACGAGTTACGCCTCCGTACCATATTCCAGCACGACCCTGCTCATCTCAGGCTCGATATCCGCGGCGAGCAGTATGACGTCACGCTCGCAGACCCGCAGGACGAGAACCCGCTCGCGGCGATGGTCATGTTCGATGACCTCACACCGGATCGACAGACCGCGCTGACCCGGTTCTGGAGCGCGATCAAAGGCAAGCGCGTCCCGAACGACCCTCGAATGACGCCGCAACGCCGCGAGCGCGCGCGCCAAATGCTGCGTGCGGTCGATGGACGTCGTGCCGGCGCGACATATCGATCGATCGGGCAGGTTCTGTTCCCTGGTCATAAAATCGACGCCGCCTCCTGGGCCGGGGACGCGCTGCGCGAAATCACGATCCGGCTGGCGCGCGACGGCGTGAAACTCGTTGAAGGCGGCTACCGCTCCCTCCTGCGCCGACCCCGCCGATCATAGCCCGCCATCGACCGCCTGCGGCGTGTCGAAACTAGATTCCTATCTCCGACATCGTCCGACCCACCGCTTTCACGCCACCGTGCTCTCGAACCGCCGCCTGACGGCAGCGGCCCCCGATGAGACCACGGAGGCTCGACAATGGCCGATACGACCGCCGGCATCCCGCCACGCTACCTGCGCACGCAGGAGGCCGCTCGCTTCCTCGGACTGTCCGAGCGCACACTGGAGAAGCACCGCACCTACGGCACCGGCCCGTCTTACAGGAAGCTCGGCGGCCGAGTCGTCTACGCCATAGAGGATCTCCAGACGTGGGCCGATCGCGGCCTCGTCAATTCGACCTCTGATCCGCGCGGCACGGTGCTCCCCGCCAAGCGGCAGGAGCCGTCGGATCGCCGCTTCGCCGGCCGCCAGCCGCGCTGAGACGACACGCCATGTCGTCCCGTCACACACAGCACGACGAGCGTGCGCAGCTCGATCTGTTCCGGGCGCTGCCCGGCGATCTCGCGCCGCGCGACGCGCAGGACCTCATGGCCTATCCGTTCTTCTCGCTTGCCAAGTCGAAGCGCCTGACGCCGATCGACTTCAAGGCGGGTTCGGTGAAAATCCGTGTCGAAGCCGTGCCCGAGCACGGCATGGCGACGATCTGGGACGCGGACGTTCTGATCTGGGCGGCCTCGCAAATCGTCGAGGCCCGTGACGTCGGCCTGCGCCCGTCACGCCTGATGGCGACCACGCCTTACGAGATTCTGAACTTCATTGGACGCGGTGTCTCGCTGCGCGATTACGACCGGCTTAAGGCCGCGCTCGACCGCCTCCAGTCCACCACCATAGCGACCTCAATCCGCCAGCCGACCGAGCGGCGGATGCACCGCTTCTCCTGGATCAACGAATGGAAGGAGCGAGCCGATCACCGCGGCCGCCCGCTCGGGCTCGAACTGATCGTACCCGACTGGTTCTACGCGGCTGTCCTCGATGATGCGCTCGTCCTCACGATCGACCGCAACTATTTCAGGCTGACCGGCGGCCTGGAGCGCTGGCTCTACCGCCTCGTGCGCAAGCATGGCGGCAAGCAGGAATACGGCTGGAGCTTCGACTTTCCGCATCTGCACGCGAAGTCCGGCAGTCTCTCGCCGCTCAAGCATTTCGCCTACGACCTGCGCGACATCGTCCGCCGCCAGCCGCTGCCGGGCTATCGGCTGACCATCGAGCAGTGCCTCGGCGGCCCCGAAATCCTGTCCTTCGTACCCACCGATCCCGACGCGCTCGGCATCCCGCGCCGCCGTCGCCGCTCGACAACTCGACCTGGGGATAAGCTGTGAATCATCTCGTGCTATCAGGGACCGGCGCTATCGTGCCATCGGGGACCGGACTCTCGTGCTATCGGGGACCGGAATCGTCGATTCATCGCGCTGAATCAGCAGCTTGCGAGCACCGTAACTTATCTAACCTAGATTCCTACGGAATCTTTCTAACGCAAACGCGTTTTTCGACCGCTGTGGACGAGTCCCCGATCGCCGGGAGACCGTCATGATCGTCGCGTTCCTCAACCAGAAGGGCGGCGTCGGAAAGACGACGCTCGCCCTCCACCTAGCCGGTGAATGGGCTCGGCACGGGCAGCGCGTCACGCTGATCGACGCCGACCCACAGGGATCGGCGCTCGACTGGTCACAGCAGCGCGGCCGGGAGGGATTGGAGCGGCTGTTCGGTGTTGTTGGCCTGGCCCGCGACACGCTCCACCGCGAAGCGCCGGAGCTGGCGCGCGACGTCGATCATGTCGTCATCGACGGACCGCCGCGTGTCGCCGGTCTGATGCGTTCGGCGCTGCTCGCCGCCGATCTTGTGCTGATCCCGGTGCAGCCTTCGCCGCTTGATGGCTGGGCGTCGGCCGAGATGCTGACGCTACTCGGCGAAGCGCGGATTTACCGGCCGGAACTCAAGGCGCGGTTCGTGCTGAATCGATGCGCAGCCCGCACGGTGCTTGCCAGAGAAACCGCCGAGACGCTCGCCGACCACGACCCGCCGCCACTCCTGACCACCATCGGTCAGCGCATCGCTTTCGCCGATGTCGTGCAGACCGGACGGCTCGCAGCCGAACAGGACGATACATCGCCCGCCGCGCGCGAGATCGCCGCGCTCGCTGCCGAAGTCACGAGGATCGGGGCATGAGCGAGCAGTCCTCGAAACGCCGCTTCGCGTCCCGCCCTGCCGATCCGGAAAGCTGGATCAAGGCGCCGGACCGTCCGTCGCCGCGCGCGGAGGCCGCCGCCGATTTCACCGCCAGGCTGACGATCGACGTCACCGCCGACATGCGCGGCCGGATCAAGATCGCCGCCTTCCAGCGCGGGCAGACCGTCGCCGACATGCTGCGCGCCCTGTTCGAGCGCGAGTTCCCGACCAGCGAAGGAGAGCCACGATGATCGGTGTCGCCGATCCGTCGCTGCGCAGCGGCTTGCCGCCCGCGCTCGCGGCCGATGCTCTGACCCATGTCGAGTTGACGTGGGTCGAGAAGAAGATCGAATTCTGGATCAGGTTCGGTCGCGAGACCGCCGAACAGATTCTCGACCGCCGCCAGCGCGTCGTGTCGTTCGCGCCGGACAGCGTTTTCGCCTTCGTTCGCTGGACCTCCAACGACTACGGCACCGCACTTTCTCGGCTCGACATCGTGCGCGCCGTCGGTGCGGGCGAGCGCTGCCAGACCCTGCCATTCGTGCGCCCCGGCGGCGACATCCTTTTGCGCGCCGATGGCTGGCCGAAGGTCGAGCGCGTCCTCCAGCTCATTGATGCCATCGAGGCGCGGGGCATCGGTGCGATCGACGTTTCGCCCGATCACTGGCGGCACGTCCACAACCGTCTGGCGGTCGGTGAAGCACCGCGCGCCTACGACGCACAGCAGCATCGCGCCTTCCTCCTGCGCCGGAGGATCATGCCATGAGCCGCTTTGGATACGTCATGACGACGTACTTCGCAGTGATGCTGATGGGCATCCTGTCGATCGTGTCGTTCGCGCCGAAGCTCATCTGGAATGCCTCCGCGAGCACGCCGATCGGCCTCTATGCGATCAGCGCCAGCGACGGATTGGAAGCAACCGACCTCGTCGCCGTAGCGGCGCCGGAGCCAATCGCCACGTTCCTTGCCGATGGCGGATATCTGCCGCGCGGCGTGCCGCTGCTGAAGCGAGTCGCGGGCTTGCCCGGTCAACGTGTGTGCCGAACCGGCCACACGATCACCGTCGATGGCCAGGCCATCGGCGATGCGCTCGACCGCGACCGGCGGGGCCGCGAACTCCCGATCTGGCAGGGATGCCGCGTCATCGCCGACGACGAACTGTTCCTGATGAACTGGCAGGTCCGCGACAGTCTCGACGGGCGTTACTTCGGCCCGCTCCCCGCCAGCTCGGTCATCGGCCGGGCCACCCCCCTCTACACTGACGAGGACGGCGATGACCGCTTCGTCTGGCGCGCGCCGACGCGGTGACGGCACGCCCATGACCTTAGCCACCGCAATATGAAGGAGACGCCCCATGTCCGTTATCGGTCAATTCACGCGCGAAAATGACGGCTTCATCGGCCACCTGATGACGCTGTCATTGCACCAGGACATCATCATCGTTCCGGCTGAACCGTCCGATGCCGAGAACGCGCCGGACTTCCGTGTCCATGTTCTCGACAGCATGAACAACGAAACCGGCGCGGAGATCGGTGCAGGGTGGAAGCGCACCGGCGAGAAGGCCGGCGACTACGTTTCGCTGCAGATCGATGATCCGACCTTCGGTCATCCGATCCGCGCCAACCTCTTCCAATCCGCCGACGACAAGTCCGCCTGGGGCTTGCACTGGAACCGGCCGCCCAAGCGCGCAGAGCGGGACTGAACGATGTCGGTCCCGCTCCCCAAAGCTGTCGCCGGGTGGTCAAACACCGCCCGGCGCACAGCCCTCCTTCTCCTTTCCGGCCTTCTGCTTTCCGCGCCGCTTTGCGCCACCGCGAATGCGCAGACCGTGTCGGCCGAGCGCCCCTCTCGTGCCGATTCCTACGCCACATTCATCACCGAGGCCGCGCAACGGTTCGGCGTTCCCGAGCACTGGATACGCGCCGTCATGCGCGTCGAAAGCGCTGGCGACGTGCGAGCGATCTCGTCAGCCGGCGCGATGGGACTGATGCAGATCATGCCCGCCACATGGACCGATCTGCGCGCCCGTCACCGGCTCGGCGCGAATCCCTACGATCCACGCGACAACATTCTGGCGGGCGCGGCTTATCTCCGCGAGATGCACGACCGCTATGGTTCGCCGGGATTTCTCGCAGCCTACAATGCTGGTCCCGGCCGCTACGAAGAGTATCTCGCCGGCCGTCCGTTGCCCGCCGAAACGCGCGCCTATGTCGCCGCGCTGGCACCTATTATCGGCGGCGGAGATGCCCTTGCTCCCGTCACGGTCGCGGCGGCCGATCCCAACGCCTGGACACGCTCGCCGCTGTTCATCGTGCAGTCCGAGCGCACCGCCACCGCTGTTCCGACGGCCGGCGATCGCACTTCCAATGACACTCCCGCTGCAACTCCGGTGCGCGATGCCACAGCCATCGCTCCACAATCCGGAGGCCTCTTCGTGGCTAGAAACGGCGATGGAGGGCCGCGATGACGGTGTTCGCAGCATTTCGTGGAATAGCGTGCTCTGGCGGAAGGATGGCGGTCCGAGGAGGAGGAGCAGGCAACACAACCGCACGATGGCGAGATAAAAGCGCGCGAGGTGCGGCTTGGTGCGGTCGTGTGTTTTCAGGGGCTTATGGCGCATCTGCGCGAGGTGCGCCTGATCGGCGCAGCCTGCGCAATTGCCATTTCGCCAAGGATTTTCGCGCGTTTGCGCGATGTGCGGGGCCTCGGCGATGAGCGGCGAGGACGATTTCCGCATCCGGCCAGGCCGCATCCGCTCGACCCGAGCGCAGCAGGCGCGGCCCTTCATCGCCCAGGCGCTCGCCGCCGCCCAGCGGGCCGGCGGCAGCGTCTCGCGCTCCGGCAAGATCAGCTCGGGCAACCGCTCGCGGTTCGGGCGCGGGCAGCGCGCGACCGTTCAGGCCAACCGGCTACTCACCAGCCGATCGCGCAACACCATCATCAAGACGCGCGTCGTCCGTCATAGCGCGCGGGCCGCGCCGCTTTCCGCCCACCTCAGCTACCTGCGGCGCGAGGGTGTCACCCGGGATGGGGAGAAGGCGCGGCTGTTCGGTCCCGAGACCGAGGACGCCGATCCCAAGGCCTTCGCCGAGCGGACCCAGGATGATCGGCATCATTTCCGGTTCATCGTCTCGCCCGAGGACGCGACGGAGATGTCCGACCTCAAGACCTATGCCCGCGACCTGATGGGGCAGATGGAGAAAGACCTCGGCACGAAGCTCGACTGGGTCGGTGTCGATCACTGGAACACGGATAATCCGCACGTCCACATCATCCTGCGCGGGCGCACCGATGACGGCCAGGACCTCGTCATCTCGCGCGACTACATCAAGGAAGGCATGCGCGCTCGCGCGCAGGATCTCGTCACCCAAGAGCTGGGGCCGCGCACCGATCACGAGATCCGCCGCAATCTCGAACGCCAGATCGAGTCGGAGCGCTGGACCAACCTCGACCGCCAGCTTGCGCGGGACAGCTACCGCACCGGCGTCGTCGATCTTGCCCCGCACCCCGACCGCCAGCCGGACGAATTCCATGCGATGAAGGTCGGCCGGCTGCGGAAGCTGGAAACGCTTGGCCTCGCCGATCAGGTCGGTCCCGGCCAATGGGTCGTATCGGAGAACGCCGAGGCGACGCTGCGCGAGCTGGGCGAGCGTGGCGACATCATCAAACGCATTCATCGCGGCCTGACGGAACGCGGTATCGAGCGCGGCGCCGCCAGCTACGTGCTGGCCGGCGAGAGCCTCAACGATCCCGTCGTCGGCCGGCTGGTCGATCGTGGTCTCGACGATGAGCTGAAGGGCACGGCCTATGCCATCGTCGATGCCACGGACGGACGAACCCATCACATCAAGTTGCCCGACCTCGACGCGGCCGGCGATAGCGCGCCGGGCTCGATCGTCGAGCTGCGCAAATTCGACGACGCGCAGGGACGCAGACGGGTCGCGCTCGCCGTCCGCTCCGATCTCGACATCGAGAGGCAAGTCCATGCCACCGGCGCCACCTGGCTCGACCGGCAAGCGATCGCCCGCGATCCCGTTCCGCTCGGCGGCGGCGGCTTCGGCGCTGAGGTTCGCCAGGCGATGGACAGGCGGGCCGACCATCTCGTCGGCCAAGGCCTTGCCGAGCGGCAGACGCGCGGCGTCAGCTTCTCGCCCGGGCTGATCGACACGCTACGGCAGCGCGAGGTCGACGCCCTCGGCGAGAAGCTCGCCGCCGAGACCGGCCGACAATTCTCGAAGGCCGCAACGGGCGAGTATGTGGCGGGGACCTATCGCCAGCGCTTTGCGCTCGCGTCTGGCCGCTTCGCCATGATCGACGACGGCCTCGGCTTCCAGCTCGTGCCCTGGTCGCCGTCCCTCGAACGTCAGATCGGCCAGCACGTCTCCGGCGTGTCGCGCGGCGCGGGTGGCGTCGACTGGAGCTTCGGCCGCAACCGCGGGCTCGGCATGTAGCCCAATCAAGAAAGGAGTGCCCGCCATGTCGGCGACCAAAATCCTCTGGGGCCAGATCCTCACCGTCTTCCTGATCGTGCTCATGACGACCTGGGCAGCGACGCAGTGGACGGCCTATCGGCTCGGCTTCCAGCCACAGCTCGGACTTCCGTGGTTCGAACTGGCTGGCTGGCCGATCTACTATCCGCCCGCCTTCTTCTGGTGGTGGTATTTCTACGATGCCTATGCCCCACCGATCTTCATCGAGGGCGCCTATATCGCCGCGTCCGGCGGCTTCATCTCCATCGCCGTCGCGATCGGCATGTCCGTCTGGCGGGCGCGCGAAGCCAAGAACGCCGAGACCTTCGGCTCCGCCCGATGGGCCGCTGCTCGCGAAGTGAGTGCCGCCGGCCTGCTGGGCGCGGATGGCGTCATCCTGGGAAAGTTCGAGCGCGACTATCTCCGCCATGACGGTCCCGAGCATGTGCTGTGCTTTGCGCCAACCCGGTCCGGCAAGGGTGTCGGCCTGGTCGTGCCATCACTGCTGACCTGGCCGGGTTCCGCCATCGTCCACGACATCAAGGGGGAGAACTGGACGCTGACGGCAGGCTTTCGATCCCGGCACGGCCGCGTGCTGCTGTTCGATCCTACCAACGCGAAGTCGGCCGCCTACAATCCTCTGCTCGAAGTCCGCCGCGGCGAGTGGGAGGTTAGAGACGTCCAGAACATCGCCGACATTTTGGTCGACCCGGAAGGCTCGCTCGAGAAAAGGAACCACTGGGAAAAAACCAGCCACGCGCTGCTGGTCGGCGCCATCCTGCACGTCCTCTACGCCGAGGCCGACAAGACCCTGGCTGGCGTCGCCGCCTTCCTCTCCGACCCGAAGCGGCCGATCGACTCGACGCTCGCCGCCATGATGAGGACCGCCCATCTCGGCGAGGCTGGCCCGCATCCGGTAATCGCTAGCGCGGCCCGCGAGTTGCTGAACAAATCCGACAACGAGCGATCGGGCGTGCTGTCCACCGCGATGTCGTTCCTCGGCCTCTATCGCGATCCCGTCGTCGCCGAAGTCACACGCCGCTGCGACTGGCGCATCACCGACATAGTCGGCGGCAAGCATCCGACGACGCTCTATCTCGTCGTGCCGCCGTCGGACATCAACCGCACCAAGCCGCTGATCCGTCTGATCCTCAATCAGATCGGCCGGCGGCTCACGGAGGATCTGAACGCGAAGGGCAACCGCCACCGGCTTCTCCTGATGCTCGACGAATTCCCGGCCCTCGGCCGCCTCGACTTCTTTGAGAGCGCGCTTGCCTTCATGGCCGGCTACGGCCTCAAAGCCTTCCTCATCGCCCAGTCGCTGAACCAGATCGAGAAGGCCTACGGGCCGAACAACTCGATCCTCGACAACTGCCATGTCCGCGTCAGCTTCGCGACCAATGACGAGCGGACCGCCAAGCGTGTCTCCGACGCGCTCGGCACCGCGACCGAGATGCGCGCGATGAAGAACTATGCCGGTCATCGCCTGTCGCCCTGGCTCGGTCACATGATGGTCTCGCGCTCGGAGACAGCCCGGCAACTGATGACGCCCGGCGAGATCATGCAGCTCCCGCCGTCCGACGAAATCGTCATGGTCGCCGGCACCCCGCCGATCCGCGCGAAGAAGGCGCGATACTATGAGGATCGCCGGTTTCAGGAACGCATCCTGCCACCGCCGAACCTCGTGAAACCGGCAACGGCTCGGCCGGACGACTGGAGCACGCTGCCACTTCCCGCGACGCCTGCGGTCGCGATGGCCACCAGCGGCGACGGATCGGAGGACGAGGATACGACCGACTCCGAGCGCCGGCACCAGCCGGAGCTAAGTCGCTCAAAACCCGTTGAGCCTAAGCAACCCATCGAAAACGAGTTCGAGATCGATCCTCGCGACGACGCCGATGAGGACGCCGCACGTCTCTCGCGCATGAACCAGACGATGCGCCAGGTGGCGCGGCAGGCGTCGCTTGATCCCGGCGACGGCATCGATCTTTAGGAGGCACAATGGCGAAGCCCCCCAAAAAGCAGCGCCTGTCTGTATATCTCGAACCGGAGGTCATGAAGGCGCTCGCCGCGCACGCGGGCCGTCGTGATCAATCCCTCTCGCTGATCGCGGAAGCCGGCATCGCCTCCTTCCTGTCGCCTGATGCTGCCGAACGGCAGGAGGCTGCGACGACGAAGCGGCTCGACCAGATCGACCGGCGAATGGCGCGGATGGAGCGCGATCTCGGAATCAGCGTCGAAACGCTGGCCGTGTTCATCCGCTTCTGGCTGACGACAAACCCGCCGCTGCCGGAGCCCGCACAGGCTGCGGCGCGCTCGAAAGCAGGCGAGCGCTACGAGGCGTTCGTCACCGCCCTCGGCCGGCGACTCGCTCACGGGCCGAAGCTTCGCCAGGAGATTTCGGAAGACATCGCGCCCGCGCGCGACACGGACTAATCACGACCGCGCCTACCACAAGTATTCCTGCGTTCCGCCGTTTCCCTGTATTTGTACGCCACAGTACGACGACCACAGCACGGTTGTTGTCAGGCCCTAATTTCTGCCTCTTCTACTCATCCCCGATCCAGGGCCGCATGTCGCGGTCCCGCAAGAGAACGGGGACGACGTGGCGGCAACTCAACAGAAATCGGAAGCGCTCCTTCGCGGTGCCCGCATGCTGCGCACGGCCCTCGGGCCGGCGATCGCCCGCTTTCTGGAAGATCCCGCGATCGTCGAGGTGATGCTCAATCCCGATGGGCGGCTCTGGGTCGACCGGCTTTCCGAAGGGCTTTCCGATACGGGTGAGCTGCTGTCGCCTTCAGACGGCGAGCGGATCATCCGTCTCGTCGCCCATCATGTCGGCGCCGAGGTTCATCCCGGAGCCCCGCGTGTGTCGGCCGAGCTTCCCGAGACGGGGGAAAGATTCGAGGGGCTGCTGCCCCCCGTGGTGTCAGCGCCAGCCTTCGCAATCCGCAAGCCCGCTGTCGCCGTGTTCACTCTCGACGATTATGTCGCCGCCGGCATCATGGCCGCAGGTCAGGCCGAGACGCTGCGCCAGGCCGTCGCCGACCGCCGTAACATCCTCGTTGCCGGCGGCACATCCACCGGCAAGACGACCCTCACCAACGCGCTGCTGGCCGAAGTCGCGAAGACCTCCGACCGCGTCGTGCTCATCGAGGACACGCGCGAACTGCAATGCGCCGCGCCCAATCTTGTCGCCATGCGGACGAAGGATGGCATCGCCTCACTTTCCGATCTCGTCCGCTCTTCGCTTCGCCTCCGCCCAGACCGCATCCCGATCGGCGAGGTGCGCGGGGCCGAGGCGCTCGATCTGCTGAAAGCCTGGGGCACCGGCCACCCCGGTGGAGTCGGCACCATCCACGCCGGCACCGCCATCGGCGCGCTTCGTCGCATGGAGCAGCTAATCCAGGAAGCAGTCGTCACCGTCCCGCGCGCGCTGATCGCGGAGACGATTGATCTCATCGCCGTGCTGTCCGGCCGTGGCGCATCGCGCCACCTCGCCGAACTCGCCCGCATCGAGGGGCTCGGCCCCGGCGGCGACTACCGCGTCACCCCCGCAACCCAGCCCCTTACAGGAGACCCGTCATGATTAAGCACGCCCGGCGCATCCGCCGGCATATCGCTACGGCGGTGTCCGTCGCCTTCGTCTCGCTGGCGATGGCGCCCGCCGCGCACGCGTCCGGTTCCTCCATGCCCTGGGAAGCACCGCTGCAATCCATCCTCGAGTCGATCGAGGGGCCGGTCGCCAAGATCATCGCGGTGATGATCATCATCATCACCGGCCTGACGCTGGCCTTCGGCGACACTTCCGGCGGTGCCCGCAAGCTGATCCAGATCGTCTTCGGCCTGTCGATCGCCTTCGCCGCGTCCAGCTTCTTCCTGTCGTTCTTCTCGTTCGGCGGCGGGGCGCTCGTCTGATGGCCAACGGCGCGGATCATCATGGCGAGCTGGCAGGCTTCTCAGTCCCGGTCCATCGGGCGCTGACCGAGCACATCCTGCTCGGCGGCGCGCCGCGCTCGCTCGCCATCCTCAACGGCACGCTGGCGGCAGCGCTCGGCCTCGGCCTGCGCCTCTGGCTGGTCGGTCTCGGCCTCTGGGCTCTCGGCCACTTCGCGGCCGTCTGGGCAGCCAAGCGCGATCCGCAGTTCGTCGATGTCGTGCGCAAGCATCTGCGCATCCCCGGCCACCTGTCGGTTTGAGGAGGAACGACGATGATGAACCTTGCCGAATATCGCAACCGCAATACCCGGCTCGCTGACTTCCTGCCCTGGGTCGCGCTGGTCGGCGAAGGGATCGTGCTGAACAAGGACGGGAGCCTGCAGCGCACGGCACGCTTCCGCGGCCCGGACCTCGACAGCGCCGTACCGGCCGAGCTGGTCGCCGTCGCCGGCCGGCTCAACAACGCGTTTCGCCGCCTCGGCTCTGGTTGGGCGATCTTCGTCGAGGCGCAGCGCCATGGCGCCGCCACCTATCCGGCAAGCATGTTCGCCGACAGCGCCTCCGCCCTGGTCGACGCCGAACGCAAAGCCGATTTCGAGGAAGCCGGCGCGCATTTTGAGTCCAGCTACTTCCTCACCTTCCTCTATCTGCCGCCGGCCGAGGACGCCGCGCGCGCTGAGACCTGGCTCTACGAGGGCCGCGATCACGCGGGCGTCGACGCCCACGAGATCCTGCGCGGCTTCGCTGACCGCACCGACCGCATCCTCCAGCTCATCGACGCCTTCATGCCGGAATGCGCCTGGCTCGATGACGGCGAGACCCTGACCTATCTGCACTCGACGGTTTCGACGAAGCGGCACCGCGTCCGCGTGCCCGAGACGCCGATGTATCTCGACGCGCTGCTCGCCGATCAGCCGTTGACCGGCGGGCTCGAACCCCGGCTCGGCAACGCACATGTCCGCATCCTCACCATTGTCGGCTTCCCGACCGCGACCACGCCCGGCATCCTCGATGAGCTGAACCGGCTGGCCTTTCCCTATCGCTGGTCAACACGCGCCGTCCTGCTCGACAAGACCGACGCCACCAAGCTGCTGACGAAGATCAGGCGTCAGTGGTTCGCCAAGCGCAAGTCGATCGCCGCCATCCTCAAGGAGGTGATGACCAACGAGGCCTCTGCGCTGGTCGATACCGATGCGGCCAACAAGGCCGCCGACGCCGACATGGCGTTGCAGGAGCTGGGCGCTGACTATGCGGGCCAGGCCTATGTGACGGCGACTATCACCGTCTGGGACAATGACCCCCGCATCGCCGCAGAGAAGCTTCGGTTGGTCGAGAAGGTCATCCAGGGCCGTGACTTCACCGCCATGCCGGAGACGATCAACGCGGTTGATGCGTGGTTCGGCTCACTGCCCGGCCATGTCTACGCCAATGTCCGCCAACCTCCCATCAGCACATTGAATCTCGCTCACATGATCCCGCTGTCGGCGGTGTGGGCGGGACCGGAACGGGACGAGCACTTTGATGCACCCCCACTGCTCTACGGCAGAACCGAGGGCTCGACCCCGTTCCGGCTTTCCATCCATGTCGGCGATGTCGGCCATACGCTGATCGTCGGCCCGACCGGCGCTGGCAAGTCAGTTCTCCTAGCGCTCATGGCGCTGCAGTTCCGGCGCTATCCGCAGTCTCAGGTTTTCGCCTTCGACTTCGGCGGATCGATCCGCGCCGCCGCGCTCGCCATGCGCGGCGACTGGCATGATCTCGGCGGCGGCCTGACCGAAGGCGCCGACGACAGCGTGTCCCTTCAGCCGCTCGCCCGCATCGACGACGTCGCCGAGCGCGCCTGGGCCGCGGACTGGCTGCTCGCGATCCTTGGGCGTGAGAGCGTGCCCGTTACGCCCGAGGTCAAGGAGCATCTCTGGTCATCGCTGACGTCCTTGGCCTCAGCGCCGATCACCGAGCGCACACTGACAGGCCTCTCGGTCCTCCTCCAGTCGAACGACCTGAAGCAGGCGTTGCGGCCATACTGCGTGGGCGGTCCCTATGGTCGACTGCTCGACGCCGAGGCCGAACATCTCGGCGAAGCCAACGTCCAGGCCTTCGAGACCGAAGGCCTGATCGGCACCGGCGCGGCTGCCGCTGTGCTTGCCTATCTCTTCCATCGCATCGAGGACCGCCTCGACGGTCGGCCGACGCTCCTCATCGTCGACGAAGGATGGCTCGCCCTCGACGATGAGGGCTTCGCCGGTCAGCTCCGCGAATGGCTGAAGACACTGCGCAAGAAGAACGCCAGCGTCATCTTCGCCACCCAATCGCTCTCCGATATCGACGCCTCAGCGATCGCGCCGGCCATCATCGAGAGCTGCCAGACGCGCATCCTGCTCCCCAACGAACGCGCGATCGAGCCGCAGATCACCGCGATCTATCGCCGCTTCGGGCTGAACGATCGCCAGATCGAGATCCTCGCGCGGGCAATGCCCAAACGCGATTACTACTGCCAGTCGCGGCGCGGCAACCGGCTGTTCGAACTGGGCCTGTCGGACGTCGCGCTGGCGCTTTGCGCCGCGTCGTCGAAGCAGCACCAGGCGCTCATCGCCGAGGTTCACGCCCGCAGTGGCACAGACGGCTTCCTCGCCGACTGGCTCGGCGAGAACCGGCTCGGTTGGGCCGCAGACCTCATCGCAGACCTTACCAACGTCACCCCCCAAATTGATCCGGAGGCACGCCCATGACCCGTTCCGTTCGCTCCCGCTCGCGCGCGCTGCGCATGACGGCCGCAATGCTTGCCGCGCCGATCGCGCTGTCGCCAGTCTTCGCGCCGCCCGCGGCCGCGCAGTGGATCGTCTACGATCCAACAAACTATGCGCAGAACGTCCTGACGGCGGCGCGCACGCTCCAGCAGGTCAATCAGCAGATCACCCAGCTTCAGAATGAAGCCACCATGCTGATCAACCAGGCCCGCAATCTGGCGAGCCTGCCATATTCATCGCTCCAGCAGCTTCAGCAGTCGGTACAGCGCACCCAACAGCTCCTGCAACAGGCGCAGGGCATCGCCTATGACGTCCAACGCATCGACCAGGCCTTCACATCGACCTACGGCAACGCCTCGATGTCGGCCTCCGACCAAGCGCTCGTGGCGCAGGCGCGGGAGCGCTGGCAGAACACGGTTGGCGGCCTGCAGGATGCGATGCGCGTTCAGGCTGGCGTCGTCGGCAACATCGATACCAACCGTGCCGAGATGTCGTCACTGGTCGGCCAGAGTCAGGGCGCAACCGGCGCTTTGCAGGCAACGCAAGCGGGCAATCAGCTCCTGGCGCTTCAAACCCAGCAGCTCGCCGACCTTACCGCGGTTGTCGCCGCCAATGGTCGCGCACAGAGCCTGTCCGAGGCCGAGCGCGCCGCCGCGGCCGAACAGGGTCGCGAGCAGCGCCGCCGATTCCTGACGCCGGGCAGCGGCTACCAGCCCGGCAACGCCCGCATGTTCCCGAACGGCAACTGAGGGCGCGGCCATGGACGGCAAGATGCTCGCACGGCTCGGCGCTGTGGTGTTCGTGGCCGTCGCGATCACTGCGACCGCGATCGAGATGAACCGGAAAGAGGAAGTGCGGGAGGCGTGGCCGTCCGGCCGGACCACCCAAGCGCAGGGCGATCCGTTGCGCGACGAACTGATCCGCTGCCAGGTGCTCGGCGAAGCGGGGCCGCGCGATCCGGCGTGCCTGCGGGCCTGGGCCGAAAACCGCAACCGCTTCCTCGCGCCCGGCGCGCGACCTACCGAGCGCTTGCCGGACATCCCGCCAGCGCCGCGAAACACTCTCATACCCCAATCGGACCGCACCGATCAGCCGGCCTTCGAGCCCGCCGCACCGATCGCGCCGCCGCAGTTCGACGAGGCGAGATAAGATCATGGGCGGCACCGGCGTCATTGACCATTTTCTTGAGGTCTTCACCCGCTACATCGACAGCGGATTCGGGCTACTCAGCGGCGAAGTCGCCTTCATCGCCACCACCCTGATCGTCATCGACGTGACGCTGGCGGCGCTGTTCTGGAGCTGGGGCGCCGACGACGACATCATGGCCCGCCTGGTGAAGAAGACGCTGTTCGTCGGCGTGTTCGCCTACATCATCGGTAATTGGAACAACCTCGCCCGGATCATTTTCGAGAGCTTCGCCGGCCTCGGCCTGAAGGCTAGCGGCACCGGGTTCACCACGGCCGACCTCTTGCGCCCTGGCAAGGTCGCTCAGACCGGGCTCGACGCCGGACGGCCGCTGCTCGATTCCATCTCCAGCCTCATGGGCTACTGGTCGTTCTTCGAGAACTTCATCCAGATCGCCTGCATGTTCCTGGCCTGGGCGCTGGTGCTGCTCGCTTTTTTCATCCTCGCCATCCAGCTCTTCGTCACGCTCATCGAGTTCAAGCTGACGACGCTCGCCGGCTTCGTGCTGATCCCGTTCGGCCTGTTCGGCAAGTCGGCCTTCATGGCCGAACGCGTGCTCGGCAACGTCATCTCCTCCGGCATCAAGGTGCTGGTGCTGGCCGTCATCATCGGCATCGGCTCGACGCTCTTCTCCGAGTTTACGTCCGGCTTCGGTGGCCAGAATCCCTCGATCGATGAAGCCATGGCGATCGTGCTCGCCGCGCTGTCGCTGCTCGGCCTCGGCATCTTCGGTCCCGGTATCGCCAGCGGCATCGTTTCCGGTGGCCCGCAGCTCAGCGCCGGCGCTGCGGTCGGCACCGGCTTGGCCGCAGGCGGCATGGTGGCCCTCGGTGCTGGCGCCGTCGGCGCCGCTGCATCCGGGGGAGCGGCCTTGGCTGGCGGTGCGGCCGCTGCCGCCCGCGGCGGTGCTGCGGTCGCAGGCGGCGCATCCACCGCATACAGCCTTGGCGCCGCCGGACAGTCTGGTGCGGCCGGCGTCGCTTCCGGGCTTGGCGGCGTTGCCCGCGCTGGCGGCAGCGCCGCCGTCTCGCCGCTCCGCAGGGCGGCATCGCGCGCCGCCGAAAGCATGAAGTCCAGCTTCAATGCTGGCGGCAAAGCCGCCTTCGAGGCGACGGGCGGAACATCCACGATGGGCTCGATCGGGGGAGATGCCGCCGGTGACGGCGCCGCTTCCGCAGGTTCCGCGAGCGCCGGAGGCCCGCCCGCCTGGGCGCAGCGGATGCGCCGCTCACAACACATGACCCATGCCGCTCAGGCCACAGCCCACGCCGTCCGTTCCGGCGACGCCCATGGCGGCGGCTCCTCCGTCAATCTCTCCGAAGGGGACCGCTGATGTTCAAACGACCCTCCACCCATTACGGCAAGGCTCTCGAGCCGGAGACGCCCTATCAGCGCGCCGCCCAGGTCTGGGATGAGCGCATCGGCGCCTCGCGCGTGCAGGCCAAAAACTGGCGCCTGATGGCGTTTGGCTCGCTGATCCTCTCGGCCGGGTTCGCTACCGCGCTCGTCGTGCAGTCTGCCCGGGGAACGATCGTACCGTGGGTAGTTCAGGTCGATCGCCTTGGACAGGCTCAGGCCGTTGCGCCCGCCGAGGCGGACTATCGTCCCACCGATCCACAGATCGCCTTCCACCTGGCGCGTTTCATCGAGCAGGTCCGGAGCATTCCCGCCGATGCGATCATCGTGCGCCAGAACTGGTTGCGGGCCTACGACTTCACGACCGATCGCGGAGCCATGGCGCTCAATGATTATGCCCGGTCCAACGACCCGTTCACGCGGGTCGGCCGCCAGCAGGTCGCCGTCGACGTCTCCAGCGTCATCCGTGCCTCGCCGGACAGCTTCCGTGTCGCCTGGGTCGAGCGTCGCTACGAGAACGGCCAGCTCGCCGACACCACGCGCTGGACCGCGATCCTGACGATCGTGGTGCAGGTCCCCCGCAATGCCGACCGGCTCAGGGCGAACCCGCTCGGCATCTACGTCAACGCCATCAACTGGTCACGGGAGCTTGGGCAATGAAGCCGTCTTTCCGTAAAGCCGGAAATCCGGCTTCACACACGCACGTACTCCCGGCTCTCCGTCGAGCCGCAGTCCCCTTTGTCCTGTTGGCGACGACTGCGCTCGCCGGCTGCGCGACCACCAATCCGCCGCCGGAAATCTCCTACGACAATGCGGCTCCCGCCGTGCAGACGGTCGACCCACCTGCGCCGGTCACCGTGGTCGAACTGCCCCGACCGCTACCGCTGCCTGGCCAATTGCAGCGTGTGGAGGAGACGCGGCGTGCCCCGGAGCCTTCTAATCCGACCGCTCGCGTCAACCAGGCAAACGAGGCGGCACGAGTCCAGCCGGTGCGCGACGGCTTCATTAACTCGATGCAGGTCTACCCGTGGACTCAAGGGGCGCTTTATCAAGTCTATACCGCTGTCGGGCAGATCACCGACATCGCGCTCCAACCCGGGGAGCAGCTTGTCGGCGCAGGCCCGGTGGCCGCCGGCGACACAGTGCGCTGGATCATCGGCGACACCGAGAGCGGATCAGGCGCAACGCGCCAGATCCACATCCTCGTGAAGCCCACCCGCGCCGACCTGATGACCAACCTCGTCATCAACACCAATATGCGCACCTATCACATGGAACTGCGCTCGACAGAGCGCACCTATATGGCGTCGGTCTCGTGGCAGTATCCGCAGGACCAGCTCATCGCGCTGCGTCGGCAGAACGCCGAGGCGCAGGCGGCCCAGCCGGTGGCGAGCGGCGTCGATCTCGCGAACGTCAACTTCCGCTATGCGATCGAGGGCGACCGTGCGCCGTGGCGGCCTCTGCGCGCCTTCGACGACGGTCGCCAGGTCTTCATCGAGTTTCCGCGCGGCATCGGTCAGGGCGAGATGCCGCCACTCTTCGTCGTCGGCCCCGAGGGCAACACCTCTGAGCTCGTGAACTATCGCGTTCGCGGCCACCACATGATCGTTGATCGTCTGTTCGCGGCTGCCGAACTTCGCTTCGGCTCCGGCCGCGAGCAGAAGCGCGTCAGGATCGTCCGCACAGACGGGAGGCCGACCTCGTGAGCGAGAACCCGCCCCGGATTGAGGAAGTGCCGGACGACGATGCGCAGCCCCTGACCGGCGAGCCGGTCGGGCCTGCGCCGATGCGACTGCGGGCCGAACCGCCCCGCGTCACCCGGTTGTCGCGGAAGGTTCTCGCCGGCCTCGGTCTTGTCGCCAGCGTCGGGCTCGGAGGTGCGCTGATCTACGCGCTTCAGACCCGCGACGCCGGTCGGCCGAACGACGAACTCTATTCGACCGAGAACCGCTCGACCGCTGACGGACTGGCCGGCCTGCCGCGAGATTACAGTGGCGTGCCACAGCTCGGTCCCCCTCTTCCCGGTGACCTCGGCCGGCCGATCCTTAGTACCCAGGATCGCGGACAGCCGGTGCCCACACCCGGGACGGCCACGCCCAATCCCGGCATCAGCCCGGAAGAGCAGCGCCGCCTTCAGGAAATCGAGACCGCGCGCACCAGCCGTCTCTTCTCCGGATCGGAAAGCCGGGGCACACCCGCTGCTGCGGGAGCTGCCCCAGCGCTCGCGCCGGCGCCGGATTTGGCGAGCATTGGCCTCGCTCCGCCGCCCGCCACGCCCTCGGCGCAGGACCGGCAGAACGCGTTTCTGAACGCCGCGGCCGATCGCAGGACGGTTGCGCCCGATCGCGTCGCTGCGCCAGTATCGCCGAACGTCCTTCAGGCGGGAGCAGTGATATCCGCGGCGCTGATCACCGGCATCCGATCCGATCTACCCGGCCAGATCACCGCGCAGGTCACCGAAAACATCTACGACAGCCCAACCGGCCGTATCTTGCTTGTGCCGCAAGGCACTCGTGTGGTCGGGCAGTACGACAACAACGTGCAGTTCGGCCAGAGCCGAGTCCTGCTCGTCTGGACTCGGCTCGTCTTCCCGAACGGGCGCTCGATCGTTCTCGAGCGCCAGCCTGGTGCTGACGCTGAAGGGTTCGCCGGGCTTCAGGATGGCGTCGATTACCATTGGTGGGATCTGGCCAAGGCTGCGGGATTGTCGACACTGCTGAGCGTCGGCGCCGAACTCGCGGTCGACAACGACGATCGGCTCGTTCAGGCGATCCGGAACGGTGGGCAGGACACCATCAACGACGCAGGGCAGCAGATTGTGAGGCGTCAGCTCAACGTCGCGCCCACGATCACTATTCGGCCCGGATTTCCCGTGCGCGTTATCGTGACGCGAGACTTGGTACTGGAGCCATATGGAGGGTGATGATGTCGAAGCTTAAGCTAGGCCCCATCGCGGACGACAAGCCGCTTAAGGTACAGGTCGAGCTACCTGCAGCTCTCCACCAGGACCTTGTTGACTACGCCCACCTATTGGGCCGAGAGCAAGGTCAGTCCGCTGTTGACCCAGCTCGGTTAATCGTCCCGATGTTACAACGGTTCATCGCGACAGACCGTGGCTTCGCCAAAGCCAGGCGAACGTTGACGCCGGGGAGCGCCGATTAATCCGTGGTCCCCGCTCTAGAGGGGGTGTCGAAACACTTCAGCAGCAGCGGCAGAGTCGGGTTCTCGTTGTCACTGGAAGAAATTATAGCGGCCGTCGGCGCCTGCGCCGATGGGAGCGGGATCAACGCGATATCCGGCCGGTAGATCACGCTGGTGATGGTCAAGCCGAAGCCCTGTTCGACCATCGTCAGCAGGGTTTCTCGGCTGACTTGTTGGATCGAGAGTTGAACCGCTCCGTCTCCGGCGCCCACCATGCGCCGGAGTATGCCAGCGAGCTCACGCCCAGCGCCATCCGAGCGAACGAGGAAGACTTCGTCACAAATGTCCTCCCACGACAGCTCTGGCCGTGCTGCCAACTCGTGAAGCGGGGACAATGCTACGAACAGATCTGGTTCGCAGAGACGTCGAACTTGGAACTGAGGACTTTTGCTCGCACTCAGGCTGATTGCTGCGTCCAGTAATCCGCGCTTCACCCCCAAAGAGTTTTCTTCTGAAGTGCCTTCCTCAAGCTTTACCTCGATCGTCGGATGTCGATTTCTGAATGCCGCGAGAATGTCGATGATCGGGCACGCCGGAAACGCTTCGAGCATTCCAAACCTCACTAGCCCGGTCTTGAGCTTTCGTGCGGAGCGGATCTCCGTTGCGGCGTTACGAAGGTAGCGCGCTCCCACCACCGCTTGTTGAAGGAAGCGCTCACCTTCTGGAGTCAGCCCTGCCCCCGCTCGCGTACGCTTGAAGAGAGAAAAGCCAAGCTGGCGCTCAAACAGCTGCACACGTCGGCTGACGGTGGATTGCGATATCGATAGGCGCTCCGCCGCTCGGCGGAAGCTGCCGGCCTCGGCGACCTGAACGGCGTACTTCAGGTATCGGAGATCAAGAGTCAGGTCGGGCATGAGACCCGTCCGATCATACCGGCGGTCTCATCGGCGAACCGCCTGCGCCCGGTGAGCGGCACCCATGCACGTCCACTTTCATCGAGCCCACCCCCGCTAGCGCCTGGGGAACGAGCACGTCCGTTGATCTCAGATGTGGAATCCGAGCTGAGCCCCTCAATGAGCATGACCATGTCCGAATCTGTCATAGATGCATGCGGCGGTCATACATTTTCACACGCTTGAAGTCTATGCGCGAAGCATATATTCTTGCGGTATGGAGCCTGAGGTCGCCAAGTACCATTTAGGTGCACTCGCGTTGGCGGTTGCAGACAGCATCGCCAGTGTCTCGGCCTCGTTTTCACCAAGCGGCCGGGGGACCGCCGTGATGGTGTTACTCAGCATGGAGCCCGGACTGCCGATCAGCGTTTTGGCTACCTCGATCGGGCTTTCTCATGCCGGGACGGTGCGATTGATCGATAGGCTCGAGCGCGGACAGTTGGTGGAACGACGAAGACAAATCACCGACAGGCGGGCGCGCTTCATTCACCTCACCAATTCGGGGAAGAAGATAACGGAAGCCTTGCTCAAGGCACGGGAGCAGGTGATCTCCGAATGTGTTTCGCCCCTGTCGCCCAATGACCTCGACATTCTAGGCATGCTGTCGGAGCGGCTCCTTGTGGCAAACGGCTTCGACAAAGATGGCTCGGTCAGCCTTTGCCATCTGTGCGGCTACAGCAGGATCGCGCCTTCCCGTGGTAAAGCTAAGCCGGGGCGCTCGCCACGCTGGAACGTCGCATCAGAAGGCTGACGATATGATCAGGCAGGCTTGATATAATGGGATCGTTTGCGCTCGAACTTCTTCTATGCGTACTTGCCTTCGGGTTCGGATATGCGGCGAACCAAGGCGGAACCTGTTTAGTGGTGGCCGCTCATGAGTTACACAGAAGACAGCCGCCGAAAATGTTCGTCGGATTTCTCGCAGCGTCGGCAGCGGCAGGCCTGGTTGCGGTCCCGATAGTCTGGACGGGAACACTGGGCGCAACACTCGCACCCTCGACTAGCATCAATTTCCTACCGCTCATCGGCGCCATCGCCTTCGGCCTCGGCGCACTCATTAATGACACATGCCTGCTCGGATCGCTGGCGCGGCTTGGGGATGGGGAGATGCGACTTCTAGCTCTACCCTTGGGATTGGCGATTGGTATCTTGGCTGCCAACCATGGCAGGTTCGGCTACGATTCAACATGGCCAAGCTTAATCTCCAAACCGAGCGCAACAGGCCTCGTTACTCTCCTAGCCTTCCTAGTTGTGCTCGTGCTGGCACTCGTTTTCGTTTCCACGAAGAGCGTTCTGCGAACAAAGCCGGGTTGGTCGTTCGGCGCTTCGATGATTGGACTCGGTATCACTGGCGGACTTCTATATGCACTCTCGCCGGCCTGGACCTTCGCAGACGTGATTCAACGCGCCCTTCCTCTCAGAATGTCGCCGGCCGGCGAGGTCGCGCTCACTGCGGTGATCTCTTCGATCGCAGGCGCCCTTACCGCCTCCTTTCGCCAAGGAAATCTGCGTCTCCAACTGCCGACAGCCAATGGCATTCTGCGATCTGTCGTCGGCGGCACATTGATGGGTATCGGAATAGCGCTCATACCCGGCGGGAATGATGGGTTGATCCTCGCAGCGGTTCCGACTCTTTCACCTGGTGGGATAGTCGCCTACCTTCTGATGACGACGACAATCGTCTTCGGATTTGCAGCGCGTGGTAAGTTATTCCGGCGCTGCCTTTCACGGCCATGATAAGGGCAACAGAGGACTTGCCCTCCTGACATGAGCATTTATCCCGACCGGGAATATCGGCTGACTAGCTCGTATGCCTTTGCAGGCCCTTGGACCATGATGACCACTTCAAAGGCCGCCGGCCCCAGAATCCTGTAGGTTGCATGGTAGGTGTCGTCTCCGCAGGCATAGACGCCACTCGCTTCCAACCCG
Organism: Agrobacterium sp. SUL3; assembly: GCF_001263295.1. Taxonomy (NCBI): domain Bacteria; kingdom Pseudomonadati; phylum Pseudomonadota; class Alphaproteobacteria; order Hyphomicrobiales; family Rhizobiaceae; genus Agrobacterium; species Agrobacterium sp. SUL3. The sequence goes on from NZ_KQ414505.1 coordinate 420,716, forward strand.
GTATCCGTCCGCGAGAAACTCACGCTGAGGAACTGCGTCCCGATATGAGGTCCGTCTGCGAACTCGACGACAACACTGTCCTCGCTCAAGCGATAGCGATACTGTCGGCACGCGGAGAATACTCTGCCATCTGCCAGTGTGAGAATGCTGCTCTCTCGATAAGCGAGCGCGCCTTCGCCGAAACGGGCGAAGACCGCGTCGCCATGCAGCTGAGCGCCTCCGGGCTCGATATCGCGACGGAGCATCCATGCCCCGCGGAGGTTCTGCAGGATTTGCACGCCCGCCGTCACGAGAGGACCACAGTCACGAGGGCGCAAGCGCCCCTCTGTGGCGGACCGAAGCACGCAGCAGCACGAGGGACGCCGCTAGCAGAACTGCGTCCTTCAGTAGAAACTGCCCTGGTGCAGCCGAAATCGCAGGAAAGCCGCCGGCAGTCTGCTCCGCGACACCTGGAGTGGTGATGAAAAAGGTCAGCGTGATCAGATATGTCGCCGCTGACATCAGTGCGCCGAGCGCAGAGAAGAGTGGACGAAATGCACCAAGGATCAGAACGAGACCGGTCGATAACTCGATAACGCCGATGAAATAGCTTTGCCCCTGCATCCCGAACATGCCCAGCCAATTCATGATCGGGCTGTGTTCGATAAACGGGGCGATACCATAGGCCTCGTACGCTGTGAACTTCATCGCGCCGAACCACAGAAATACGATCACGAGAGCCCATCTAAGCAGGCCAAGATCCCTCCGACCGTGCTCGGGGACAAGAAATTCATAACGGTCGAAAATGCTCATCTAAAATTCCTCAACAGTGGTCCCGTGGGAACGTCACGAACGTCGTCTACGTGCTTCGGGCAGGCGTTGCAGTATATGCGCGACGCATATACTAATAAGCGAGATATGTCGAGCGGCTGGCTCGCGCTTCGCTGCCTCACGAAGCCATCCTCATCGGCGATGCCTTTACCCAGCAAACGCGCGACCTTGCGGGATTTTGACTTGATGGGGCTGGCGCTCCGGGTGGGCCTATAGCCCGTTGGCAAACGTCCAGCCTGTACGGATGGACGCGGCCCTCGACGAGATAACCATGCCGACCGAAATCGTAGCAGCGATCGCCGCAATCCCCGACGTCGTGGAGCACGGACTGTTCCTCAATGGGATTGATACAATCGTGATCGCGCGCGGTGACACGATGGAAGTGCGACGCCGGGGGCAAGCGAGGTCTCGCTGATCTGCACCTGCGCGGCCTGGATGACAGCGCTGACGCGGAGTGATTCTCAGGCGCGACCTACGGCGATTCCGAGCGAAAAGGCTTGCCCTATAGCCGCCAGGTATCAACGGTTCCGCGGCCTTAGCGAGCCGGACCCGTTTTTTTCGGCGCGCTCGATCAGTCGAAATCCTCCGAAACCCTTTTAAAACAGGACATTTTCCACAAGCCGCGCGGCGGAAGAGGACCACGGTATGGCTTGCTGTCTATGCTCCGCGCACATATAGATGTGGCAATGGATGGACCTCGAGATCGAAACATTTTCGGGGCGTTCGCACTCATGATCAGCGACGACATCGTTCGCGCTAGTTCATCGCGGGCGCCGGAAGCTGGACCCGCCGCCTCAGCGCTGGCGTTGCTCGCGCACAAGCCCGGGCTCTCGATCCGTATGCTTGCGATCGGGGTGGGCCTTTCACATGCTGGAACTGTTCGCCTGGTGGATAGATTGGTAAGCGAGGGATTGATCGAGCGTAGGGAGCATTCGACAGACGGGCGCGCGCGATCCCTCTATCTTACTCCAACTGGCAAGGTCGCGAGCGACGAGGTCCTGGCCTCGCGCGATCAAGTGATTGCCGAAGGGCTATCGATCCTTAATCCAGACGAACTGAAAACCTTATCGGACATCGCTGAACGCGTTCTCCGAAATCGCTTGGAAAACCTCGAGCAGTCATACCGCATCTGCCGCTTGTGCTGCTACGAGGGCTGCACGAACTGCCCCGTCGATGCCGAATTGCATGAGCGAGGTGTGGACCGCGAGAAGAACGACGACGCGTAGGAGACTCGCAATTGCGGCAGCTCAACGCTGCTCAGATGGCGGGGCTTCATAATGCCAGCGAGCCTACCATCAGCCGCATTCTTTTGGCTACGCGTCAAGCCGGCCGATCGGGCATGGCGGTCTCATTCTAATATGTCGGTGATCGCCCCACTTTTAGCCGCTCAGTTGATCGGAACGCGGTTTCGGAAGCGGCCGTTCAAACCACTCGCTGCATTCCCATTTCTCTATGTCCGATAGGTAGTTTCGGGGAAAAGCAGTCGGGAACAGGTTTCGGGAACGCATGCTCCGGCAGGAGCGCAGCGCGCGTCCCAAGCGCGTTTTCCCGGTAGAGCTTCCCAATCGGCAAAGTGCGGGCCACCTCAGACTGCGAACGCGAAAAACCGCCTGGCTGGTCACTCAAGGCAGGGTAACGACGATTTTCGCTGCGGATACACCCGCCTTCAGGGCTTCCAAGGCAGCCTGGAGCATTTCAAGGCCCTGGCCCACGACCTTCGCCGGAGGGGCGGGGACGAACGTGCGCGCCGCGAGAGCCTGCGGCAGGAATTCGCGGTAGATCATTGGACCAACCTCGTCATCCTTGAGGCTCGTCCCGGAGATGTGCGTCGCCTCGACTCCAAATGGACGCTCGTCGGGCGGGGCCAGCGTCGCTGCCACGCGGCGCGAGCCCTCGCATCTCGCAATGACGGCAAAACAGTCTTTCATGTGACCGGTCGCGTGAAGCGTTCCAGCGAGACTGCGCCCGCGCATTGCCTCAATCACGTCTTCCACGATGGCTGGACTCGAGTGGTCAAGAACCTCGCTTGCACCCAGCTCCTTCAACAGGCCGGCGTTGCGCGCCGAAGCGGTGGCGACGCACCTGTAGCCCGACGCCACCGCGAGCTGGATGGCGTTGCAGCCAACGCTCGACGATCCACCCCAGACCAGAACGACCTCTGGACGCGCGGTCGGCGAGTGTAACGGTGGCGCGAGAGCCAACTGTGTCCTTCCGTAGAGCCCGCTTGCGGCGGTGCCAAGGCCAAGCGGGAGGACTGCCGCATCAGCGAAGGCCATGTTGTTGGGGATCGGCGCCGCCATGTGGTCCAGCACGATCGTGTGGTGCTGGAACGCACCCTGCGCAGGTTGATTTACGGTTGTCCCGACCGCCTGTCCGATGACTCGATCGCCGACCTTGAACCGCTCGACCGCGCCACCGACCGCCGCGACCTCACCGGAGACGTCGCTGCCGAGAATCGCGGGATAGTCGAGCCATGGCAAAAGCGCGACGTCCTGCAGAATCCAGTCGAGTGGGTTGATCGCGATGGCCGCGTTGCGGATCAATATCTCGTTCGCCGCCAGATGCGGCAGAGCGGTGACACCGATCCTCAGTGGCTGCCTCGGCGCTTTCTGCCAGGCGGCCTGATTAGTCACGGTTTCGGTCATCATCAACTCTTTTTGTCAAGTATACAGCTGGGCGTTCGTCTGAGCGGTCCAACCGCCAGGTCGGGCGCACGAAGTGGCAGCTATAGCCCCCAGGATAGCGCACCAGGTATTCTTGGTGCTCTGGCTCCGCCTCCCAAAAGGGTTCTTCTGGGTTGATCTCCGACACGACCGGGCCAGGCCAGCTTCCTGATGCCTCGATTTCCGCGATGGTTGTGAGGGCGACTTCCTTCTGCACTTCGGTGGTGTAGAAAATCGCCGATCGATAGCTCGGACCGACATCGCTGCCTTGTTGCTCGTAGGTCGTGGGGTCATGGATCTGGAAGAAGAGTTCCAAGAGCGAGCGATAGGCGAGAACGGAAGGGTCGAAGGTCACTTCCACTGCTTCCGCATGGCCGTAATGTCTCGCGTAGGTCGGATCAGGCATTTCTCCGCCTGTGTAACCGACACGCGTCGAAATGACTCCCCTGGCTCGGCGCAGCAAATCCTCCATGCCCCAGAAGCAGCCGCCTGCTAGAATTGCTCGCTCTGTCGCGGCCGCCCTATTGCCGGTAGGCGATTGGCTCACAGTCCGTTCGCCCTCCTCCGTGTGCGCCACGGTCAAGCCAGCCTCGCGGGATCCGCAGCCTGACTGGCGCTCAAGAGCTCGGTCTGCACGTCCGAACCCCGGATGAGACTCAGATCGACGGGACATCGATCAGCGATCGCGAGGATCCGAGCGCGCTGATCATCACTCAGCGGCCCATCGAGGACAATGGTGCGGGTGAACCGGTCGGGTGGCATCATGTCCGGCACCTTCTCGTGCTGCACGGTCGTGCTCGCCCGTTCGAGCGGAAAGCCCTTGCGGTTCGCATAGAGACGCATCGTCATCACCGTGCAGGCTGCGAGGCCGGCAGATACGAGTTCGTAGGGAGATAGTCCGGTCCCGAGGCCACCGACCGATGCTGGCTCGTCGGCGAACAGAGTGTGCTCGCCGCTGCGGACCTTGAGCTGGAACGTCCCTGCAAGAGTTTCGGTGGCGACGACGCCCTCCGCAACCTCGACCTGCGGAAGATCCGCGCTGAGTGGTGGGAGAAAGCGGCTCGCCCAAACCGCCACCATGGCCGCGGCGTAGTTCGCGTCCGCGACGTCGGTGAGAAGGTGATCCGCGTTGTCGAGCGAGATGAAGCTTTTAGGGTGCCTGGACGCGACGAAGATGCGCGACGCGTGGTCGATGCCGACCACCTGATCCAGCGGAGAGTGCATGACCAGCACCGGCCGTCGCAGGGAGGCAATGGCCTTCTCGACGTCGATCCCCTCAACCGCCTCAAGGAACCCTCGGCGAATGAGGAAGGGCCTACCGGCAATCTCCACCGAGGCCTCGCCCTCGCTCGCGATGGTGTCCAGATCATTCGGTCCGAAGAGGCGCAAGATATGCTGAAGGTCGGCCGGCGCACCAATCGTCGCTACCGCCGCAATATCAGGCATGTCGGCGGCGGCTACGATCGCAGCGGTGCCACCCAGGCTGTGCCCGACGAGGAGGGACGGTGACATGCCCGCCGCCGCCATCGCCTTTGCGGCGGCCCGAAGGTCCTCGACGTCCGACGCGAAGTTCACAGGTTCTCCCGTCCCACCGCCGATCCCGGTCCCGGCGAAATCGAACCTCAAGACCCCGATGCCCGCACGCGACAGCGCGCGCGAGATGTGAACAGCGGCGCGACTGTCTTTCCCGCACGTGAAGCAGTGGGCGAAGATCGCCCAGCCCCGCGGCGTCCCTTCCGGCGGTTCGAGGTGCCCGGACAGCGGAGAGCCAGCCCCACTGACAAACGTAAATGATCTTCCTGCCATGTCCATCAAACCTCCAGCACGCGGCTTGGCGGTTGCGCTCTCAGAACCTTCGACGGAGCTGAGCGGAGCGCACCGCCAACCGGTAATCGTCATCTCAGGCTATCATTTATATGTCTGGCGCATATAGACAAGCCCCTATATCATGATTATATGCGCCAAGCATACTTCTGCGACCTGCTTTCCAAAGGCGGTCTCACGGAAGAGGTATCAGTCAGGCGCGTGGGCCAAAGGACTATGGAACTCAATCAAGTCAGCTATTTCATCAACTTGGCCGAGACGCTGAATTTCACAGCGGCCGCTCGCTTGAGCGGTGTGTCACAGCCAAGTCTGACCCGCGCGATCCGCCGCTTGGAAGATGAGCTTGGCGGGCCGCTGATCTATCGCGACGGGAAGAACAGCCGCCTGACTGGCCTTGGCCATGACGTCGAGGCAGAATTCCGGCGCATGGTGGTCGCGATGAAGAGCGTTCGCAATCACTCGGAGCACTGGGCGATGGGGGGGCACCGCGTGCTGGATGTCGCCGTCGCGCCCACCGTCGGACCAAAGGAATTTACGGCATTCTTCGAGAGCGCATTGGCGGAGATGCCATCCATCGAAATTAAGCTGCACTCGCTCCAGTCGAACGAGGACACATCGGAGGTGCTTTCAGGAAAATACCACGCGTGCATCATGCCGCGTGAAACAAGACCGGAACGCAAGCTGGATGTGCATCCTCTATTTCGGGAGCGCTTCGTGCTCGGCTGTTCTGCAAACCATCCCTTGGCGGCCAACGAGATCGTGCGCGGCGAAGACCTGCTCGAGTTTCCATTCGTCGATCGCCTGAAATGCGAGTTTCGCGATCGGATCCTCGATCACTTCGCGCGACGGGACTTGCTCATGCGACCTCGCTTTCGATCAGATCGCGAGGACTGGGTGCAACGGGTCGTCGCTGACGGCCACGCCATATGCATTCTTCCGGAACGATCGCCGACCGTGCAAGGCCTCGTGACTCGGCCGATCGACGGATTTGTCTTGGAGCGCGAAGTCGTGATCGCGACAGTATCCGGCTCCACGGCAACGGTCGAGATACGGAACATCGCGCAGCTGGCAGCCCGGTACGAGTGGAACTGAATCACGACGTGAAGAGCTTCGGCGCTATGGAAACTATACGCGCAGCGTATTGGATAAATCTGGGGCGCACTGCGATAGTCGGCGCAATGACTGCAAAGATAAATGACAGCGTGTCGAGCTCTCTAGATTAAGTATTGGAGACTATCATGAAGTTTGAGAAGTCACAGGCAGCAGTTGACCGCCTGACCCCCGAGCAACGCCGGATTACCCAGGATTCGGGGACCGAAAGGCCCTTCACGGGTGAGCACAACGACAACAAGGAGCCTGGCATCTACGTCGACATAGTGTCGGGAGAGCCGCTGTTCGCTTCAACGGACAAGTTCGATTCGGGTACTGGCTGGCCCAGCTTCACCAAGCCGATCGTTCCGGCAAACGTGAACGAGGTGCGGGACAGTGCACACGGCATGGTCCGGACGGAGGTCAGGTCGGTACACGCCGACAGCCATCTGGGCCACGTGTTCCCGGACGGTCCTTCCGACCGCGGCGGTCTGCGCTACTGCATCAACTCTGCGTCCCTTCGCTTCATCCCGCGCGACGAGATGGAGTCCGAGGGATACGGTGAATATCTCGATCAAGTAGAGGAGGCTTAACATGCATCAGCGCGCTGTTCTCGCAGGAGGATGTTTCTGGGGCATGCAGGATCTGATCCGCAAGCGGCCCGGCATCATCTCGACCCGTGTGGGTTACACGGGCGGCGATATTCCGAACGCCACGTATCGTAATCACGGCACGCATGCCGAGGGGATCGAGATTGTCTTCGACCCGACAGTGACGAGCTACCGGAACATCCTGGAATTCTTCTTCCAGATCCACGATCCGACGACGCTGAACCGCCAGGGCAATGATCGTGGGCTCTCCTACCGGTCGGGCATCTATTATGTCGACGAGGAGCAGAAGCGCGTCGCCGAGGATACGATCGCCGATGTGGATGCCTCGGGGCTGTGGGATGGCAAAGTGGTGACCGAGGTCCAGCCGGTCGGCGAGTTCTGGGAGGCCGAGCCCGATCACCAGGATTATCTGGAGAAGCGCCCGGGCGGCTACACCTGCCACTTCGTCCGTCCCGGCTGGGTGCTTCCGAAGCGCCAAAAGGTTGACGACGTACAGCCAGCGGCCGGGACCGCGGCGGAATAGGCTTCACTGCCGTTGCCACTGCGCCGGTCCGGTCCGCAATCTTCGTGACCGCGTCGTTCAGCGACGCGGTCATCGAACCCTACTTCAGAGTGACGGCTCGTTCCAGTCAGTCGCCATCGCAACACCAGGATCGCAGATTTATGCCAGACCTCTCGTCCTTTCCGATCACGCAGCGCTGGCCGGCATCTCATCCCGATCGCCTGCAACTCTACGCAGCCCCTACGCCCAATGGCGTCAAGGTCTCGATCATGCTTGAGGAGACTGGCCTGGCGTACGAGCCCCACCTGATCGACATCTCGAACAACGAGTCGAAGGATCCGGCGTTCGTGTCGCTGAACCCGAACGGACGCATACCGGCGATCATCGATCCGGCTGGCCCTGACGGTAGACCCATCGCCTTATGGGAATCCGGTGCGATCCTCCTCTATCTGGCCGACAAGACGGGTCAGTTCATCTCCACCGAACCAGGCCAGCGTTACGAGACCCTAGCGTGGGTGTTCTTTCAGATGTCGGCCATCGGGCCGATGTTCGGTCAGCTCGGCTTCTTCCTGCGATTTGGCGGCAAGGACTATGAGGACAAGCGGCCGCAACAGCGCTTTATCGACGAATCCACGCGTCTGCTGGGGATTCTGGATCGCCGGCTGGAAGGCCGCGACTGGATCGTCGACGACTATTCGATCGCGGACATCGCGACGCTCGGCTGGGTGAATGCGCTGGTGGAATTCTACGCTGCGGGTGACATCCTTGGCCTCAGCAGCTTTTCGAACGTCCGCGCATGGCTTGGACGCGGGCTGGCTCGACCGGCCGTCCAGCGTGGCCTCCACATTCCCGCGAGGCCAGCATGAGCATCATCGCCGCCTATTATTACAACGAAGGCAAGCGAGTTCGCGAAATCGCGCTCGATGAGCACGTCAAGTTGGGCGAGAGTCGCTCGGGCTTCTGCTGGATCGCGCTTAGCGAACCCACCCCCGAGGAACTACTCGCGATCCAAAGGACATATAATCTTCATCCGTTGGCGATCGACAACGCGATGCACCCGCTGTGCCCGCCCAAGCTCGAGGTCTACAACGATGAGTTGTACGTCGTCGCGCAGACCGCCGAGCTGGTCGGCGACCGGATCAGCTACGGCAAGATGGCGATCTTCACCGGTCACAATCACCTTATCACCGTGCGGCACGGCAATGCCGGAGCGCTGGGCAAACTTCGGGAGCAACTCGAGGCATCGCCGACGCAGTTCGGCAAGGGTGTCGACTATGTGCTGCACGCGATCTTGCATCGCGTGGTCGACCAGTATCTGCCCATCTTCGAAATGATCGAGGACGACGTCCTGGCGATGGAGCGACGGTCGCTGCACGATTTCCTCGGGCCAGAAGAGGTGGCGCGAATCTTCGAACTAAGGTCCGAACTCACGCGGTTCCAGCGCACGCTCGGGGCTATGGCCGAGCTGGTGCGAAAGCTCGTTCGCGGCCACTTTCCCTGCATCAGCGCCGAAATGACACCATATTTCCACGACGTCGCGGACCATGTCCACCGCGTGCAGTCCATGGTCGACGGCCTCCTGCTTGTCCTGTCCACGGTCTTTGAGGCCAGCAGCCTTCTGGAAGCGCAAAGGATCGGTGTGGTCACCCGCCAGCTCGCGGCCTGGGCGGCGATCTTGGCGGTCCCGACGGCGATCGCCGGAATATACGGCATGAACTTCAAGCACATGCCGGAACTGGACACGCCATATGGCTACTTCGTCGTGCTCGGAGTGATAGCGGTGTTCTGCCTTCTCCTGTTCGTGCGCTTCAAGAAGGCCAAGTGGCTATGAGTAACGCACTTCGCGAGCTTCTCCGTCCGCTGCCGAGTCGCAGCGCGCTTTGTGCGCGAGCGTGTCCAATCCAGTTCAAGATGAAGGTACTTCCATGTCCTCCCAGGTGACCGACGTTCTAGAAGCAGTCCAGTCATTCATCGCCAAAGGCTATGACCGCGAATACCGCGTCAAGGACGGCAATCTCGTCGATCTCGAACTAGGGTCAACCCTCGATGCATGCAGCATTCGCGTCGATGCGGCGTTGCGCCTCGAGAGCGGGGACGACGGCGAAGATGCCTCCAACATCTACGCGATCACCGATCCGGCGACAGAGCATAAAGGCCTGTTGATCGACGCCTTCGACGTGTTCCACGAAATCTGCCCCCGCGACTTGTCCGAGCGCCTTGTGGCGCATCGGGAAACAGCACCGGCAGGTGACCAGGACGCGCCGAGCAAGCACGGACTACGGAAAGTCTACAAGAGCGAGTTTCACAGCGATCCCGAGCGCTACGTTCTGCGCGAGGGCTTTCCAGACTTCCCGCCATGCCCTTTCGGCCAATCCTTCAGCATCCTCGGCTTCGATACTGCCGAGCAGGAATATGTCTGGCTCGTCACGAGTATCATTCGAGATCCTCGGCTGATCCGAGTTCCATACCAGGGCGAAGACGTCATCAGCGACGAATAGCGGTGTCGCCTAGCCCGGGGGAGGTTAACCTCCGGGCGCTACACATCTGCAAGCTGAACTTTAAACACATCGCAAATTAGGAGGTGATTATGGACTGGAACAAGGACCACATCCGACAAACGATGCTCTCGCTGGAGACCGCAGCCTTGCACAGTGCTCGTGAGAACTACCTGGACTATGTCTCTACCGCTCGGCTCGACCGGAGCGAACCGATCGAAAACGACGAACTAGCTCAGGCCGAGGTCGCGAGCGACTTCGCTGAAGCGCTCGATGACACGCTCCATGACTATGCGGATAAACTCGAAAAGCTCAGGACGATCGATTTCGGCCCCAAGTTGGCCGTCGGCGAAGGCGCTGTCGTCAAGCTGTCCGGCCGCCACTTTGTGATCGCGGTGTCAACGAGCAAGTTTACCTGTCAGGGGCGTGAGCTCATGGGCATTTCCACGATGGCGCCGATCTTCGAAGCGATCGAGGGTGCCCGAGCCGGGGAGACCGTGCAGTTCAACGGCCGGGACCTCACCGTAGAAGACGTGGAATAAAGCCCTCCACCGCAGCCGGCGCGCTAGTGCCGAACGCCCTGCATCTCTTTCTGCATGCATACGGTCACTTGCAACCGCATTGACCTGGCTCATCAGAGGCAAACTCATGACAACACCTTCATTCTTCATCACCCCCGGATACGGGACGCGCCTGCATGACGCGCTTCATTATTCTCAGGCAATGCGCATTGGTGACCGCGTGGAGATCTCCGGACAGGGCGGATGGAACGACGATCTCGTCATTCCGGAGTCGATTGAGGAAGAGATCGAGCAGGCGTTCAAGAACGTGGAACGGACGCTCGCGACCGCCGGAGCACGCTGGCCGCATGTGGTCCACGTCAATTCCTATCACGTCGGTGATGGAAACCATCAGGAAAACGGGACTGCTTCGAATATTGTTCGACGCTGAATCCCGACTGGCAGATCTATNGGTTTCCCTCCCGTGATCAACGAAACAATGGCCAAGCTGTATCGCCACTACATGCCCGACCGCGCTCCAATCTGGACGCAGTTGGGAATCGAAGCGCTGGGGCTTCCAACCATGCGTATCGAAATTCGCGTAACAGCTATCATCGCCTGACCCCGCGGTTCGTGCAGGCGCCGTGCCGCGCTAATCCCGCACGCCCTGCGCCCGCTTCTCGATGCAGATCATCGTATCGAGAGATCCGGTTATCATCGGCGTGCTCGGAGAACGGGGGGCCGCCTTGGCCTGGTTGGCGCGCCTCGGCTGCCTGCGGGCGATGGCCAGCACTGCCAGGAGCGCGAGCAACGCCGCCGCATAAAGGAACAGGCCGCCAGGGCCGACGATATTCATTGCAGCTGCTCCTATTAAGGGGCCAGCGGCTGTCCCGATCCCGTTGAGCAACAGAAGCCCGCGCGCGGTGCCGAGTAGCCGACCGGCCGGAAGATCGTCGTTTGCGACGGCGAGACACAACGAATAAATCGGGATGCCAAAGCCGCCAAACAGCGCACCCGCCGCAAGGAGCAGCGGCAGAGGCGCTTCCACCGCCAACGCTACGCCGATGGCAGACGCTGCGGACGCCAGCGCCGCACCGGCGATGACAAGATTCCGGGGCACTCGATCCGAAAGCCAACCGAGTGGCCAATGGAAGGCGAGCGTTCCACCAAGAACCGCAGCCATGAAGGCGGAGATACCGCCCACATCGAGGCCGATGCTCTGTGCGAAGTTCCCGCCCATGCCCCAGAAACCACCGATAGCCAGGCCGGCCAGGAAAGCGCCAGCCGCAGCGAGAGGTGATACGAGGACGAGGTCCCTCAACGCGACCCGTTCCTGTTCCACCTGGGCCGGCGGATGAATGGGCAGCAAGGTGATCGGAACCACCGCCGCTGATATCAGCAGCGACACGATGAGGAACAATGTCACGTCGGCGGGCGGTGCGATGTCCGAGATGGTCAGATTTTGAAGCTGTTGCTGCATGGGCCATATGCATCGGGTGCATGGGTCGATGACCCCGGCGGCAGGTACTTCGCTGACTATGACCTCCTGGTCCTGGTCAGCAGCGAAAGGCTGGCGGATGTCGGGGAGTTTTGGCTTGAATGCGAAAGGAGCCTGTTGTTCGCTTCGGTGAATCGAGAACACCTCAGAACGCCTGTGCGGCTCACGATCCTGAGCTTCGAGCGATTCAGCAACGAGATTTACCAGGGAAATCGATACTTCCAGAACATCATGGAAGAGTGCGTTGTGTTGCATGATGCGGACCCTACCGTTTGGCCCGACTGCAACGCGGTGGCTGCGGATTTCGGTTAAACGGGACGGTCATTTCGGCAAGTCACGGACAAGCGTTTCGCTAAGTCGCGGACAGCGGGAT
>NZ_KQ414506.1:0-7306 GCF_001263295.1 Agrobacterium sp. SUL3
GACCTCGGCTGTCTAAACCAGCCCGAAAAAACGGCCGCCTGCCTGCATCAGCCGGGCTTGCGCTGCCCGGCTGATGCTCCAAGTAAACCACAAATCGTCCACACAAGCCCGAGGATGACGCCGAGAGCGGAGAACGGACGACGTTGAAAGCGAAGCGCAATTGGCAGACAAATAAAAAAGGGCGCGGAACAAAATTCCGCGCCCTTTTATTTTTCTAACCGCCTTTACCGTGTAGGCTTGTTGTGCGCCTGAAACAGCATGCCCTTTTCGCCGATCAGCACGAAGATCAGACCGATGATGGAGACGACGAAGAAGCCGGCCACCATCGGCAGCGCCGTGCCGTCGAAAGCCTGGCCGATGCCAGCGCCGATCAGCGAACCGCCGACGGTTCCCATGAAACCGATGACGGAGGAGGCGGTGCCGGCGACATGGCCGAGCGGTTCCATGGCGAGCGAGTTGAAGTTCGAGCCGATCCAGCCGAACTGGAACATGGCAAGCGCAAAGAACACGATGAAGATGGCAAAGGGCATCGGCTCCGGTCCAAGCACCTGCACCACCAGCCAGATGAAGGTGATGGCGATGAAGCCGAGCAGCGATCCGTGCGACAGCTTGCGCATGCCGAACCTGCCGACCAGCCTTGCGTTGATGAAGGACGAGAAGGCCATGAACAGGGCAACGCCGGCAAAGGCCGCCGCAAACCATGCGCCGAGGCCATAAATGCCCTTATAGACCTGTTCAGCCGAGTTGATGAAGCCAAACAGCGCGCCGAAGATGAAGGTGCTCGAAAGCGTATAACAGAGCGCGATACGGTTGGTGAGCACGATCTTGAAGCCGCCAAGCACCGAGCGGGCGGTGAAAGGCCTGACATCATCCGGATGCAGGGTTTCCGGCAGGCGGAAATACATCCAGGCGGTTACAACCGCGGCAATTCCCGCCATAAAGGCGAAGATCAGGTGCCAGTTGCCGAAAAACAGCACGATCTGGCCGGTGCCGGGCGCGATGACCGGAACGACCATGAAGACCATCATGATCAGCGACATGACTTCCGCCATCTGACGGCCGCCATAGATGTCACGCACGATCGAGATGGTGATGACGCGTGTCGCCGCCGAACCGATGCCCTGAATGAAGCGCAGCAGCAAAAGGCCGGAGAATGACGGCACGAAGACCACGGCAAGGGCTGAAACGATGTAGATCGCCAGCCCGACCAGCATCGGCTTGCGGCGTCCGAAACGGTCCGAAATCGGCCCATATAGAAGCTGGGCGACACCGAAGCCGAGAAGATAGGTGGAAATCACATATTGGCGGTGGTTTTCATTAACGACGCCCAGCGATGCGCCGATTTCCTGAAGACCGGGCAGCATGATGTCGATGGCGAGCGCGTTCAGCGCCATCAGCATGGCGGCAAGCGCAATGAATTCCGTGCGCCCCATCGAGCCTGCGCGCGAAGCGGTGGATTGTGAAAGTTCTGTCACAGGATTGCCCCAAAAAGAACGGCAAAGGCGTTGCATGAAGCAACGCCTGGCATAAATTTCTGACAATCAGGGTGGGCCGGATGAACCGGCCGAAATCAGGCCGCGCCGCGGACGCTGATACCCTGTTCTTGGAAGTGGTTCTGCAGTTCGCCGGACTGGAACATCTCTCTTACGATGTCACAGCCGCCGACGAATTCGCCCTTGACGTAAAGCTGCGGGATGGTCGGCCAGTTGGAATAGTCCTTGATGCCCTGACGGATATCGGCATCGGCAAGCACGTTGATGCCCTTGTAGTCGACGCCGAGATAATCGAGGATCTGTACCACCTGGCCGGAAAAACCGCACTGCGGAAATTGCGGGGTGCCCTTCATGAAAAGAACGATGTCGTTGCTCTTCACTTCGCTGTCGATCATGTCGTTAATGCCGCTCATAGGCCTATTCCTTTCACATGCGGTTCAAGGCCGCTGCTTTCTGTTTGTTCCTAGATAACATGTCGCGGCGCGATTTCCACCCGGAAAGCGTAAAAAATGCGTCTGTGTTGCAATGCATGAGACGCCAAAAAAGTGGCTTGCGACGCCTCAGCGATATCGCTGTCTGCTGCGGGCGGCGGCGGTTCGTCTTTTGCTCACCTGCTTCTTGGCCGGCCTGGGTTTGACGGCGGCGTTGAGCGCTGCTTCCAGAACGGATCCGACAATGCCGCCGGCGAGTGAGCCGGTGCTTTTCGTCCGGCGCGTGCGCCGGGTTTTGCGGATACCGGTCTTGGTGAGGATTTCAGACAGCGCGCCCTTGACGACGCCGTTGAGCACTTGATCGACGATGCCAGACAAATTTCCCTCGCCAATAAATAAATCATATTTCCGTCGTGATTTTTACTATACGTGCATCGCCCACTGTATCAAGCGATCCTTTCGGGTGCCTCTAGCGCGGTTTTGCTTTTCTCAGAGACGCAGAAGCGCGCTATCTCTTTGTTTTTGCGCATTGTCCTGACGTAAAAGCGATTCCGCTTTTACTGGAAATGCTCCGGCCGAAGGTTCATGCATGCCAGCCGTCAAGTCACGACTTGTTCTTTATTTTCCCGGTTTCGATCCGCTCGATGCGGCGGCCCATCATCTGCGTTACCTGCGGGCGGCGGTGCTTGCCGGCAAGACCTGGGATGTCGATTATGCGGTGGGGCCGCTGGAGAATGCGCCGGGAGGCGAAACATTCACGGTCGAGGCCTCGGCGGGCGACTGGCGGACGCGTTCGGAGATTTTTGTCTACGATCATAATGGTGTCATCTCCGAGCTGCGGGATGAACCGGTCTGGCGGCAGATTTGGCTCGGATTCAAGGCCGGGGCGGGCATCGTCCGTGAAGGGGGCGCGGCGCGCTACTTTCGCCATGCCTGGCGTTTTGGCCTGTTCTTCATCTTTCCGTTCCTGCTGACGCTTGCTGGCGGTGCGCTTGCTGCCGCTATTGCCCTTTCGCCATGGCTTTTCGCTTTGCCGCTCTGGCTGTTCGCCATCAGCCTTCCCGCCGCCGCCCTGTTTTTCGTGAAGGCGTTCCTGCCGTTTGCCGAGCGGTTTCACACCCTGCATCTTTATGCGGACTGGCGGTTCGCGCTGGCGGTGGGCCGCGATGAGCCGATTGCGCGTGACTGGATCGAGGAGAGGGCGGCGCTTGTCCTGACGGCGCTGGAACAGCCTTCAGACGAGGTTCTGGTGGTTTCGCACAGCATGGGCGCCAGTCTCGCACTCGCCACTATCGGCCGGGTGCTGGAGCTGAAACCGGATGCGCTGGATGGCCGGACACTGTCTTTTGCGACCTTGGGCGGGGCGGCGCTGCAATGTGCGTTCCTGTCGAGTGCGGACAGGCTTCGCCAGAGCGTCGGAATAATCGCTCGTCACCAGAAGGTGACATGGTTTGATATCCAGTGTCTGACCGACCCTATCCATCTTTACCGGTGCAACACCGTGGCCCTGACCGGTCACGCGGATGCGCCGCAGCCGAAAATCGTGCCGATCCGTTTCAAGCACTCGCTTTCGCCGGAGCGCTACAAGAAGAACAAGCGCAACTTCCTGCGCATGCACCGGCAATATGTTCTGGGGCCTGACCGCAAGTCCGGTTACGATTTTACGCTGCTGACGGCGGGGCCTTTGCCGGCCGCCTCTTTTGCTGATCTGGATTCGCAGACGCCGGCTGCCTTGTAAGCGGCGACCACCCTTTGCCAGAATGAAAAAAAGGCCCGCGTGAGAGTATCATGCGGGCCTTTGATTTATTCCGAAGCTTTCACGCTATCCCGCAGATGGGACAGAGCCTGCCGCTTGCCGGAACCGTTTTCACGAGCGCTCTCACTCGGGAGCCGAGGTCTGCAGGGCAAGGGCATGCAGAACGCCGCCCATATTGCCCTTCAGCGCGTCATAGACCATCTGGTGCTGCTGCACGCGGGTCTTGCCCTTGAATGCTTCCGCAACGACTTCCGCCGCATAATGGTCGCCGTCACCGGCCAGATCGCGGATCGTGACCTTTGCCCCGGGAATTCCCGCCTTAATCATGTCTTCAATGTCGCCGGGTTTCATGGGCATGGTGTTTCTCCTTAATTCATTCTGCGGCGAGCAAAGTTTCGCCGTCCATGAATTGAGGGAACCACGATTCATAGGCCAAGTGCAATTCTTTAATCTCGACAGCGCGCGCCGTGCCCAGCTTTACGGTGGAGCCGCCGGTAACGCCGATGACCGGGCAGGAAACGCCTGCCGCCTTGGCAGCCGCCTGCACCTTGTCGAGATCGCTTTTCTTGACGGTGAGGACGTAACGGCCCTGATCTTCACCGTAGAAGGTGAGGACCGGATTGTGGCCTTCGACCGCATCGATCGTCGCGCCGATACCGGAGGAAATCGCCATTTCGCCGACCGCAAGAGCAAGGCCGCCCGAGGAGCAATCGTGAACGGCGGTGGCCAGACCATCGGTGATGATGCCGCGGACGAAATCGCCGTTTTTCTTCTCGGCAGCCAGATCGACATGCGGTGCCGGGCCATCGATACGGTTATGGATGTCGCGCATGTAAACCGACTGGGCGATATGCGTGCCGAGACCGGCAGGTGCGCCGACCAGAAGCACCACGTCGCCCTCGGCAGCGAAACGGATGCGCGCCATGCGGCCCCAGTCTTTCAGCAGGCCGACGCCGCCGATGGTGGGGGTGGGCAGGATCGCCTGGCCATTGGTCTCGTTATAAAGTGAGACGTTGCCCGAAACGATCGGGAATTCCAGCACGCGGCAGGCTTCGCCGATGCCCTTGATGGCATGGACCAGCTGGCTCATGATCTCGGGCTTTTCCGGATTGCCGAAATTGAGGTTGTCGGTGGCCGCCAGCGGCAGAGCGCCTGTGGCAGTGATGTTGCGCCAGCATTCGGCAACCGCCTGCTTGCCGCCTTCGAAGGGATCGGCCTCGACATAACGCGGAGTTACGTCGGAGGAGAAGGCGAGCGCCTTCTTGTCATGGCCTTCGACACGCACCACGCCGGCATCGCCGCCCGGAAGCTGCAGGGAATTGCCCTGGATCAACGTGTCATATTGCTCATAAACCCAGCGGCGCGAGGAGTTGTTGGCCGAACCGAGAAGAGACACAAGCGCGTCGGCAATATCCGCTGCCGGAATGTCGGTTTCCGAAAGTGCTGCCGGCACCTTGGCGGGTGTCCACGGGCGGTCATATTCGGGGGCTTCGTCGCCCAGTTCCTTGATTGGCAAGTTGGCGACTTCTTCGCCATTATGCAGCACGCGGAAGCGCAGGTCGTCCGTCGTCTTGCCGACGATGGCGAAATCCAGACCCCATTTGACGAAGATCGCCTTGGCGACTTCTTCCTTGGAGGGTTCGAGAACCATGAGCATGCGCTCCTGGCTTTCCGACAGCATCATTTCATAAGCCGTCATGCGCTCTTCGCGCACCGGCACGGCGTTCAAGTCGAGTTCGATGCCGAGATCGCCCTTGGCGCCCATTTCAACGGCGGAGCAGGTGAGGCCGGCCGCACCCATGTCCTGAATGGCGATGACCGCACCGGTCTTCATCAGCTCAAGGCAGGCTTCCAGCAGGCACTTTTCAGTGAAGGGGTCACCGACCTGAACGGTCGGGCGCTTTTCTTCGATGGATTCGTCGAATTCCGCGGACGCCATGGTCGCGCCGCCGACGCCGTCGCGGCCCGTTTTTGCGCCGAGATAAACGACCGGCAGGCCGACGCCCTTGGCTTCTGAAAGGAAGATCGCATTGGACTTGGCAAGGCCGGCTGCGAAGGCGTTGACGAGGATATTGCCGTTATAACGCGGGTCGAATTCCACTTCGCCGCCAACCGTCGGCACACCAAAGGAATTGCCGTAACCGCCGACACCGGCGACGACGCCGGCCACGAGGTGGCGGGTCTTCGGATGATCGGGCGCGCCGAAGCGGAGCGCATTCATGGCCGCGATCGGGCGCGCGCCCATGGTGAAGACGTCACGCAGGATGCCGCCGACGCCCGTTGCCGCACCCTGATAGGGTTCGATATAGGACGGGTGGTTGTGGCTCTCCATCTTGAAAACGACGCAGTCGCCATCGTCGATATCCACCACGCCAGCGTTTTCGCCGGGGCCTTGGATAACGCGCGGTCCTGTTGTCGGCAGGGTCTTCAGCCACTTCTTGGAGGACTTGTAGGAGCAGTGCTCGTTCCACATGGCCGAGAAGATGCCAAGCTCGGTAAAGCTCGGCTCCCGTCCGATCAGGTCGAGGATACGCTGATATTCGTCGGGCTTCAGCCCGTGGGATGCAACGAGTTCCGGGGTGATCTTGATGGAGTTTGGAATCGACATAGGTCTCACGCGGTTCGAGCCGAGGAAAGTTTCCGGTTCTTTAGCGCAAGAGGCTCAATGGTGCGACAGGAAAATGCGCCGCTTTGCCTGCTAATTGGCGGTTTGTGCCGATATTGGCGACCTGCGGACAGTACCCGCAGGGCCAGCGCAGGGATCAGGCCACGCTTTCATAGCCGGCTGAACCATTGTCGAGCAGGTGACGAAGAATGCTGAAGCCGTGTGTCAGTTCCTCACGGCTGGAAGGCCCGGAAAAGCTGATGCGGACACGGTGGAAGACCTTTTCCGCCCGCCCGGCCTTGAATTCGTCCTCGTCGTCGATCAGCACGCCTTCTTTCATCGCCGCATTGCGGAAGGTGCCGGAAAGCCAGGGTTCAGGCAGCCGCAGCCACATGAAGGCGATATCGGGCAGGGAATTGAAGTCCAGCCCGGCAAAGACGCGCCGGGCGATCGCTTCGCGCCCGTTCAATTCGGCAATGCAGTCTTTGCGGATATCGTGCGCGTCGCCGCTGTTGACGAGGCGGGCATTCAACTCTGCCAGCATGAAGGGCAGGCCACCCGTCATCATCGAATGGGAAATCCGGATACGCGAGGAATATTGCGCCGGGCAGGCCACCCAGCCGCCCCGGACACCGGCGGCGACGGATTTCGACAGGCCGCCGACCACGAAGGTGATGTCGGGTGCGAATTCGGCAATCAGCGGGATCGCCTCGCGGGTCATCGCCCCATAAAGATTGTCCTCGACGATCCATACGCCGTATCGGCGGGCAATATCGGCAATCGCGCGGCGGCGTTCTTCCGGCAGGGTGGCGCAGGTCGGGTTCTGGCCGGCGGACATCAGGAAGATCATTTTCGGGTGCTGCTGGGCGCAGACGCGCTCGAAATCGTCAGGGACAATTCCCTTTTCGTCCGCTTCCACCAGTGTCACCCGCCGTCCGGCAAGGGCGGCGCTGCGGCTGATATGGGAATAGGTCAGCGGTTCGAAGACGATGCGGTCGCCCGGCGCCGTCATTGCCGTGAT
>NZ_KQ414506.1:7319-260628 GCF_001263295.1 Agrobacterium sp. SUL3
CACGCTCATCACCGCCGCATGGGCGCCGAGGGTCGAGACGATGTTTTCCGGCTTTGGCGACCAGCCGTTCTGGGAAAGCCAGCGAACGCCCGCCATGCACCAGCTGTCGGGGAAGGAGCGGGCATAATTGGTGATGTCGTAGGTGTGTTCCCTGGTGACCGCCTCGATGTGCCGGGCGATCAACGGGCTTTGGCCGACATCCGGTGCTGCGGTCGTGTTCAGCCGGAATTCGGCGCTGGTGTCGATGGCGTGACGCGTGCTGCCGAAGGCCGCCGCTGCCGGTTCCATGGGTAAAGACGGGGCGGGGGTCTTGCGTTCATTGACATAGGTGCCGCGGCCCACTTCGCCGCTGACGAGGCCGCGCTCGTGGATGAGCGCATAGGCCCGGCCGATTGTGCCGATTGTAACACCCAGATCATAGGCAAGATTGCGCTGCGGCGGCAATTTCGAGCCGGCCTGCAGGGTGCCGTCGGAAATCGCGCCTTCGATACTGTCGGCGAGGCGAAGATAAATCGGGCCGTCGCCCTCGGTGATATTGGGAAGCCAATTTGTCATGGTGACAATTTATGCATTGTATCTATCGTCAAGTCAATTGTATTTATTGATTGCAGTCAATCAAGACAAACGCACGGAGACAATAGGTGCAATATGCGCAAGATGGATCAATACCTTTCGACAGCGGATACGCTTTATCCTGATGGTTACGAACGGGAACGCGTGTTCCGCGATGCCGGCGACATGGTCGCACCGGCGCCCTTTCCGGCCGAGATCGCCCGCACGCTTATTGGTCGCCTGATTATGGGCATGTTGCGCTGGCAGCAGAAACGACGGGGACGGCTCGCTCTGCGGGAATTGCCTGACGATCTTCTGGAGGATATCGGCGTTACGCGGGACGAGGCCTTGAAGGAGGCCGCGAAATCGCAGCTTTTCTCCTGGCCGTCGCGGTCTTTATAATTTTGTCGAAGAGCGGTGCCTTCTTTCCCCGGCGCCATCAAGCCATTCGGCAGCCCGCCACGCCAATCCCAACCGGCGTTGGCGGGTTTTTTATTGGATTTGCGCGGGAATGCAGGCAAACGGCCCCCGTCATCCTCGGGCTTGTCCCGAGGATCTGCGACGGATTGATTTTATTCGAGGTGATCAGATCCTCGGCACAGGGGCGAGACTGACGTCTTTAAAGTAGACGTATCTAGATCAGCAGCCTTTGCCGCCCTTCGCCCAGCGCTTGACGTCGGTTGCGATGCGGCCGGAGATGGCTTCGTTCATGACGGGTCCGAACGCGTCGAGCTTTGCCGGATTGCCTTCTGCCTGGACGACCAGCATGGGGCGGGATTCCGGGCTGTTGCGCGGCACGAGCAGGATGCGTGGACGGCCGGAGAAAGAATTGAGTTCCGGGGCCAGACGATAGGCCTTGAATGCTGCATCACCCGATTTGAACCAGCAGGCATTTGCGCCAAGAGCAATCCGTTCCATCGTCGGCAGGGCAGCACGGGAGACGGAGGCAGCCGGTTGCGATTTCGGCTGGCAGGCGGCGAGCGCGGCTGCCGCGAGCAGCAATGCGGTGGCTTTATAGGCATTGTGGCGAAGAAGACGAGGCATCAGGTCATCCAGAAGAGAAGCCGAAACTGAGCCGGAAGCCGGCATTAAAAAAGGCGGGCTCGAAGCCCGCCCGGTCTATCAGGCTGCGATGACGCCGAGCGCCGACGCAAAGAGGCCACGCCCGTCATTGCCGCCATGGGCGGCTTCGATGAGGTTTTCCGGATGCGGCATCATGCCGAGAACGTTGCCCTTGGCGTTGATGACGCCGGCGATGTCGTTCAGCGAGCCGTTGGGGTTGGTGCCTTCAGCATAACGGAACACGACCTGACCGTTGTCTTCCACGGACTTCAGCTCATCCGTATCGAGGAAATAATTGCCGTCATGGTGGGCAACGGGGCAGCGCAGAATCTGGCCCTTGTCATAAGCGCGGGTGAATTCGGTGTCGTTATTGGTGACTTCGAGCTTCACTTCGCGGCAGACGAATTTCAGCGAGGCGTTGCGCATCAGCGCGCCCGGCAGCATGCCGGCTTCGACCAATATCTGGAAGCCGTTGCAGACGCCGAGAACCTTGACGCCCTTTTCCGCCTTTTCGCGAATGGCCTGCATGACCGGCATGCGGGCGGCAATCGCGCCGCAACGCAGATAGTCACCATAGGAAAAACCGCCCGGGATGACGATCAGGTCGACGTCCGGAATATCCGTTTCCGTCTGCCAGATGGTGACGGGCGCGCTTCCGGAGATTTTCGTCAGCGCGGCGATCATGTCGCGGTCGCGGTTGAGGCCGGGAAGTTGGACGACAGCGGATTTCATCGGGACGGCTCCTGCGGCTTAGAGCGTTTCCAGTAAAAGCGGAAACGCTTTTACGTCCGGACAACGCGCAAAATCAAAGAGATAGATCGGTTTGGCGATTCGAAGAAAAGCCAAAACGATCTAGAGGATGGCGATAGCGTAGTTTTCGATGACCGTATTGGCCAGAAGCTTTTCACACATTGCCTTCAGGTCGGTCTCGGCCTTGGCCTTGTCGGCGCCTTCCAGTTCCAGATCGAAGACCTTGCCCTGACGGACATGGCCGACGCCACCGAAACCGAGGCTGCCGAGCGCGCCTTCGATTGCCTTGCCCTGCGGATCGAGAACGCCGTTCTTCAGCGTAACAGTCACCCGTGCCTTGATCACCTGATCTTCTCCTGATTTTACCTTAAGAGGCCAATATTACGTCACGAGGCCGATATTACTTTACCAGGACTGGGCCGGTGCCGCGGATCGGTTCGTTTTCATTGATGATGCCGAGACGGCGCGCCACTTCGGAATAGGCTTCCACCAGCCCGCCCATGTCACGGCGGAACAGATCCTTGTCCATCTTTTTCTGGGTCTCGATATCCCACAGGCGGCAGCTGTCTGGCGAAATCTCGTCGGCGAGAATGATGCGCATCATGTCGCCTTCGAACAGCCGGCCGCATTCGATCTTGAAATCGACGAGCTGGATGCCGACGCCGAGGAAGAGGCCGGACAGGAAGTCGTTGACGCGGATGGCAAGCGCCATGATGTCGTCAAGCTCGGCGGGGTTGGCCCAGCCGAAAGCCGTGATGTGCTCTTCGGAGACCATCGGGTCTTCCAGCTCATCCGACTTGTAATAAAACTCGATGATGGAGCGCGGCAGGACCACGCCCTCGTCAATGCCGAGGCGCTTGGAGAGCGAGCCGGCGGCGACGTTGCGCACGACGATCTCAAGCGGGATCATCTCCACTTCCTTGATCAACTGCTCGCGCATGTTGAGGCGGCGGATGAAGTGGGTGGGAATGCCGATCTTGTTCAGATGCGTGAAGACATATTCGCAGATACGGTTGTTCAGCACACCCTTGCCGTCGATGACTTCGTGCTTCTTCTTGTTGAAGGCGGTCGCATCGTCCTTGAAGAACTGGATAAGCGTGCCTGGCTCCGGACCTTCGTAGAGGATCTTGGCCTTGCCTTCGTAAATACGGCGGCGACGGTTCATAATGGCAGGTCTCTTGGTTGACGCCGATTCTGGTGGCGTTACGTTTCTGTCTTTGAGCGGTCCCATAAAGGAAAAGAGTGCATTCTACAATGCAGCTCGCATATCTTCCCTTCAATTCTTGTGTCGGGCCGGAAGGTTGTCCGGCCGGAAACCGGCCGGTGCGACTGGCAAGTGGCGGGACGGGTCTTGCCCGAACCTCCTGTCAGGGTTCGTTCGCCTTCAGTCGGCTCAGGAACTGGGCGAAGACCATGCCGCCCTCCGGCCACGGGCCATGGCCGGACTCGGCGTTGATATGGCCGGACATGCCGGCATCGATCAGCAGCGAACCCCAGGCAGCGGCAATGTCATCGGCATGTTCGTAGGTGCCGAAGGGATCGTTGCGGCTGGCGATGGTGATTGTCGGAAATGGCAGCGGATCGCGCGGATAAGGCCCGAAGGTCATCAGATGTTTCGGCCGGATATCCGGATTGGCGACATCCGGCGGCGCAACCAGAAGCGCGCCGGCAACCTTCTTGCCGATTTCCGGCAACGCATGGATGACGGTCGGCACACCCAGCGAATGGGCAACGATGACCACGGGCTTGGTCGAGGTGTTGACCTCTTCCACCAGCCGCGCCACCCAATCGTGCCTCACCGGTTTTGTCCATTCCGCCTGCTCGACACGGCGCGCGGTGGAAAGCTTGCGCTCCCAGCGGGTCTGCCAGTGGTCGGGGCCGGAATTGGTGTAGCCCGGTACCATGAGGATATCTGCTTCTGAAACTTTCATGCGCCCATATCTGTGTTGTGATGCCGCCGCGATCAAGGCCGCGGCGGTATTAACTTTGGAGACCCTGCCTTACGCCTTGCCGAAGACGCGCGCGAAGATCGTGTCGACATGCTTGGTGTGGTAACCGAGGTCGAATTTCTCGCGGATTGTCTCTTCGGGAAGGGCGGCGCGCACTTCCTCGTCACCCAGCAGCTCCTCAAGGAAATCTGCGCCCTGTTCCCAGACCTTCATGGCGTTGCGCTGTACCAGGCGGTAGGCGTCTTCGCGGGAAACACCGGCCTGCGTCAGCGCCAGCAGCACGCGCTGCGAATGCACGAGGCCACGGAACTTGTTCATGTTCTTCAGCATGTTGTCCGGGTAGATCACCAGCTTTTCGATGACGCCGGCCAGGCGGTTCAGCGCGAAATCCAGCGTGACGGTCGTGTCGGGACCAATGGCGCGCTCCACGGAGGAGTGGCTGATATCGCGCTCATGCCAGAGCGCCACGTTTTCCATGGCCGGGACGACCGACATGCGCACCAGACGGGCAAGGCCGGTCAGGTTTTCGGTCAGAACCGGGTTGCGCTTGTGCGGCATGGCCGAGGAACCCTTCTGGCCGGGAGAGAAGAACTCTTCGGCTTCCAGAACCTCGGTGCGCTGCATGTGGCGGATTTCGATGGCGACGTTTTCGATCGACGAGGCGATGACGCCGAGAACGGCAAAGAACATGGCGTGGCGGTCACGCGGGATGACCTGCGTGGAGACCGGCTCGGGGATGAGGCCGAGCTTTTCGCAGACATGCTCCTCGACGCGTGGGTCGATGTTGGCGAAGGTGCCGACGGCGCCGGAGATCGCACCCGTGGCGATTTCCGCACGAGCATTGACGAGGCGCTCGCGGTTGCGGTGCATTTCGGCATAAAAGCGGGCAAAGGTCAGGCCCATGGTGGTCGGCTCGGCATGAATGCCGTGGCTGCGGCCGATGCGCACCGTATTCTTGTGCTCGAAGGCGCGGGTCTTCAGTGCCGTCAGTACCCGGTCCATATCGGCGAGCAGCAGATCGGCGGCGCGCACGAGCTGGATGTTGAGCGTGGTGTCGAGCACGTCGGAGGAGGTCATGCCCTGATGCACGAAACGGCTGTCGGGACCGACGAACTCGGCAAGGTGGGTCAGGAAGGCGATGACGTCATGCTTGGTGACAGCCTCGATCTCGTCGATGCGGGCGACGTCGAAGGTGGCGCTGCCGCCCTTTTCCCAGATCGTCTGGGCCGCCGATTTCGGAATGACGCCGAGGTCTGCCAGTGCGTCACAGGCATATGCCTCGATCTCGAACCAGATGCGGAACTTTGTTTCCGGCGACCAGATGGCGACCATTTCCGGCCGGGAATAACGAGGGATCATGGCAATGACTTTCTTCGTAGAGAGGCTTGGCTTGGTGGAGGAACTTGGCTTTGTGGGAGTTTTGCTGCCCGTTTAGCAAAGTGTTCCGGTAATCTCAATCTAAAGCTACATGGCTATGTCGCTCGATACGCCCGTCGGCAAAGGATTGCGCCCGCCAGCGCCAGCGGAACGGCTGCAAACGGAAAATAGAGGCCGAGGCCGAGAATGCAAAATTGGTAGATCGCGCCGAGCGAGGTGAAAATCTGCTGAAAAAACCAGATGCGGGAAAAGAATGGCGCATGCCACTGCGCATAAAAGATGCGGTACTGGAAAGCGAAAAATATCGCTGCGACCGCCAGAGTGAAGAATGCGATGGCGAGACAGCTTAGCGCAAAGCGCAGCGTCAGGCTGGCAGAAGCGGGCAGGAAGCGCAGCGCCACCATGGCCAGCGGCCAGCCGAGAAGACCGCCGCAGAAGAACAATATCCCGATATCAGCGGCGTGGTCGGTTTCCAGCCGGTTTCTGAGATAGAGACCGAGGGCGGCGGTGGCCGCCGAACAGGCGGCCCAGACGAGCGGAGCGAGGAGCGGAAACAGCGATGCCGATACTGTATTGCGGAAATCCTGCCTGTCGCTGTCCATCAAGCCCTCATCCAAACGCCCCGTAGTCCTGCCTCCGGCGTGTTCGCTCCGTGGGTCAGGACCTTCCGGCCTCCGCCGCCGTGCGCAGCAACGACACCGTCTTGCGGTAGTCCTCGACGCCATCGCCCTTGAAGACCGCTGAGCCTGCCACCAATGCATTGGCGCCGGCGGCAATGATTGCACCGGCTGTCTCCGCCGTTACGCCGCCATCCACTTCAAGCTCGATCGGCCGGTCGCCGATCATCGCCTTTGCCGCGCGGATCTTGTCGAGCATGGCGGGGATGAATTTCTGGCCGCCGAAACCGGGATTGACGCTCATGATCAGGATGAGATCAACATCATCAAGCACGTTTTCGATGACGGAAAGCGGCGTGGCGGGATTGAGGGTCACGCCGGTCTTCCGGCCGAGTGTGCGGATGGTCTGCAGCGAGCGATGCAGATGCGGTCCGGCCTCCGCATGCACGGTGATGCTGTCGCAACCGGCCTTGGCGAAGGCTTCGAGATAGGGATCGACGGGGGCGATCATCAGATGGCAATCGAAAAAGGCGTTGCTGTGCGGGCGAAGTGCCTTGATGACGTCAGGCCCGAACGAGATGTTGGGCACGAAATGACCGTCCATGACGTCGAGATGGATCCAGTCGGCACCCGCTTCCGTGACATCGGCGACCTCCTGTCCGAGCTTGGCGAAATTGGCAGCCAGGATCGACGGGGCTATCCGGATAGGCAGGGACATGGGGCAAACTCCTCTCGACGCGTTGCGTAAGCTGCCTTTAGCATCAAGTATCCGGGTTTGAAACGGCCCGCCGCGCTGTTGCCGGCGGTTTTCAGACCCGCTTCCTCAAATTTCCCGCCGCACTGGCTCTGCCTATTGTTTTTCGGCCTTGTCCGCCGGTTCGAAGCGCTGGCCGTTCCAGCGCTGCAGGCGGTAGGGATTATCCGCAAGTTCGTGCGAGGGATTAAAGCTCAGATCGCCGATCACGGTTTTGAAGACGGTGCCGGTCGTCAATATTTCCGGCGTGGGTTTCGACTGCGCCTGCGCCGCCTCCGTGAGCGCTGCCGTCAGTTCCGCTGCCGCATAGGCGGGCAGGACATAGCCTTCCGGTTCAATGCCGGCGGCGCGCAATTCACCGGTGACGGCCTGGGCCGATGGCAATGTGTCGTAGGCCGGGCGGGTGACGGCGAGCACATTTGCCGTAAGTGCTACCGGCGCGTTGGCCGCATTCATGGCGTCGCCGCCCATGATGGTGAGGGGGGAATTCTCCGAGGCGGCGTCGCGGGCGACAATGGCGACGTCGTTGCGTTCCGCGCCGATGAAGACATGGGTGATGCCGGTTCGCGCCAGCCGGCGCACCAGCGCCACCTGTTGTTCCTGGTTGGGGCGCATCGTGTCGGTGAAGGTGGGTTTCAGCCCGTTTTCCTCCAGCTTCGAGCGAATCCTGTCGACCAGTTCGCGGCTGTAGATCGTGCCGTCATCCACAAGTCCGATGGAATGTCCTTTCCAGTCACGCAGGATGATTTCCGCTGCCCTTTCCGATTCGGCCCTGTCCGATGGGGCGAGGCGGAAAAGCGGCCAGCCGTATTTCAACGCATCTTCCATAAGGATAGGTGCGCGGCTGGAGAGCGTGATGACCGGGATGGCGGCCGCTTTCAGTGGCGGCAGAACATCCTGGAGCGTTTCGGTGCACAGGAAGCCGATCGCGGCGCTGACTTTGGCGGCCACGAGGCCATCGGCGATGGCGCCGCCGCTGCCATCCTCGCAGCTTTCATGGATTTCGACGACATCAAGCCCAAGT
Source organism: Agrobacterium sp. SUL3 (assembly GCF_001263295.1). Classification (NCBI taxonomy): domain Bacteria; kingdom Pseudomonadati; phylum Pseudomonadota; class Alphaproteobacteria; order Hyphomicrobiales; family Rhizobiaceae; genus Agrobacterium; species Agrobacterium sp. SUL3. The sequence continues at coordinate 15,405 of NZ_KQ414506.1, forward strand.
TTGGCGGCAGCGGCCTTCGCGCCCTGCCGCACCTGCTGCCCCAGAAGCTCATATGGCCCGTTTTGCGGAGCAACAATGCCGATCGACGCCGCGCTTGCTGAGCCCGCAAAGGCAAAACCGGCGATGATCGTTAGCAGGCGAAGTGAAAGCATGACGTGAGCGAAATCCTGTTGTCCCGCTTGATGTTTATCGGCAACAAACGGTTTTCCAAAGGAAAAATCGCCTGAACCCCAGCATAATCGCATATCGCGGTGCGCGAGACGGCGGATTTGATCGCCAATTGTTCGATTCAAGGAAACAGGGCCTCAAGACACGTTGTAGTTGCTGCCATTCAATATAATTGTGCGCTACTGTCTTCATTGCGGATTCATTTTTGCGGATCGGCAAGTCGCTCTTGAAATGCGTGAAAGGAGAAGTAACTCCATCGCCTGTTCAGAGGATTTTTACTTTATAAAACTGTAACATGCGATGCGTATAAGCACAGTTTAGCAACGGCCTGTGCGCTGTTTTGCCCTTTAAAGTGCAGCCGCGAAAAGTGCACATTTTATTTTCATATATTTAAATTATTGATATTTAAAGAAAAAATCCATGCTTTTCGCCCAACGTCGATTTTTCTTAGTGTCTTTTTTCGCATTTGCGAGAAGATTTGCTTGACGGAAAGTAAATGTTTAGCTTAGATATACGTGTTTCAGGGGACGACTGAAATTGGCTGTAACCAGCCTCGGAAAGTGTTCCGATTATAAGCACTGCCAGACTATATTACATTCTATATTCTATTATTTTCATTACGTATAAACCGCTTCGGGAAACTGGGGCGGTTTTTTACATGGAGCTAATTTAAGCAATTTAAAATTGAATCTGAAAAGCTTCACGCAAAGCTATTCTCTTATTATTATATTTACGGAAAAGAAATCGCTCTGCCAGGTTGCCTTCATTGTAGGCAGGCGAGGCTTCGCCCCCTTTTTTTGACGCCCCCGTTTCAGAGTGGAAGACGCCCGGTCTGCGGCAATGTCGCACTTGCCGGTCCCTTGTTCGGATTTATTTCAGGGCGGCCAGCGCGTCCTTCGCGAAGGCGGAAATGGGTGCGGGAAGATTGTCGGGATAAAACCAGCCTATATCGGAAAGCTTGTCCGGTTCGGTCAGTGCCGGCTCGCCACGCGTATCGCGGGCGACGAAGATCAGCGACACCCAATGGTGCCGCTCTTCGGTATCGATATATTCACTGTGGCAGAGAAATTCGACATCGCCGATTGTCAGCCCGGTCTCTTCTTCGGCCTCTCGCCTTGCGGCGGCGAGGGAGGATTCGAGGTGATCAACCTTGCCGCCCGGAATACTCCAGTATCCGGCTTCCGGCGCTTTCAAGCGCCGGCAGAGAAGCAGCTGGCCATCGCGCAATATGGCAAGGCCCACGCCGACACCCGGAAAATCAAGCCCTGGTTTGATTGTCGGCGTCATATTTGTACTGGCCTCAGCCCTTGGCGTTGGCCACGATCAGCATGAAGGCGGGAATGTCGTCGCCGAAGCCGACCGGGGTCGGGCCGTCATCATGGTCGCGATAGTGGCGGCGGCGCTCGCGGTTGTCGTCATTGGCGTGCAACGGATTACGGCTGTTGCGGTCGGAATTGCGCGGGGTCTTTTCCGGTCTGCGTTCTGCTTTCACCTTGTCGTCTCCGTGAGCCACGATCTCGGTAACCGCAGCGGATTGTGCATCCTGATTGATGTTTTCGACCGGAGCCGCATCACGACGGTTCCTGTCGCGACCCCTGCCGCCCCGTTCCTTGTTACCCCGACGGCCGGAATTGCTTTCAAAGCTTTCCATGGGCGCGGGCAGCGTGGAGAGGTCGCCATTCAGCCACTCGATCTTTTCGCCGATCAGCTTTTCGATCGCGTCGAGATATTTTACGTCGTTTCTGGTGACGATGGTGAAGGCCTTGCCCGAACGGCCCGCACGGCCGGTACGGCCGATGCGGTGGACATAGTCTTCGGCATGAATGGGAACGTCGAAGTTGAAGACGTGGCTGACATCGGGGATATCAAGTCCGCGCGCCGCAACGTCAGAGGCGACGAGCAGCGTCAGATTGCCGTCCCTGAAGTTCTGCAGCATCGTCGTGCGCGAACGCTGGTCCATGTCGCCATGCAGCGCGCCGACGGAAAAGCCGTGACGGTCGAGCGAACGGAACAGGTCGGCGACATCCTTCTTGCGATTGCAGAAAATGATCGCGTTTTTGAGTTCGGCCTCTTCGGCGCGGACGAGATCGCGCAGGACAGCGCGCTTCTCATAGTCCTTGTTATGCGCAGCGACGATGTTCTGCGTAACGGTTTTCGCCGTGGAGGAGGGCTTGGCGACCTCGATGCGTTCGGGGTTCTGAAGGAAGCGGTCGGCCAGCTTCTGGATTTCCGGCGGCATGGTGGCCGAAAAGAACAGCGTTTGCCGGGTAAAGGGAATCATTTTCACGATACGTTCGATATCGGGAATGAAGCCCATGTCCAGCATGCGGTCGGCTTCGTCGATGACGAGGATTTCAACGCCGGTCATCAACAGCTTGCCGCGCTCGCAATGGTCAAGAAGACGGCCGGGGGTGCAGATGAGAACATCGGCGCCACGCTCGAGCTTGCGATCCTGATCTTCGAACGAAACGCCGCCGATAAGCAGGGCGACGTTCAGCTTGTGATTCTTGCCGTATTTCTCGAAATTCTCAGCCACCTGCGCCGCAAGCTCACGGGTGGGTTCAAGGATCAGCGTGCGCGGCATTCTGGCGCGTGCGCGACCCTTTTCAAGCAGGGTCAGCATCGGCAGCACGAAGGACGCGGTTTTGCCCGTGCCGGTCTGTGCGATACCGCAGATATCACGCTTTTCCAGCGCGGGCGGAATGGCGCCGGCCTGAATGGGTGTCGGCGTCGTGTAGCCGGCATCTGCAATAGCGGAAAGAACTTTTTGGCTCAGGCCAAGATCAGAGAATGTTGTCAAAGGAAGAACTTTTTCCGTTCTGGTTCGGTAAGAACACCTGCGTGCCGCTGCGACACTTGCAAAGACTTGGCGCGGGGATATGCCCAAATTGCCGGAAAGTCAAGGAAACAACGGGAAAAGCACGCGAAACGTCGTGGTTCTGACGAGGCTTTTCAGCCTGTGGCGCAGTTTCATGCGATTTATCGTAAAAAGCGCAAAAAAAGCGTTAAATTTGGCCTGTCATTTCAAATAGGTTTTAAGCTCGGCGCCGGCGATCAGGAACCGCATCGGATCGACCGGCGTATCGTTGCGGCGCACCTCGTAATGCACATGGGGGCCGGTTGAACGACCGGTGCTGCCGGCGCGACCGATGATGTCGCCGGCCTCCACCTTGTCGCCGGCCCTGACGAGGATCGCGGAGAGATGGCCGAATCGCGTCGAGACGCCCTGACCGTGATCGATCTCGACCATATTGCCGTAACCGCCGGAATTTTCCGCCACCGTCACCTTGCCTGCGCCGGTGGCTTTGACGTCAGCACCGGTTTCGGCGCGAAAATCGATGCCGGTGTGCAAAGCCGGCCGTCCGAGAAACGGATCCATGCGATTGCCGAACCGGCTGGTGATCGTTCTGCCGGGAGCCGGGTTGCCGAAGGGCAGGGCGGTTGCACTTTCCTTGACGATATCCAGCCGGTTCAGCGCATTGTCGAGATTGGTCAGCGACAGGTTGAACGGATCGGTTTCGCTGCGCTGGGGAGCCGCATAGGGGCCGCCGATATCGTCCGCGCCGCTTTCGTCGATCTTCAATCCGGCCTGCCGGATGATGTCCTGCATCGCGCTTGCCTTGTCTTCGGCATCGTTGGTCAATCTGGCGATGCGCGATATCTGCTGGCGCTCGATATCCTTCAGCGAAATGGTCACTTTGGAAAACACCCGATCGGCCCGGTCCGAGGGTGTTTCGCCGGATTGAGGCACGTAAGCGGCGCGTCTGTCGGGTGCGGCTGGCTTTTCCGGCTGCGGCGCGCGCGGCGCCATCAGCTTTTCAATTGCTGACAGGCCGCCCGTCAGCTCCGCGCGCTTTTCCGGCGCCATGGCGTTCGAAAGGGAAGAGGGCGCGGCGGGTGTTGCTGCGACGCCGGAATTTTCGGCGCGTTCCAGCAATTCGCTCATGCGCCCGTGCCTGGAGGTCAGCGCCGCCTGCTGTTCCAGCAGCTTTTCCACTTTCTTTTCAACGACCTGCTGGTCAAGCAATTGTCGGGAGGTGACCCGGTCCACCTGAGCCCTCAGTGCTGCGATACGGTCTTCATAGTCGTTCTGCATGCGGGTCTGGCGCGCCATGGTCGCACCGATCAGGTCGTCACGCAAAATGAGGTAGCCGGTAGCGCCGAGATAGCCGAGCGAAAACAGGCCAATGGTGCAGCCGGCCAGAGCGGCCATCCACGGCCGAATGGTCATATGCCGAACTTTCTCGCCGCTCGCCAGAATGAGGACGTGCTGCGGCCGCTTTTTGCCGAATACCCGGTTTTCCGCTGTATCAGTCAAAATCTCTCTCCGGACTGGCCGATTTCTCACAGGAAATCATAATTCGTTAAGGTTAACGAAGTTTTGCCGGAAGCATCTATCTGCGCTTATGCCGTGTTGCCTGGTGCGGTTTTAGCTGTGGCTGACGGATGTCAGCGAGCGGTAGAAGGACGGCGTCAGGCCGGCCTCGGCGCGGGCGAGGTCGTTGAAGGGCGGTTTCAGGGGACCGCGAAAATTGGCACGCACCAGTTGTTTGAAGGTTGCGGCCGGATCCTTCTTTTCACGGGCGCAGAGGAACCGGAACCATTTGGCGCCGATGGCGACGTGGCCCTTTTCGTCGTTATAGATAACATCGAGAACGGCGGCGCTTTCGAGATCGCCGGTCTCCCGCATTCTCGCCTGCAGGGAAGGTGTGACGTCCAGTCCGCGCGCTTCCAGAATGAGCGGCACGACCGCCAGCCGGGCGGTCAGGTCGTTGCGGGTGGAATGCGCCGCCTGCCAGAGCCCGTCATGGGCCGGCAGATCGCCATAATCCGCTCCGAGGCTTCTGAGCCGGTCGCGCACCAGCCGGAAATGTTTCGCCTCCTCGAAGGCGACCTGCATCCAGCCGTCGAAAAAGGAATGCGGCACCGGTTCGCTCGCATAACGCGCGACGATGTCGAGCGCGAGATCGACGGCGTTGAGTTCGATATGGGCGATGGCGTGCAGCAGGGCGATGCGGCCCTTCACCGTGTGAAGCGAACGGCGCTCGACGGCGGTCGGCGGCACGAGCTCCGGCTTTTCCGGTCTGCCCGGACGTTCGGGCAAGGGCGGATCGAGCGGCGAGCGCAACGACAGGCGACGCTCGAACCACCGTGTCGCCGTTTCCTGTGCCAGCGCGGTTTTACGGTCGAGATCGGCGCTCGCAACAGCATCCGTCGCCCCGCCGCGCAGCGAGATGATTTTGAACGGGGGCGTCACATCGGATCCGTTTTTTCAGAGCTTCTTTGCAGCCTCAAGAACGGCCTGCGCGTGGCCCGCAACCTTCACCTTGTTCCAGATTTCCGCGATTGTGCCATCCGGTGCGACGAGGACAGTGGTACGTTCGACACCCATGTATTTCTTGCCATACATGCTCTTTTCCTTCCAAACCCCATAGGCTTCGAGAGCCTTGCGGTCTTCGTCGGAGGCCAGCATGACGGAAAGCGCGTGTTTTGCGGCAAATTTGTCGTGGCTTTTGACGCTATCGGGCGAAATGCCGATGACGACGGCGTTGGCGGCCTCGAATTCTGCGCCCAGCGCGCTGAAGTCGATCGCTTCTGCTGTGCAGCCTGAAGTATCGTCCTTAGGGTAGAAATAGAGAATGACGGCCTTGCCTTGAAGTTTGGACAATGTCACCGTTCCTTCACCGTTGCGGGGCAAAGTAAAGTCGGGAGCCGGGCTGCCAATCGTCAAGTCTGTCATAATCTACCTTTCTTTCGCCGGGATGTTGAGTGAAAGTCGCCACATTCGATATATAGCGAAACCGCGCGTCGTCCAGATCACGATTGAGATTTCAGGTCGAATTCACCTGTAATCTGAATCGTCATCTGGGTTAAAGAATTTGGAGCGGGGTTCCGGACGAAAACCGCTTACACTTTTCGCCATCCCGCTCCGGTGTTGCGGCGAAACAAAAGCTATTCAGGGGCAAGCACGGGCGTATGGCTGAAGTCAGGGGTGAAAAGGTCAAGTTCGGCAGGCGCGATATCATTGCCCTGCATGATCTCCCTTCGGCACAGGCCGAAGATCCCATCATCGTGCATTGCCCTGCGCCGCGTTCCATGGCGCGCGCTCTTATCAAGATTTTCGCGGCTCTCTTTGTGCTGGCGTTCCTGTCCATCGGCGGCATTATTCTTTCCGTCGAGACGGGATCGATCGACAAGACGCTCTCCAGCCAGGCGCAACAGGCGCTGGAGAGGGCGCTTGGGCCACATTACAGCGCCCGGATCGGCTCTTCGGCCATAAGGTTCTCCACCGGGCTGCGGCTGGCGCTGGTGGCCGAGGATGTGGACATCGTCGAAAAGGACTCCGGCCAGCATCTGAGCAGGGCCCGGGCGATCGGCATGGCGCTTGATCCGCTTGCGCTGCTGACCGGCCGCATCTCGGTACAAAGCCTCGAAGCCGATGGTATGGAGCTCGACACGGCGCTTTTGCCCAAGGGTAACGGTTTTGATCTTTCCAGCATCAAGCTTGACGCCGTACCGCAGCAATTGCAGGCCGCCTTCGGACAGCTCGACAAGCTCGCCCAGGCTTTTCTGAGCAGCGGCACAGAGGAAATCGATATTTCCAGTGTTTCGGTGCATCTGCCGCCCGGTGAGCTTGGAAAACCACGTACCATCGAGATACGCGAACTGTCGCTCACACCCGACCAGCAGGGTGGATATTCGCTTGATGGCGAGACGCTGTTTAACGGTGAGATCGCCAGCCTATCGCTGACGACATCCGGATCCGGCGGCGTGATCGACGGTTTTCAGGCGCGGATCGACGGTTTCGATATCGGGCCGTTTCTGGAAAAATTCGATCCGCAGGGCAATCTGCATGAGGGGCTGAACGTCAAGACCGGTGTCAGCATTGTCGCCCGGCGTGCTGCGGAAGGGCAGGAGCCACAGCTGGAAGCTTCGGTCGGCATGGGCAACGGAACGCTTCTGATTGGTGGCGAGGCCCAGCCTTTCACGGCAGGCAGCGTCAATGCGCGCTATGATTTCGAAAAAAGTACCCTGGTAATCGCCAATTCGCGGCTGGAGCTGGGACGTACGATCATACCGGTTACCGGTGAAATTCGCGATACGGAGGAAGGTTTCGGTCTTTCGCTCCGGGTCGACAACGGGATTGCTTCGGCCGAAGCCTCTGGCGAGGAGCCGGTTCCCTTCAGCCTGAAGGCGGATGGGCAATATACGGCGGCGACAAAGCAACTCGACGTTCCCTCGCTTTACGTTACTGGCCCGCTTGGAGACATGGCGGGCTCGCTGAAAGTCCGCTTCGGTGAGGGCTCGCCGGAAATCAGCTTTGGCGGCCAGATTCCGAAGATGGAGGCCACGGCGGTCAAGCAGCTCTGGCCGTTCTGGATGGCGCACAAGCCGCGTGACTGGGTGGTAACCAACCTTTATGGCGGCACGGTCACCAATGGCTCGATTGCGATATTCATTCCGCAGGGGCGAATGTGCGGTCCCGGCTGCCCGCTGGTGCTCGGCGAGAGCGAAATGCAGATCCGCTTCGATATTGACGATACGCGGCTGAACACCACTGGCGATATTCCGCCGCTTCGGGATGTCGATGCACATTTCAACCTGGTCGGCGGCGGCATGACCGTCGACATCGAGCGGGCGACATCCTATTTCCCCTCCAACCGGTCGCTTGCGCTGGAGAACAGCCGGTTTCTGATCTCCAACGTTTATGACAAGCCGCTGCTTGGAAATGTCGAGTTGAATGTGGCCGGCTCTGCGGATGCCGTTGCCGAGCTTGCGACGCTGAAGCCGATCAATGCGTTGAAGGATACGCAGTTCAAACCGGAGGATTTCACCGGTGACGTGAAGGCCAGTGCAAAACTGACCGTCGGACTGCTGTCCAGCCAGAACCCGCCTCCGCCGGTGTGGACGGCTGATCTGGACCTGAAGAACCTGTCGCTGACGAAGCCCTTTGCCGGCCACAAGGTGGCGGCGCTTGACGGTTTCATGGCTTTGAACGACCGCCAGCTCAAGCTTCAGGGCAAGGGCCGCGTGGACGACGTGCCGATGGATATCGAGATGACGGAGCCGGTGCGCAAGAATGGCGATGTCCCCTCGACGCTGTCGTTGAAGGCGACCCTGAACGAGACACAGGTTGCCAAGCTTGCGCCGGAACTGTCCTCGGTTCTTGGCGGCACGACGGTGATGGAAGTCGATGGCGCAGACCCGAAACGGCAGGACATCCGGCTCGATCTGACCAGGGCGTCGATCATTCTGCCGGGGCTTGGCTGGAGCAAGGGCATCGGCATTCCGGCAAAAGCCGCCTTCACCACCGAGACGGTGGATGGCCGCACGACGATCAGTGATTTTTCCCTCGACGGGGACGGTTTCGGCGCCGCCGGCGATATCGCCTTCAGCAAGAACGGGTTGATTTCAGCCGATCTCAGCCGAGTGCAGCTGTCGCCCGCCGACAATTACGCCGTTTCCGTCGCGGCCTCCAAAAACGGCTATATCATCAATGCCTCGGGAAAATCCGCGGATGTCCGGCCGTTCCTTTCGAAACTGCGCAGTTCTTCCGGCGGCGGTGACGGCACATCGCGTTCGCAACCATCGCTTGCCATCAAGACACAGTTCGACAAGGTCTATGGTTTCAACGACGAAATCCTCGCCAATGTCAGTTCCGATATCAGCGTGCGTGACGGCAAGGTGCGTTCGATCGATTTTCGCGGGGTCACCGGCAACGGCCAGGCGGTGGTGGCGCAGACCACCAATCGCGGCGCGACGGGAACCGTGACGCTGACCAGCAGCGATGCCGGTTCGCTTGCCCGTTTCGCCAATATCTACAGCCGTATCCGCGGAGGCCTTCTCAATCTGGCGCTGACGACCGCCAATGGCAGCGACTGGAGCGGTTCGCTGGACCTGCGCAATTTTGCCGTGGTGAACGAAGCGAAATTGCAGGATATCGTTGCCACCCCCGCTGGTGAAGACGGCAGAAGCCTCAACAACGCGGTTCGCCGCAATATCGATGTCAGTTCTGAGAAGTTCCAGCGCGGTTTTGCCCGGGTGGTCTACGTTAATGGCTCGGTTGCGGTGGAAAACGGCGTGGTGCGCGGTGAACAGATCGGTGCGACCTTCCAGGGATTGCTCAAGGACCAGAGCGGCCGCATGGACATGACCGGCACCTTCATGCCCGCTTATGGCCTGAACCGGCTGTTTGGTGAGTTGCCTTTCATAGGCATCTTCCTCGGCAACGGCCGCGACCGGGGTCTGCTCGGCATTACTTTCAAACTGTCCGGCCAGACGGACCAGCCGAAGCTGACGATCAACCCGCTGTCGCTGATCGCGCCGGGTGTTTTCCGACAGATTTTCGAGTTCCAATAAAAAGGGCCGCTTTCGCGGCCCTCGATAACAGGTTTTGCGTGGGTTTTTCAGGCCGGGCGCACCAGAACATGCTTCTTCTTGCCGACCGACAGCTTGATGACGCCGTCGCCGGTCACTTCACCGGTGCCGATCATCTGGCGCTCATCGGAAACGCCCTGGTCGTTGATCTTCACCGCGCCGCCCTGAACGTGGCGGCGGGCTTCGCCGTTCGAACCGGCAAGGCCGGCGCGGACGATGAGGGAGAGGACGCCAAGGCCGGCTTCGAGTTCGGATGTCGGAACCTCGATGGAGGGCAGGTTTTCAGCCAGCGCGCCTTCCTCGAAAGTCTTGCGGGCGGTTTCGGCAGCTTCTTCGGCCGCAGCACGGCCATGCAGGATCGCCGTCACTTCTGTTGCGAGGATTTTCTTCGCTTCGTTGATTTCCGAGCCGCCAAGCGCCGCAATGCGGGCGATTTCGTCCATCGGCAGCGTGGTGAAGAGCTTGGCGAAGCGGACGACATCGGCATCTTCGGTGTTGCGCCAGTATTGCCAGAAATCATAAACCGGCAGCAGGTCCTTGTTCAGCCACACAGCGCCGGAGGCGGACTTGCCCATCTTAGCACCCGAGGAAGTGGTCAGAAGCGGCGAGGTCAGCGCATAGAGCTGCGGTGTCCCCATACGGTGACCGAGGTCGATGCCGTTGATGATGTTGCCCCACTGGTCCGAGCCGCCCATCTGCAGCCGGCAGCCGGTGCGCTGGTTCAGCTCGACGTAATCGTAGGCCTGCAGGATCATGTAGTTGAATTCGAGGAAGGACAGCGACTGTTCGCGGTCGAGGCGCGTCTTCACGCTGTCGAAGGATAGCATGCGGTTGACCGAGAAATGGCGGCCGACATCGCGCAGGAATTCGAGGTAGTTCAGACCGCGCAGCCAGTCGGCATTGTTGATCATCAGCGCCGGGTGATTGGCGCGGTCGTAATCGAGGTAATTGGCGAAGACGTGCTTGAGCGAGGTAATGTTGTCCTCGATCATGTCGATCGTCATCAGCTTGCGGGCCTCTTCCTTGAAGGAGGGATCGCCGACCATGCCGGTGCCGCCGCCCATCAGCGAGATCGGCTGGTGGCCGGTCTTCTGCATCCAATGCAGCATCATGATCTGGGTGAGGTGGCCGACATGCAAACTCGAAGCCGTCGGGTCATAGCCGATATAGGCGGTCACGGTTTCCTTGGCGAACAGTTCGTCGAGACCTGCCTCATCGGAGATCTGGTGAATGAAGCCGCGCTCATCGAGCGTGCGGAGGAAATCGGACTTGAACCTGGACATAACCTTTTACTTTCTGGTTTGATCTTTGCCGTCGCTGGAGCGCCGCACGTCCTTTCGGACGCGCAAAGGACGCTCCACAATGCTGTAAGCAGCCAATGAACGTCGCGGCTTTATCATTGTTTTTTGAAATGTGCACCCGTTTCGGCCATGAATATCGGGATTCACATCATCATGATTCGATATTGCAGGGGAGCGGCAGGTGGGCGAGATCAAAACGGCGATCGGGCTGATGAGCGGCACATCGATGGACGGCATCGATATCGCCCTGTTACGCACGGATGGCGAAAGCGTGGTACGGCACGGGCCGAGCGGTTATTTCCCCTACGATCCGGGCCTGCGCGCCATCTGGCAGAAGGCGCTAACGACAGCCAAGGCCATCCGCGAACGGCGTGAGCGTCCGGGCGATTTGGGCGAGGCCGAGCGCAAGCTGACGCTTGCCCATGCGGCGGCGGTGAAATCCTTCCTGCACCGTCACCGGCTTGAAGCCGGCGATATCGACGTCATTGGTTTTCATGGCCAGACGGTGCTGCACCGGCCGGATGAGGCACTGACCGTGCAGATCGGTGACGGACTGCTGCTGGCAGAGGAAACCGGCATCGATGTGGTCTATGACATGCGCGCCAACGACATGGTACATGGCGGGCAGGGCGCGCCGCTGATCCCGGCCTATCACATGGCGCTTTCCGCCAATCTGCCTGACGGGTTCGAAACGCCCGCCGTTTTCGTCAATATCGGCGGTATCTCCAATCTGACTTATATCGGCGAGGCGGGGCGACTTGCCGCCTTCGACAGCGGCCCCGGCAATATGCTGATCGACCAGTGGATCGAGGCCCATACCGGCAAAGCCTTCGACAAGGGCGGCAGGACGGCGGCGGGCGGCAGCGTCGTTGCCTCGCTGGTGGCGCGTTATATGGAAAGCCCGTTTTTTTCAGCCAATATCCGCCGCTCGCTCGATCGCGGCGATTTCGTGCCGCCGAAAAAGGGTGAGGTTTCCCTCGCGGATGGGGCGCGGACACTGGCTCATCTGACGGGGGCTGCCATTCTGAAGTCGGCGAGCTATCTTCCGGAGGCGGCAAAGACCTATGTCGTTTGTGGTGGCGGTCGGTTGAACCCGGTGATCATGGAAGAATTTGCGGACCTTGCCGCAAAGGTTGGGGCGCGCGTGATTGCGGCGGAAGAGGCGGGTTTCGATGGCGGGGCGATGGAGGCGGAGGCCTGGGCCTATCTGGCAGTGCGATCGCTTAAAGGTTTGCCGCTGACCTATCCCGGTACCACGGGGGTGAAGGAGCCGGTGATGGGTGGGGTTTTGGTGCGGCATAAGGGATGACGGTGGGTGTGGCTCACCCCCCTCTGCCCTGCCGGGCATCTCCCCCTCAAGGGGGGAGATCAGCATGAGGCTTACTCTTCGTCTCAGCTGGAACGTTCAAGATGGCCGAAAGGCTGTGCTACGATTCGATCTCCCCCCTTGAGGGGGAGATGCCCGGCAGGGCAGAGGGGGGTGAGCCACACCCGCCATCGATCATTGCAGCCAGATCAAGACCGACCTGAAAACGCGCGGCCAATCACCGAATGCGTTTCGCCGCCGGTTCCGGAACCAGTTCGCCGTTCAGGCGGCGGTCGAGGTAGTCCTCGCATTCGCCCATCAGCTCATCCACCTTGCCATTAAAGAAGTGGTTGGCGCCGGGAAGCGTGCGGTGGGTGATGAGGATGCCCTTCTGGGTCTTCAGCTTTTCGACGAGGCCGTTGACGTCCTTCTCAGGTGCGACCTTGTCGGAATCACCATTGATGATGAGGCCGGAGGACGGGCAGGGAGCCAGGAAGGAGAAGTCGTAGGTATTGGGCTGCGGCGCAATCGACATGAAACCTTCGATTTCCGGACGGCGCATCAGCAGCTGCATGCCGATCCAGGCGCCGAAGGAATAACCGGCAACCCAGCAGCTTTTCGAATCGGGATGCAGGCTCTGCACCCAGTCGAGGGCGGAAGCGGCATCGGAAAGTTCGCCGGCACCATGGTCGAACTCGCCCTGGCTGCGGCCGATGGAGCGGAAATTGAACCGGAGCGTCGTGAAACCGCGCTTCTGGAAAAGATAGAAGAGCTGATAAACGATCTGGTTGTTCATCGTGCCGCCAAACTGCGGGTGCGGATGAAGGATGATCGCTATCGGCGCGCTCTTTTCCTTGGAGGGTTGATAACGGCCTTCGAGGCGACCCGCAGGGCCGTTAAAGATGACTTCGGGCATTGGTACTCCGGTCGTGTTTTTTCATTCTCCAACCGCATTCTGCCTATGAGAAGACTTGACGAACTCTGTCATCTTTTCTAGAACGCAGTTTAGAATAATTCGAAACTTTGCGTGTGCTTAAGCACTCGGGTCGTGTCATAAGGCAAGCGCAACTGTAATTTCAAGAAAAATGCGTTTTTACGCATTGAAGATTGGATAAAGCCTCACCGCCATGACGGTTTTGACGCGCACATATATGGACTGGAACGCCACGGCGCCGCTTTTGCCCGCCGTGCGTGATGTTCTTGTGTCTGCGCTCGACCTTTCGGGCAACCCGTCTTCCGTTCATCGGGAAGGGCGTGCGGCCCGCGCCGCCATTGAGACCGCCCGCCGCGAGGTTGCAGCGCTTGCCGGTGCGCAGGCCGCCCACGTTACCTTCACCAGCGGTGCGACGGAAGCCGCCAATCTGGTGCTGACGCCTGAATTCAAGATGGGGCGCGCTCCCGTGCGTTATGGCCGTCTTTACGTCTCCGCTATCGAGCACCCTGCTTTTCGCGAAGGCGGCCGGTTTGGCAAGGCTGACGTTACGGAAATTCCCGTTACGTCAGCGGGTGTCATCGATCTTGCCGCACTAGAGGCGCTTCTATCTTCGCATGATGCTTCCACCGGCCTGCCGATGGTTGCCTGCATGTTGGTGAACAATGAGACCGGCATCATTCAGCCGGTGGCGGAAGCGGCGCGGCTGGTGCATGCGGCGGGCGGATTGATGGTGGTCGACGCCGTGCAGGCGGCAGGTCGTGTCCCGCTCGATATCAATGCGCTCGATGCCGATTTTCTTGTTGTCTCGTCCCACAAGCTCGGTGGTCCCAAGGGTGCGGGCGCGCTGGTGTCGCGCGGCGAGGTGATGATGCCGAAGCCGCTGATCCATGGCGGCGGGCAGGAGAAGGGGCATCGTTCCGGCACGGAAAATACCCTCTCGGTCATTGGTTTAGGTGCCGCTGCTGCTGTGGCGGCCCGAAATCTCGAGATTGAAGCGGCGCGTCTTGCCGCTCTGCGGGCGCGGCTGGAAGACGGCATGCGGGCGAGCGCGCCTGACGTGATCATTCACGGCGAGGATGTCGCACGCGTCGGTAATACGACCTTTTTCACCCTTCCGGGCCTGAAGGCGGAAACGGGGCAGATCGCATTCGATATTGAGGGCATTGCGCTGTCGGCCGGTTCGGCCTGCTCATCCGGCAAGGTGGGGGAAAGCCATGTGCTGAGCGCGATGGGGCGTGACCCCAAGCTCGGCGCGCTCAGGATTTCTCTTGGCCATGCGACCGACGAGGCGGACATAGAACGGACGCTTGCGGCGTTCACGAAAATTGCCGGGCGGCGCAAGCTTTCCGGTCAGGCCGCGTAAAATGCGGCAAAGAATTGCGGAATCGCAAATTTCCGCTTGCCGGGATGTGTGAAAAGCGCCATCCCGCACCTACATGGGTATAAGCTCCGCCCCGGCTGACGGCTCGGAACGATTTGCCCGAAGATGAATAAGGCGGCTTTCCGCCTTGATACGTTGACAAGCCACCGGACCTTGGCTCCGGCGAGATTGGAGAACGACATGGCAGCGGTTCAGGAAACGATCGATCAGGTACGCCAGATCGATGTGGACCAGTATAAATACGGCTTCGAAACCAATATCGAAGTCGACAAGGCCCCGAAGGGCCTTTCGGAAGAGGTGATCCGTTTCATCTCGGCCAAAAAGCAGGAGCCCGAATGGATGCTGGAATGGCGTCTTGAGGCTTACAAGCGCTGGCTGACGATGGAAGAGCCGACCTGGGCGCGCGTCAGCTATCCGAAGATCGACTTCAACGATCTCTATTATTATGCTGCGCCGAAAAGCACGCCCGGCCCGAAGTCGCTCGATGAAGTCGATCCGGAGCTTCTGAAGGTCTATGAAAAGCTCGGCATTCCGCTGAAGGAACAGGAAATCCTCGCCGGTGTTGAAAAGCGCCAGGTGGCGGTGGATGCCGTGTTCGACAGCGTCTCTGTCGTCACCACCTTCAAGGCGGAACTGGCCAAAGCCGGCGTCATCTTCATGTCGATTTCGGAAGCCGTGCGCGAGCATCCGGAGCTGGTGAAGAAATATCTCGGCTCTGTCGTTCCGACGACGGACAATTTCTACGCGACGCTGAACTCGGCTGTCTTCACCGACGGTTCCTTCGTTTTCGTGCCGAAGGGCGTGCGTTGCCCGATGGAGCTTTCCACCTATTTCCGCATCAACGAAAAGAACACCGGCCAGTTCGAGCGCACGCTGATCATCGCCGAAGAGGGTGCTTACGTCTCCTATCTGGAAGGCTGCACGGCGCCTCAGCGCGACGAGAACCAGCTTCACGCCGCCGTGGTCGAGCTTGTGGCGCTCGATGATGCCGAAATCAAATATTCCACCGTCCAGAACTGGTATCCGGGCGACAAGGAAGGCAAGGGCGGCATCTACAACTTCGTGACCAAGCGCGGCGATTGCCGTGGCGACCGTTCGAAGATTTCGTGGACGCAGGTGGAAACCGGCTCGGCCATCACCTGGAAATACCCGTCCTGCATTCTGCGCGGTGACGACAGCCGTGGTGAGTTCTATTCGATCGCTGTTTCCAACGGCCATCAGCAGATCGACAGCGGCACCAAGATGATCCATCTCGGCAAGAACACGTCGAGCCGCATCATCGCCAAGGGCATCGCCGCCGGTTTCTCGGAAAACGTCTATCGCGGCCAGGTTTCGGCTCACCGCAAGGCGACCAACACGCGTAACTTCACGCAGTGTGACTCGCTGCTGATCGGCGACAAGTGCGGCGCGCATACCGTGCCCTATATCGAGGCGAAGAACTCCTCCGCGCATTTCGAGCACGAGGCGACGACGTCGAAGATTTCGGAAGACCAGCTGTTCTATTGCCTGCAGCGCGGCATCCCGGAAGAAGCGGCCATCGCGCTCATCGTCAACGGTTTCGTGAAGGAAGTCATTCAGGAACTGCCGATGGAATTTGCCGTGGAAGCGCAGAAGCTGATCGGCATTTCGCTGGAAGGAAGCGTGGGATAAGTTTTCCTCGTCATCCTCGGGCTTGTCCCGAGGATCTGCTGCGGTAGCTGTTAGAATGAGTGGCTTCGTCTACATGATGTCTGACAAACCGCGCGGGGTAATTTACACCGGTGTCACTAGCGATTTATCGGGACGGGTATGGGAGCATCGAAACGCTGAACGGAAGGGTTACACAGAAAAATACCAGGCGAAAAATCTCGTCTGGTTTGAAACCCACCCGAACATTGTGTTGGCAATCCAGCGGGAGAAATCGTTGAAGCGCTATCTTCGTGAGTGGAAAGTCAATTTGATCGAAGAGCTGAACCCAACGTGGCTCGATCTTTTTGAGCGCATTGATGAGATCGAAAATGCTTATGTGCCGCACCCGAATACGCTGGCGTCGGATGACTATAATTGATGTGATTAGATCCTCGGGACAAGCCCGAGGATGACGGATGTGAAAGTTGAGACGGGCCCTCAGGGGTCTTCGAGGCGGTCCTTGAAACCGCACCATGAACAGGAACAAAACCATGCTTGAAATCATCGACCTGCACGCAAAGATCGCCGATACCGAAACCGAGATCATCAAGGGCCTCAACCTGAAGGTTGCCGCTGGTGAAGTTGCGGCCATCATGGGCCCGAACGGTTCCGGCAAGTCGACGCTGTCCTACATCCTGTCGGGCCGCGAAGATTATGAAGTCACCTCCGGTGACATTCTTTATAACGGCGAAAGCATTCTGGAGCTGGACGCGGCCGAGCGCGCGGCCAAGGGCATCTTCCTTGCATTCCAGTATCCGGTCGAAATTCCCGGTGTCGCCACCATGCAGTTCCTGAAGGTCGCTATGAACGAGCAGCGCAAGGCGCGCGGCGAGTCTGAACTGACGACGCCGGATTTCATCCGTCGCGTCAAGGAAGCCGCTGGCGACCTGAAGATCGACATGGAAATGCTGAAGCGTCCGCTCAATGTCGGCTTCTCCGGCGGCGAGAAGAAGCGCGCCGAAATCCTGCAGATGGCGCTCCTGGAGCCGAAGCTCTGCGTTCTCGACGAAACCGATAGCGGCCTCGACATCGACGCGCTGAAGATCGTGGCTGACGGCGTCAACGCGCTGAAGTCGCCGGATCGCGCCACCGTCGTCATCACCCACTATCAGCGCCTGCTTGATTACATCGTGCCTGACAGCGTTCACGTTCTCTACAAGGGCAAGATCATCCGCTCGGGTGACAAGGCTCTGGCGCTGGAACTGGAAAACAACGGTTACGCCGACATCATCGGTGAAGCGGCCTAAGTCGGGCCAGGAGGTGATGTCCATGAACATTCAAGCTACCAACCGGCTGACGCCAGCGGAAACCGCGCTGGTCGACGCTTACACCGCCAAGTTCAGCGAATTGCCGGGCGACGGCGCTGTTGTTGCCGCGCGTGACGTGCTGTTCGACGATCTGAAGACCGGTGGTCTTCCGACCCGCCGCATCGAGGCGTGGCACTATACCGATCTGAAGAGCCTGCTGCGCGCCGTTCCGGAAGACCGGCCTGCGCCTGTTATCGAAAAGCAGACACCCACGGTTGCCGGTTCGCTGGTCGCCTATGTGCAGCATGGCACGGCCGATATCGGCAAGATCGAAGACATCCGCGTGTCGCGCTTTGCCGAAAGCCTGCTCGATGGTTCCGCTGCCGCCGGTCTTGCCGAAGCCAGCAAGGATGATGCGATTGGCCGCATCAATGGCAGCTTCGTGCGCGATGGTCTGGTGCTCGAGATTCCTGATGATGCCGAGATCGAGAAGCCGATCGAATTGCAGGCGGTCCATGGCGCAGGCCAGGTTCACAGCCGCTTTCCGGTCCGTTTCGGCAAGGGTTCCAAAGCGACCGTCATCGAGCGTCACCTTTCGGTGACTTCGGATGCAGCCTTGGTTTCCTCCGTCAGCGATATCGTTGTCGAGGATGGCGCGGAAGTGACCTGGATCATCCTGCAGCAACAGGGTGCGGCCGATATCCATCTTGGCCAGCTGCGCATGAAAATCGGCGCGGATGCCAAGATTCGCCTGTTCATTGTCAATGCCGGCGGCAAGCTGGTGCGTCAGGAACTGCGCATCGATGTGGAAGGTGAGGGCACTGATCTCATCGTTCGCGGCGTCAACCTCCTGGGCGGGGAAACCCATACCGACGTGACGATGGTTCTCGGCCACAACGTGCCGAACACGACCTCGACGGAAGTATTCCGCAACGTGGTGTTCGACCGTGCAAAGGGGATTTTCCAGGGCATGATCCGGGTGGCGCCCGATGCCCAGAAGACCGACGCGAAAATGGCGTGCAATACGCTGCTGATGTCCGACGATGGCGAGTTCTCGGCAAAGCCGGAACTGGAAATCTTCGCTGACGACGTTCAGTGCGGCCATGGCGCGACGGTTGCTGATATCAGCGACAACCATCTCTATTACCTGATGGCGCGCGGCGTGCCGCGGGCGAAGGCGCGGGCGATGCTCGTCAACGCCTTCGTCGCCGAGATCGTCGAGGAACTGGAAGAAGAAAATCTGGTAGAGGCGCTGGAGACGATCATCTCCGGCTGGCTGGAAAAACACGCTTAGCAACTTCTCCGTCGTCATCCTCGGGCTTGTCCCGAGGATCTACGCCGGTTCGACAAACGTGGACGTGGATAGATCCTCGGGACAAGCCCGAGGATGACGTAGAGCGGCGGTAACGCCGCGCGAAACCCGGAGCTCTTTTGAAGAGCGCCATGAAAGGGCCTGAGAAATGGACCAGACCGCAATGGCGGCCCCCTATGACATTGAAGCCGTGCGCAAGGATTTCCCGATCCTGTCGCGCGAGGTCTATGGCAAGCCGCTGGTCTATCTCGACAACGGCGCGTCCGCTCAAAAACCGCAGGTGGTGATCGACGCCGTTTCGCATGCTTATGCCAATGAGTATGCGAACGTGCATCGCGGCCTGCATTTCCTCTCCAATGCCGCAACCGACGCCTATGAGGCGGCGCGCGAAAAGGTGCGTCGTTTCCTGAATGCCGGTTCGGTGGACGAAGTAGTCTTCACCAAATCCTCCACGGAAGCGATCAATACGGTCGCTTACGGTTATGGCATGCCTGTTATCGGCGAAGGCGACGAGATCGTCATCTCGATCATGGAGCACCATTCCAACATCGTGCCGTGGCATTTCATCCGCGAGCGGCAGGGCGCCAAGCTCGTCTGGGTGCCTGTGGACGATGATGGCGCGTTCCATATCGAGGCTTTCGAGAAGAGCCTGACGGAACGCACCAAGCTCGTTGCCATCACCCATATGTCGAATGCGCTCGGCACCATCGTGCCGGTCAAGGAAATCTGCCGTATTGCCCATGAACGCGGCATTCCGGTGTTGATCGATGGTTCGCAGGGCGCGGTTCACATGCCGGTCGATGTGCGTGATATCGATTGCGACTGGTACGTGATGACCGGCCACAAGCTTTACGGTCCCTCCGGCATCGGTGTGCTCTATGGCAAGGCTGACCGCCTGCGGGAGATGCGACCGTTCCAGGGCGGCGGCGAGATGATCCTCGAAGTTTCCGAGGACAATGTCACCTATAACGAGCCGCCGCACCGTTTCGAAGCCGGCACGCCACCCATCGTGCAGGCCATCGGCCTCGGTTATGCGCTTGATTACATGGACAATCTCGGCCGTGCCGCGATTGCAGCGCACGAGGCCGATCTTGCGGCTTACGCTGCCGAACGGTTGCGCGACATCAATTCGCTGCGCATCATCGGCAACGCGCCTGACAAGGGCGGCATCTTCTCCTTCGAGCTTGCGGGCATCCATGCCCATGATGTCTCGATGGTGATCGACCGGCGCGGCGTTGCCGTGCGGGCCGGCACCCATTGTGCCATGCCGCTCTTGAAACGGTTCGGCGTCACCTCCACATGCCGGGCATCGTTCGGCCTTTACAATACCCGCGCCGAAGTAGACTCTCTTGTTGAGGCGCTGGACTATGCGCGCAAATTTTTCGCCTGATATCGGCATAAAGAGATCAGGATTGAGGATCAGACCATGACTGCGGAAGCCACTGCAAAGACACCCGATGCAACCGAAGAAACGGCGAAGCCGTCTTCCATTCCGCCTGACGAACTGGCGCGTCTCAGCGACGACGTGATCTCGGCGCTGAAGACCGTCTACGACCCGGAAATTCCGGCCGATATTTTCGAACTCGGTCTGATTTACAAGATCGACATCGAGGATGACCGGATGGTCAAGATCGTCATGACGCTGACAGCACCCGGCTGCCCGGTGGCCGGTGAAATGCCGGGCTGGGTGGAAAACGCGGTCGGCGCCGTCGAGGGTGTTTCCGGCGTTACCGTCGAAATGACCTTCGATCCGCCTTGGACACCGGACCGCATGTCGGAAGAAGCACAGGTCGCTGTCGGCTGGTATTAAGTCTGACGCGATTTTGACAGGTGTCATCTCTTGATGACATTGTCGGGTGCACTTAAATTGAATTCCATAAGCATCGAGCCTTGAACTCGATTGTCGAAGGAGAATGGGCCCATGGGCTTTGCGATCATGACCATGACCGGGGCTGCCGCCTCGCGTGTTAAAGCAATCGTCGAAAATTCCGGCCCGGACGCCAGGGGCGTGCGCGTCGGCATCAAAAAGGGCGGCTGCGCGGGCATGGAATATACCATCGACCTCGTGACCGAGCCGGATGCGAAGGACGATCTGGTTGAATTCGAAGGCGCCAGGGTCTGGGTTCAGCCGTCCGCCGTGCTTTATCTGCTTGGCACCCAGATGGATTTCGAAGTGACCAAGATGCGCTCTGGCTTCACCTTCAACAATCCGAACCAGACATCCGCCTGCGGCTGCGGTGAATCGGTCGAGCTGAAGCCCGCCGATCTGGCGGCGCTGGCGAAGCAGCGTGAGGCTGAAGCCAGCGTTTGATTGGTTACGCTATCTCTGCGATGGAGAGGCAGACCTTTCTTATGCACACAGCGCTCCCACAAACGCGACGTCATCCTCGGGCTTGACCCGAGGATCCATCCCCGTCAAATCCCTTGAGACGTTTGTAGATCCTCGGGTCAAGCCCGAGGATGACGGATGAGAGGTTTCAGATTCTTTTTCGCAGACTGCGCCCCGCGCAAATCAGCTTTCGAAGGATCATGACTGCTGTTTCAGCGTATCGATAAAATCCGCCAGCGGATGGATTGATGGCGTCGTCATCAAAAGCGGTTCGAGAGTGGTGGCGATCATCCGGCAATCGTCTGCGGAGAGCGGCCGAAGGCTCGAGTTGACTTTATTATAATCGGGCGTCCCGCGTGACGCGAGGGAGCGATTGATCACAAACAGCTCCGTCTGTCCGTCAATCCGTTCGACGAAGAGGGCGAGCGAACCGCCGTCTGCCGCAGCAGCGCTGTCCGATACCGATTTGAACATCCAAACTCCATCCGGTAAACTTGAGGGTGAACCTATCCGATTGACGCCCTGACGCAAGATCAGCAAGGTTATCGGATATTCCGCGAGGTTTGGCGGGAGGTGCGGGACCGCCTGCCGCCCATGCTGAAAAGGCGTGTCGCCGGCTGGATTGATCGTGGGGAGTGAACCGGCATGGACATCAGCAGCGCCTCGACTGATATCTGGACGATAGGTCTGATCGTCGCCAGCGTCGTGGCGGGCCTGACGCTGATCGTCGGTATTATTTG
Source organism: Agrobacterium sp. SUL3 (assembly GCF_001263295.1). Lineage (NCBI taxonomy): Bacteria > Pseudomonadati > Pseudomonadota > Alphaproteobacteria > Hyphomicrobiales > Rhizobiaceae > Agrobacterium > Agrobacterium sp. SUL3. The sequence goes on from NZ_KQ414506.1 coordinate 37,169, forward strand.
CCTTGCGTTTTATTGGGAGGAGAGAGCGGGATCTGCGGCATCCAAGGGTGACACGTTGAATAGTCCCCCGCTCGAACGGACCGAGGGTGGAGACTGGCCGACAGTGCATGGTGACGGGAGTGGGGGAGCCCATCATTGAACAGGCAGACTATGTGATGAGGTCGGAATCCGATAATATTGCGAATGCGAAAGCTGCGGTGCGAGAGGCATTCGCGGGTGTTACGCTGGGCGGCGGCGTCGGCCTCTCCGAGGCGCAGGCGCTTGACGATTATGCGAGCAATGAGGTTCGCGCCGCATGTCGCGCTGGCGATGAGAAGAATGATTGGGCCGCGATCCCGCTGAAGGACCTCAACAGACATTCCGGCAGCCCCGCCTTCCTTGATGCTGAAGGAATGCGATTTCATCTGCCCGCCTATATGATCGCTGATCTCGATGGCGACTACAGGCACGAATTCGCACCCTATTTGTGCGGACGCCAGGAGACGTTTTCCTTACTGACCCCGCTGCAACGGAATGCCGTGGAAGCGTATCTCCGCGCCATCAGCGAGAAGGAAAATCTGCCGTCCTATCAGTACGACGTAGAGCGCGCGCTTGAAGAGTGGGTGGATAGTGCGCGCTCCCCGGCCAGCGATTAAAGCGGATCGGGTCGATGCCTGGGAAGGGTTCTTCGCACGCAAGGCCGGTTGCGGCTTGAACTCGACCCTTCATTCATGCCGCAGCGCCTCGATCGGGCTCAGGCTCGCTGCCCGTCGTGCCGGGAAATAGCCGAAAATCACCCCGATGGCCGCCGAAAAGGCGAAGGCGAGGAAGATGATCGACGGGCTGGTGACGAAGGGCACGTTGAGATAACCGACGACGGCATAAGCAAGGCCGAGGCCGGTGAGGATGCCGACAAGGCCGCCGAAGGCCGACAGCATGACGGCTTCCACCAGAAACTGCGTCAGCACCTGTTTTTCCAGCGCACCGATGGCGAGACGAATGCCGATCTCGCGGGTGCGTTCGGTCACAGACACCAGCATGATGTTCATGATGCCGATACCGCCGACCAGCAGGCTGACGGCGGCAACCGCGCCCAGAAGACCGGTCAAGAGCGTCGTTGTGCCGGTCATGGCCGAGGCGATCTGCGTCATGTCGTTGACGGTAAAATCATCCTCGCGGCCGATGTTGATGCGGCGGCGCTCGCGCAGCAGGTTTTGCAGGTCGCTCTGTACCTTGGCGGTCGAAACGCCATCCTGCGCCGACACCATGATCGAGGAGATGGTGGTGGTGCCGCCGATGCGCCGCTGGTGGATTTTCAGCGGCATGATGATGGTGTCGTCCTGATCGTCGCCGAGGCCGGACTGGCCTTTTCGGGCCAGAACGCCAATGACCGGACAGGAGATGTTGCTGACGCGGACCGTCTGCCCCACCGGGTTTTCCGCGCCGAAAAGTTCCTGCCGCACCGTTTCACCGATGATGCAGCCGATCTGGCCGCCGCGATCTTCGGCCGGCTGGAAATCGCGCCCGAGCGCGATGGTCCAGTCCTGCGCGATCAGATAATCGTTGGTGGTGCCGATGACGCTTGTCTGATGGTTCTTGCCGCCGAAGATGACCGTCGCGGCCGAGCTGCGGTTTTGCGGCGCAACGGCGCGAATGCCTGATATCTGGTTGCGGATGGCTTCGACATCGCGGTCGTCGAAACGTTTCGCCTCAGTGCTGGCGCGGCCGGGGCCGAACTGGCCGGGGCGCACGAACAGCATGTTGGTGCCGAGCCGCGACAATTCCGATTTTACCTGTTCTGTCGTGCCGTTACCGATGGTGACCATGGCGATGACGGCGGCCACGCCGATGACGACGCCGAGCACGGTGAGGAAGGAGCGCAAAAGGTTGCGGCTGATGGCGCGCAGCGCCAGACGCGACGTTTCAAAGAACATCGGAGCTCTCCTTCTTTTCCGCCGCGCTGTCTGAGGCGAGATGCCCGTCAACGAAGCGCAGCAGGCGCCCCGCATGGGCGGCAATATCCTCTTCATGCGTGACCATGACGACCGTGATGCCCCTGTCCCGATTGAGCGCGGTTATCAGTTCCATGATCTCGTTGCTGGTTTTCGTATCGAGATTGCCGGTCGGCTCGTCGGCCAGAAGCAGGGCAGGGCGGGTGACGATGGCCCGTGCGATGGCCACACGCTGCTGCTGGCCGCCGGAAAGCTCCTGGGTGGTGTGATCCTCGCGGCCCGTCAAACCGACCTGTGCCAGCGCCTCCATGGCGCGGGCGCGCCGTTCAGACGCTTTCATGCCGCGATAGACCAGCGGCAGCTCGACATTTTCCACCGCCGAGGTGCGTGACAGAAGGTTGAAGCCCTGAAACACAAAACCCAGCATGTGGCGGCGCAACAGCGTCAGGTGCTCATTGTCGAAGCCGCTGGTCGGCACGCCCTGAAACAGATATTCGCCGGCTGTCGGCACATCCAGACAGCCGATGATGTTCATCGATGTGGATTTGCCCGAGCCTGATGGACCCATGATGGCGACGAATTCCCTCTCGTGGATCGACAGGCTGACGCCATCGAGCGCGCGGATGGTTGCTTCGCCGCGGCCATATTGCTTGACGACGTTGCGGAATTCGATGAGCGGCGGCTGTTGCATCAGGTTTTCCTCCGTCAGCCGGCGTTGCGGGCCGTTGCGTCGGTAATCACCAGATCATCGGCTTTCAGCTCGCCCGATTTTACCACGGTGTGCTGGCCGTCGGTGGAACCGGTTTCGATGGAGACGGAGACCGGATTGTTGTTGCGCAGCACCCAGACCGTTCTTTTGCCGGTCGCGGCCTGACCGGCGTCGCGGTTCTGTGACCGGCCCATGCGGGGCGGGCGGAAAAGGCTCATCAACCCGCCGCCACGGGAGGCGGATTCGCGCGGCGGTGTATAACGAAGCGCTGAATTCGGCACCAGCAGCGTATCCTTGATTTCCTCGACGATGATATTGGCCGTCGCCGTCATGCCCGGGCGCAGCAACAGCTCCTGATTGTCGACAGTCAATATGCCCTTGTAAGTCACCACATTGGACACGGTTTCCGACGCGAAGCGCACGGTTTCGATCTCGGCCGGGAAGCTGCGGTCGGGATAGGCATCGACATTGAAGGTCGCTTTCTGTCCGGTTTCGACCTTGCCGACATCGGCCTCATCCACCGACACCTGCAACTCCATATGCCGCAGATCGCCGGCAATGGTGAAGAGAACAGGAGCATTCAGCGAGGAGGCGACGGTGGCGCCGGGATCGACGCTGCGGGTGAGGATGACGCCATCTATGGGCGAGACGATCTTGGCCTTGCCGAGATTGACTTCGGCGAGCCTGAGGTCTGCCTCGGCTGAAAGCACGGTCGCCTCGTTCACCTCAAGCGTGGCGGCGGCGGCATCGTGGGTGAACTGCGCAGCGTCCAGATCCTGTTGGCTGGAGACCCGGTTCTGCACAAGCGATCTCAGCCGCTCCATGGAGGTTTTTGCCGAGCCAAGATCGGCGCGCGCCTTCAGCACATTGGCCTTGGCGGAGGCAAGCTTGGCGCGGGCGCTCTGCACGTCGGCTTCCAGCTTGTTGGTGTCGAGTTCGGCAAGGATGTCGCCGGATTTTACCGGGGTATTGTAGGTGACGTTGACCTTGCGCACCGTGCCGGACAATTCGCTCGATATATCGACCTGATCCGTCGGCTGAACCGAACCGGTGGAGGTGACGATGACGGAAAGATCGCCCTGACGTGCCGCTTCCGTGGTGTAGTTATAGGCAACGCCTGCTGCACGGGACTGGTAATAATAGCCAAGTCCGCCGCCGATCAACACGATAGCCGCTGCGGCATAGAGATACCGGCGCGACTTCTTCTTGCGGCCGGATCTGTTCGTACCCAGAATCTCCCGCAGATCGGGCTGGTTGTTTTCCGTGTCACGGCCTTGGCTGTTGGCGTCATTCATTCTCGTTACCCGCAAAATTCAAAACACGACAGGGGATTGGTGCCACCCCGTGTTTTCCGCTCGGTTCATTGCTATTTATATTCCTCTGATTGTGGGAAGTGACATAGCTTGCCCTAAGGGTGAAGTGAAAACTTGGTAATATTTATGATAGTTCTGGTCTGTTAGAGATAATTCCGGAAAGGCCGATGCCAGCTATAAAGCGGAGGCTTCGCAGCGAAATTCAGGACGATGATAGAATGAACGACAATGTGGTGAAGTTCCGCAAACCGGTTCCGCCGAAAAAACCGCGCGAACCGCTTGGGCCGAAAGCAAAAAAGGCGCTGACGATTGTGGCTGTCATCGTATTTTTCGCAGCTGTCTGGGGTTACTTCACGCTGTTCGGGCAGGGGTAGCTGGATGCGCTGCGTTCATCGCATCCCCTGTGCAGGTTTTGCGCGGAACAGGGAAGCAGCTAAAACACGACCTTCCAGGCTGATTTGACCCACACGGTAGGATCGTCGCCCTTGGTCGTGGCGTTGAGGGTGAGGGATGCGGTGCCCCCGGCGATGTCGACTTCTGCGCCAAATCCGCCACGCAGCCAGAACTGATCGATATCCTGTCCTTCGAAGCGGAAGCCGGACAGGCCGATCATATCGCCGGTGATGGGCGCCGACTTGTCCTCGAAACGGTAAGCTACTTCCGCGCGTGTCAGCAATCTTGATTGCCCGCTCAGCGGTACAACCCCATCGAGACCGACGCGCATCACCGTTGCTTGGTCTGAGATGGCGTCGAAACTTGCCGGGAAGCTGCCGCCGCTTTCAAAATAGGCTTCCATGCGCGCCTTGACCCAGGTGAGGCTGGCATAGGGCGTGAAGACCGCATCGCTGAGGGTGAAGGCATCCTTCCAGTCGAGCCTGAATTTTGCGCCCCAGTTTTCCACATCCGTCTTGCCGCGCGAATAGTCCATTACGTCGCCGTTCCTATAGCCGCGCTGAATGGAAAGATGTTGGGGAGCGTAGAACGTGCCGAATGTCGCATGGATCGGCCCGGCAACGGAGGCGGTTACTTCCGGCGCGATATAAAAACCCGTCTGGTTGAAGTGGCCGCCGGCTTCGAGATCCTGTCTGTTGTAAAGCCCGCCTGCCGCGAAACGTGCGGTGATATCGCCTTCGAAGCCTTGGGCATAGGTGATGTCGGATGCAAAAATCCCGCCCCTGGAGGACGAGCCATTGTCATAACCGGTGTCGGAGGTGACCATAAGGGAGTGCTGGCCGGGTGTGAGCAGGTTACGCATCGGATCGCCATGCGCGCCATTGAGGATCGTGCCGGTAATGTCGAGGCCGTGCTGGACCAGCGGAAGGCCGGCAAGGCTATGCGCATATTGCGTGAGGTCGACGATGCCGGATTCGGCCACGGCGGGAGGAGGGGACGTGGCGACGGTTTCATCGGCCCCTGAGGCTGTCGACTGGTTCGTTGTGCTTGTGGCTGGTGTCGGGGGCGAAATCCCGGCGCCGGTTGTGTTCATGCCGCCTGTTGCGCTGCTATCGGTTCCGGTGTCGGTTTGCGTCGGCGCGACGCCATTGTCCGTTGTTGTCGACGGGTTAGCCACAGGTTCCGAATTCTCGTCCGTGGCTGGCGCAGGGCGGGTTTGCTCCGGAGACACGATGCGCGCCAGGAAGATGCCGCCGCTTACCGTGTTTCCCACGATGACGTTACCGTCGCCGCTCACGCCTTTTGCGTCGCGGACAAAATCATCCGCGATGGTCACGCCGCTGTTTCTCAGCCATTCCTCTATGGATATCATGCCGGTCGCCTCTGACCAGCGAAACCCATGATCGCCACTAACGCGACTTGAAAAGCCGACTATAACCGAGCCATCGGCGTTGACGCCGTTGGCATTGGAATTGGTGCCACCCGGGAGCACGCCGATATCCGCCATGCCCGCCGTTTCCGTCCAGCGAAATGCGCGGCGATATCCGTCTGCGGTTGTCGCTGTGCCAACGACGACATCGCCGTTGGCGCTCACGGCGCTGGCGCTGGAGTGAATGCCGCCAGGGAGCGTGCCGAGGCTTTGCATCCCGGTTGCTTCTCTCCACCGAAACGCGCCTACCGCAACGGCTGATCTCGTCCAGCCGACAATAGACCCGCCATCGGCACTGATTGCCCCTGCTTGTGCTTCCCCAGCCAAAAGCGGGTCCAGCAGTGTCATCCCCGTCGTTTCACTCCAGCGGAAGGGGCGATAACCATCGATGGTTTCAGTGGAGCCGGCGACAACGGTACCGTCTGCGCTGACCCCGGAAGCATAGCTGTACCCGGCGGTTCCAACATCGATGATATGCATCGTCTGCGATGCTTCCTTCCAAAGAAAAGGACGCATCGAAGTCCCGGCTTCGGTAATCCCGACAATGATTTGGCCATCCACGTTCGTCGCGAGGGCGGCAGCCGACAGGTCGCCCAGTGGCCGGATGTTCGGCGAGCCTGCTGTCCAGGCGAAAGCCCTTTCGCCATCTGGCGTAGTCGACCAACCGATGACAACCCTGCCATCCGCACTGACGCCGCGGACGTCCAGCGCCTGATAACTCGCATCCGGTTCCATCGTTTTATAACCGGTGGCTTCCGCAGCCAGCGCTGTCGTGTCTCCAAAATCGACGGCAAGCGTCAGAACAGCCAGCGCGATCAAGAGAATATTATTGCGCGCAACGGTTGATTCTTGAATGAAACGATAATAACCACGGATTTTCATGCATATATCCAAATATAATAAATAAAACAATAAGAGAATCGGCATTTTTATTTGGATATATTGTCATGAATTATGGTTAATAAATCTCTATTTTTTGTATATTGTATATTTATAGAATATTATAGTTCTGATATTTGCCATGAGGAAATGGTTGGTTTTGCCGTGTTTGGGCCGAATCTCCACGCCTGACGATCGCTTTTAGAGGGCGTTCAGGGGAGCAAGGACTGATGAAGGGCAAAAGCCGTACAGTCGGAAAATATGGATAGGGAAATATCTAATTTATTGGTTTTTGGCGACCCCTGCAGGACTCGAACCTGCGACCTACTGCTTAGAAGGCAGTTGCTCTATCCAGTTGAGCTAAGGGGCCGTCACACCGGGCAATCGATGCTCCGGCAAAAACTTTGGTCGTCGTGTTTCAGTGCGTCCAGGGCTGGGTGCGGTTGAAACGGAAATTGTCGGTGTAGGAAACCACCTTGCGGGTCGCTTCCTTCGGCAGAATGACGCGGTATTCGATGCCCTTGCGCTGTGCATAGGCTTCGGCCTGTTCCTGTGTCTCGAATGTCAGCTTGACCTGCTGCTTCATGTCGGAACTGGAGGTGTAGCCCATGATCGGGTCGATCTTGCGCGGAACTTCGGCGTCGAATTCCAGAACCCAGACATTGGTCTTCGCCGTGCCGGATTGCATGGCGGTTTTTGCAGGGCGGTAAATCTTCGCAGACATGTCGAAACTGCTCCGGTTGGGCGGCGGGGCATGGCACCCCGGATTATTCTTCACGTACCTGAATAGAATAACCAAATCGTGTCAGGAACGTTGAATTTGGAATGGACTGACTTCCCGTAAGAGTCAAGATGATTATCCCCTCGCTTTCCCCTGGCGATCTTCCCACGTCAGCACCGCGCTCTGTTGATCGAGACAATGGCTGAACAAAGATGAATTTCCCTGTTGCGGACTTCAGGTGAACCGTGTATTCCCCAGCCATCGCCTCGGCGGAGTGTAGCGCAGTCTGGTAGCGCATCTGGTTTGGGACCAGAGGGTCGGGAGTTCGAATCTCTCCACTCCGACCATTTTAAAGCAAAACATCAGCTTTACGGCGTAACCCCTTCAAACAAGCGTCTGTTCAGTCTGTGGATGGTCCGGCCAATGTGCTTTCGGCCGTGCCGATTGTCATGACATTGCCGCGCCAGGCCACTGCGCTGCCGATCCAGCTGCGGGCCCAGACGACGGGCATGATCATATCCCGGGCGATCATGGCGGGCAGCGTATGGAGGGATAGCGGCCAGCGGTTGAGGGCTGCGAGCACCAGTTCCGGGACATACATGATGGCAAGCACGGCAAAAGCGGTGATGGCGAGGTTCATGTCCATCATCGCAGCGGCAGCGAGCGCAAGGAGGAGCGGGGGAAGCGCGCCGGTCAGGATTTCCGGTGCGAAATATTGCGGGAAGGTCACACGCCTCAGTCGCGCCCAGCGGGTCTGGCGCGACCAGATTTCACTGGGGTGGCGCTGGCCGAGCGGTTGTTCGAAAGGCTGCGAGACCAGATGCACCCTGCGGCCGGCGTTTCGGACCAGTTTGGTCGAGGCGGCGTCTTCGGCGATTTCGGCGGCGAGTGCCCGGATGCCGCCGTGGTCTTCCAGGAAGGGCTTGTTCCACAACATCGACTTGCCCTGTGCGAAACCGATGCCGATCGCTTCCGCGGCATATTGCCAACGGCCCTGCGAACCGTTGAGGAAGGCGCATTCCACATGCGCCCAGAAGCCCGCCGGACGTGAGCCGAGGGGCGGCGAGCAGACCAGCCCGCTATCCGGCCGCCAGGCCGACATCATGGTCGCTATGTAGGATTTCGGCATCAGCACGTTCGAATCGGCAAGGATGACCCATTCATGCCGGGCGGCGCGCCAGCCCTTGACGCAATTGTTCAGCTTCGGATTGGCGCTGATACGGTCGTCGCCGAGGAGCACCTGCGCCGGGATCGCCGGGAAGGCGGCGCTCGTCCGGCGCACCTCGTCGATTACCGGATCGAATTCATCGGCAACGCAGAACAGCAATTCATAATCCGGCCAGTCGAGTTCAAATGCCCGCAACAACGTCAGCGACGTGAAGTTTTCCACGCCGCGCAGGGGCACCACGATCGAGACAGGCGGCTTTTGTCGCACAAGCGCGTTTTCCGTGTCGCGCCGCCTCAGGCGCCAGCCGGCGAGAACAATGCCGAGAAGATTGAAGGCAAGCAGCAGAATTGCGCAAAGGGCAAAGACAGTTTCCATGCTGGCCAGTTCCACTCCCTAGCTTCCGGCGGTTCACCCCGCCAACCGATTCCATGGAATTCGTCTTTGCCGATTATAACGTTTAGGTGACAGTTACATGTCATCATCGGCAGGGCGGGCAGGCTATGTGGTGCGGGAAACGGCGCTCAAGCATCTGGCGTGCCGCAAAGAAAAGCCCTTCGCGGAGAAGGGCCCAATCGTCACCATGGCATGAACTTTAGTGGATGTTCAGAATATGTGCGTGACTGCTTGCGACGAGAAACGATTCCCGGGCTTTTTCGATGTCGCACCTGCCGGCGATCGCATCGAGGCAGTTTCTTCGCGCTTCTTCATATTCCGGCCCATGTTCTTCTGGCCAGCGGTACATCAGCATGTCCAGCGCCACCAACGGGCTGTAGATTTCCACGGCTACGCACAGCGGCAGGTGGATGGCAACGGGCTTCATCCACGAGGCATGGTGACACGGCTCCGTTCTGTTAATCAGCATGTCATTCCTCCCTGTTTTCCGCGCCTTCATGGCGGTTTTCATTCCCATGCGCGTAATGCCCGCCTCACGAAATGGTTCCCGATCACCTAAAATGTGATCGATTGGGGGGTTCCAATTTTCCAAGATGAATGGAAGATGAACAGAATGATGAACCGGAGATGAACAAAACCGCTATTGGCGCGTTGTAATGTCCATAAGAAGGAGAACCCACATGTTCAATTTGTCAGGCATTCAGGAAAGCTTCTTCGGAGACCGCATGGCGGGTGTTTGCCAGGCGATCACCTCGGCTCTGGCCTTCGAAACAGGTCTCGAAAAGTCGCGTATTTCGGCAAGTGTTGAAAACGACGTGATCTATCTGGAAGGCACGGCTGATTCGGTCGAGGCGATCGATATCGCCATCAACCTTGCCGCTTCGATCTCCAATTGCCGGATTCTGAGCCATATCGAGCCGGTTTACTGAACATTGCACCAGCCGGGCGAAACATCGTCCGGCACTATTCAGATGCAATAACGCGGCAACGTTATTTCCGGTTGCCGATTTGCCCACTGCGGACCACATCGCCCGGCTTGATGCCATAACGTTTTGCGGTGCCGCCATTCAATTCAAGCACAAATTTAACCGGACCACGGGAGCTGATGATCGCTTCCGAATGCGGAACTGCGTTTTCGTGAATATGGGTGATACGCCCGTCGCGGGCGATGAACAGCATGTCGAGCGGGATGAGCGTGTTGCGCATCCACATGGCCACGTCGCGTTCCTGGCCGAAATCGAACAACATGCCGCTTTCAAGCGGCATGGCTTTGCGGAACATCAGCCCCTGTTCGCGCTGGGCATTGCTAAGGGCCAGCTCCGCCGTGAAATCGTGGTTTTTTCCTGAGGCGGTTTCGATCGTCAGTGGCTCGGACGTGAAGGTCTGTTGCTGAGCCTGAACAATGCCTGCGAGCGAGAAAAAAAGAAGCGCCATAACGGCGCTCTTCATTATTTTAGGCAACAGGCGGGCCATCAGTGCGACATCCCGACTGAGACCGGGTTGTCGGGGTGAATTTCAGCCGCCATCAAACCCTTGTCGCCATCGCCGAAACGCACCAGCACCACCTGGCCCGGGCGCAGTTCCGTCAGGCCGAAACGACGCAGCGTTTCCATATGCACAAAAATGTCTTCCGTTCCTTCGCCACGCGTCAGGAAGCCGAAACCCTTGGTGCGGTTGAACCACTTGACGATGGCGCGCTCCAGCCCGCTTGAGGGTGTGACCTGCACATGGGTGCGCACCGGCGGCAGCTGCGAGGGGTGAACGGCGGTCGATTGATCCATCGACAGGATGCGGAAAGCCTGAAAGCCGCGGTCACGACGCTGGATGAGGGCGACGATGCGGGTGCCTTCGAGAATGGTCTGGTATCCGTCCCGGCGCAGGCAGGAGACGTGCAGCAGCACATCCTGCGTGCCGTTATCGGGCACGATGAAGCCGAAACCCTTGGCGACGTCGAACCATTTCACGACGCCGGTAATTTCGGTCAGGTCCACGGCATCGCCCGAAAGGTCCTCGACATCGACTATCGTTTTCGATGACATCCTATCAGCCATATCCTGCCAACCCCTCGATTACGCGCCATACACCGGTCAACTGATTCCTGTGTACCAGATTAACATCTTGGTAACGGTTCCACGCAAGCCCTAGTTTTTGATTTGCGCAGCTGCTTTTATGTCGCCGTCCTTGTCCGGGGCTTGCGATCATGCGTTTAACGGCTCCGGACCCGTGTATTGGAGAGGAAGAAAATGCGGTATCTGCACACAATGGTTCGTGTCAAAGACCTTGGCGAATCAATGAAATTCTATTGCGACCTCATGGGTCTCGAGGAAATACGCCGAATCGAAAACGAAAAAGGCCGATTCACTCTGGTTTTTCTTGCCGCGCGTGATGACATTGCTGTGGCCAGGGAAAAAAAGGCGCCGAGCCTCGAACTCACGTATAATTGGGATACCGAGGATTACACCGGCGGCCGCAATTTCGGCCACCTGGCTTACGAGGTCGACAATATCTACGACTTCTGCGCCAGGCTCCAGCAGAATGGCATCGTGATCAACCGGCCGCCGCGTGATGGGCACATGGCCTTCGTCCGTTCGCCTGACGGTATTTCTTTCGAGATTCTGCAGAAGGGCGAAAGCCTCGCACCAGCCGAACCGTGGATATCTATGCAGAATACCGGTTCCTGGTAAGGGATTTTCCCGGCCAACAGCGGCGTTTTCGGGCGCTCTTGCCTTATCCTGATGGGATGAGGCATATTCCGCGAATCAAAACGGCCCGTTCCGTTTTGGGAAAGCACACGATTCCGTTCCCGTGCTGCTGTTGGAAATGCAAGATACGGAGGCCACTCATGAAAACTGTCGAGGGCGCGAAAGGACGCGTTTCCTGTCAGCGTCTCGTTATTGCGGTTTCGTTGCTCGGGCTTTCCGGCTGCGTTTCGGCGGTGACGGATGATGAGATGGCCGCCAATACCAAGAAGCCGGAAATTGCCGCGCAACAACCGTCACAGACGGCCGCAACGGCCGTCGCCGCGACCGCGGCTGGCGCTCGGCCGGGGCATTATGTGGACCCTGCCGTTGCATCGGCGTCCGGTGGCGCCGTGCCGGCTCAGCCGCAGGCGCCGGGTGGCCCGGCGCAGGGTTATGGTGCCGCCGCCGATATTGGCGGGCTGACGACGCAGCCAACAGCAATTTCCGCCGGCACATCCAGCATCTATTCCACCGCTCGTGCGGCAACCCCTTCCGTAGCGGCAGACGGTTCCGTCGCCGCCCCATCGCAGAAGATCATTCCCGCCGTCAGCAGCGTTTATTCAGCGCCGGCGCAGCCGCAACTCCAGCCGCAGCCTGTCTCCGCGCCAGTTCCGGTGCCGGAACAGCACAGCGAAAACCGCCAGCCTGTTCCCACACCCGCGCCGCAACAGCTTGCAGCCGCCGCCGCTGCGCAACCCGCGACAAACGTGGTGCCCGCAGGTGAGAAACAGGAAAGCGAAGGCACAGGCGTAACGCTTGCGGCATTTTTCGCCGGAGCCGCCAAAAAACGGCTGCCGAAAATGATCGAGAACGGCACCGCTGCAAATACCGAGGTTGCGGCGCTATCGGGCGCAACGGACCGAACGATGGGCATTGCGCTTTCGGGTCGCTCGATGATGTCTGAGGAATTCGACGATGCGCATCTCGAAGATGAGGATGACGAACCGACCGGCCTCATGAAGCTGGCGTCGCTTTCCGGCCTGACCCGTGTTTCCCCGAACGGTCTTTTCCTGCAGACGGATCGCGTCGAGGTTGGCTGCTTCAAGCCGGAACTGGTCCGCATGATCAAGGATATCGAGCGGCATTATAACAGCCCGGCGATCGTCACTTCGGGCTATCGTCCGCCAAAGGGCGTGAGGCAGGGTTCCAAGCACTATACCTGCGATGCCGCCGATATTCAGATCAAGGGCGTCTCCAAATGGGAGCTTGCCACCTATCTGCGTTCCCTGCCTGAACGCGGTGGCGTCGGCACCTATTGCCACACCGAATCGGTTCATTTGGACACGGGCGAGCCGAGAGACTGGAACTGGCGCTGCCGCCGTACCGCCGCGCGCAAGTGAATACCAGCGACCCCATGTGTTTCGGGTCTGAAACCCCCTGCTGCCGCAAATCCCTGTATTCCACCTGACGAGATCGCGCCTTCTGGGTGTCCGAATGGACGTCGCACGCGCCTTGCTGTAGGAGACGGTCTCCCGTCTTCATGCGCATGGTGTGTTCTGAATGCTGCCGATTTCCACTTTCCCCATCTACATCATTTCCATTGCCCGGGCGCGTGCGCGGCTTGAGAAGATGCTGGAGGGCGCTGCCGGCCTCGGGCTGGATCTGCGCCCGGTGGAAGGCGTCGACGGCAAGACTGTTCCACCCGCCAAATGGACGGATTTCGACCGGCGCGGTTTCGAGCAACGCAACGGCCGCCATGCGCTCGCCGGTGAATATGGCTGCTATGCCAGCCATATAAAGGCACTGGAGATATTCCTTGCCACCGATGCGCCGGTGGCGGTGATCGTTGAGGACGACGTCGCCTTCACCCCGGAGTTTTTCGAACGGGTCAAGGCAACGGTTGCTGTAATGCCGGAAAATGCAATCGTCAAACTGACCAACCACCGCCGCAGCGGTTTCAAAGGCCGGAAAACCAGCGCGCTTGGCGATACGCTTGGGCGCTGCATCTACGGTCCGCAGGGATCATCCGCCTGCTACATCATCTCGCGGGGCGGGGCGGCGCGTTTTCTCAAAACGGCAAGGGTGATGACGCTGCCTTTCGACCGCGCCCTGGAATGCGGCTGGGGCTACGGCACGGAAGTTTATGTAACCGACAAGGATTTCCTGCCGTTCGGCGACCCGGACACGCTGGTCGGCACCCGGGCCGAATATCGCGGCAGCAAGTTCGCCCGTATTAAACGGATTCCGGCCTATCTCTCCAGCTTCTATGACAATGTTGCGCGGTATGTGTATGCGTATCGCTAGCGCGGCTGTCATGGCTGTTCGCGCGCAGGCTGCATGATCGGGTTTTGCCGCAGAGGCTGAATTGGAAAAGAACGGTGGGGCGAGCGCGGTTACTTCTGCGCCGTGAAACTGCTGGCGGAGATTTCCAAGTCACGACGGCGCTTGGCTATCGGTATCGACAAACTCTTGTAAATTATTGGGAAAATAAATCTGAGGTGGTGAGAGCGCAGGGATTCGAACCCTGGACCTACTGATTAAAAGTCAGTTGCTCTACCGGCTGAGCTACGCTCTCCCATGTCGGGGCTGATTTGCCCTTCGGAAGTGCGCGGAACATATGTAGAGCGATCCGTTCGGTCAACCCAAAAAAAGCGCTTTCTACAATCAATCTGGTTTTTTTTGTCGCACCCCCAAAAAGGTGATTGGAGAGAGGGGGCGGCTGGGGATAAAACCGGCTTCAGGCGTGTCGCGCAAACGGGTGAAATCGTTTTGCAGCAATGACATGCGCGAAAATGAAGCGTGAAGTGGCGGCGAATCCTCAAAATCGTCGCGGCTTTGCGGGATGCGGAGTTCTTCTTGTCGATTGCCGATATTTCCCTGTTCAGCGCGCTCCTGGCCGGCGCTCTTTCGTTTCTGTCGCCCTGTGTGCTGCCGCTGGTGCCGCCCTATCTCTGTTATATGGCGGGTGTTTCCGTCGAGCAGTTCAAGACGGAGGAGACCGCGCCGCGGCCGGAGATTCGCAGAGCCGTGATGTTTTCGGCTTTCTTCTTCACCCTCGGTTTCGCCACTGTTTTCGTGGCGCTGGGGGCAGGCGCTTCGACGATCGGCACGTTGCTGCGGCAGAATATCGATATTCTCGCCAAGATCGGCGGTTTCATCATTATCCTCATGGGCCTGAACTTTCTCGGCGTTTTCCGTATCGGCCTGTTTTCGCGTGAGGCGCGGTTTCAGGGGGCGGGCAAACCCGCCACGCTTTCCGGGGCTTATGTCATGGGCCTTGCCTTCGCCTTTGGCTGGACGCCCTGCATCGGCCCGGTTCTGGGCGCCATTCTCGGCGTTGCCGCCGCGCGTGACACGGTGGGTGACGGTGCAATGCTGCTCGCCGTCTATTCACTCGGTCTTGCGGTGCCGTTCTGGATTGCGGCAGCTTTTTCCGGCTCCTTCATGCGTTTCCTTGCGCGTTTCCGCCGCCATCTCGGTCTTGTAGAAAAGGTGATGGGTGTACTTCTGGTGTTGACCGGTATCGCTTTCATGTCCGGTTTTATCACCAATGTGGCGATCTGGTTCCAGGAGACCTTTCCGATCCTGATGAAAATCGGTTAAGCCTCCCGCGGAGATTATAGGCGGGGGAAAGATCGTGGCCGATATCGTGGGATTGCTGTTGCCGTTTTTCGGCCTGATCTTCATCGGTTACGGCGCGGCGCGCATCACGAAGCAGCCGGTCGAGGCGATGGGCTGGCTGAACACCTTCATTATCTATGCGGCGCTGCCGGCGCTGTTTTTCAAGCTGGTGTCGAAAACCCCGGTGGAGGAACTGGCGCGGATGGATTTCGTCGCCGCCAGCCTTGCCTGCACCTATGGCATTTTTCTGCTGGTGTTCCTGATTGGCCGGTTCGTACGCAAGAACAGCTTCGCCGAAACCACGATCCAGAGTTTCGCGGCAAGCTACGGCAATATCGGTTACATGGGGCCGGGGCTTGCGCTGCTGGCGCTTGGCGAAAAGGCGGCAGTGCCGGTGGCGCTGATCGTCTGTCTCGAAAACGCCGCCCATTTCATCGTCGCACCGGCGATGATGGCGGTGGCTGGGGGCGACAAGCGATCGACTGCGAGGCTTGCGCTGGATGTGGCGCGCAAGGTCATCACTCATCCGTTCATCGTCTCGGTAATTGCCGGATTTCTTGCCGCTTCGCTGTCATGGCAACCGCCGGAGGCGGTGCAGCGGCTGGTGGATTATCTGGCGCAATCGGCCGCCCCCTGCGCGCTGTTTGCCATGGGCGTAACGCTGGCGCTCAGGCCAATGAAACGGGTGCCGGTGGAAATCAGCTATATCGTGCCGGCAAAGCTGATCCTGCATCCACTTGCCGCCTATCTGGTCCTGTCGTCGCTCGGGCGGTTTGAGCCGGTGTGGATCTATTCCGCCGTTCTGCTCGCTGCGCTGCCGACCGCGACGAATGTCTTCGTCATCGGCCAGCAATATCATGTCTGGCAGGAGCGGGCGTCGGCGACGATCCTGATCTCCACGGTGCTTTCGGTCTTCACGCTGACCGGCGTGGTGTATTTCATCCAGCCTTTTTGAAGCTGCCGAACAGCAGCGAGGGCAGGGCCTTCAGCCCGCGCCCCGGCTCGATGCCTTCGCGCATGACCATGCTTCTGAGCGTGCCAATGCCGGAGAGCACATGCAGGCCGGCCGCGCGCACCATCTGCACCGGCAGGAAATCCGAAAGCAGCGAGCGGTTCAGGAGATCGACGCTCAGGGTGCGGCTATAAACATCCGCCCGCCGTTTGCGGTCGAAGCTGCTGCCGGCGTCCGCCGCAATCGGCCGGTCGGAGACGGCGCCCAGCAGTTCCGTCAGCACGATGATGTCGCGCAGGCTGAGGTTCAGTCCCTGCGCGCCGATGGGTGGAAAACCATGCGCCGCCTCGCCGATCAGCGCCACGCGGCCCTTGCCGAAGCGGTGCGCCGTCATGGAAGACAGCGGCCATGCCTGGACGCTGTTTTCGACGGTAACCGCGCCGAGCATGGATTGCATGCGTTCCTCGACCTTCAGGCTCAGGGCTTCCAGCGGCAGCGCCGTCAGTTCCTCGGCCTGCTGTGGCGTGACGACCCAGACGAGGCTGGAACGGTTGCCGGGCAGGGGAACCTGGGTGAAAGGTCCGGTTGGCGTGTGGAATTCCGTCGAGACGTTGCCGTGCGGCCGGCTGTGGCCGAAATTCAGGACGACGGCTGTCTGCGGGTAGGACCAGGATTTGACACCGATACCGGCCGCATCCCGCACCATCGATTTCCTGCCATCCGCGCCGATCAGAAAATCGGCCGATAGTGTTTCGCCATTCGCCAGCGTCACCGTTATGCGATCGTTACCGATGTCGATCGTTTCCGCCGAGGTATCGAGACGGGTAATATTGTGTTCCTGCTCGACCGCCTCTGCGAGAACGCCAAGCAGCGCCTCATTGGGAATATTCCAGCCGAAAGCATCCAGCCCGATTTCTGAGGAGCGGAACTGTACCGTCGGCGCGCGCAGCAGCCGGTCGGTCCCGTCGATGATCTGCATGGTGGAAAGGCGCGCGGCGGCAGGCGCGATGCGTGACCAAAGGCCGAGGCGGTCCATGAACCGGATGGACTGATCCATCAGCGCGGTGGTGCGCTGATCCTTCCTGTCGCTTGAAGGAGCAACGAGCGCCACGTGGCGGCCGGCCCGGGCGAGCGCAATAGCGGCAATCTGGCCCGCAAGTCCCGCACCTGTTATGGCGATATCGAAGTGTCTCATGGTCCTGATCCGTTGTTATTTCCACAGCATCATAGAGGCTTTGCGCAGGTAAATCCACTTGGACGCCGGAACATCCGGGCGCAAACATTCGTTGGTTGCGCCACTATATTAGTCTTAGGATAAGCGGATTGAGCCGGTTGCAAAGCGTGGTGAATGGCCGCATACCGGAATGAACAGGGCGGATGAAAAGCGGGGCGCAGACGCTGACCATGAAAATTTTCAACTACAAGCGTGTTCCCTACGCGGAAATCCGCGCCTTTTCCGTGCATATGCTCACGGCATCCGGTTCGTTTCTGGCTTTTCTCGGCGTCGTCGCCGCTGCCGAGCATCGTTTTGTCGATATGTTCTGGTGGCTGGGGCTTGCGCTTCTGGTCGATGGTATCGATGGACCCATCGCCCGCAAGGTGCGGGTGAAGGAAGTTCTGCCCAACTGGTCCGGCGATACGCTCGACAATATCATCGACTATGTCACCTATGTGCTTCTGCCAGCCTTTGCGCTTTACCAGAGTGGCATGATCGGCGAGCCGTTATCCTTCGTGGCGGCTGGCATGATCGTGGTCTCGAGTGCCATCTATTATGCCGATATGGGCATGAAGACGGACGAATATTTCTTCTCGGGATTCCCGGTGGTGTGGAACATGGTTGTTTTCACGCTGTTCGTCATGGATGCGAGCGCAACCACGGCCATGATAGTCGTCACCGTCTCGGTGTTCCTGACATTCCTGCCGATCAACTTCCTGCATCCGGTGCGGGTTAAGAGGTTGCGGCCGCTCAATCTGGCCGTCGTGTTCGTCTGGTGCGCGCTTGGCGGTTATGCGCTGCTGACGCATTTTGAAACGCCGACATGGGCAGTGATCGCATTCGTGGCGAGCGGCATCTATCTTTATTGCATCGGTGGAATCTTGCAGTTCTTCCCCTCGCTCGGCGCGAAGTAAGAAAAATCTAAAGCCGTTTATTGCTTGTGCAAATTGCATTTAAGCAGTTTCTTTTTCGGTTGTGCGCAGCAGCAAAACGGTTATCAATAAATCATGGTCCCGTAGCATTGCATACGCATTGCCACCGGATTGGGAACAATGACCACGGTTGTTGAAATGCTTCAAAGAAAGCATGGACAGCCGGTGAAAGAGGGGATCCGTGACTGGAAATCTGGCGCCAGAGGCCATGCCTCTTCTGTCCGTTCGCAAGCTGACAAAGCTGTTCGGCAATTTCGCCGCCTGCAACGGCATCGATCTCGATATTGCGCCGGGCGAAATCCATGCGCTTCTGGGTGAAAACGGCGCCGGTAAGTCCACGCTGGTCAAGATGCTGTTCGGTGTCCTTTCGCCGACGGAAGGCGACATCATCTGGCAGGGTCAGCCAGTTTCCGTAGGTTCGCCAAGCGAAGCCCGCAGGCTTGGTATCGGCATGGTGTTCCAGCATTTCTCGCTGTTCGAGGCGCTGACGGTTGCTGAAAACATCGCCCTGTCGCTTGACCCGAAAATCTCTCTGAAGGAAATCGCCAGGGAAGCCGAAACGCTGTCGCGCGCCTATGGCCTGCCGCTCGATCCCAATGCGCATGTGGCCGATCTTTCGGTTGGCGAGCGTCAGCGGATCGAGATCGTGCGCGCGCTGTTGCAGAACCCGCGTCTCATCATTCTCGACGAGCCGACCTCGGTGCTGACGCCGCAGGAGGCCGACAAGCTGTTCGAGACGCTGGAAAAGCTGAAGGCCGAAGGCCGTTCGGTGCTTTATATCAGCCACCGCCTGGAAGAGGTGCAGCGCATCTGTGATCGCGCCACCGTCCTGCGTCACGGCAAGGTGACGGGTGCGTGCGATCCGCGCAAGGAAACGCCGGCATCTCTGGCGCGCATGATGGTCGGCAGCGATGTCGCAAGCGTTTCGCGGTCAACGGGCGAAGCGCTCGGCGTGCCGCAGATAGAGGTCATGGCGCTTTCGGTCGCGCCGCGCACGCCTTTTGCCGTGGCCTTGAAATCGATTTCCATGAATGTGCGTGCAGGCGAGGTGCTGGCGATTGCCGGTGTGGCCGGCAACGGGCAGGGCGAACTGTTCGATGCGCTTTCGGGCGAATATCCCGTCTATAATAATGACGCCATCCATCTGCGCGGCAAGCCGGTTGGCCGCACCGGTATTAATGGCCGCCGGCTGATGGGCGCGGGTTTCGTGCCGGAAGAGCGCCACGGCCATGCCGCCGTTCCCGGCATGAGCCTTTCCGACAATCTTCTGCTGGCGCGGGCGCGTTCCGATCGCAAGGCGTTTCTGACCGGCGGTTTCCTGCGCATCGTCAGGGGGTCGGCCATCAGGGCGGCGGCGCGGCGCATTTCGGAAACCATGGATGTGCGCAAGAGCGGGGCCGATCCGCTGGCCGGATCGCTTTCCGGCGGCAACCTGCAAAAATTCATCGTCGGGCGCGAGCTTGACCGTCAACCCGCCGTGCTGGTGGTCAACCAGCCGACCTGGGGCGTGGATGCCGGTGCCGCAAGCCGCATTCGCCAGGCGCTGGTCGATCTTGCCAAGGCCGGCTCGGCCGTCATCGTCATCAGCCAGGATCTCGATGAAATCTTCGAGGTCGCCACCAATATCGCGGTCATTTCCGACGGCAAGCTCTCCGAGGCCCATCCGGTGGAAGAGATGACGCTTGAAAAGATCGGTCTGTTGATGGGTGGCATCCATACGTCACATTCGGGAGCCGCCCAGCATGCGCATTGAGCTTGAAAAACGCGCAGGGGTCTCCCGGCTTTTCACCCTGCTGTCGCCGCTTCTGGCGCTGGTGCTGACTCTCCTCGTCGGCGCTGTCATGTTCGCCATGCTCGGCAAAAATCCGGCTCACGCGCTTTACGCCTTTTTCGTGGAGCCGCTGCTGGAGGTCTGGTCGCTGCACGAGCTGGCGATCAAGGCCGCACCGCTGATCCTGATCGGCGTCGGACTGTCGATCTGTTATCGCTCGAATAACTGGAATATCGGCGCGGAGGGGCAATTCACCATCGGCGCGATCACCGGTTCCATCCTGCCGGTGCTTTATCCGGACTGGCATTCGCCGCTCATCCTGCCGCTGATGATGGTGATGGGCGCAATCGGCGGCGCGCTTTATGCGGGTATTCCGGCGCTGTTGAAGACGAAGTTCAACACCAATGAAATCCTCGTCAGCCTGATGCTGGTCTATGTCGCGCAGCTTTTCCTCGACTGGCTGACGCGCGGTATCTGGCGGGATCCCGGCGGTTACAACTTTCCGCAGACAAAGCCATTCAACGACAGCGCCGTTCTGCCGGAAATGCTGGCCTCGGGCCGGGCGCATTGGGGCTTCGTTTTCGCCATCGTCGCGGCCGTCGCGCTGTGGTTCATGATGCGCTACATGCTGAAAGGCTTTGAAGTTACCGTGCTTGGTCAATCGGCGCGGGCAGGGCGCTTCGCCGGTTTCTCCTCCAGCCGCATGGTGTGGTTTTCTTTGTTGCTCTCCGGTGCGCTAGCGGGGCTTGCAGGCATTTCGGAAGCTTCCGGTTCCATCGGCCATCTCCAGCCCAGCATTTCGCCGGGTTACGGTTTTACCGCCATCATCGTCGCCTTTCTCGGCCGCCTCAATCCGCTTGGCATCATCCTTTCCGGGCTGGTACTGGCGCTGACCTATCTCGGCGGCGAGGCGGCGCAGCTTTCGATCGGCGTCTCCGACAAGGTGACGCGGGTGTTTCAGGGGTTGATGCTGTTCTTCGTATTGTCCTGCGATACGTTGATCTTCTATCGCATCCGGGTCGTTTTTGCCGGCAAGACACATCGTAAAGAAGGAGCGGCATGATGGATATGCTTCAGGCCATTCTTCTCACCGTCATCACCGCCGCCACCCCGCTTGTCATCGCCGCTTCGGGCGAGCTTGTGGCGGAGCGTTCGGGCGTGCTCAATCTCGGCGTTGAGGGCATGATGATCATGGGCGCGGTCTGCGCCTTCGCCGCCACGCATATGACCGGCTCTCCCTATCTCGGCATTCTGGCCGGTATCGCCTCCGGTGCGGTGTTTTCGCTGCTGTTCGGCTTCCTGACGCTGACGCTTGTCACCAACCAGGTGGCGACGGGTCTTGCCCTCACCATTCTCGGCCTCGGCGTCTCCGGCATGCTGGGTGAGAGTTTCGTCGGCCTGCCGGGCATCAAGCTACAGCCCATCGTCTTTCCGGTTTTGTCGGAGATTCCCTTTTTCGGTCCGCTGCTGTTCCGGCAGGATCTAATCTTCTACATGTCCATCGCGCTGGTCTTCGGCATCAGCTGGTTCCTGTTCAAAAGCCGCACGGGCCTGAAAATCCGCGCCATCGGTGACAATCACGCTTCGGCCCATGCGCTTGGCATCAACGTCATCCGTACGCGGTATCTGGCGGTCATGTTCGGCGGCGCCTGCGCCGGTCTTGCGGGCGCACAGCTCTCGCTGGTCTATACGCCGCAATGGGTGGAAAACATGTCGGCCGGGCGCGGCTGGATTGCCCTGGCGCTCGTTGTCTTCGCCTCCTGGCGTCCATGGCGCCTGCTGGCGGGCGGTTATCTGTTCGGCGCGGTCACCATCGGCCAATTGCATGCGCAGGCATTCGGTATCGGCGTGCCGTCGCAGCTGCTTTCGGCGATGCCTTATCTCGCAACTATTGTCGTGCTGGTCATCATCTCGCATAATCGCCGCACGACCTTGATCAACACACCGGCATCGCTGGGCAAATCCTTCGTGCCGGACAGGTAGAGCATCGGACCGAAAAGTGTAATGCGGTTTTCGGAAAATCCGATGCTGAGTCAGTCAATCCTCAAGTCTCCAAACCAACAGGGGTAAAAATGAAAAAACTGGTCATCGCACTTGCCGCTTCCGTCGCGGCGCTCGGCGGCGTCGTTTCCTCGGCTGAAGCCGCCGACGCCAAGAAGGTCTGCTTCATCTATGTCGGCAGCCGCACCGATGGCGGCTGGACACAGGCGCATGAAATCGGTCGCGAAGAGCTGCAGAAGCACTTCGGCGACAAGATCGAAACGCCGTTCCTCGAAAGCGTTCCGGAAGGCCCGGATGCCGAACGCGCCATCGAGCGTATGGCCCGTTCCGGCTGCGAACTGGTGTTCACTACCTCCTTCGGCTTCATGGATGCGACCGTGAAGGTTGCCCAGAAGTTCCCCAAGGTGAAGTTCGAGCACGCCACCGGCTTCAAGACCGCTGAAAACGTCGCGACCTACAATTCGCGCTTCTATGAAGGCCGTTACATTCAGGGCCAGATCGCCGCGAAGATGTCGAAGAAGGGTCTTGCCGGTTACATCGCTTCCTTCCCGATCCCGGAAGTGGTGATGGGCATTGATGCCTTCGTGCTCGGCGCACAGTCGGTCAACCCGGACTTCAAGCTCAAGGTCGTATGGGCCAATACCTGGTTCGACCCCGGCAAGGAAGCCGATGCCGCCAAGGCGCTGATCGACCAGGGCGTCGACATCCTGACGCAGCACACCGACACGACAGCACCGATGCAGGTTGCAGCTGAGCGTGGCATCAAGGCCTTCGGCCAGGCTTCCGACATGATCAAGGCCGGTCCCGAGACGCAGCTCACCGCCATCAAGGACACCTGGGGTGCTTATTACATCAAGCGCACGCAGGCTCTTCTCGATGGAACGTGGAAGTCCGAATCCGTTTGGGACGGCCTGAAGGATGGCATCCTGACCATGGCGCCCTACACCAACATGCCTGACGACGTGAAGAAGATGGCTGAGGAAACCGAAGCCAAGATCAAGTCGGGCGAGCTGCATCCCTTTACCGGCCCGGTGAAGAAGCAGGACGGCTCGGAATGGCTGAAGGCTGGTGAAAAGGCTGAGGACAAGGTTCTGCTCGGCCTCAACTTCTATGTTGCCGGCGTGGACGACAAGCTGCCGCAATAATCGGTGATTTCGCCAAACTCAACGTCATCCTCGGGCTTGACCCGAGGATCCACGCCTTTGACGGTCCATGGATTCTCGCCTCAAGGGCGAGGATGACGCGGGAGAGGCTAACCCCTATCAAGGTTCTGGCCGCGCATGAAATTCATGCGCGGCCTTTGTTACTTTCATATGTTTTACGCCGGGGATGCAGTTTGCCTTTGCTTTTCATGCAACTTGATGTTTTTCACTATAATCTGACTTGAGATACACACGTCTGGCGCGATTTTTTAAGGTCGCCAACCGAACGGAAGGACATGGCACTTGCAGCGCGGAATGCTCGATGCGGCGATCGGTTTTCGAAAGCTGCGGACAAATCATGCACAGGTCGTTCACAAGCTCGGGCTCGATATCGTCTCCGGCACCTTCAAGACGGGTGACATCCTGCCGGGCGATGCCGAGCTTATGGAGCGGCTGAAAGTATCGCGCACGGTGCTGCGCGAAGCGATGAAGACGCTGACCGCCAAGGGCATGATTTCCCCCAAGGCACGCATCGGCACCCGGGTGACGGAGCGCGAAAGCTGGAACATGTTTGATAGCGAAGTGCTTCTCTGGCACTTCGAGGCGGGCGTCAGCGACGAGTTCCTGCTGCATCTCTATGATATCCGTCAGGCTTTCGAGCCCTATGGCGCGGGGCTTGCCGCTCTCAGGGCAAAAGATGCCGATATCGCCAAGCTCGCCGCTTACGCCAACGAGATGGGCAACACAGCCTATTCCAAGGAAAAACGGGCGCTGGCGGATATGAATTTCCATGTGCTCATCACCGAAATGTCTGGCAACCCGTTCATGCGCACCGTCGGTTCGCTGATCAAGGCGGCGCTGGCGGGCATTTTCCGGATGAGCAACCCGGAAGCCGATCCCAACGAGATTTCCGATGTGTCTGCCTCTCATTTAAGGCTGGTCGAAGCGTTTCGCCTGCGTGATGAGGCCGCGGCGCGCCGCGAAATGGGCAGGCTGATTGAAAATGGTCGCCAGCAAATCTTGCAATTCACTGCCCGTCACCCGCTCTGAATAAATCACCTCATCCCGCCGCTGATCACGTTTGATGAAAATCGGTGCGGAAATTTGGTGCGGGTTTGCATGGTTTCTTAAGTGGGCCGCCGTTATAGCAATGCCGGAACGCAATTACCGAAGCGCCTGTCTGTTCAACCGGCTGGCGTAAAGTCAAACATATGCCACTGTTCCGGCTGCCCTGCGGCCGGTAACGGGGTGTTGGAGGTCTTATGGAGCGCAGCTCTCTAGCCGTTATTCTCGCTGCGGGCGACAGCACGCGCATGAAGTCGTCGAAATCCAAGGTGCTGCACACGGTTGCCGGGCGACCGATGATTGCGCATGTGGTGGAGGCTGTGGCTGGATCGGGTGTCGGCGCGGTGGCGCTGGTGGTCGGGCGTGATGCGGATAATGTCGCCGCGGCCGCGAACCTTAGGAATGTTCAGGTTGAAGCTTTCCTGCAGACGGAACGCAAGGGCACCGGCCATGCGGTTCTTGCCGCACGCCCAGCCATCGAACGCGGTTTCGACGACCTGATCGTCGCTTATGGCGACGTGCCGCTCATCACTTCCGCGACGCTCGATCGGGCGCGCGAGGCGATTGCCGCCGGTGCCGATGTGGCCGTGATCGGCTTTCACACCGAGCGTCCGACCGGCTATGGCCGGTTGCTGGTCGAGAATGGCGAGCTGGTAGCGATCCGCGAGGAAAAAGACGCAACCGACGAAGAGCGCAAGGTGACCTGGTGCAATAGCGGCCTGATGGCGATCAACGGCCGCAATGCGCTTGATCTGCTTGACCGGATCGGCAACGGCAATGTGAAGGGCGAATATTACCTCACAGACATCGTTGAAATCGCCCGTTCGCTTGGCCGCCGCGCCGTTGCCATCGATGCGCCGGAAACCGAGCTGGTCGGCTGCAACAACCGTGCCGAACTGGCTTTTATCGAGAGGTTGTGGCAGGAGCGCCGCCGCCATGAATTGATGGTGGACGGCGTTTCGATGATCGCGCCCGAGACGGTTTTCCTCTCCTTCGATACGAAGATCGGGCAGGATGCCCTGATCGAGCCGAATGTCGTGTTCGGTCCCGGCGTGACGATCGAGCCGGGTGCTGTCATTCATGCATTCTCGCATCTGGAAGGGGCATATGTCGCTGAAGGTGCGACGGTCGGTCCCTATGCGCGACTGCGTCCGGGCGCGAACCTGCATGCCAATTCCAAGGTCGGTAATTTCTGCGAGGTCAAGAAGGCCGAGATCGGCGAGGGTGCCAAGGTCAACCATCTGACCTATATCGGTGATGCCTTCATCGGCGCCGGCAGCAATATCGGTGCGGGCACCATCACCTGCAATTACGACGGTTACAACAAGGCTGAAACGCGGATCGGTGCGAACAGCTTCATTGGCTCGAACTCGTCGCTGGTTGCGCCCGTAACGATTGGAGAAGGCGCTTACATCGCATCCGGCAGCGTGATTACCGATGACGTGCCTGATGACGCGCTGGCCTTCGGGCGGGCGCGTCAGGAAGTGAAGCCGGGCCGGGCAACCGTGGTGCGTGAGCGGGCGAAAGCGCTGAAAGAAGCCAAGAAAAAGGCCTCTTGAAAGACGTTACCGAGCGATACCGAAAGTGACCGGCGAGATAATTGCTGATTTCGGGGAAACGGTTAGTAGTTTCGGCGAAGAGATCGCCGTCTGGAGAAATATATGTGCGGAATTGTCGGAATTGTCGGAACCCAGCCTGTTGCTGAACGGCTTGTCGATGCGCTGAAGCGTCTCGAATATCGCGGCTATGATTCGGCTGGTGTCGCCACCATCGACAATGGCGCGATGGACCGCCGCCGGGCGGAAGGCAAGCTGTTCAACCTGGAAAAGCTGGTTTCGGAAAAGCCGCTGCCGGGCGTTGTGGGTATTGCCCACACCCGCTGGGCGACCCATGGCGTGCCGAACGAAACCAATGCCCACCCGCATTTCGTCGAAGGCGTTGCCGTCGTCCATAATGGCATCATCGAAAACTTCGCCGAACTGCGCGAGGAACTGACCGCCGGAGGTGCGACCTTCACCACCCAGACGGACACCGAAGTGGTGGCGCAGCTTCTGGCGAAATACACCCGTGAAGGCCTTGGCCATCGCGAAGCGATGCTGAAGATGCTGAACCGGGTGACGGGCGCCTATGCGCTCGTGGTGATGTTCCAGGACGATCCCGGCACGCTGCTTTCGGCCCGTTCCGGCCCGCCGCTTGCCGTCGGTTATGGCCGGGGCGAAATGTTCCTTGGTTCCGACGCCATCGCGCTGTCGCCCTTCACCAACGAGATCACCTATCTGGTGGATGGCGACTGCGCCATCGTGACCCGGCAGGGTGCTGAGATCATCGATTTCTCCGGCAAGCCGGTGAAGCGTGAGCGACAAATCTCGCAGGCGACGGCTTATGTGGTCGACAAGGGCAACCACCGCCACTTCATGGAAAAGGAAATCTACGAGCAGCCGGAAGTCATTTCCCATGCGCTCAGCCACTACGTGGATTTCGCTTCCAAGACCGTGAAGCAGGCCGACACCGCAATCGATTTCGCCAAGCTTTCCGGCCTTGCCATTTCCGCCTGCGGCACGGCCTATCTGTCCGGCCTGATCGGCAAATACTGGTTCGAGCGTTATGCGCGCCTGCCGGTGGAAATCGATGTCGCCTCGGAATTCCGCTACCGCGAGATCCCGCTTGTTCCCACGCAGGCGGCCCTGTTCATTTCGCAGTCAGGCGAAACCGCCGATACGCTGGCGGCCCTGCGTTATTGCCAGCAGGAGGGGCTGAAGATCGGCGCGGTGGTCAATACGCGTGAATCGACCATGGCGCGCGAATCCGATGCGATCTTCCCGATCCTTGCCGGTCCGGAAATCGGCGTCGCCTCCACCAAGGCCTTCACCTGCCAGCTTGCCGTGCTCGCTTCACTGGCCGTTGCCGCCGGCAAGGCGCGCGGCACGATCACGCTCCAGCAGGAAACCGAACTGGTTCGCCATCTGACCGAGATGCCGCGCATCATGAGCAAGGTTCTCAACAGCATCCAGCCGCAGATCGAGGCGCTGTCGCGCGATCTGTCGCGTTTCAAGGATGTGCTTTATCTCGGCCGTGGCACCAGCTTCCCGCTGGCGCTGGAGGGCGCACTGAAGCTCAAGGAAATCTCCTATATCCACGCCGAAGGTTATGCCGCCGGCGAGCTGAAGCATGGGCCAATTGCGCTGATCGACGAGAACACGCCTGTTATCGTCATTGCGCCGCATGACCGCTTCTTCGAAAAGACCGTGTCGAACATGCAGGAAGTCGCCGCGCGCGGTGGCCGCATTATCTTCATTACCGATGAGAAGGGGGCTGCCGCCTCCAAGCTCGACACCATGGCGACGATCACGCTGCCTGATGTGGACGAGCTGATCGCGCCGATGGTCTTCTCGCTGCCGATCCAGCTGCTTGCCTACCACACCGCCGTCTTCATGGGCACGGATGTGGACCAGCCGCGCAATCTGGCGAAATCGGTGACGGTGGAATGATCATCCGGCCGGAACGGCAGGATGATGAAGGTGCGATTGCCCGCGTTACGGAAGATGCCTTCCGTAACGTCGATTACAGCGACAAGACCGAACATCTGATCGTCGAGCGGCTGCGCAAGGCGGGTGCGCTCACCGTTTCCCTGGTGGCGGAGGATAGTGAAGGCATCATCGGCCATGTCGGTTTTTCGCCGGTGACGCTCACCAGCGGCGAGGCCGGCTGGTTCTGCCTCGCGCCGCTTTCCGTGATACCGGAGCGACAGGGGCAGGGTGTCGGTTCAAGGCTGGTGCGGGACGGGCTTGCCGTTCTGGAGCGTCTGAATGCTTCCGGGTGCGTCGTGGCAGGTGATCCGGACTATTATGGCCGCTTCGGTTTTCGCCATGTCGAAGGGGTGAATGCGGAAGGGATTCCTGACGAATATTTCACAGTTCTTCGCTTGCATGGCGGAACTCCATCCGGCATTGTCGGTTTTCATCCGGGTTTCGATGGCGACAACGCTTAATTCCGAACGGTAAATGACTGAAATTCCAGTAAAAATATCCTTCGCAGCCCGTCTGCGCAACAGCTTCCTCACGGGCGTTCTCATTCTCGCGCCCGTCACCATCACCATGTGGCTGGTGTGGAGCTTCCTGCAATGGGCGGATAGTTGGGTTAAACCCTATATTCCCGCCCGTTATGATCCCGAGCAATATTTCGATGTGGCGATCCCCGGCTTCGGGCTGCTGATCGCCGTCGTTGGCATCACACTCATCGGTTTTCTCGGTAATAACCTCATCGGCAAATGGATCGTCGGCGTCGGCGAGTCCATCCTCAACCGCATGCCGCTGGTGCGGCCGATTTACAAGAGCATCAAACAGCTGTTCGAATCCGTTCTGAAGGAGCATGCGAACTCCTTCAAGAAGGTCGGCCTGATCGAGTTTCCATCCCCCGGCACCTGGGCGATGGTCTTCGTTGCCTCTGATGCCAAGGGCGAGCTTGCTCACCGGTTCAACGAGATGGGCCAGGAGATGGTCGCCGTCTTCCTGCCGCCGACCCCGGTACCGACGGCGGGTTTCCTGCTGTTCGTGCCGAAAGACAAGATCGTGATGTTGGACATGACGCCGGAAGATGCGGCGAAACTGCTGATATCAGGCGGTCTGGTGGCGCCGGATTTCACGCCGCCGAAGATGATTGCGCCGGTTTGATGATATTCGCGCCTATACGATCCCTTGCTCCATTGTCACTCAGGGGTGAAATGTCGCGCGGTTGACGAACCAATGTGGTTCACCAATAATCACAGTGAACCGAAATAGGCTGCAACCATGACTGCGTTTACAGTACGCCTGCCGGACGAGGTGGCTGTCAAGCTTGATCAGCTGGCAGAAAAGCTCGATCGCTCACGGTCCTACATGGCGGCGCGGGCGATTGAGGACTTTGTCGCCCGCGAAGAGTGGCAGCTTGCCGAGATCGAGGCAGGATTGGCGGAGGCCGATCGCGGCGAGTTCGGGACGCCGGAAGAACTGGCAAACATCGTCGGAAAATACGTCAGGTTTACGCGGTCGTCATGAGCGGTCGAAAAATTCGATGGACATTGCGGGCGTTGCGACGGCTCGATGAAATCGGTGCGCATATCGAAACGGACAATCCAGCCGCTGCGGCCCGTGTGATTTCCCGCCTTGTCTCGGCAGTCGATATGGTGCTTGATCAGCCTGTTATGGGACGGGTGGGGCGGATCAAGGGAACGCGGGAAGCCGTGCTTTCCGACATTTCCTGCATCGTTGCCTATCGCGTTGGCCGGGATATCGAAGTTTTGACGATTATCCACACATCGCAGCGGTGGCCTTCGGCGCTTTAGCCAAACAGTCCCTCAGACTTCATGGTCAATCCTCGTCATCCAGATCATCAACCTCTGTGCCCGTCGTTGTGGCGTGAAACACGGGAACGAAAAGCCGCATATAGACCAGCCGCACGCTCCAGCCTTCCTCCAGCGCTTGGCCCCACGCTTTCTTGCGGCCGGGTTTCTTGAAGGCCTTGCCGATCGCCTTTTTTTGGCTTTTTGCAAAGGTCTCGGGTTGCAGGATATTCTGCGGCGAACACAGCGCGTAGCCCTTGCGGAAGGCGGGTGGCGGGCGGCGTGGGTCGATCATGTTCATGAAGGTCAAAACTTTCAGCCGGCGTGCAGGAAGCGGATCGCTTCGTCGCGGCGGTGCAGATAGAGCAGGGTGCGCAGGCTTTCGCCGCGCGGGCCTGTCAGTTCGGGATCGCGCTCGATGACATAGGCTGCGTCCTTGCGGGCGATTTCCAAGAGGTCGGCATGGGCCTCGAGGCTGGCGATACGGAAACCGGGCGTGCCGGACTGGCGGGTGCCGAGCAGCTCGCCTTCACCACGCAGCTTCAAATCCTCCTCGGCGATCAGGAAGCCGTCCTCGCTGTCGCGCAGGATGGAAAGCCGGGCGCGGCCATTTTCGCTGAGCGGTCCTTTATAGAGCAGGATACAGGTAGAGGCCTCGTCGCCGCGTCCAACCCGGCCGCGCAGCTGGTGAAGCTGGGCGAGGCCGAAACGTTCGGCGTGTTCGATGACCATGATTGTCGCATCCGGTACGTCGACGCCGACTTCCACCACCGTCGTTGCCACCAGCAGCCGGGTTTCACCGCTCTTGAAAGCGAGCATGGCGGCGTCTTTTTCCGGGCCGCTCATGCGGCCATGGATAAGACCGATATTGGCGCCGAGCATCTGCGAGAGAACCGCATGGCGCTCTTCCGCCGACATCAGGTCGGATTCTTCCGTTTCCTCCACTAGCGGGCAGATCCAGTAGGCCTTCTTGCCATCCTTCAGCGCTGAACGCAGTCGCTCGACAATATCGCCGATCCGTTCGGTTGGGATCGTAACGGTCTGGATTGGCTTGCGACCGGCGGGTTTTTCTGTGAGTTTCGACACATCCATGTCCCCGAAGGCGGCCAGAACCAGCGTGCGCGGAATGGGCGTGGCGGTCATGACCAGCATATGCGGCGTGATGCCCTTGGCGGTGAGGCGCAGGCGCTGGTGCACGCCGAAACGGTGCTGTTCATCCACCACGGCAAGCACGAGGTTCTTGTAAGCGACGCTGTCCTGAAACAGTGCATGCGTGCCGATGACGATCTGCGCTTCGCCGGAGGCGACGCGCTCCTCGATCTCGCGACGCTCCTTGCCCTTGGTGCGACCTGTCAGCACTTCGACGGTGATGCCTGCTGCGAGAGCGAGTTTGGAGATGGTGGCATAGTGCTGGCGTGCAAGGATTTCGGTCGGGGCCATCAGCACCGCCTGTCCACCAGCCTCCACCGCCGTTGCCATGGCCATCAGCGCCACCAGCGTCTTGCCCGCGCCGACATCGCCCTGCAGCAGCCGCAGCATACGGTCTTCGCCGGCCATATCGGTCAGGATGTCCTTCACCGCAGCGCTCTGGCTTGCCGTCAGCGAGAAGGGCAGCTGCGACAGAATTTTTGCGGCAATGTCACCTTTGGCGCGGATCGGCTGGCCCGCCACCTTGCGCAGCCGCTGGCGCACCAGCGCCAAGGACAATTGCCCGGCGAGGAATTCATCATAGGCAAGCCGCCGGCGCGCCGGTGCCTGCGGCTCGATATCGGCGCTGTCGCGCGGATCGTGCAGCTCGCGGAAGCTCGATGCCACATCGCCAAAACCCTGCCGGGTTTTGAGCGTTTCGTCGATCCATTCGGGAAAGGCGGGCAGCTTTGAAAGCCCGCCTTCGATTGCCTTGCGCAGCACCTTGGCAGACAGCCCGGCAGTCATGGGATAGACCGCTTCCACCAGCGGCAGGTTCTCGGCCTCGGAAAGCTTCACCATGAAATCCGGATGCACCATGGAGGCGCGGCCGTTGAACCAGTCCACCTTGCCACTGACGAGAACCTCTTCATCGACAGGCAGGGCCTTGGACAGCCAGTCGCCCTTGGCGCGGAAGAAGGTCAGCGCCAGTTCGCCGGTCTCGTCATGCAGGAAAACCCGGTAGGGTGCGGAACGGTTGCCCGATGGCGGTGGCTGGTGGCGGTCGACGCGTCCCTGAATGGTGACAATGGCGCCGGGGGCCGCCAGCGCAATGCCGGGGCGGTTGCGGCGGTCGATGACATTTGACGGCGCATGGAACAGAAGATCGATGACACGGGTGTCGTCCGCGCTTTCCCGGTTCAAGAGCTTGGCAAGAAGATCGGCAAGCTTCGGCCCCACACCCGCAAGGGTGGAGACGGAGGCAAACAGCGGATCGAGAATGGCCGGGCGCATGGGTCAGCAAAATCGGGGAAGGGGACGCGTTATGCAAGACTTGGGGGCGGACAAAGGCGGGTTATCACCGGCAGATTTTCACTACTGCGGCATTATTTCGATAAAAACCGGTTCCCAAGCGTTCGCCTCCTGTTCTATAGGAGGTCGCAGTCAACATCCTGTTGAATAGCCAACCGAAAGGTGAATGCGATGACTGGACTGGTGCGCACAAGTGCCGACCTCGATCCGAGACGCCGGCGGATCCTTTACCGCTGCTGGCACCGGGGCATTCGCGAGATGGATCTGGTGCTCGGGCAATTCGCGGAAGACAATATTGCCGGACTTTCCGAAGACCAGCTCGATGAGCTGGAAATCATCATGGATGAAGAGGATAACGACCTCGTCAAGATGGTGACGGGCGCGCTTGCCATACCGGAAAAGTTCCAGACGCCGCTGTTTGAGAAGATCGCTTCCTATCGTCCCGATTTCGATCTCGTCACAGCCGAAACCCTGAAAGCCTGAAACATGATAGCCGGATTCGATGCAAAGCTGGTGACGTCGGCAGATACGCCGCTGACCATCGGAAATGTGCCTTCCGGCATGGAAGCCCTGCTGCTTGCAGATATGGCGCGGGCGGGCACATCGGTGGCTTACGTGATGTCGGATGGCCAGCGGGTTGCCGATCTCGAACAGATCCTCGGTTTCGTCGCGCCGGATATTCCGGTCATGACGCTGCCGGCCTGGGACTGTTTGCCCTATGATCGCGTGTCACCGAGCGCCGACACTTCGGCGCGCAGGTTGGCTGCGCTCTCCGGCCTCATCAGCCATGCGAAGAAACCGCATCCGGCCATCGTGCTTGTTACCGTCAACGCCATGCTGCAGAAGATGGCGCCGCGCGACATTATCGAAAGCCTCGGCTTTTCGGCCAAGCCCGGCAACCAGATCCGCATGGAAGAGATTGCCGCGCGGCTGGAGCGCAACGGTTTCGACCGGGTGGCGACGGTGCGCGAAGTGGGTGAATTTGCCGTGCGCGGCGGCATTCTCGATGTTTTCGTTCCCGGCACGGAAGAGCCGGTGCGGCTCGATTTCTTCGGCGATACGCTGGAAAGCATCCGCACTTTCGATCCGGCCAGCCAGCGCACCATTGCCCAGGCGCGTTCGCTTGATCTCAACCCGATGAGCGAAGTGACGCTCACGCCGGATACGATCGGCCGGTTCCGCAAGAATTACCTGTCGCTGTTTGGCGCTGCGACCCGCGATGATGCGCTTTACCAAGCCGTGTCCGAGGGCCGCCGTTACGCCGGCATGGAGCACTGGCTGCCGCTGTTTTACGAGCAGCTGGAGACCGCCTTCGACTACTTGAAGGGTTTCCGTATCGTCACCGACCACACGGCGAAGGAGGCGGCGAAAGAGCGCTCCAAGCTGGTGCTTGATTATTACGAGGCTCGCCGGGCCTCTGGCGAAACCAAGGGTTCGACGCAGGGCGCGCCCTATAAGCCCGTTTCGCCCGGACAGCTTTATCTCGACGGCAAGAGCTTCGATGCGATGCTTGCCGGCGTCAACGCGGTGCGCCTGACGCCCTTCAACGAACATGACAGCGAAGGCCGCCCGGTCGCGACGCTCGATGCCCATGTCGGCCCGCGCTGGGCGCGGCCTTTAAGCGAAGGCGAGAGCGAAGAGCGGGTCAATGTTTTCGATCTGGCGGTGAAGCATATTGCGGATCGCCGCGCCAAGGGCTGGAAGGTGCTGATCACGGGCTGGTCGGAAGGCTCGCTCGACCGGCTGTTGCAGGTGCTCAACGAACACGGGCTTGAAAACATCAAGCCGGTAACATCGCTGAAAGAGGTGGAAAAGCTCGGCAAGGGAGAGGCGGCAGCAGCGGTGCTGAGCCTTGAAGCCGGCTTCGAGACCGGAACGCTGGCCGTCATCGGCGAGCAGGATATTCTCGGCGACCGCATGGTGCGGCGCTCCAAGCGCCGCAAGCGCGGCGCGGATTTCATCTCCGAAGTGGCGGGTCTGGACGAGGGTTCGCTTGTCGTCCACGCCGAACATGGTATCGGCCGCTTCGTCGGCTTGCAGACCATCGAGGCAGCGGGTGCCCCGCGCGCCTGCCTCGAACTGCATTATGCCGATGATGCCAAGCTGTTCCTGCCGGTCGAAAACATCGATCTTCTTTCCCGTTACGGCTCTGACGCAGCGGAAGCGACGCTCGACAAGCTGGGCGGCGGCGCATGGCAGATGCGCAAGGCCAAGCTCAAGAAGCGCCTGCTCGACATGGCCGATGAGCTTATCCGCATTGCGGCGGCTCGGTTGGTGCGCCACGCGCCGGCGCTGGTTGCGCCGGACGGGCTTTACGATGAATTTGCCGCCCGTTTCCCCTATGACGAGACCGAGGACCAGCTGAACGCCATCGAGGCGGTGCGTGAAGATCTCGGTGCTGGCCGGCCGATGGACCGCCTCATCTGCGGCGATGTCGGTTTCGGCAAGACCGAAGTGGCGTTGCGCGCCGCCTTCCTTGCCGCCATGAATGGCGTGCAGGTGGCGGTGGTGGTGCCGACCACGCTGCTGTCCCGCCAGCATTTCCGCACCTTTTCCGAGCGTTTTCGCGGATTGCCTATCCGCGTGCAGCAGGCTTCGCGGCTTGTCGGTTCCAAGGAACTGACGCTGACAAAAAAGGAAGTGGCAGACGGCAAGACGGATATCGTCGTCGGCACGCACGCGCTGCTTGGCGCTGGAATAAGCTTCGCCAATCTCGGCCTGCTCATCATCGATGAGGAGCAGCATTTTGGCGTCAAGCACAAGGAACGGCTTAAGGAGCTGAAAAGCGACGTCCACGTTCTGACGCTGTCGGCCACGCCCATTCCGCGCACGCTGCAACTGGCCATGACGGGTGTGCGTGAACTCTCGCTCATCACCACGCCGCCGGTGGACCGCATGGCGGTGCGCACCTTCATTTCACCCTTCGATCCGCTGGTGATCCGCGAAACGCTGATGCGCGAGCATTATCGCGGCGGCCAGAGTTTCTATGTCTGCCCGCGCCTTGCCGATCTCGCCGATATTCATGCTTTCCTGCAATCGGATGTGCCGGAGCTGAAGGTGGCGGTTGCGCATGGCCAGATGGCGGCGGGCGAACTCGAAGATATCATGAACGCCTTTTATGACGGCAAATACGACGTGCTGCTGTCGACCACCATCGTCGAATCCGGTCTCGATGTGCCGACCGCCAACACGCTGATCGTGCATCGCGCCGATATGTTCGGTCTCGCCCAGCTTTATCAGCTGCGCGGCCGTGTCGGCCGTTCCAAGGTGCGCGCCTTTGCGCTGTTCACCCTGCCGGTCAACAAGGTGCTGACGACGATGGCGGAGCGGCGGCTGAAGGTGCTGCAATCGCTGGATACGCTGGGGGCAGGGTTCCAGCTGGCGAGCCACGATCTGGATATTCGCGGCGCGGGCAATCTGCTTGGCGAGGAACAGTCCGGGCATATCAAGGAAGTCGGTTTTGAACTTTACCAGCAGATGCTGGAAGAAGCTGTCGCCGAGGTGAAGGGTGACGAAGAGGTGCGCGACAGCGGCTGGTCGCCGCAAATCTCTGTTGGCACCTCCGTGATGATCCCGGAAGACTATGTGCCGGATCTGCATCTGCGCATGGGTCTCTACCGCCGTCTCGGCGAGCTTGCCGATATCAGCGAGATCGACGGTTTCGGCGCGGAAATGATCGACCGTTTCGGCCCGCTGCCGAAAGAGGTGCAGCATCTCCTCAAGATCGTTTACATCAAGTCGCTCTGCCGCGTTGCCAATGTCGAGAAGGTGGATGCCGGGCCGAAGGGCGTGGTGCTACAATTCCGTCATAAGGAATTCCCGAACCCGGCGGCGCTCGTCGCCTATATCGGCAAGCAAGGCTCCATGGCGAAAATCCGGCCCGACCACAGCCTGTTCCTGACGCGCGATCTGCCGACGCCGGAAAAGCGTCTGGCGGGTGCGGCGATGATCATGACGCAGCTGGCGGAATTGGCGCGGTCCTAGATGTGAGCCTTCGGCGGGCATTCACAACGGATTGAGGGTGCGTGGGGCTTACCCCCCCTCTGTCCTGCCGGACATCTCCCCCTCAAGGGGGGAGATCGATCTGCGGCAAGGTCTTGCTCATCTCGGCGCTTGAGAATGAAGTGACGGCAGCGCCTCTTGCCGATCTCCCCCCTTGAGGGGGAGATGCCCGGCAGGGCAGAGGGGGGTAAGCCCCACACGCCTCGTCCGCTGTCAATCGACAACCTCCCCAAAGCCAACACCCCAAGGCTCTGCAAACATTACCGGGATGTAATGAAACGGACATGCGCCGGTAGCTTCGGCGGGCGTAGTCTTGTTTTCATCTCCTGCACTGCGCCTAATATGATGCGCGAGTGGGAAGACGAAGGAGCAAGACAATGTGGACCAGGATGAACAGGTTCGTCTCCGCAGGTCTGGTTGCTTTGACAATTGCGGGCACCACAATTGCCACCACCAGTCAGGCGGAAGCACGCGGCCATTTCGGACACGGACATGGCGGCGCCGGCATTGCCGCAGGTATCGCCGGAGCAATTATCGGCGGCGCCATCATTGCCGGGGCGCGGCATTCCTATGGCGGCCCTTATTATGGCGAGCCTTTTTACGGCCCGCCGGTTTATGGCCCTCCAGTGATCTATCAGCCGGCCTATCCGCGCTGCCACGTCGTCTGGCGGCAGAATGGCTGGGGCGACATGTATCGCGCACGGGTCTGCGACTGAGTTCGCTGCCAACAGTATAATAGCTATGGAAGAACGCGCCGGGACTAAAGCGGTCGCGGTGCTTCTTCCGGCGTGATGCCGACTGCGACGTTCTGGTCGGTGGCCGCGATCGAGGCTGGCATCGGCACTTTTCGCTGCTTTTCACGGATGAGCGTCAGCATTCCGGAACCAACGATGAGGGCGATGCCGACCAGCATCCAGCCATCGATGTGGTCACCGAAGATCAGGTATCCGAAGAAGATCGCCCAGAGCATCTGGCTATATTGCGTCGGGCCGATCATGGCGGCGGGCGCATAACGGGCGGCATACATGACCAGCACGTTGCCGACGGCGGCAAACAGGCCGTAACCGGCCAGAAGCAGCCATTGCTGACCGCTGGGCGGCACGAAGGTGGGGATCATGGCAAAGCCACTGATCGCCAGACAGCCCAGCACGCCCGCGCCATACAGTGACACATTCTTTTCGGAGGGCCCCATGGCGCGGAAGATGACGATGGACAGCGCGCCGCTCATGCCACCGAGGATGGCGCCCAGATGGCCGATGCCCAGCTCGCGGAAACCTGGTCTGAGAATGATCAGCACGCCGATGAAACCGATAATGACTGCCGACCAGCGCTTGATGCCGACCTGTTCCTTCAAAAATACCACCGACATGATGGTGACGAAGGAAGGAAGCAGGAAGATCAACGCAAAGGCTTCGGCCATGGAGAGGTGCGTGAAGGCGGTGACGCTGCCGACCGCGCCGATGCCGGAGGCAAAAAAGCGGATGAGCCAGAGCGGGCGGTTCGTCGTCTTGATGACATCCGCCCAGCGGTCGTTGCGCTTGCGGATGAAGGGCAGGGCGGTGAGGCCGAAGACGGCGCCGAAGAAGGCCGATTCGATCGGCGAAATCTGGCCTTCTATGAGTTTAACGCTCGCGTCGCTCCATGCGTAGGCAGCGAAGGCGGCAAAGGCAAGCAGAATGCCTTTCAGGGTCTGGTCCGACACGGGAAAACACCAACAGTTTATCGGTTAGGGTAAGCTGCCGGTGGTTCGACCGTCAGTTCATCGACTTATGCTCGTCCGTCTTGATTTTTGCAATATCCCGCAGTGCAGCAATCAATACATCAGGCGTTTGCGCGCCGCTGATGGCATATTTCTGGTCGAGGATGAAAAACGGCACGCCTGCAACGCCCATTTGTTGCGCCGCATCAATTTCAGCGACAACCGTATCCTTGTCCGCGTCGGATGCCAGGAGCCGCGCCACGACCTTGGCGTCCATGCCGGCCTTTTCGGCTATATCGGTCAGCACGGCGTGATCGCCGATATTGCGACCTTCCTCGAAATTTGCCTTGAACAGACCGGTGACGATCTTTTCCTGAATGTCGCGGCCTTCCGAATGGGCCCAGAGCGACAGGCGGTGTGCGTCGAGTGTATTCGGGCCGATCTTGATCGCATCGAAATCATAGTGGATGCCGACTTCCTTGCCGAGCTGCACCAGGCTGGCATGCGCCTGCTCCAGACGCTCCTTGCCGAGCTTTTCCTCGAGAGCGGCTTTCTGGTCGACGCCCTCAGGCGGATAGTCTGGATTGAGGCGATATGGACGCCAGTTCACGTCGACGCTGATCTCGTCCTGCACCTCGGCAATGGCAAGATCGAGCCTTGCCTTGCCAAGATAACACCAGGGGCAGACCATATCCGATACGACGTCGATAACGATGCGTTCCATGGTTTTATCTTCCCTTGTCTGGACCGGTTATTGCGCCCGCGCATCCCACCAGGTCTGTTTCTGATTGCCTGATATCGGGGTGATATCCGGGCGGTCGATATATTTCCAGCGGGCGATCCACTGCGCACCGATGTAATAGAGCGGAATGACGTAGTGACCGGCAACCAGCAGGCGGTCGTAACCGCGCACGGCTGCCTGGAAATCTTCCGTCGAACGGGCCTGCAGCAGGGCCTCGATCATCCGGTCTATATCGGGATTAGCGGCCCCCGCATAGTTGAAGCTGCCCTGCGCATCCCGCGAGAGCGAACTCCAGCGGTTGAGCTGCTCCGCCCCCGGCGAAAGCGAGGAGGGCAGGGAGCGGATGATCATGTCATAATCGAAGCTGTTTGAGCGGGCCTGATATTGGCCGTCATCAACCGAGCGGATGCCCATGGCGACGCCGATCAGGTTGAGGGAGCGCTGATAGGCAAGCGCTATGCGCTCCTGCGCCGGGTTCTGCGTCATGATCTCGAAGGCGAGCTGACGGCCATTGGCGTCGGACATCCTGCCGTTCTTGATGCTGTATCCGGCCTCTTTCAGCTTATCGACGGCCAGTTTCAGCACCTTGCGGTCCGCACCCGTGCCGTCGGTGGTGGGCATGGCATAGGTTCCCGCCAAAAGCTCCGACGGCATGGTTTTCGCCGCATCGCCCAGCAGTGCAAGTTCGCGCGCATCAGCGGCATTGCCGAAGGCGCCGAGCGGCGAATTCTGCCAGTAGCTCTGCGTGCGCTTGAACGCGCCACCGAGAATGTTCCTGTTCATCCACTCGAAATCGAGCACATAGGACAGTCCCTCGCGCACCTTTTCATCGGCAAAGACGGCGCGGCGGGTGTTGAACACCAGGCCGAACATGCCTGAAGGCAGCCGCGGCTGGAACACATCCTTGACGATATCGCCGCGATGAACAGCGGGGAAATTATAAGCCTGCCCCCAATGCGAGGTATCGGAGGTGCCATTGATGGCGTCGCCTTCGGGGTAAATGTCGATATCGCCCTTCTTGAAGGCCTCGAACATGGTGGTGACCTGAAGGAAATAGGTGACGGTTATCTCGTCGTAATTCTCAAAGCCGACCTTGCTCGGAATATCCTTGCCCCAATAGTCCGGGTTCCGCTCCCAGGTGATTCGTTCTCCCGGCCGCAGCGTCTTGATTCGGTATGGACCCGAGCCGACGACCGGCCCGAGGCCCGCCTGTTCGAATTTTTCCGGGTCGATTGCATGTTTCGGCAAAATGGGGGTGGAGGAGGCGAGAATGAGCGGCGTTTCGCGGTTCGCCTTCTCATTGAAGGTGAAACGCACGCCGTGATCGCCGATTTTTTCCATCTTCGCCACGCCGTCGAGACGGCTGTTGAAGGGGGGGCGGCCTTTCTCCTTCAGGAGATTGAATGTGAAGATCACGTCGTCGGGCGTCACCGGCTCGCCATCCGACCATTTCGCCTTCGGATTGATGTTGAACTGGATGAAGCTGCGCTCCTCATCCCACTCTGCCGTTTCGGCCAGCAGGCCATAAAGGCTGAAGGGTTCGTCGCTGGAACGTTGCATCAGCGGTTCGTAGAGCAGGTTGCCGAATTCCGGGTCCCACACGCCGCGCGCGGTGGTGCGCATTCCCTTGAGAACGAAGGGGTTGAGGCTGTCGAAGGTGCCGACGACGCCATAGGAGATGCGGCCGCCTTTTTTAACGTCCGGATTGACGTAAGGGAAGTGCCGGAAGTCCGCCGGCAGCGCCGGTGTGCCGTGCATGGAAATGCCGTGAAGCGGCTGCGCCTGGGCGCTCCCGGCGGGAAGCAGGGATGAACCCAAAAGAAACAATGCGGGGATGAGGGCCGCAAGGTTGCGCATGTTATTATCCTGTCTCAACTGTCCGTCCGATTTGTCATGATGATCGGTTTATCGTCATGATTGGTTTTTTCGTTATGATTGGTTTTCGTTATGATTCTGGCAAATATGTAGCACAGGCCCATGGCTGGACCCATGCGCGGGCGGGAAATCTTGGCCCACCTCAAGAAAAAGTTAAAGAAGTGCTGGATATCGCCGCGATCGGCATGTAACAGGGTGGCCGGAAGAGACGGGTCACGCATTTGCCTCATTTAAACGACAGTTGAACGGGCAGAAGGATACCGCCATCGGCGAACAGGACCTTAGCGGTTCTGTTCTGGCAGACATTCAGGAGACGGAACTCTTATGATGCAAAAGGCAAACACATTCACCCGGACGGCTCTGTCCGCTCTGGTCCTTTCTCTCGGCGCAGTGTCCGCTCCGGCCATCTCGCAGGCACAGGATGCTGCTCCCGCCGCTCAGGGCGCCGGCGCTCCGCCGCTCGGCTGGTTCAAGACCTGCTCCAAGCAGGAAGACAACGATGTCTGCGTCGTGCAGAACGTGGTTCTCGCCCAGAACGGCCAGATGATCACCGCTGTCGGCCTCATCACCGTCGAAGGCAAGGTCAACCGCAAGCTGCTGCAGGTTTCCGTTCCGACCGCGCGTCTCATTCCTCCGGGCGTGATGATGCAGATCGACGGCGGCAAGGGCCAGAAGCTCGATTACGCCGTTTGCCTTCCCGACAAGTGCACGGCTGAAGTTCCGCTGACGGACGCCATGATCGCTTCCCTGAAGAAGGGTAGCGAGGTGGTCTTCACCTCCATCAACTTCCGCCGCGCGCCGAACCCCATCAAGATCGCGCTGACCGGTTTCACCGGTGCTTATGATGGTGCTGCCATCACTCAGTCGCAGCTGGCCGAAAGCCAGCGCAGCCTGCAGGAAGGCATGCAGAAGAAGGCAGAAGAGGCCCGCAAGAAGCTGGAAGCCGCTCAGGACGCCGCCAAGACCGCGCCGAAGCCCTGATCGCTGCACCAGCGTCAAGAATAATAAAACCGGTCTGGCGACAGACCGGTTTTTTTATGCCCTGGGAGGGGTAGGGATTTCAGACTTGCGTCAATGCGCCGTCGACATCTTCGGACGCCATTCACCATTCGGCGCCTTGTCAAAGATGCGGCCGATATTGGGATTTCTAAGCGGCGTCTCGTTTTCGTCGTGGACGAGGTTCTGCTCGGAAACATAGGCGACATATTCCGTCTCCTCGTTCTCCGCCAGAAGATGATAGAAGGGCTGGTCGCGATCCGGCCTGATATCGGCGGGAATGGCGTTCCACCATTCCTCGGTATTGGCATATTCCGGGTCCACGTCGATGACCACGCCGCGGAACGGAAACACCTTGTGGCGGACGATCTCGCCAAGCGTGAATTTTGCGTCTCTTTGTTTCATGGCATGAACTTCCTTTCCCACTAATAGTTGGGGGCGGAATGCGAAATATCAAGGGCTAGGGGGTATCCCGCCCATATTGCCGTCCGCCGTTCAGGCCCTTCGGCCGATTGGCGCGGTGGCGATGACCACGCCGCCGGTGACCAGCACGATGCCGATGGCGTGATAGGTCTCGAAGCTCTCCCCAAGGAAAAACGTTGCCATGATGATCGAGACCGGCGGCATCATATAAAGCGTGATGCCGGCCGTTGCCGGGCCGAAAACGCGCACCGTATGGGTGAAGCAATAAAAGGCGAGCAGCGAGGCGAAAAGAATGATGCCGCCAATCTTCGCCCAGGCCATCGGTGTGGCGGGCAGCATGCCGCCCTGCGCCAGTTCGAGGGCCGCTGGCGGCAGAAGCACCAGCGCGCCGGAAAGCGCAATCAGGCCGAAGAGGCTGAAGGAGGCCATCTGCCGGGCCGCCGGGTCGCGCAGCAGCAGCGAATAGATCGCAAAGGCGATGGCTGCCGTGAGGATCGCGAAATCGCCGATGTTGAAATTCATGTGCCAGAGAGCGGACATATCGCCCTTGAGCACGATGGCCGCCACGCCGGCAAAGGCGATGATCATGCCCGCCACTTCGAGCTTTCTGATGCGACGGCCCTGAAAGATGCGCTGGAACAGGATGATGAACAGCGACGATGTCGTGTAGATCAGCGTGCCGTTGGCAGCCGTCGTCATGGTCAGGCCCCAATAGACCACGCCGCCGCAGATGCCCATGCCGAGAATGCCGAGTACGAGCCACAGCAGCGTTTTGTGGCGCAGGAAAGCCAGGCAGTTGCGCCAGTCGGCGATCATGAACGGCGCGATGATGAGGGTCGATCCGATCCAGCGGATGAAGGCGGCGATGAAGGGTGAGACCTCACCGACGACGCCGCGGCCGAAAATGACGTTGCTGGAGAAAAAGAACGGCACAGCCAGAAAGATGAGCCAGTCCGTGAGGCGGGTTTGCTGAGAGGCTGGCTTGTTTGACATTCTTCGCGATATGGCTGGGCTTCAAAAGCAAACGGCGGCTTTCCGGGGAAAACCGCCGAGATGAATCGAGCGCCCCGGGGAGCGCTCGATAGGCCGATCAGGCCGAGTAGTACATGTCGAATTCGACCGGATGCGGGGTCATTTCAAAACGCATGACTTCCTGCATCTTCAGCTCGATGAACGAGTCGATCTGGTCGTCGTCGAACACGCCGCCGGCGGTCAGGAACTTGCGATCCTTGTCGAGGCTTTCGAGCGCTTCGCGCAGCGAGCCGCAGACGGTCGGGATCTTTTTCAGTTCCTTGGCAGGAAGGTCGTAAAGGTCCTTGTCCATCGGCTTGCCGGGGTGGATCTTGTTCTTGATGCCGTCGAGGCCGGCCATCAGCATGGCCGCAAAACCGAGATAGGGGTTCTGGGTCGGGTCCGGGAAGCGGACTTCGACGCGCTTTGCCTTCGGGTTGGAGCCGAAGGGAATACGGCAGGAAGCCGAACGGTTGCGGGCGGAATAGGCCAGCAGAACCGGCGCTTCATAACCCGGCACCAGACGCTTGTAGGAGTTGGTGGTCGGGTTGGTGAAGGCGTTGATGGCCTTGGCGTGCTTGATGATGCCGCCGATGTAGAAGAGGCAGTTTTCAGACAGGCCGGCATATTCGTCGCCTGCGAAGGTCGGCTTGCCGCCCTTCCAGATCGACTGGTGAACGTGCATGCCAGAGCCGTTATCGCCGAAGATCGGCTTCGGCATGAAGGTTGCCGTCTTGCCATAGGCATTGGCGACCTGGTGCACGACGTACTTGTAGATCTGCATCTTGTCGGCGCTGGAGACCAGCGTGTCGAATTTCACGCCCAGCTCGTGCTGCGCGGCAGCCACTTCGTGGTGGTGCTTTTCGA
This sequence comes from Agrobacterium sp. SUL3, assembly GCF_001263295.1. Classification (NCBI taxonomy): domain Bacteria; kingdom Pseudomonadati; phylum Pseudomonadota; class Alphaproteobacteria; order Hyphomicrobiales; family Rhizobiaceae; genus Agrobacterium; species Agrobacterium sp. SUL3. The sequence continues at coordinate 80,857 of NZ_KQ414506.1, forward strand.
CGACGACGCCCATTTCGGCCAGAACCGTCAGCATTTCGGAGCGCATGTCCTGCAGGCTGTCGATCGGCGGAACCGGGAAATAACCGCCCTTGACGCGCGGACGGTGGCCGAGGTTGCCGGTTTCATAATCCGTGTCGTCGTTGGACGGCAGTTCGGACGAATCCAGCTTGAAGCCGGTGTTGTAAGGGTCGGCCTTGTACTTCACGTCGTCGAAGACGAAGAATTCAGGCTCGGGGCCGACGAAGACGGTGTCGCCGATGCCAGATGCCTTGAGGTAGGCTTCGGCCTTCTTGGCGGTGCCGCGCGGGTCGCGGTTATAGGCTTCGCCCGAGACCGGGTCGAGAATGTCGCAAAGGACGACCAGGGTGGACTGGGCGAAGAACGGGTCGATATGGGCGGTGGCCGGATCGGGCATCAGCACCATGTCGGACTCGTTGATGGCCTTCCAGCCGGCGATCGAGGAGCCGTCGAACATGACGCCATCGGCGAACATGTCTTCGTCCACACAGACAATATCCATGGTGACGTGCTGCAGCTTGCCCTTGGGGTCGGTAAAGCGCAGGTCCACGAACTTGATGTCGTTATCCTTGATCTGCTTCAAGATATCGTTTGCGGTCGTCATTTAAACGTTTTCCTTGAGTGTGATGATGACGAGGTGAAAAGCCTGAGCCTCCCCGGCCCGGGACCTTCTTGATTATATGGCGTCCACGCCTGTTTCACCGGTACGGATGCGGATGACTTCCTCGATATTGGAAACGAAAATCTTTCCGTCGCCGATACGTCCGGTCTGGGCCGCATTGCGGATCGCCTCAATGACGGCTTCCGCATTCTCGTCCGCCAATACGACTTCGACTTTCACTTTCGGCAAAAAGTCCACAACGTACTCCGCACCGCGGTAAAGTTCCGTGTGGCCCTTCTGACGACCAAAGCCTTTTGCTTCCGTGACCGTGATTCCCTGAAGTCCGACTTCCTGAAGGGCTTCCTTCACTTCATCGAGCTTGAAAGGCTTAATGATCGCTTCGATCTTTTTCATGAGAAAATATCTCTCCGCTTCTCCCGTTAAAGCAGGTTCTTCCCGCTCTGCCACAAGAATGCACGTATTGTGCCAGATCGGAAGCGGGCTTGAAGAAAAAACTTCGCCCGGTCGGCTTTCCGGGACAAAATGCATTCGCTTTTGGCGGGTTTCCGGCGAATTTCTCTCGGAAATCCCAAAAATCCATCCGCATTTCTATTGATTTGTATTATTTTAGTAATCTCTTATATTTTGAGTTTCGGCACGGGTGTTTTGCCGGTCTGTTTATATTTTGTGCATTTGACTATTATTCAGTCACGCGGATCTGCTTATTTTTGTATCGATTGCCTTTCCGGCGTTTTGAAGGGATGATCGGCCCATGACATCCCTTCCACAGCTCTTCCTGATCGACCCTGACGTGATGGCCCGCATCGATGCGGCGGCCGGGCAATCCGGCATTCCGCTGTATGACCTGATGGAGCGGGCGGGGCAGGCGGTTGCCGCCTCGGTCCTGCGCCATTATCCGCAGGCGCTGCGTTTCGTCGTGCTTTGCGGTGGCGGCAATAATGGCGGAGATGGTTATGTGGCGGCGCGGGTGCTTTTGCAGAGCGGCGCGGCCGTTGCGGTTTATCATCTCGGTGATACTGCCGCGCTGAAGGGCGATGCGCGAACGGCATTTGAGCGGAGCGGGGTAACGCCGTTGCCGCTTGGCGATTATGTGCCTCTTGGCGGCGACATGGTGATTGATGCGGTTTTCGGGGCCGGATTGTCGCGTGATATTCCAAGCGAACTTGCCGATGTGATCGAGGCGGTGGCAAAGGCGGGCGTTCCTGTGCTTGCTGTTGATCTGCCTTCGGGCCTTTGCGGCCGCAGGGGTGCGCCTCTCGGTGCCTCATTCAAAGCGCAGCGCACGGTGACGTTCATGGCGCACAAGCCCGGCCATCTGCTGATGCCGGGGCGGGAGCTGTGCGGGGCGCTGGAAGTCTTCGATATCGGCATTCCCGCCCGCATCCTTGCCGCACATGCGGGATCGGTGGCTGAAAACCATCCGCTTGTCTGGGGGCACGCCTTGCCGCGCGCCGATATGGAGACACACAAGTTCCGGCGTGGGCACCTGACCGTCTTTTCCGGCCCGGCCCATGCGACGGGCGCAAGCCGCATGACGGCGCTTGCGGCGCTGAAGGCGGGGGCGGGGATCGTCACTGTCACTGCCCCGAAAGCGGCGCTCGACGTGCTTTCGATGACGCTGACGGCGGTGATGAACGCGCCCATGGACAATAGCGACGATCTTCGGCTTTGGCTGGAGGATCGGCGTCACGGCACTTTCGTTCTCGGTCCGGGTTTTGGTGATCTGGACAAGGCGCGGCAATTCGTGTCGCTGCTCGGAGACAGGGCAGTGGTGCTGGATGCCGATGCGATCACGGCTTTCAAGGATCATACGGAGGCGCTGTTCGAGCGCGTCACGTCCGGCACGGGAAAATTTGTCCTGACGCCGCATGAGGGCGAGTTTGCGCGGCTGTTTCCCGATCTTGCCGCAGATGCCGGATTGAGCAAGATCGAGAAGGCGCAGGTAGCTTCGGCGCGCAGCGGTGCGGCGCTGGTCTACAAGGGCGCGGATACGGTGATCGCCGCGCCTGACGGGCGGGCGCTGGTCAATACCAATGCGCCGGCGAGCCTTGCAACGGCGGGTTCGGGAGATGTGCTGGCCGGTATCATCGGCGCGTTGCTGGCGCAGGGCGCGCCTGCCTTCGAGGCGGCGGCTGCCGGGGTCTGGCTGCATGGTGAGGCGGGCCAGAGGGCGGGCATTGGCATGACGGCGGAGGACCTTGCCCACGCGGTTCGGCCGTTTAGGTGAGTTCCTCTGATGGTGTTGGGGTAGGGATTTGGGTCGGGTTTCTGCGGGCAGCTAGCAGCTCGTTGAACTTGTGTTTTTTTGGCACAGTTCCATCATCCGTACTCCGTCACCCCGGACTTGATCCGGGGTCCAGCGCGATCAAGTCCTTGATCGCGAGAGACTCTTTCACGGCGCAGACGCGCCGTGGCTGGATGCCGGATCAAGTCCGGCATGACGGAGGTGCTTTGTCTTCGATCTGCCTGCCATCGTGCCCGAGGCTTAAGGCCGCGTCTTCAATGCGCGGCTTTGCCACCCTGGCTCGCCATCGCCATTCGCGAGGCGCTGATCAAGAGCTTGCGTTCGGCGCGTTCCTGTTGCGGCGTGCGATTGTAGATTTCGCGATAACATTTGGAAAAATGCGAGGCTGAGACGAAACCGCAGGCGACGGCGACTTCGACCACCGGCATGGCCGATTGCACGAGCAGGTGGCGGGCGCGGTCGAGGCGGATTTCAAGGTAATAGCGGGCGGGCGAGCGGCCCATTTCCTGACGGAACAGGCGCTCCACCTGCCGGCGTGACAGATCGGCGGCATCGGCTATGTCAAGCAGCGACAGCGGCTCGGCGAGATTGCCTTCCATCAATTCGATGATCGACAGGACCTTGCTGTTCTGCACGCCGAGGCGGGCGCGCAGCGGCAGGCGCTGGCGGTCATTGGGGCTGCGCACCCGGTCGGTCAATTGTTGTTCGCAGACGCGGTTGACGAGGTTTTCGCCGAAATCCTGGCCGATCAGGCTCAGCATCATGTCAAGCGAGGCCGTGCCGCCGGCACAGGTGTAGATGTTGCTGTCGACTTCGAAAAGGTCGGCATAAACTTCCACCTGCGGAAAGGCTTCTGAAAAACCTGGCAGGTTTTCCCAGTGGATTGCGCAGCGCTTGCCGTTCAGCAGGCCAGCCTGCGCAAGGATATGGGCGGCGGTACAGAGGCTGCCGATGGCGATGCCGCGATTATAGGCTTCGCGCAGCCAGGCGTTGACTGACTTGTTGATGTGCTGATCCACATCGATACCCGAACAGATGATTGCCATTTCTGCGCGGTTCTCGCCGGTAACATACCGACGCTCATCAGCGAGACAGGTGTCGACCTCGAGACAGATGCCGCTCGATGACATGACCTTCTGGCCATCGAGTGAAGCGATGCGCCATTCATAGGCTTGATAGCCCAACATTCGATTGGCGATGCGAAGCGTTTCAACCGCTGCGGCAAAGGGCAGCATGGTAAATTGCGGAATGAGAAAAAAGACGATTGAGCGTTTCTTCTGGGAGTTTTTGCTCATTTGCCCGTGCTCCGTTGCGAATACGCAATTCCTCCCTTGGAATCGGTCTTCTGGATGTCCTGTTTCCGACATCTTTAACGAAAAATACGCCGTGGAATCGGGGCTGTCAAAAAATCGCTTTTGAAATATGCAAAATTTGCGACAAGCCTTTTAAAAAGGCGTCGTGTCGCATGTAAAACAGGCAGGCTTTTTTACGCCGTTGCCGGAGCGTATTGGCACGGGAAGAGATGGCTCGCAAGTCTTAAAATGGCTGCGAGCCACCGGTCAGAGGTCATTTGCGGATGGCGTTTGTGCGGTAATTGTCTGTCGTCGGCCATCCGATATCCTTCAATGTTTCAGGCGGCAATGCCTCAAGTGCGCGCAGCATCCGCGCACGACGCCATGATCTGTAAAGAGCGGAAACGTGGCCTGACAGGCGGTGAAGCCAGCCGCCGGAAGAGGGACGATGCGGAGAGCGGTTCGCCGCCGGGAGATAGTGTATCATGGTCATGTCCTTGATCCTTTCCTGAACCACGATTGATTTGCGCCTTCGATATGCGCCTGCATATTTCATCAAACAAGAGAATGAATTTCATATCATTCATCAATTATCGTAATGACTTACTGGCATGGCCTGCCGGCTGCGCGTCATCACATAAGGGGAGTTCGGCGCTTCATGACAGCAGGGCTTTTTTCGGTCCTGTCATTCGATGTCCCGGATGGTGCGCGCCAGTTGACATTCAATCAAACGAAATGATATCCATCTATAAATCAAAATATTTGAAGGTACGTGCCATGACCGTAACTTTCCGCCAACCGCTGCCGTTGCTGGATAACGACATATTGAGAACCTTCGTCGCGATTGCGGAAACGGGAAATTTCTCCACCGCTGCGGAAGTGGTGTTCAGGACGCCCTCGGCCGTTTCCATGCAGATCAAGAAGCTTGAGGAACAGTTGAAGACGACATTGTTCCTGCGCGATGCCCGCTCGGTAACGTTGACCGCGCATGGGGAGACGCTGCTGACCTATGCGCGCCGCATGATCGCGCTCTCCAATGAAGCCGTGTCACGTTTCGTCATGCCGGAGCTTTCCGGTGTGGTGCGTCTCGGCGCGCCGGAGGATATCGGGGAGCGTGGCCTGCTGCCGGGCATTCTCAAGCGCTTTGCCGAGGCTTTCCCCGGCATCATGATCGACGTCACCATCGATTCCAGTTCCAATCTCTACAAGCGGATGGACGAGCAACGGCTTGATCTTGCGCTCGTCAACTGTGCCTCGCATCCGCTCAGGGATACGGGCGAGGTGTTGATGCGCGAACGCCTCGTCTGGGCGGGTGCAAAATGCGGCACCGCTTATCTGCGTGACCCTCTACCGATTTCGATCTGGGAAGAAGGCTGCATCTGGCGTTCGGAGGCGATCAATTCGCTGGAGAGGCGCGGGCGCAATTTCCGGGTGGCTTATCTCAGCGGCCATACGATGGCGCAGCGCGCGGCGATTGCCGCCGATCTTGCCATCGCACCGCTGCCGCGATCCTATGTGTTAAACGACATGGTCATTCTGGGCGACAAGGAAGGCCTGCCGGAACTCGGCTGTTTCGATATTCGCCTGATCATGGGCGACAAGGCGTCGCGTCCGGTGCTTGCGGTGGCGGAGAGCATTCGCAGCGCCTTTGTCGAGGTTGCCAAGGCGGCGTAACATGGCCGGGCCCGCGCGGCCTTGAAGCGGGGCGCAGGCGGACATGGTGTCAAACCGCGACGGAATCCGGCGATGCCGAACGGTCGGCGCCGCCCGTTTGCCAGCTTCCGCGATTGACCAGCCAGTCGGCCGAATTCTGCAAGCCGCCAAAGGGAAAGACGTGAATTTGCCGGATCGGCCCTTGCGGATTGGCCTGCCAGTGCCGCTCGATCGGTCCGACGATGCTTTCCGGCGAATGCCCCTTCGCCAGCGTCGTGAGGGAGAGCGCGTTTTTCTTCAGATAAGCGATGGAATTGCCGACACCGCAAAGCGCTGCATATTTCAACAGCGTCGTGATCTTGGCCGGGCCAGAAACGCCGATATGCACCGGCAGGTCGATGCCTGATGCAACAAGCCCTTCCGCCCAGGCGATGAAACGGGCCGCATCGAAACCGAACTGGGTGACGATGCGCATCGTCGCATCGCTTCTTTGCGCAAAATCACGCTTCAGCCGCAGCGCGGCAACTGCCGTCTCCTCGCTGAAATCCGGGCTGCCTTCGGGGTGGCCGGCAATGGCGATCTGCTTCATTCCATAGCGGTCGAAAATGCCTGACGAGAGCATATCCATGCTGGAAGCGAAGGGACCGGCCGGCCTGTCGACGCCGCCGCCGACAACCAGCACATCCGATACGCCCGCTTCGCCCGCCAGCCGCTTCACCTGTTCCTCAAACTCCACGCGCGACGGGATGCGCCGCGCCGCAAGATGCGGCACGGGCTCATAACCGAGATCGCGCAGATGTCTCGCCGCATCAACGAGCCTGACCTGTGAGACCGCGCCGGTGTCGGTCAGATAGACACGCACGCCCTGCGGAAAGAGACCGGCAAGGCTTGCCGGGCCAAGCACCTGTGCGGGCGAGGCTTCGATGGAGGCGGGGATGATGGAGGAGGCGGAAATGTCGGGCAATTTGTGCATGATCCTTTTGATTATCATGCACCATTTTTTCGACGCCGTCTGTGCCTGATGCGGCAAGACAGCCCTGCATCTGCGACGAAGCTTGGCACCGCGGTGCAGCGAAGGATCACCAGATCCGTTTCGTCAGGCCGTTCCATAGCCAGGTCCAGATCGTCGGCGGAAAGCGCAATACCGATTTTCCGGGTGAGGGCGGCTGTGGTGCGAGGCTGCCGGATAATGCATCTTCGACGGCGTTGACGGCAATATCCACCGAGGCGGCGGTGAGAAGCAACGGGTAGGTGGCAATCGTGTCTGAAGGTGAGGGTTTCAGCCGTTTTTCGTAAAGCGTGGCGCCGGTATCCACGCCCTTGTCAACCAGATGTACGGTTGCACCGAAATTGCCACGGTCCTTTTCAACCAGCGCCCAATACCCGCCCATCTGGCCGCGATAGGCGGGATTGATGCCGGCGTGGAAATTGATGACCGGGCATTGCAGGGCCTGCAGCGTCGCGGGCTTGAGAAGGCGGCAGGAAATGGTGAAGATCGCCGCCGGCTTCAACTGATTGGCGGCCTTGTGGCATTCCTCGTCGTTCAGCGAGGCAAATTGCGTGATGGGAACGGTATGGCCCAGTTCGGCGGAAAGGCCATGCTCGGCGATGATCTCATGGCTTCTTCGAACCGTGAAACGTTTGCCGAGGCGAGAGGCGACCATCGTCGCCATCTGGCCGGCGGCGGAAATCCAGCCCAGCCGACGCGCCCGCCGCCTGAGAATGACGGATTTGCTTTCCGGTTGCTCGACAAAGACGTGAATATCCGGAAAATGGGCGGCAAGCGCATTGATCATGATATTGGGGTTCACGCCACCTGCCGTCATCACCAGAAGCCGATTGTTGATCTCAGTCATATCACCCACGATATTTTCCTCAGCCATGATCCAGGTGTGGAGTTTCCCTCGTGAACTTCAAAACCCTGTTAATTTTCATCGACTGGATTTTTTGAAATGCCGCTGGAACCGATTTTCGGGACTCACGTTATTGTGACGCATATCACATCGGCGCTTGCCTTGGACGGCAAGTCATAGGGGAGTTATTTCAATGATTACACGCATTCTTTCGACCGTTTTCGTGGCCTTGTTGACCGTCGTGACGCTCAGCTCTTGCGGCAACACCATCCGTGGCATGGGTCGGGATACGGCGAATGCCGTTGATGCAACGCAGGACGCCGGCCGCAATGTGGACCGCGCTGCCCGCCGCTAAAGGCACTCCCCTTAAATGTTCCGGCGTCACCCTGAAGCGGGGTGACGCCTTTTCTTTGACTGAATTTCCCTGCGAATGTTCCCCTGACGAGAATCACGGGGTGGGCATGAACGGATCAATGAAAAGACTGGCGAAGCTGCTGTTGCCATTGTTGTTGCCGTTTTCGGCGCAGGCCGGCGGGCAGGCGGATTTTTGCAAAAGCATGGACCATGCGGGCGGTCGCTACACCGTGTGCAGCTTCGATCCGGCAAAGAATACCGTCCGGATCTATGATCGCGATCACGTCTCCGGGCAGGGGTATCGCTCCTTCGCCGACCTGTCCTCCGCGCTCTGGCGGCAGCATATGTTCAGCATCTTCGCGATGAATGGCGGCATGTATCATTCCGACTATTCGCCGGTTGGCCTGTTTGTCGAAAATGGCGTGGAACGTTCGTCAATCAGCACCCGGGGTGGCTGGGGCAATTTTCACCTTCTGCCCAATGGCGTGTTCTATCTGAAAGGCACGACGGCCACCGTGCTGGAGACCGAGGCCTATCTGGCGGCTGACCCGAAGCCGGATTTCGCCACCCAGTCGGGGCCGATGCTGGTTATCGACGGAAAGCTGCATCCGCGATTTTTGCCCGACAGCGACAGCCTGAAGCGACGCAACGGCGTCGGCGTCTCCCGCGATGGCATGGTGCATTTCGCCATTTCGGAAAATACCGTGCGCTTCTACGATTTTGCCACGCTGTTTCGGGATGTGCTCGATGCGCCCAACGCGCTTTATCTCGACGGCACCATATCCAGTGTCGATATTCCCGCAATGAAGCGGCGCGACATGCTGTTTCCCATGGGGCCGATCATCGCCGTTGTTGACCGGGTGCCGGATTAGATGTTCGCTTTCAGGAGGTTGTCCATTGGCAACGGGTCAAGGGTGCGTGGGGCTTACCTCCCTCTGTCCTGCCGGACATCTCCCCCTCAAGGGGGGAGATCGATCTGCGGCAAGGTCTCGCCCATCTCAGCGCCGGCGAATGAAGCGGTGGTAGCGCCGCTTGCCGATCTCCCCCCTTGAGGGGGAGATGCCCGGCAGGGCAGAGGGGGGGAAGCCCCATGCACCCTCGACCCGTTGTCAATGGGCAACCTCGTGAAAGATCACGACCAGAACAGGTTTTCGCCCGAAATCCCGCTCCAATCATCATGCTCCGCCGGAAGATCAGATCGGCGCTTTAGGGTAGGCCTTTTCAAGACCTGCCGATGCTGTCAGCCCCTTGCGGAAGGCCAGATAAGCGGGGTGCTGGCTGGTTCTGGCGGTTTCCGCGAGGCGAATCTGCAGGCGGGCGGGGGCGTTGGCGCCAAGCCATTCACCGGCGGCCTCCAACTTAAGACTGTTGAGGAAGCGGGCATTGGCCTGCTGGTCGAGATAAAGGTTAAGGCCGGCCAGCAGGTTTTCATCCTGCAAGGCATTTTCCATCAGCAACGACACCCATGCCTTGTCGTCGCTTGCAAGCGACGTCAGTTTCGAGGCGACCGTTTCGCGATCGGGAAAGGAAGATGCCTGCTGCATGAAGTGAGTCCCGTTGTCGTTATCCGTCGTCGATAAAGCAGAGGTGTTGTGCTTTCAAGGCGCGGCGGCGGCGGAATAAATTCGACTGCAACGTGTTGGCGACGACAGTTTTCAACAGGTGTTTGTGCAAAAGCTTTAAATAACGGTTACACTTTAGCCTAAATTGAGGCGAAGGCCGAAATGTCGGTTTTGGAAGCCGCGCTCTAACACCTTGTTTTTTCATGCACCTATGCGCGGGGCGAATGGCAGCCCGTCGAAAAAGCCTTCATTTAGCCGCTTTTTGCATTTGCCTTCGTCGCCGGATTTTAATAAATGCTTCTTCCAACGGGCCGGGTCTTGAAGATCCCCCGGAGAGTGAATAGCTGGAGTAATCATGGAAGAAACCGCTCAGAAATCCTGCTGGGGCGTTACCTTGCGCGCACTTGCAGGCTTTGCCGCTTTTCTCGCATTGACGTACATTTTTGGCAGCCCATAAGCACTTCTCCTGAATTGACGGGTTTTGAAACGGCGCGGTTTCCTCTGGAAACCGTGCTGTTTTCGTTTCTGCGACCTGCATGTCGCAGCCGCAAAAGCCGGTGACGCTCTTCGTTCTTGCCGAAGCGCCGGATTTCTCCGAAAATCCCGATAGATTTTGCATCCTATGCTGTGGTGGCGATCCGTCGCGGCTTTGGATATGATGATGGTGGAATCCATCAGTCAGGAAAAACTTCATGTTTCTTTCGGTCTTTGACGTCTTCAAGATCGGTATCGGTCCCTCAAGTTCCCATACGATGGGTCCGATGACGGCGGCCAATCGCTTTCTGGCGCTGATCCTCAGCGATGAGTGGCCGCGCCCTGCCGGTGCCAGCGTTTCGCGGCTGAAGGTCAGCCTGCACGGCTCACTCGCCTTTACCGGCATTGGCCATGGCACCGGGCGTGCCGTCATTCTCGGTTTGACCGGCGAGCGGCCGGACCTTGTTGATCCCGACGCCATGGATGCGATCATCGAGATGGTGGAAAAGGCCGGAACGGTAACGCCGCCCGGACATCCGACCTACGAATTCCGGGCAGCCGAGGATCTGGTGTTCGACAAGAAAAACCCGCTGCCTGGCCATGCCAATGGCATGACCTTCTCCGCCTTCGACAATCAGGGCAGGCTGCTGATCAAGCGCATCTATTATTCGGTCGGCGGCGGTTTCGTCGTAACCGATACGGAACTGGAAGCGATCAAGCAGCGCGGCAAAACCATCGATAATGGTCCGCGTGTGCCCTATCCCTTCGCCTCGGCAAAGGAAATGCTTGATATGGCGACCCGTTCCGGCCGCACAATCGCCCAGATGAAACGGGCGAATGAGGAGACGGTGGTTTCCCGCGACGAGTTGAACGACCGGCTTGACCAGATATGGGAAGCGATGGACGGCTGTATCGAGCGCGGGCTAAAAGTCGACGGCATCATGCCGGGTGGCCTGAAGGTGCGCCGTCGTGCCCGTTCCATTTACGAAAAGCTGAATGCGGAATGGCGCAGCAACCGCTTCAATCCTGTCATGGCGAATGACTGGCTGAGCGTCTATGCCATGGCTGTGAACGAAGAAAACGCCGCCGGTGGCCGGGTGGTCACCGCGCCGACCAATGGTGCGGCGGGCGTCGTTCCGGCCACTGTCCGGTATTTCCGGCACTTCCATGAGGATGCAACGGTTGACGACGTGCGTGACTTCCTGCTGACGGCGGCGGCGATTGGCGGCATCATCAAGCACAATGCCTCGATTTCCGGCGCGGAAGTGGGCTGTCAGGGCGAAGTCGGGTCGGCGGCGGCCATGGCGGCAGCGGGTCTTGCAGCGGTCATGGGCGGATCGCCCGAACAAATCGAAAATGCCGCTGAAATCGCGCTCGAACATCACCTCGGCATGACCTGTGACCCGATTGCCGGGCTGGTGCAGGTGCCCTGCATCGAGCGCAATGCGCTGGGCGCCGTGAAAGCTGTGACGGCGGCGTCGCTTGCGCTGAAGGGTGACGGCCAGCATTTCGTGCCGCTTGATGCCTGCATCGAAACCATGCGCCAGACCGGCAACGACATGAGCGATAAATACAAGGAAACCTCCACCGGCGGCCTTGCCGTCAACGTTGTGGAGTGCTGAGCGGGCAGGGCGGCCGGCATCGTCCAGATGCTTGACGCCTGCCGCAAAAAGGCATTGATAGGGATATGCCTTTACATCTCATCAAACTTTGCGTTGGCGCGGATTCACTCCAGGATTTGAGAGACTGGGTCGCGCAGCGCTCGCTGACCGCAATGGCCGCAGGTCTGGAACCGCACAGTGTGCATACCACCCGCATGATCCCGAAAAGGGCCGAGGAATTGCTGGATGGCGGCTCGCTCTACTGGGTCATCAAGGGGCAGGTGCAGGCGCGGCAGAAGCTTCTTGATCTCCGTTCCTTCAAGGGGGAAGACGGGATTACCCGCTGCGATCTCATTCTCGGCCCCGAAGTGATTGAGACCTCACCTGCGCCGAAGCGGCCGTTTCAGGGCTGGCGTTACCTGAAGGACGAGGAGGCGCCACGCGATCTCGGTGGCGGTGGTTTCGGCGGTGAGGACATGCCATCCGACCTGAGGCGCGAACTTGCCGAGCTTGGCCTGCTCTGACGCTTGTGGGTCTCTACGAAAATGAAAAAGCCGGCCTCCTTGCGGAGCCGGCTTTTTCATTGGGGAGACGGTAGTGGGGTTCGCTGGTGTTACCGGATGCCGCCAACCGCATTGGTGGCGCGACCATCCTGAATTTTCACCCAGCGACCGGGGTTGGCGGTGTCCTGGCGCTTCAGGTAGGTATATTCGGTTTCCGACCAGTTCATGACCTTGTTGCGCATGTTGTCGAGTACGAAATCGCCGCGATCGGTACGAACGGTCAGAACGGCATGGCCTTCGCCATTCGGCTGCAGAACGACGGTGATAAGCAGGTTGGAAGCGGAGAAGCCCTTGTTCATCAGCATCTTGCGCTTCAGAAGCACGAAGTCTTCGCAATCACCAACCGTGGTGGGGTAGGCCCAGCGCTCTTCAACACCGTAGATTTCCATGTCGGTCATCGGTGTGATCGTGGTGTTGGCGGTGTAGTTGACGTCGAGCATCGCCTTCCAGCGCTCTTCGGTCAGCTTCATCGGGCCGGTGTCCACCGAGGTCGCCTGGCATTCGCTCTGATAGGTCTGGCAGAACTCATAATGGCCGATCGGCGGGTTGGCCTTGCCGATGACGCGCATGACGGCAGCCGGCGAAGCACTGGCCTGCTGGGCGAAGGCGCTGACGATGAATGCGATCAGGACGAAAACGATACGGTTGTTGTTCATTGCTTGTCTCCCCGTGTTGAGGAGACATTCGCAGGTATATTTTGATCCGGCGGAAATTTGCGAGAGGCAATTTGAGCTTAAATTTCAGCAAATTAGCCGTTGTTTTGAACTGTATTTGAGTCAAATTTTACGGGTATTCGAAGCAAATTTTATTACAATTTTACGGATCGCGGCCTTAGGTTTTTGGTAGCCATTTATGCCGCTGTATTGACAGCGATTTTCTGCGCGGCGTGATTTTCACAGCCGCGTGAAGTGTTCCGGAGAAGCCGGGCAGGCGAGAGGATTTCCCGTTTTGGGATGGATGTTTCAGCTTGGGACGCCCTGAAAAAGCGGCGAAAAAAACTTCAAAAAAACTGCTTTTTTCTGGGAAAAATGTTTGAGCGGGCGCTTTCCGTCTCGATGTGCGGCCATTGCCGACCCGGAAATTGAAGAGTTTGGCATGCCACGCCGCGCATCCGGAGGGATGGAAAGTGAAGGCTGGGACGGTATCCCGCGCTGAGGTGTTTCAATCTCGCCTTTTCACCCCTGCATCGGAAGCCCGTGGAAACGGGGCGACGCGAGAGGGAGACTTCTGCGAGGTCAAGGGCTTGGCTGGCTGGATTCTGGCTAAAGGCCGGGCGACGAAAAAGACAGGCCGCAACAGATGCCCATCAATACCGGGGGCACAGCCGTCGCACATTCAGCGTGACGGAAGTCGGGGCGCAGGAATGTTGCGCATTCCTGATATTATGGATTTGCGGCTGTTAGTGGCTGCGCACGTTTCGAGGCGGTTCTTTAGAGAAATTCGATCAGCGCGTCCGGTGACTGGACGCGGTCGAATTCGACCGCGACGCCTTCCATGAAGTGGCGCACGATCTTGCCGCTCATGTTCTTGCCGAGCTGGACCCGGCTGCCGAGCGGCGGACGGTTTTCGACTTCGATGGCCGCGCCGGACAGGGAAAGGTCGATCAGCCGACAGGAGATGAGTACGCCATCTTCCAGAACCAGATGCGCCTTGGCATTGCGCGGCGTCAATCGGTCGTGGCGGCGGTCTTCCGGCAGGCCGAGCAATTGGCGTTTGGCGATCCATGCCAGCTGCGCGGCGAGCTTCTCCCGCTTTCGCTCCGGTGCATTGATGGTGATGACGAAGCCGGAGGCGGTAAGCGACGTCACCGAGCCTTCGATCCGGCCGATATGCTGGAGATAAGCGATAACGCGGTCACCATTGCGAGCCATGCCGGAGCAGGTGAACTGCGCTCTTTCGGCAGTCATCTCGGTTGCGGTGCAATCATATTCTTCGTGGTCGGGCAACATGAGGCGGCCGGAAAAGGACACGACGACGGCGGCGTCGAGGGAGACCTCTTCAACCGGACGCAGGATTTGGGCAGTGTTGACCGAACGAGATGAAAACATGGACAGCGCAATTGTAACGGATGATGATGAGAAATCTCTACTCTGCGCGGGTTAACAGACTGTACTTCTTGATATCTACAATTCTTACTATCGGCGATATCGTTACAGTTTTGACCTATTTTTCAGCAAAGATTCCGGGTTGCCGGGCACCGTCTGTCCTTGCATTGAAGGAGGAACGGACCCGTCAACAGCTGCCTGCAAACGGTGTGACAGCAGCATGTGCGTTTGCCGAATATTGCGTCTGCGCGATATCCATTTGCAGCAGGCGGCTGCTCTTCATCCAAAGGCAATGGATGGGGGTAGCGAATTCATGACGTGGATGTGCCGGAAGCAAGGCCCCGAGCAGCCGCGGGGCGGCGCCTTCGTCCGTGCGCAGCGGCAGCAACAGCATCTCGAATGTCAGCGGTGCTGCGCCGAAGTCATCCTCCGCCTCGACATCGAAGACGACGGGCAATTGATGTTGCAGGATACCGCGCGCGACGCGGCAGGGGAAAACGGCTTTTGCCGCCGGCCACAGTTCCGAAAACGGGCGGTCGCGCAATTCCCGGCCAAACAGGTCGCAGATGCGCGTGCCGGCGAGACGGAAGAAGGGCGCTTCCTCTCCCTTTTCTGTCAGGATGAAGAGATCACCGAGATGATGTTTCAACCTTGCGGGATCGATGTCTTCTCGACGGGGGGCGGGCCTGTTGCCGCGCAGCTCGTCCCAATAGTTATATATGTCCAGTCCGGCCATGCTTTTCATAGCACCGTTCTCCATGTTCGCTTTTGGGACATCATGTCCATCCGAACGCCTGTATTGGGAGGTGTAGCGATTTTCGTGCCAGCCGGTTTTGTTAAGGTTAACAAAGGGTTGATATTGGGCGACGACAAAGCCCGTGGCATCGGTGCGGCCATGTCGGGGACAAGCTCCGGTCAGTACAATTGATGGCAGCGCTCGTGGTTTAACGGCGTCGCCGCAAGCCGGACTGCCTTTGGCGGCGGCGCTTGAACCGGCCCCGGTTCTGGCGTCAGTTGCCTGAAAGGCAGGACGGCTTTTTTTTCGTCCGGGCTTCCTATATTGCTCGGAAGATAGAAATTTCGACAAGACAGGGATGCGATCATGTCCTACGGGGACGGCGAACAGCCGCCGGTTTCGGAAACGCCGGAGCCGAAAGACGACACGAACAATCCCGTCTTCAACCTGCCGCCGCTTCTCGTCGGCATATTGGCGGCGCTCCTGGTTGCTTATGTGGTTCCTGCCTATCTGCTGTCGGAGGATGGCAGCAACTGGTTCATCTTCACCTTTGGCTTCATTCCACTGCGGTATGCCGTGCCTTTCTCCCAGCAGGGTCTGGAATGGCTCTGGACGCCGGTAAGTTATTCTTTCCTGCATGGCGGCATCGAACATATTCTGTTTAACGGATTGTGGCTGATGGCCTTTGGTGCACCGGTTCTGCGCCGGATCGGAACATTGCGCTTCGTGCTGTTATGGTGCATTTCCGCCGCCGTTTCGGCCTTCGGCCATGCGGCGTTGAACTGGGGCGATGTCACGGTGCTGATCGGCGCGTCCGGCGTCGTCTCGGCACTGATGGGAGCAGCCTGCCGTTTTGTTTTTCCCGCCCGTGGTGGCTACAACGCCTCTTTCGGCCATCTGATGCCGCGGCAGGGTGTTCTGGAGGCGCTTTCCAACCGTACCGTGCTGATCTTCACGCTGATGTGGCTGTTCGGCAATGTGCTTATCGCGGTCGGAATACCATTGTTCGGCGATGTCGGTGGTGAAATCGCTTGGGACGCGCATGTTTTCGGGTTCCTGCTGGGCTTCCTGTTCTTCGGCCTGTTTGATCGCCCACAGCGCTAAAGCCGAGCAGAGGTGTGCCACGGCTTGTGGCGGCGCATCGAAGCGATCACGCTCCTTGTCGGCCATGGCGCAAATTTGCTTGGGTGCGTCCCATCCGGGATTGCATTCACACGGGCCTCAGCGCACCATGGTTCATGATTTGCAACCGCCGGGGGAGACTGCGGCGTGCTGTAATCGCTGAAAAGAGGAGGAAGGCATGGCAACATTCGTAAAGGATCTTCTCGACCGCAAGGGCCGGGACGTCGTGACTGTGGGTCCAGAGGTCAGCATCGGCGAAGCAGCGGCAACGCTGCATACGCACAAGATCGGTTCGGTCGTCGTGACGGATGCCGACGGTGTGGTTCTCGGCATTTTCACGGAACGCGATCTGGTGAAAGCCGTGGCGGGCCAGGGCGCCGCTTCCCTGCTGCAATCCGTTTCGGTGTCCATGACCAAAAACGTCATCCGCTGTCATGGTAATTCCACCACCGACCAACTGATGGAAATCATGACCGGCGGGCGGTTCCGCCACGTTCCGGTGGAAGAGAACGGGCGTCTCGCCGGTATCATTTCCATCGGTGACGTGGTGAAGGCGCGGATCGGCGAGATCGAGGCCGAGGCGGAGCATATCAAGGCTTATATCGCAGGATGACCTTGCGTCCCGGTTGGAGGCTGCCGGGAAATGCGCAAACACAAAAAGGTAGAGCGTTTTCGCGTTTCGCAGAAAAGCGGAAATGCTCTAGCCGGAACTCATGCGTCGTCTTGCGTCACAAGCCGCCATTGAAGGAAGTCGGCTATTTTAGTGGATATTTCCACGTAGAACTCTTGCCGCTCATCATCGGTGCAGACAATTTCAACCCGATTGAACTGCGAAATGAATGTGCCATTGCTGGACCAGTTGCTCTCGGCCGTTCCTTTCACAATGGTGATGTCGATCCACGGCTGACCATCTGCCGATCCAAAACTGACGGCGTTTCTGCGTCTGAGTTGAGGCTGCCCTTCCAGAAATCCGATCAGCAGAGCCGTGTCGCATAGTGTGCTTTGCGCGGCTGGACGCAGGATTGAGATATACCAATACATGGGCTCACGACAGCTCCGCGTTTCATCCGTCCGTTTCGCATGATTTATGAACCTGGAGACGTTTCAGCTGTGGCCGGCGCTAACGCCGGAACGCCTGCTGCATGCGCTCCAGTTCGGGAATGCGCGCACGCGTTTCCTGATATCCCCTGTCGATGGCTTCGCTGGCGCGATGGAATTCCGACAGGCCGATATCGTTGATGCGCGGATGCAGCATGAGGTCGGGCGGATCGCCGGCGAGGCGCGAGCGTGAAATCCGGTCCTGAATGATGTTGAAGGCCTGCACCATGACGCCTGGCAGGCCGGGACGCGGCGCGCTCTCCATGGGCGGAGCGGAACCTGCATGTGGCGAGGCTGCATGCTTGACCACGGCGGAACGGCCAAAGAGATCGTAATTGAGATTGACGGCAACGACCAGCGCCTGCTCATAGGCCCGGCAGACAGAAACCGGCACGGGGTTGACCAGCGCGCCGTCGATCAAAGTGCGGCCATTGCATTGCACCGGTTCGAAAATTCCCGGCAGCGCATAAGATGAGCGAAGCGCCGTGACAAGGTCACCCTGATGGATCCAGACCTCATGGCCCGTGCGCAGTTCGGTGGCGACGGCGATGAAGGGATGGTCCAGGTTTTCGACGCGCAGGCCTTCCAAATGCTCTTGCATACGCTTGGTCAGCCGCATGCCGCCAAACAGGCCGCCGCCGCCGATCGTCAGATCGAGCAGGCCCGCAATGCGGCGCATCGTCAGAGAACGGGCAAATTCTTCCAGCTCATCGAGCTTGCCGGCGAGATAACAACCGCCCACCAGAGCGCCGATCGAGGTGCCGGCAATCATGCCGATCTTCACGCCTGCCTCGTCCAGCGCCCGCAGGACGCCGATATGGGCCCAGCCGCGCGCGGCGCCGCCGCCAAGCGCCAGAGCGATGCGGCGCGTATCGACGCGCTCGGTGACGATGGGCGGCTCCATGTCTTCGGGGTTTCCAGCCGCGAGCTGATTGCGACGATTTCCCCATCCCAACATGATCGCACTCCCTGCCAGTTCCGTGAGGCTCCGTCCTATCCCCGGAACCTGCTATATTGGTAGCAAATTGGTGCGGCCGATGGAAGCCGGCCGTTTATGTGCCGGAATAGGTGGTTGCCGGATCGAAATGGCGGGTATCGTCGGTGATTTTGGTCACGGCGTTGCCGTCAGACATTTCCACGGTGCGATAAAAGCAGGAGCGGCGGCCAGTATGGCAGGTCGCATCGTGGCCAGCGACGGAGACTTTCAGCCACACCGCGTCCTGATCGCAATCGGTGCGGAATTCCTTCACCGTCTGCAGGTTGCCTGATGTTTCGCCCTTCTTCCAGATCTTGTCGCGTGAGCGGCTGTAATAGTGGGCGATGCCCGTTTCCAGCGTCAGCGACAGGGCCTCGGCATTCATATGGGCGACCATCAGCAATTCACCATCGCGAGCGTCGGTGACCACGGCGGTGACGAGGCCGTGGGCATCGAATTTCGGCGAAAAAAGGCCTGCGTTTTCGAGCACTTCCTTATCCGCAGACGCGGATGGAAAGGGAATGGACATGGTAACCCCGGAAACTGAACTGGCGGAACGATCAGAGCGGCGAAAGAACGGAATCGGTTCCGCCACTCCAAGTCTTATCTGATCACCGGATTTTCCGAAAACCGCGCTGGCGATTCGGTCCGATGATTAGCGGTTCCGCACCATGGTCATGAAGCGGACCTGCTCGGCCGGGTCGTTCTTGAACGTACCCGTGAAGCTGGTGGTCAGCGTTGTCGACCCCTGCTTGTTAACGCCGCGCATGGACATGCACATATGTTCGGCGTCGATCATGACGGCCACGCCGCGCGGTTTCAGCGTTTCCTCGATGGATCTGGCGATCTGCGCGGTCATGTTTTCCTGCGTCTGCAGGCGGCGGCCGAATATTTCGACAACGCGGGCAATCTTCGACAGGCCAAGCACGCGGCCAGCGGGAAGATAGGCGACATGCGCCTTGCCGACGATCGGCACCATATGGTGTTCGCAATGGGAGAAGAACGGGATGTCGCGCACCAGCACCACATCGTCATAACCGCCGACTTCCTCGAAGGTCGTGCCGAGCACGTCCTGAACATTCAGCTCATAACCGGCGAAGAGTTCGCGATAGGCCTTGGCGACGCGCTTCGGCGTATCCAGAAGTCCTTCACGGGCAGGATTTTCTCCCGCCCAGCGCAGAAGAACGCGTACTGCTTCTTCAGCTTCCGCCTGGCTTGGGCGAGCCTCGGCCACGTCGGGTTTTGTGCCAGCGCCGGGGAAATTCTTCACGATCGCATCCATTTCGTCTCTCCCGATGCGGGTAAAGGCCGCACCTGAACTCGTTTTTCATCGCGAACTTGTGTTCGCAGTTGCTGCTATCTGGTTGTTTTACAGCATTTTGGCAAGGCCGCTGCTAATAATTCGGTATCGAAGCCGTTAATTTCATCATGGCTTGATGTCCAGAAAGCTCGTTAGCATATAATGAGAATGAAGGGCAGGAAAGCTTCACTGCGACAAACGCTGTGTTTGAAAAATATGACCTGTCCCGTTTTGGGCATTTTGAGCGCGCCGGACACCTGACGATGGATGACATCTATAATAACCGCATTCTGGACTTTGCCGGGAATATTCCGCTGATCGGTGTTCTTGAGGATGCCGATGCCAACGCCGAAAAACACTCGCGGCTATGCGGTTCGAAACTCAAGGTCTATCTGAAGGTAAAAGACGGTGTCGTGACCGGATTTTCGCATGAGGTTCGTGCCTGTGCGCTCGGTCAGGCGTCGGCCTCCATCATGGCCCATCATGTCATCGGTGCTTCCAGCGGTGAGATCCGCCAGGCGCGGGAAGATATGCTGGCCATGCTGAAACAGGGCGGCGAGGGGCCCACGGGCCGCTTTGAGGATATGCGGGTGCTTTCCCCCGTCCGGGACTTCAAGGCACGTCACGCCTCCACCATGCTGACTTTCGAAGCGGTGGTCGATGCGCTTGACCAGATCGAAGGCCGGCCGGTCCTGAATGCTGCGGGTTAGACCATGTGCGGCGAACCGGGCTGCCGGCACCAGCAGACGGCGGCGAAAGCGGGCCGATCCCGCAACTGGACAGGCAGCTTTGCCAAAACGCCGGGACGGCTTTTAGGCGTCGGTCTCATCAGGTTTTATCAGCTCACATTTTCCGGTTTCATCGGCAATTCCTGCCGCCATATCCCCACCTGTTCCGAATACGGCTATGAAGCCATCGCCCGCCACGGGCTTTGGGCAGGTGGGTGGATGACGCTGTTTCGCGTTGCGCGCTGCGGTCCGGGCGGCACCAGCGGGCTGGACCCGGTGCCGGAAACTCTCGGTGAAAAGCGACGCTGGTGGGCACCCTGGCGTTACTGGAGCCTGCGCAAATGAGCGAGTATGTGGCGCTGCTGCACAGCATCGTTCTTGGCGCCGGCAAGCGGCTTGTGATGGCCGATCTGCGGGCGATGGCCGAGGAATTGGGATTTCAGGACTGCAGAACGCTGGTTGCCACCGGAAATCTGGTTTTTCGTGGTGAGGCAGTTGCCGCTTGCGAGATCGAGGACAGGCTTGAGCGCGCTTTTGAGGCGCGGTTCGGCAAACATGTCGATATACTCGTTCGGGCGGGCGGCGACTGGCTGAGGCTGGCGTCAGACAATCCGTTCCCGCATGGCAATTCTCCTGACGTCTGCATTCGGGTGATGCGGGAGCCGCTTGGTGAGGACGTTCTTGGATTACTGGAGAAATATCGCCAGCAGGAAAAGATTGCCGTCGTCGGCGGCGATCTTTGGATCGACTTTCAAGGCAAGCCAAGCGAGAGCCGGTTGCTGTCAGTCCTGACCACGAAGAGGCTCGGCATAGGCACGACCCGCAATGCCAATACCGTCAACGGGCTGGCGAAAATGCTCGGCTGAAATGCCCTTCACCTTTGACTGGAATGGCAAAAGCCTTTATCAGCCTGCCTGTTCGCTTATCGCGGGCAAATCATTATTCCAACACCACCCGCATTCGTTGGCGGGACTGGACAGGAGCACTAGACGATGTCTGAAGCCATTTCCCTTACATTTCCCGATGGATCCGTGCGCAGCTACCCCGCCGGTACGACCGGTCGCGAGGTCGCCGAATCCATCTCCAAATCGCTTGCCAAGAAGGCTGTCGCCATTGCGCTTGATGGCACCGTGCGCGATTTGTCCGAGACCATCACCGATGGCAAAATCGAGATCGTCACGCGTGAAGACGGGCGTGCGCTGGAGCTCATTCGCCACGATGCCGCCCACGTCATGGCGGAAGCCGTGCAGGAACTGTGGCCCGGCACGCAGGTGACCATCGGTCCGGTGATCGAGAACGGTTTTTATTACGACTTCGCCAAGAACGAACCTTTCACGCCGGAAGATCTGCCGAAGATTGAAAAGCGGATGAAGGAAATCATCCAGCGCAACAAGTCGTTTACCCGAGAAATCTGGTCGCGCGAAAAGGCCAAGGAAGTCTTCGCCGCCAAAGGCGAGAACTACAAGGTCGAGCTGGTTGATGCGATTCCGGAAGGCCAGGACCTGAAGATCTATTATCAGGGTGACTGGTTCGATCTTTGCCGTGGCCCGCATATGGCCTCCACGGGCCAGATCGGTACGGCCTTCAAGCTGATGAAGGTGGCCGGCGCCTATTGGCGCGGTGACAGCAACAATGCAATGCTGTCGCGCATCTATGGCACCGCCTGGGCGACGCAGGAAGAGCTGGACAATTATCTCCACATTCTGGCCGAAGCTGAAAAGCGCGACCACCGCCGCCTCGGCCGCGAAATGGACCTGTTCCATTTCCAGGAAGAGGGTCCGGGCGTCGTCTTCTGGCACGGCAAGGGCTGGCGCATGTTCCAGACGCTGACGGCC
This sequence comes from Agrobacterium sp. SUL3, assembly GCF_001263295.1. Lineage (NCBI taxonomy): Bacteria > Pseudomonadati > Pseudomonadota > Alphaproteobacteria > Hyphomicrobiales > Rhizobiaceae > Agrobacterium > Agrobacterium sp. SUL3. The sequence goes on from NZ_KQ414506.1 coordinate 102,934, forward strand.
TATATGCGCCGTCGGCTCGCCAATACCTATCAGGAGGTCAACGCACCTCAGGTGCTGGACAAGTCGCTGTGGGAGACCTCCGGTCACTGGGGCTGGTATCAGGAAAACATGTTTGCGGTGAAATCCGCCCATGCCTTTACCCATCCCGATGACGAGGAAGCCGATCAGCGCGTCTTCGCCCTGAAGCCGATGAACTGCCCGGGTCACGTGCAGATCTTCAAGCATGGCTTGAAGTCTTACCGCGAAATGCCTGTCCGCCTTGCGGAATTCGGCAATGTCCATCGCTACGAAGCATCCGGCGCGCTGCATGGCCTGATGCGCGTGCGTGGCTTCACGCAGGACGATGCGCATGTCTTCTGCACGGAAGAGCAGATGGCGGCTGAATGCCTGCGCATCAATGATCTGATCCTCTCGGTTTACGAGGATTTCGGCTTCAGCGAAGTCGTCGTCAAGCTCTCCACGCGCCCTGAAAAGCGCGTCGGTTCCGACGATCTCTGGGATCGCGCCGAAAGCGTGATGATGGATGTTCTGAAGACCATTGAGGAGCAGTCCGAAGGCCGCATCAAGACCGGCATTCTGCCGGGCGAGGGCGCTTTCTACGGACCGAAGTTCGAATATACGCTGAAGGACGCCATCGGCCGTGAATGGCAGTGCGGCACGACGCAGGTGGACTTCAACCTGCCGGAACGCTTCGGCGCCTTCTATATCGACCAGAATTCCGAAAAGACGCAGCCGGTGATGATCCATCGCGCCATCTGCGGTTCGATGGAACGCTTCCTTGGTATCCTGATCGAGAACTTCGCCGGCCATATGCCGCTGTGGTTCGCGCCGCTTCAGGTGGTTGTCGCCACCATCACCTCGGATGCCGACGATTACGGCCGCGAAGTGGCCGAAGCGCTGCGCGAGGCGGGCATGGTGGTGGAGACCGACTTCCGCAACGAGAAGATCAACTACAAGGTCCGCGAACATTCGGTGACCAAGGTTCCGGTCATCATCGTCTGCGGCCGCAAGGAAGCGGAAGAGCGCACCGTCAACATCCGTCGCCTCGGTTCGCAGAACCAGACGCCGATGTCGCTGGAAGACGCGATTACCAGCCTCGTGGATGAGGCAACGCCGCCGGATGTGAAGCGCAAGCTTGCGGCGAAGAAGCAGGTTGCCTGATAAATGACGACGGCCCCTTCGGGGGCCGTTTTCGTTTTTGGGCAAGGTCCTGAAAGCTCTCTTCCGTCATGCTCGGGCCTGTCCCGAGCATCTGCAACGTCTCGATTGAGTTGAACGTGTTTAGATCCTTGGGACAAGCCCAAGGATGACGTCGCGCGTAAGACGGAGAGTCATCATCCTCAAGGCTGAGGATGACTTCGAGAGCGGTGACGTTTACTCAAAGTCCCCGGTCATGTCTTCCGGCGCCTGATCCTTCATCAGCACTTCCACATCGGAATCCCGACCGGACGTGACCTTGAAGTTGCGCTGGAATACCTTGTCCTTGTTGCGGGCGATGGCGGTGTATTCGCCTTCCGCCAGCACCATGGTCGAAAAGGCGCTGACGCTTTCATTCACCACGTCGCCGCCGCCGTTCAGAACCGACCAGGCCGTGTCGGCAATCGCCTCGCCGCCTTCTTCGGAGACGAGCTTGAGGGTAATCTGCGCTGCCTGGTGCTGGAGGGTCGCTTCGGTGAGCTTGCCGGCTTCCACCTGGATATCGGCGCGCACCACCGCATTGACGTTGCCATATTCGGAAACTACGTGATAGGTGCCGGCGTTGAGGCGAACGACGGTATTGGGCTTGATGTCGGCCATCACGAGACCGCGCTCACCGTCCGGGCGGGCATCGGAGGAGTAGACGGAGAATTTCAGCTGGTTGCCGGAAATCTGCTTGTCGGACCCCGCAACCGCATTCAGCACGAAACCGCCGGCATCGAGAATCAGCACCTGCTTCTGGACGTTGCCTGATGTCGGAATATTGAGTTTCTTGGTGACGCCGGCGCGGCCGAAGGCGACGTTGACGAAATATTCGCCGGGCACCAGATGGAATTCCGCCGAGCCGCCCTCCGAGCTTGCCAACATCGGCAATTTGCCATCGGCACCCGGAATGGGGCTGAAGACGCGCCAGGACAGACCTTCCTTCACCGCTTCGCCCCCGCTCGTCAGCTTGGCTTCCATGGCGATATCGCGGGCGGTGCTTTCCGGGGCATTGGGTGCTGTCGGTGCAGTGAAAGCATTGAGCTTCGGCATTTTCGGGGTGCCGCCCAGCTGCTTGAAGTCTTTAAAGGCGTCCTGCGAAAAAGCGGCTTGTGATAAAACGCCGAGCGTGGCGCATGCAATGGCCAGACGTGTCGCGAATTTCGCCGCGAATTTGATTGCCGACATTTTCGATACCGATTGACTTCTTGATTTTCCCGGATCACTTCAAAACCAATGCCATGGCTATTTCAAGGCCCTAGTTTCGCGATGACAGCAGAATGGAAGATTTTTGATCATGACTAGCGATATCAAGCTCCTCGACTACCTCAAGGTTCGCCGCTCCACGCCCGCTTTGCAGCTTGCCGAGCCGGGGCCTTCGAAGGGGCAAATCGAGGAAATCCTGCGCCTTGCCGTACGCGTGCCTGACCATGGCAAACTCGCCCCCTGGCGTTTCGTGGTTTATCGCGGTGAAGATCGTGTGCGTCTCGGTGAGACAGCGCTCCGGATCGCGCTTGAGAAAAACCCGGAACTGGACCTGCAGCAGCAGGATGCCGAGCGCACCCGCTTTACCCGCGCGCCTGTCGTCATTGCCGTCATCAGCACCGCCAAGCCGCATTTCAAGATCCCGGAATGGGAACAGGTGATGTCGGCTGGCGCGGTCTGCCTCAATGTCATCTTCGCCGCCAATGCCAACGGTTTTGCGGCGAACTGGCTGACGGAATGGCTTGCCTTCGACACGGCCTTCCTGGCGGAAATCGGCGTCAGCGCGGAAGAAAAGGTGGCGGGATATATCCATATCGGCTCGACCACATTCCCGCCGGTGGAACGGCCTCGGCCGGAGCTTGCCGATGTCGTCACCTGGGTTGGGGACGTGTGATGTTCTACACCACGGACACCAACCGGCATGGCCTGCCGCATGATCCGTTCAAGGCCATCGTCGCACCGCGGCCGATCGGCTGGATCGGCTCGAAGGGCAGGGACGGTTCGCTGAACCTCTCGCCCTATTCCTTCTTCAACGCGATTTCGGACCGGCCGAAGCTTGTCATGTTTTCCTCCAGCGGCAGGAAGGACAGCCTGCGCAATGTCGAGGAGACCGGTGTTTTCACCGCCAACCTCGTCAGCCGCCATTTGATCGACCGGATGAATGCCTCTTCCGCGCCGGTTGCTTACGATGTCGATGAATTCGCCCTGGCCGGCCTGACTGCCGTTGATGGCCGGGTGGTGGATGCGCCCTTTGTGGGCGAGGCGCTGGCGGTGCTGGAATGCCGCGTGACCCAGGTCCAGCAGCTGAACGATATCGACGGAAAGCCATCGGAGTCGTGGATGGTGATCGGTCAGGTCATGGCTATCCATATTGATGATGCGATCATTCGCGATGGCCGCATCGATATGGGGCTTGCGCGTCCCGTGGCGCGCATGGGTTATATGGATTACTGCGATGGCGGCAGCGATGTATTCCAGCTGCAGCGTCCCTCTACTGCGCCGTAAATATATTCCTTCGCCGGCAAGGGTTAAATTTTATGGTGAACCAAACGTAAACTATTTGCGCCTAGAGTTTTATACATGGTGGCGGCGATGATGCCGTCATCCATTGTTGCGAATGTGTTTCGAGGCTCAGGTGATCGTACAGGCATTTCTTCGCTGGTCTGAAAAGGCTGGATCGACCGAGCGGGCGAAGGCCGCCAATGCTCTCGGCCGTGCCTATCTGCATTCCGACATGGCGCGGGAAAACCGCGACGCTGCCTATATGGCGATGACCTATCTGCTCGACGACCCATCGCCGCGTGTGCGGCTGGCGCTTGCCGAGGCGCTGGCGGATGCCACTGATGCGCCGAGAGCCATTCTCGTTTCACTTGCCGAAGACCAGCCGGAAATCGCCTGTACGGTGATTGCCCGTTCGCCGGTCCTTACCGAAGCCGATCTGGTTGACCTTGCCGGGCGCGGTGAGAGCCTGACGCGTGCCCTCATCGCCGCAAGGCCAGGTCTGCCGCGCGGGGCCTGCGCGGCGCTTGCCGAAGTCGGCGATCTCTCGGAAACCATCATTCTTCTCGAGAATGTCGACGCCTTCATCACGCCGTTCTCGCTGCGGCGCATTGCCGAGCGCCATGGCTCGGACGCCGACATTCGCGATCTCTTGCTTTGCCGTGAGGCGCTGCCGGCTGATGCGCGGCACCTGTTGATGGCGCGTGTCAGCGAAGCTCTGGCGGGTTCGGCGCTGGTTCATGCGCTCATCGCACGCAACCGCGCCGACAGTATTTTCCGCGAGGCGGAGGATTCTGCCACAATCCTCATCGCAGCAGCCGTTGCGTCGCCCGAATTGCCGGCGCTGGTGGAGCATCTGCGCCAGCGGCTGGAACTGACACCGGCGCTGCTCATCCACGCCGTCTGTTCGGGGCGTCTGGAATTCTTTACCGCGGCCATGGTCAATCTCTCCGGTCTCGAAGACCGCAAGGTGCGCGCCATTCTGGCAACCGGGCGGCCGCATGCGTTGAAGGCCCTGTTCCAGTCGATCGGTCTTTTCGGCGACGTTGTTGACGTCTTCATCGAGGCGACGCTGATGTGGCGGCGTGCCGCCCGCTCGCAGCTTTCAGAGGCGGCCGCTTCCGTCTCTGCCGAGTTGCTGGCGCATTTCCGCGACGTCAACGGTTCCGAAACATTGTTCGAACTGCTGCATGCCGTGCGCAAGCTGGCGATTGCGGAAGAACGGCAGAAGGCCCGGTATTACGCCGAGGCACTGACGGTTGAGGCTGCCTGAGTTTTATTTCTCTAGGCGTTTGGCAATCCACGAATAGCTGTTTTCGACCACTCTGACCGGCGTGCCCAGCAGATGCTTTATGCCTTCGGTAGATGGCAGGATGCGGCTGACGCGGCTGATTGCCTGTTTTGTCAGGCTTTCTTCCTCTTTCTGCGTCACCTCTGCGCTTGCCTGCGGCGTTGTATCAGCCGGTGCCGTTGCGGCAGGGGGCTGTGTGCCGGCCGTCTGCGGCGTCTGCTCGCCCGGTGTCTGGCACACAGCCACCACGACCGGATAGGAGGCGTTGGCGTAGCGCTCCAGCTCCTTTTCCGACACGGCGTCGCAAAGCTCGATGCTTGTCCAGCGCTGCTGCGAGGTGGCAAGGTAATGGCAGTCGGTGGCGCTGTCGTCGCAACCAAGGAAGGTCATGAGAACGAGGGCTGTTTTCATGGGGTGTGTTGCCTCTGTCGGGAATAATGCTCTAGAAACTCATCTATCCGGATTGCAGTGACATTACGACGAAATACGCATTTTTTGAGAGAAAGCAGGCATTCCATTGGCCATCGAAATCAAGCTTGAAACACCCCGGCAGGAAGCGGTTCTGCGCCTCATCGATCTTTCCAATGCCTATATGGCGTCACTTTATCCCGCCGAGAGCAATCATCTGGTCGATATTGGTCAGCTGGAGAAGGATAATGCCTCGTTTTTTGTGGCGCGCCATGAGGGGCGTGTTGTCGGATGCGGGGCGCTGGTGGAAGCGGGTGACGGCACGGCGGAAGTCAAGCGCATGTTCGTTGACCCTGACGCGCGGGGACTGAGGATCGGCAAGTTGATCATGGATACGCTTGTTGCGCGTGGCGTCGAACTTGGCCTTACCGCCATCCGGCTCGAAACCGGTATCAGCCAGCCGGAAGCGATCGGTCTATACCGCAAGGCGGGGTTTGTGGAAATCGAGGCCTTTGCGCCTTACAGGCCGGATCCGCTCAGCCTGTTCATGGAAAAGGCGCTTTAGGGCGAAGGCATGGATTTTCCGGATGGACTGGCGATGGGGACGTTTAAGACGTTGCCATAGCATTCACCCACGTCACCCCGGACTAGATCCGGGGTCAAGCGCGATCAAGGACTTGATCGCGATAGACTCTTTTCACGGCGCAGACGCGCCGTGACTGGATGCCGGATCAGGTGTAGCGCGCAAAAACTCTTGGCAGGAAATGCAAAATCACTTGGCAACAATTTTGCTGCGCTTGGAGCGCTCATTTATGCGGATCGTTTCCCAATATCGATAGGCCGATTTGAGGGATGGCGTCCGCGCCGTTCCGAACCTCTTTTTGCACTCTTTAAGTAGACTTGCAACGGGCTTCAATCCGAACCCGTTTGCCAAGAAAATAGCAACTTCAGGATCGCGGGCAATTGAGGAGCGAGACGGCTTGATGAGTTGCTGATTATTGACGTGCCATTCCGCCAGTTGGCGGCTTTCATCGAGCAAGCGGGCGTAGTCATCGGCAGGGATCGTCACCACGGCGATACCGGAGATGGTGGCGAAGATCGGCTGCAAGGGTTTCTTGTCCGCTTCCGCCTCGCTCACTGTGGCAACATCCCGGTTTCGAAATGGCGGGCCATGGCGGTTTCAACAATCGCTTCGACGGACTGGCCCCATCTGTCGATTGCCGTCCGCTGCTCATCAGTGAGGCCGGGGCTGGAGAGAAATACGCCAATCAAGGCGCGGTCGCAAAGTGTAAGCTGGCCGATAAGATCGCTGTAGAAGGCTGCAACCTCCTGCGCCGATACGTTCTCATCAGGGAATTGAACCTGCATAAAAGCCTCCTGAAAGATAGCGCGGCCCGGAGGTGAACACGTCCCCGAGCCGCGCTGGTTGCGAAGGTGGCGACTCCTTCGCGAGAGAACGGCAGTGCCGATTTCAAAGCCGCTGCCGTCCTTATCCCGCCCTGCCCCTGAAACAGGGCGGAAAACCGTTTAAGCGATGGCGTTCTGAATGATGCAGCCGAGCGACTTGGCGCAAACGATCTCCTCGACCATTTCCGCAACACGAACCTGCAAGCCGCCCTTGATGCCAACATTCGGGTTGATGATCGTCCCGGCCATCCTCTTGCCGTTCTCGGCAGTAAAGCCCCACGTCAGAACGTTGTCGGTGGCGTTTTTCTTCGACATGTCGATATGCAGGAACTGGATCGACTTGCCCCATGCATAACGAAGATCGACAGGCTGGCCCTTTGCCGCGACGTTGACCATGCCCGCGCCGATCAGGAGGTTTTCCGGCTTGATCTCCATGAGCTCGGCAAACTGCTGGCGGTTGATTGCGCCGTCCTCGGCCAAGCCGCCTTTGACGGCCTTAATCAGCCTTGGATGTCGCTTGATCTTTTCCCACACGTCCTCACCCATGGAGATTGTGTTGGCGCGGTAAATCAGCGGCTTGCGCATGCAGTCGTTCATGACCTCGAACGGATCGGAGTTCGCAAAGTCGCTGAACTGCTGATTTCCCGCGAGTACCATCCGCCGTGCCGCGTCATAGTTGTCCGGATTTTGAACAACCTTTGCGGCCCGGACTTCGCGGCCAAGCTGGATAAGGCTGGTCAGACCCTCGACGGAGTTGCCTTCCGGGTCGAACGTGCTGACCTTGCGTTCTCTCGCCGCTTTCGCTTCATCGATATCTGTGATCGGAATCACGTCATCAAGGCCGTAGTGCTTGATGCGGCCTTCTTCTTCGGTCGCGGGGAACGAAACCTGTCCGGGCTGGCTGGTTCTGCCAACCTGCAATTCCGGCACGGTAAAAGCCTCAGCAATCGGAAAGCTTAGCCAGTTGAATTTTTCCGAAGACACCGGAACGGTTGGCAAAACCTTGTCGTAAATCAGCGAGGCGGCGGAGTTCCGGTAGCCGATTGCAATTGCAGTGAGTGTAGCGCTGATAGGGAATGGGCGGTTCATGCTCATTGGAGGTTCTGTCCTTCGGGTTCAGGTGTTTGCAAAGAGGCTGGTGGATTGCACCGATCTGACAGCCTCGGTAATCGTGACGAACCGGCCATGTGAGGCCTGCTCGGTTTGATAGGTGCGCGCCGCACTGGCGAGCGCGACGGCGGCGAGCTGCACGCGCTGTTCATCAAAAACCGGCGTTTGCGCGTCCAGCGGCGGCAGGTACAAGGCGGGCCGGTTCACCAGTCCAGCGCCGTTCAGGCCGACGATATGACCGTCTGCGAGGTGCTGAAGGCTGGGCGAGATAAAGCGGTATTCGCGATTGGCGATGGCCGCGCGGGCGTTTTCGGCCCATTCGACCTTGCCCCACAACGCACCGTCGCGGCCTTCCATGCCGACAATCCAGCCCGCGACAGGGGCTTTCTTGCCGGACGCTGCGAGCAGTTCCTGCGCATGCTCGTAATCGATGACCAGCGGGCCTTGATTGGCTGCGAAGGCATGAACGATCTCTGCCGGATCATACGTCCATTTGCGCCCGTCGCGGGTTGTCAGGTCAGGGCCAGCCGGAAGTAGCATGATGAATTCGGGAACGGTTGCAGCGTCCATCATCAATTGCCTCCATCATGCAAGCCACTGGATTTGATGGAGCCGATTGCCTGCGCGGCCCGCATATTCGCTTCACGCGCCACGGCCTTCGGATCGCCAACGCCGCTGATGTTCTGCGTCAGGTTGACCACAGGCGGGCGCGTATCTTGAATGACGGCCTTGACCGATTTTTGCAGATCGCCATCCGTCACGCCGGGGCCAGCCGCACCGGCTGCGGCGGGCCTGTAGGGTTCCATCTGTGGTGGTTGATCGCCACTGCCAAACCAACGCTGCAACGGCCCCCAGCCGGTAATCAGGTCGCTGACATCGATGTTGCCAATGGCCGCACGAATGCGGGCCGGTACACCGGCAAACCACTGATAGACGGCCTCGAAACCGGCCTTGATGCCATCCAGCATGTCGGTAGCAAGCTGCCGTCCAGCGGCATTCATGCCCGCTTTGGCGCTGTTGGACAGCTTTTCCTGCGAGAAGAAACCGGAGATCGTATTCCAGAAGTCCTGGAGCTTCGCCTTGGCGGCGTCGATCAGGCCGGAGAAGTCCAGCGCGGATTTGATGCTGGCCTTGAATGCCTCGATCTTGCCGGGATCGATGCCGAAGGCACGGCCCACCATGTCGATGAAGTCATTCAACGCCGTGCCGAGTTTGGCGAGGCCGGAACTGAACAGGTCGATGAACGGCCCTGCGAAGCCGGAGACAAAGGAGGATACGCGGTCCCAATACTTCCAGATCGCAAAGCCAGCGGCGGCAAGAAGGGCAACCAGCGTCCAGACCGGCGCGGAGATCGCAGCGACAGCGCCCGCAATGCCCGCCGCTGCGGCCTTGAGAACGGCGACGACAGCGACCATTGCCCCGCCGAGACCGCCGCCAGCCGATGCCGAAAGCATGGCAAGACCGGCAACCGCGTTGCGCAGCGGACTGAGCATGAACAGCATGGCGCTTCCAAGGCTGCGCGCCGCACTGGCGGCAAACGTCCAGCTTCCGGCAATGATGCGCCAGCCGGTCGCAACATTCTTGCCATCCTGAAACTTGAGGAACGCCGAAGTCAGGCCGATTGCGCCGAGACGCAGCGCCGCAAGCCCATAGGCCGCCGTGCGCATGGCGATGGACGCGGACATGAGGCCAGCCGTTACCTTGACAATCGTGCTCGTCAGCTTCGGATTGGCCGTGGTCCAGTCATTGACCTGCCGAAGAAGGCCGGTCAGGCGCTTGACGATATCCTGCACCACGGGCAGCAAGCCGCTGCCAGCCGAAAACAGGTTATCGACCTCCGTTACAAGCCCCTTCATCTCGGTTTTAAGGCCCGCGACAACGTTCGCGAAATCCTTGTCGATCACGCCGCTTGCGCCGCCCGCCTCGTTGCGGATGCGCTGGTATTCCTGCAAATTCGGGATCAGGGCGCGCAGGAAGTCGAGAACCTGCTTATCCGCGAACAGTTCGCCCATCTTGAACTGGTCGCCGCCTGTGGCCTTCTGGATCAGTTCCAAGGAATGCAACAGCGGATCGGTGCCGTTCGCAGCCGCCGTCTTCATTTCCTTTTCGATGTCGATGCCCATTTTCTTGAAGTTCCGCACCGTCTCCGGCGACGTAATCTTGCCAAGGAAATTCGACATGTTGTTTGCGGCCTGATCGGCGGAACCTGCCGACTTCATGGCGATTTGCAGCGCGGCGGCAAGCGAGGCGACGGCGGGAACGCCCTTCATCTGCAAGGCGGACGCGTTGGCCGTCAGTTCGGGGAAGTTGCGGGCCATGTCCTTCAGTTCGAAGGAACCCTGTTTGCCGGTCGCGGCCATCACGTCGAAAGCCTTCGCAAGCTCTGCCGCCCCAACCTTGAGGTTGTCCATCACCGCGAAACCGGCGTTGCCCATGTCGGAGATTTCCGATTTGGTGGCCGTGGATGCGCGGCCCGTCGCCTCGATTGCCGCAAGGCTCTCGTCAACGCCCATGCCCTTGCCGACATAGGTTGCGAGGATCTGTAACAGTTCGGACTTGTTCTTGCCGGTGGTGCGGGTCGCGGCGATAAGCTTCGCCTCGATCTCGCCCATGCGCTCGACCGGGATTTCCGCGACGTTGGCGAAGTCGATAAAGGCATCCTGAAAGTCAGCGGCCTTGATGACCGGCGCGGCAAGCGCAATCGCCTGTCCCACCGCGCCCATCATGCGGCTGCGCGCATCGCGCAAGGCGGCTTCCGCGTTCTTGGTCGCCGTCTCGATATTCTCGACCGAAAAGCCTTCCTTGAAAGCGCCTGAAAGGCCCTGCTTGGCGGCTTCGCCAATGTCGAGCATGCCCTTTTTGACCTTTGCGGCGGGGCCGGTCAGTTGGTCAACAAGCCGGATGACGAAAGAAAGGTCCATTAGCGGCGGCCTCTTTCCTTACTCATATCGATACGCTTGATGACCGACTCCAGAATGGCTTCTGGCATGTTGGTTTGTTTGGCGATGTCTGGATGGCTTTTGCCGTCTCTAAGCATCTGCTTGATGGTCTGGCCGTGGATGCGCAAACGCTGTTCTACGAACTTGTTACGCGCCCGGAACACCGTTCTCACATGGAGGTTGAGTGCAATCGCCACCGCTGGAGTGCTTACGCCCTCATTCAACAATTCTGCGATATGCAGATAGTTTTCCTTTGCTCGGTGGATATCGCCTTTGGGCAAGGTGAGCCGATAACCCGACTCCCCGAGACGGTAGTGTTTGCAAAGTTTTTGGGCAGGTCCGTAACCTACCACCTCGCCAAGCCAATGATTTGCAGCGATGTACGCCGGGATATAAACAACCTTCCCGCCATAGATATTGCACAGGCGTCTTGTCAGCTTCGCGCCGATTATCGCCTCTAGAGTCTCGTAGGTGGTCAGACCCTCGAAATCCTCTTCTTCATCAGTGTTTTTGGCTTGGGAAGTATTCACGAAATTGCCCCGCTCGCTTGGTCGAGGCAAATCTAACTTGTAGTGACAGTGTCATGCAGCGTGACAGTGTCAGGCTTGACAAATTGCGGAAATCACTGGGAGGAAAACGAAGCGCGGAGGGGCGGCACTCCCTCATTGATCCGGTAAAACCGTCCAAGTAAACCTTGCTCGCGCAGGGCATTTATCTCACAACAGGCCGAAGCTCACAAGAGGCCACAGAACGCGCTCAATGCGAACGCGGCGGGGATAACGCCAGCCAACCCCGCAAATCGCGTCCACGGCCTTCAATTATGCTTCAATTTTGATGTTGCCGCTTAAAGCTCGCCCCGGCTTGCCAGTTCGACAGCCTGTTGCGGGTCAAAACCGCCCTTGATCCGTTCCGCAACCTCTTTCTGTTTCTCCGGGCTTAACCGGGAGAGAACAAGCAGGCCGTCCGTGTCGTCGGCAACCGGCGTCGTGCGGATGACCTCCCGCAAGTGAGGATGGATATTCTCCGCGATCCGTAACATGACGCGGGTTTCCTCCGGCAGATAGCCAAGTGTGTCTTTCACGAACTGCTCAAAATCACTGCCAGACATGCCGCGCTCCTTACTCAAACAAAAAATCGGCCCGTTATTCATGGGCCGATTCGCTGTTACTGGCTATCCTTGTATGTTCAACCGGCGAGGCCGAGATCGACAAGCACCTTTGCGGCTTCCTCGACAGTCGGCAACGCAATGCCGGGAGGCAGTCTTTCCGGCAACAGGTTCCATGCTTCCGCGATATCGCCCGCCGCTTCCGTCTTGAGTATTCGCATCAGCGGCAGCACCCACGGCGGCGCAGTGTTCTCCGCTTCCGGTTTGTCCGGCGCGGGCATATCCGGCAGATCGGGAAGCACCGGCACCACCACGTCAAGTCCCGGCATTGCGAGGATGCGCGACAGCAGATCGTCAAAGGCGCGGGCAGGCAAGCTCGTCACATGATAGGAATTGGACCATGTGTTGCGGAATTTGGCCCTGCGATACCGCCAGCCCTCTTTGCGGGCCTTCCTCGATACGGCTTCCGGCGTCGTCGGCAAGCCGCTCAAGCGCTTCGCCGCCAGTTCCGGCGCGGCGAACCATTCCTGAATATTGCGCTTGTCACGCACCACGCGAATTAGCATCGCCTCAAGATACTTGAGACGACGCTCCATGTAGGAAAACTCCTCGACCGGGACCGGGATCGTCAAATAAAACTCACTCATCTACAAACCTGTTTTATGTGCGCTCTGGCGGCGCGTTGACGCATAGGTGAGCGGCCCGGCTCCGAAAGGAACCGGGATGCTCATTCGCAATTTGGTGGAAAAGCCTATCTGGAGCGCTTTGGCTTGGCGGCAGGCTTCGGATCGGTGAGCGCTCGAATTTGCTCTTCCAGTTTAAGGACTTCACTCTCACCAAGCGCCACGCACAGCTTGGCGCGGGCAAAACGATCAAACACCCGATCAAAGCCGGGGCGGCGTGTGGCCGCGCCAAGTGCATAGTAAGCTCGCACGTCCATCAATATTCGCTGGAATGCGGAAAGCGGCGGCATTTCTACTTGCGCAATCGATCTGGTCTCAACCGCCAGTGCGATAACCGTTTCTCCAAATTCATCGATACACAGCCGCCGAATGACGGCGGCTGTGGCGTCTGGCTGAATAAGGTGAGTGCGACGAATGAATGCAAAGAGCTTGCCACCCTCCGCCGTCTCAATGACGCTTACACCGCCTCGGAGTTTGCCGCCGCGCAATGCGACGGCATCCAGCGCTGGTGGAACCAACGAAAACCGCGTCTCGTAGTCAACGATGGCCTCCGGTGATAGCGCCATGTAATGGTAATCGAGACCGCCGCCAAAGCCGGTGTGAGCGCGGACAAGCCGATCAATTGATGTGACTCCCACTCTCTTTAAATAGCGGATCATGGCACTTTTGGTGTGAGGGACACCGCGAAGCTTTAAGTCCGCCATTTCGCGTGCGTTCATCCAAGCCTGAGCGCCGGACGCTTGCGCCGCAGCCCTATCATCCATTTTTTGCTCTCCTCGGGGACTGTACAGCTTCATTCCCGAGCAACTTACCCATGACTTTCTCAACCGTCGAGCGCTTGAGATTGCACGCTTGCGCAAGTTCGCTTGCGTCATAGCCTTCGGCGATTTTTTGCGCGATTATATCTCGCCGCAGCGCCATTGGATCGGCTGAGTGTGCTTCTTCGGTGATGTGATCAGGCATCGAATCTATGAAAATTCGGACGCGCTCACGGGCCAAACCAGTCAAAACGCTGATTTCTTCTGCAGTTTTGCCAGCAGTGTGCAGACGCGCAATCAAAAGCTGGTTTTCGCGGTAATAGTCCGCGCCGGGAACCGCCTCCGGCGCTTTGCTAATTGGTGCAGAGTTTGCACTAATTGTTTCCAGCCGTGTTTTTAGGGATGAAATCTCTGTGCGTATCTCGCTTTCTGCCTTAGAAAGGGCATCTACTTGCGTATCCAGAAGGATGAAGACGCCAGCCGCGACGGACGACATATCCTCGCCCTGATTGAGTGCGGCAGTAATGAGATCGTTAAAGGCGCGAACGGCAGAGATCGACGCCTCTAGTTTGAAGAGGGGATTAGACATATCTGACTCCTGTAGCGCTTATCACGGCGCTTAATCCTGCGGGCGGCGCAGGACCGGGAGTTGATAACCGTACAGGACGGCAGCATGCCCTTTAGGCTTTCGCCCTGGACATTCGACATGCCCTCCCGGCCACATCACAAAATGCGACCGCTTCCGGCAGATGCCAGATATAGTGCGCCGTTAGGGCAAGATCGAAGGGGGAACGCCGAGTAGCATGAACGCCTCGGACTTCTTCATTCGCACTTACCTTGGTGGCGCGTCACCACCTGTAGGAGTTATCACGCTCCGTCAATTTGCATACGCTGATTTCCGGTGTATGCCAAGGGGAATTTTCATGCCCGATATGTTGCAACTATGTTTGAACTGTTGTCGGTACTTTTGCTGCAACACATGCCGTTACTCTTCGTCAGACTTTTCATACTGTTGTGTTCCCGCTTTCCCGGCAATAATTTTGCGGCTGCTTTTTGATTTTCGCTCATATATTTCAATAAGTTGGATTGTTTCTCACGTGCGCGGAAATCAGTGGGAACGTTGTTTCCACTTGACTGACGCCGCGTCAGTGGCAGAGTTGGCTAAGTTTGTCACTTTAAGCTCGCATGCCTTCGCGAAACGCTTCTTTTTTTCCAGTATTTCCTTTTGTAAATAAGGCTTTAACAAAATTTCTCGGCAGAGGCTGGATACTCACCCCGAGAATGGTAAAATCAGTCTTGTTAATTGTCGGCAAGCAAGTCTTCCTGCCATTTGATCTTGTTTCGGCCCGCACGGATACCCAACCGTCTATTATCGGCTAATCCCATGTATTCCCGCATAAAATTGCCGGAAAAAGCTGGAAATTGCCGGAAAATGACGGATATTTCTCTACTGCCATGTAATCTTGCGGGTTACATCAGGTCCGGCATGACGGAGGAGAGGTAAAAGATCTTCGTCTGCCATCCGGCGTTTCAGGCAATCGCCCTTCGCCGCAGGCTTCAGCAATCAAAACGCCGCTTTTCGAAACGCCGTCGTTTCATCGCTTTCGTCTTCACGCGAGATGGCATCGGCGACCGGGTCGTCCTGGGTGGGCGGCGAGGGCGGGGTCTCGGCGCTTACGGCGGCGGAGATTTCCACTTCACGCACCCATTCGCGCCAGATTGCCACCAGCAGCGCCATCAGCACCGGGCCAATGAACAGACCGAGGAAACCCATGGTCTTGACGCCGCCGACGAGGCCGAAAAAGGTCGGCAGGAAAGGCAGTTTTATAGGCCCGCCGACGAGCTTCGGGCGGATGGTCTTGTCGACGATGAAAAGCTCGACCGAACCCCAGACGAACAGCGCCAGACCGTAAGCCGGGGAGCCGCTGGCGACCAGATAGATCGACACCAGCGTAAATGAGAGCGGCGCGCCGCCCGGAATGAGCGCCATGACACCGGTGAGCACGCCGAGCGTGACGGGCGAGGGCACGCCGGCAATCCAGTAGGCGATGCCGAGGATGATGCCTTCGCCGATGGCGATCAGCGTCATGCCTGTGACGGTGGAGCTGATGGTGGCGGGCACGACGCGGGAGATGCGCTCCCAGCGCGTCGGCAGGATGCGCTCACCCACGAGATCGACCTGGCGGGAGAAGCCGGCGCCGTTGCGGTACACGAAGAACAGCGCGATCAGCATGAACAGCAGGGTGAGGACAAGGTGGAAGGCGCCGTTGCCGGCGGCCAGGATCGCCCGGTAGATATTGCCGATATTGGCGCCGCTGACGAGCTGTATGACTTCACCGATGGCGCCCGGCGTGCCGATATATTTCACCCATTGTTCGCCGAGCCACGGGCCGACGCCGGGCAGCGCGGCGATCCAGTCCGGTACGGGTGCGCCCGCCTTGTTGACATGCACCGCCCAGCCGAACCATTCGCGGATTTCACTTGCCGTATAGGAGGCGGCGATAAAGATCGGCACCACGAGAAAGGTAAGGATGAGGACGATGGCGATGGATGCGCCGAGCGTGGTGTTGCCGCCCACCTGCCGCAAAAGCCGCGTATAGACCGGCCAGCTGGCAAAACCGATGACGAGGGCGGCAAGAACCGGAACCAGAAAGCCGTGGAAGAAATAGGTGCCCGCAAGGGCAACAAGAACGAGCAGCCAGCGCGCAGCCGAGATGGGCGGGATCAGGGCGATCCGCGTCGGACTGGCGGGGCCAAGCCATCTCGGTTCGCCACTCTGCTTACGACTGTCATTGTTACTCACGGCAGGCTCTTTCTCGCATTCTCCCCCAAAGGGGTGCATTCACTCTGTCACACCGATACATATAAGTGCAATATAACCCGATCACATTACCGTTGTGTGTTTATTGCCGAAGCTATTGAACGATTTTGGTAAAAATAGAACATCGGTCTTGGCGCACGCATTGAAATATGACAATTGAACTCCCGTTTTCTGCGGTACGAGTTTTGCCGCGCCCGCTCTCCAGGTCATGCCATGCTTCGCCGTTTCTTCGCCTATTATCGTCCCTATCGCGGTCTCTTCATCCTCGACTTTTCCTGCGCGGTCTTGTCGGGCGTGCTTGAACTCGGTTTTCCGATGGCGGTGAAGGCCTTTGTCGATGTGCTTTTGCCGGGCGGCGAATGGGCGATCATCCTCGCTGCGTCTGTCGGTCTGCTGGTCATCTACGTGCTGAATACGGGGCTGATGGCGACGGTCACCTATTGGGGACACATGCTCGGCATCAATATCGAGACCGACATGCGGCGTCTGGCCTTCGATCACCTGCAAAAGCTCTCCTTCCGTTATTTCGACAACCAGAAGACCGGCCATCTGGTCGGGCGGCTGACAAAGGATCTGGAAGAGATCGGCGAGGTGGCCCACCACGGACCCGAAGATCTGTTCATCGCCATCATGACCTTCATCGGCGCGTTCCTGCTGATGATGTCGGTCAATGTGCAGCTGGCGCTCATCACCGCCGCCGTCGTGCCCGTCACCGCCTGGGTGACAAGCCGTTACGGCGGCCGCATGACGCAGAATTTTCGCGCGCTCTATGGTCGCGTCGGTGATTTCAATGCCCGTATCGAGGAAAACGTTGGCGGCATGCGGGTGGTGCAGGCCTTTGCCAACGAAGACCATGAGCGGGCGCTGTTCGAGAAGGACAACCAGAAATACCGCCGCACCAAGCTCGACGCCTACAAGATCATGGCGGCCAGCACGTCGCTCAGCTATATGAGCATGCGCCTGACGCAGATGATCGTGATGATCTGCGGCGCCTGGTTCGTACTGACGGGCAGTCTGACAGAAGGCGGCTTTGTCGGTTTCCTGCTGCTGGTCGGCGTGTTTTTCCGCCCGGTCGAGAAGATCAATTCGGTCATCGAGACCTATCCGAAGGGTATTGCCGGTTTCCGCCGTTTCACCGAGCTTCTGGACACGGCGCCTGATATCGTCGATGCGCCTGACGCAATCGAGGCGCCGGCCCTTTCCGGCAGCATCGAATATCGCCATGTCGGTTTCGCTTATGCCGAGGGCAAAGAGGTTCTGCGCAATATCGACCTCAAGATCAGCGCCGGTGAGACGGTTGCCTTTGTCGGTCCTTCGGGCGCGGGCAAGACGACGCTCTGCTCACTGCTGCCGCGTTTTTATGATGTCACCAGCGGTGCGATCACCATTGACGGCATCGATATCAGAAAAATGAAGCTTGCCTCGCTGCGCAACCAGATCGGCATCGTGCAGCAGGATGTGTTCCTTTTCGGCGGCACGATCCGCGAGAATATCGAATATGGCCGGCTTGGCGCCTCTGACGCTGATATCATGGATGCGGCGCGGCGTGCGCGGCTGGATGGCGTGATCGAGGCCATGCCGCTCGGGCTCGACACCGTTATCGGCGAGCGCGGCGTCAAATTGTCCGGTGGGCAGAAGCAGCGTCTTGCCATTGCCCGAATGTTCCTCAAGAACCCGCCGATCCTCATTCTGGACGAAGCGACCTCGGCGCTCGATACGGAAACGGAGCGGGCCATTCAGCAATCGCTGACGGAACTTGCCAAAGGTCGCACGACACTCGTCATCGCCCACCGGCTGGCAACGATCCGTGATGCCTCGCGCATTGTGGTGGTCGACCAGACCGGCATTGCCGAAACCGGCGCCCATGCCGAACTTCTGGCCGCCAAGGGCCATTACAGCCGCCTGCATGAGGCACAGTTCAGCGGGCATCTTGCGGGCCTCAGCTGATTGGGAGCGGCGCGTCCTGCGCCGCCGCCTATCCGCCGTTTTCCGCAGCCTCTTCCTCGACGATGCCGGGATTGGGTTCTGGCTTGCCGGGATGGCTGGTGACGAGATAACCCATGGCGACTGCGGCGGCGACCACGAACAGCAGCACGATGCCGCTGATTGTCATCAGCCAGTCGCGCGGCCTTCTATGTGCCATGATATATCTGGGCCATCGCTTCGGATGGTTCACCAGGCTGAATTTGCTGCCGTCTCGCATGAACTTCCCCGGAATTGGACTACTTCCTTGGAGATCAACGCAGGCGCATATGCAGCTGTTCCGCAACGGCGGGGGCAGGGGTGATGACAAGGCCGTGAGGGCTGTCACCTGAACGGCCGACCCTTGTCTTCGAAGGCCGGGCATCGAAAACGGAATGATGCGCCGGCCATTCTTCGATTTACAACGCAGACTGCCTGATCAGGCCGATTGCACCGCGATGCGGTTTCCTTCGCTATCGGAAATTTCGGCGACGAAGAGATTGTCATCGACCGGCGTTTTGGGAAACAGGATTTCGCTGCCCTGCTGCACGGCTCTCTCAAGCACATCGTCGATGTTTTTCACGCCGAGATAGATGATTGCTCCGTCTTTCGTCGGAACATAGGTCTCTCCCTCGGCAAGCGCGCCGCTTGCCCCATCCTTGCCCTTCTCGAAGGGGAAATAGGCCATCCTGTTGTCATGGATCGTGACGATTTCCGCAAAGCTCACATCAAAAACGGCGCTGTAGAAACGCATCGCCCTTTCAATATCAAGCACGGGAATTTCGACATGGGCAATCAGGTTCACGCGGTTGCTCCTTCTGGAATATGTCTGACCTGTATCGGCGACCTGTGTACAGGCTACGACATCGATGCTGTCAATGGCCAGTTGCAGCCCCGGCCACCCGGACGCCGGGCGGCCATCCCTTATGACGCGGCTGATCCTGTCGGTTTTTATGCGGCGCTTTTGCTCCGGTCGATTTGAGGGCATCCAGCGGGGCATCCCAGCGACACAATACAAGGCAATCTTTTTCGATGGTGCAAGCGCCCAAAAGCCCGCTTGCCAGCCCATTGAGTTTATGCGAATGATTTGCAATTGCATAAACACAATTTCCGATTTGAAAGTTCTTGGAATGGACAAGCCAGTCTTTGGATGGCGGCGGAATGGCGACGATCTGTCGTTGTCCGACGTGCACGGTTCGATCAAGGTCAAGCCGAATGCCGGCACGTTTCGCCGGGCCATGGCGTTTTTCGGCCCCGGCTATCTCGTTGCTGTCGGTTATATGGATCCCGGAAACTGGGCGACCTCGCTCGCCGGCGGATCCAAATTCGGCTATACGCTGCTCACCGTCGCGCTGGTCTCGAACATCATGGCGATTGTCCTGCAATCGCTCTGCGCCCGTCTGGCAATTGCTTCCGGTCGCGATCTCGCCCAGGCCTGCCGTGATGCCTATCCGAAGCCGGTGGCGATGGTGTTGTGGGTGCTGGCCGAAATCGCCATTATCGCCACCGATATTGCCGAGGTCATCGGCACGGCCATCGGCCTCAACCTCATCTTCGGCATTCCGCTCGAACTCGGCGTTCTCATCACCGCGCTTGATGTATTCCTCATTCTCTATCTGCAGAAGCTCGGTTTCCGCTGGGTGGAGGCTATGGTCATCACGCTGCTTGGCGTCATTGCCGTGTGTTTCGCCATTCAGGTGGCGCTTGCCGACCCTGACTGGGGGCAGGTGATCCTCGGTTTTGCACCGACGACCGAGATCGTCACCAATCCGGACATGCTGTATCTGGCGCTCGGCATTCTTGGCGCCACCGTCATGCCGCATAATCTCTATCTGCATTCGGGCATCGTGCAGACCCGCGAAATCGGCGAAACCCTTGCCGAAAAACGCGAGGCGCTGAAATTCGCGACGCTCGATTCCACTATTGCGCTGATGTTCGCGCTCACCATCAACGCCTCGATCCTCATCCTTGCGGCAGCGACCTTTCACAAAACGGGGCAGACCAATGTCGCCGAACTCGGCGAAGCGCATAATCTGCTCGCGCCGCTGCTGGGTCTTGCCATTGCGCCGACGCTGTTCGGCGTGGCGCTCCTGTGCTGCGGCATCAATTCCACCGTCACGGCAACGCTTGCCGGCCAGATCGTGATGGAAGGTTTCCTGAAGATGCAGCTCGCCCCCTGGCTGCGCCGCCTCATCACCCGCGCCATCGCCATCGTCCCGGCCGCCGGCGTCACCATCTTCTATGGCGACAGCGGCACGGCCGAACTCTTGATCCTGACGCAGGTGGTGCTCAGCCTGCAACTCTCCTTCGCCGTCTTCCCGCTGGTGATGTTCACCTCTGACAAGGCCAAGATGGGTGCACTGAAAGCGCCGCTCTGGCTCTCGGCTTTTGCGTGGCTGATTGCGGTGGTGATAGCGGCGCTGAATGTGAAGCTGCTGCTGGATTTTATGGGGTGAGGAAAAGAAGAGCTGTCGCGCTTTTTGAGGCTAGCCCCGCGCAAGCGTATGGGCGTCTGACACGTCGCATGATGCTAATCTAAAGTTGGATTTTAAAAGCTTAAATGAACAAGGTTTAGCTGCTCTGCAGCCAGCCGAAGATATATTCGAATCCGGTTAGCAGAAATTCTAAATTATCGGTTTTCTATACATCGAAATCGGAAAATATTCAAGGAGTTGACCGATAACGCAATTTGTGGTTTTAAATATTTATTATTGAATAAATATAATTAGATATATTATATGTCTGAATTTCAGTTTATTTTCTTCGAGCGATTGTAATATTTGATTTTTTTTAGATTTTTCTGCGAAATGTTAGTGGGTGCGATATACAGTTTTGAGTTTTTCGACTCTGGAGTGTAACTATGACGAAGATCACTTACGAGCAGCTCCGCGCGATGGTCATGGATGTGACGGTTAGTGAAAAGACAATTGCAACATACCTGACTTCTGAAACAGGTGGGACTGCATTTCACCCGATTATTAGACCGGACCCGTTGAAGGTGGAGATATCCGAGGGCGCGCACTTTGAAATTGCTAGCGCTCTTGATTGGGCAAATGGGTTTTGCCGGGGACGGCGCGAACGGATATTCAAATCGCGGGTCGATACCGCTCGAAAGCCCATACTTGTTTCCGAGGGCGATAGTTGGTTTCAGTTTCCTTTCTTGCTGGAAGACGTGATCGACCAACTAGCCCCCGATTATGTGATTTCTAGCCTTGATGCCGCTGGAGACACAGCGAGAAACATGGTCTATGGCAGTAAGGAGTACATGCCCGAATTGCTGCGCCTGAAAGGCAAGAATGTGAAGGCATTCTTGTTTTCCGCAGCAGGTAACGACGTCATAGGTTCTGATGAATACGGGCGCTCTGTTCTGCTGCAACTGTTGAATGACTATTCGCAGGGAAAACCGGCGAGTTGGCACATCGATTGGAGTAAGTTGCGCAAAGTCTTACAGACCCTTGAAGAGGCCTATCGGGAAGTTGTCAGCACGATCAGACGAGATCGCGACTTTGCCAAACTTCCCATCATTATTCACGGGTACGACTACGCGATACCCGGTGGGTTTCCAGGCGACAAACGTAATCCCACGTGGGCCAAGAAAGATCAGTGGCTTGGCGCCCCTATGAAGGGCAAGAAGATTGTCGATCATGCTCTTCAATGCGAGATCATTGAGATATTGATAAATGAGCTTTACGAGATGCTCAAAAGGGTCGCAGGAGATTCCAGCAGTTCGTATGTTTTTCTCGCCGACATTCGAAAAAAAGTCCCCCCAAATGAATGGGCAGACGAAATTCATCCGACCGATCGCGGATTTGCGGAGGTTGCCAAGGTATTCCGACAGACGCTTAAGAAGGCTGGTGTGCGATGAGCGAAGCATTGGAAACTCTGTTCCATATGTCTGTTGCTGCGAATGCGAAGTGGACCGCTCTCTGTGAAATCAAGAAGGGACAAAAATACAAATTCTCGGCGCAGGGAACTTGGATCGATTGGTACATAAACACCGATGCGAATGGCTACGATCGGTTTTGGCTTCGACCGTTCGCTGCAAAGAAGCGAGCGCCCAAAGAAAAGTGGTTTGCCCTTATCGGTGCGCTGGATCAAGACGAGTCGACGGCTTTTCTCATTGGAAGTGAAAAAATATGGATTGCTCCACGAAGTGGACAACTTTGGTGTTTCGCCAACGACATGCCTTCCAAGTATGGGAACAATAAAGGCGCGATCACAGTTATCGGGTCTCTCTCCAAGTAGGAGAACGCCCTTCGAAATCTTTTGAACCCTGCCTCTTGTCGTGCTGACTTAGTCACGCGCGTATGGTGCCCGGCTTTATTTCGCCGGACTTCTAAGCTTGCCCCCGGCATTCCTTAAAACTCTGGCCCTTTGGTTTTCATAAATAGAATCAGGCGTCAAAACGCCTGATTCTATTGCTTCTTTCCTAAGGCTTAGTCGCCGAGTTCCCGCTTCGTTTTTTTCATCTGGGCAGAGGTTGTTCCTGGAATAATCCAACCAGACGGGCATCCGGAAAGCCTCTTCTTGAATGGTCTTATTAAGAGCAACCGCTCGTCGCACCACAAGTATCGCACTTCTCACACGTGCCGTTCCGCACCATCGTGAAGTTCTGGCACTCCGAGCACATGTTGCCCGTGTAGCCCTGTGCAATCGAGCGCATGCGGCGTTCGTTTTCCACCTTCTTGGCTTCCGCCTTGGCCGATGCAGCGTCGGCGGCGGCCTTGTCGGAGAAGAGGGCGGTGGCGGTCTGTTTGGCTTCCTGGGCCACGTCGTCGATCACCTCTTCGGCAATCTCTTCGGCCAGTTCCTTGGCGCGCTCTTCATAGTCCCGCTTGAAGGAGACGATTTCGGAGGTTGCAATGGCGACCGTCGGTTCCAGCTTGCGGGCGGCAGAGCCTGCAAAGGAGGTGACGTTGGCCGAGGCGCGGGCGGGGGCTGCCGTTGCCGAGCCCTTGGGTTCGGAAGCGGAGCGTTCGCCTTCGTTGCTGGAAACCAGCGTCGGCTTGTAACCGCGTGTCCAGCCGGTGGAGAGCAGGTTGGTCTTGCCTTCCTGGATACCCTTGCCAAGTGCCGTGTTGGAGAAGTCAGACGTATCGACATGGGCGAGGTCGTGGCGGCCGAGATAGGAGACGGCGAGTTCGCGGAACACGTAGTCGAGGATCGACGTGGCGTTCTTGATCGCGTCGTTGCCCTGCACCATGCCGGCCGGTTCGAACTTGGTGAAGGTGAAGGCCTCCACATATTCTTCCAGCGGCACGCCATATTGCAGGCCAAGCGAGATGGCGATGGCGAAGTTGTTCATCATCGCACGGAAGGCGGCGCCTTCCTTGTGCATGTCGATGAAGATTTCGCCGATGCGGCCGTCACCGAATTCGCCGGTGCGCAGATAGACCTTGTGACCGCCGACGGTTGCCTTCTGGGTATAACCCTGACGGCGGTTCGGCAGCTTTTCACGCTCGCGGGACACGCGCTCGATGACGCGTTCGACGATCTTTTCGGTGATCGTCACGGCCTGCTGGGCAAGCGGCTGCTGGATCAGTTCTTCAACGAAATCTTCTTCGTCGTCATCTTCCACCAGCGAGGCATTGAGCGGCTGGGAAAGCTTGGAGCCATCGCGGTAAAGGGCGTTGGCCTTCAGCGCCAGCTTCCAGGAGAGCATGTAGGCTGCGCCGCAATCTTCCACCGTCGCGTCATTCGGCATGTTGATCGTCTTGGAGATCGCACCCGAGATGAAGGGCTGTGCCGCCGCCATCATGCGGATATGCGATTCGACCGAGAGATAGCGCTTGCCGATCTTGCCGCAGGGGTTGGCGCAATCGAACACCGGCAGGTGTTCGTTCTTCAGGAACGGTGCGCCTTCCAGCGTCATCGCGCCGCAGACGTGCACGTTCGCCGCTTCGATATCCTTCTTGCCGAAGCCGAGGTGCTCGAGCAGGTTGAAGCTCATATCGGAAAGCTGCTCGTCGGAGACCTTCAGCGTGTCCTTGAGGAAGTCGGCGCCGAGCGTCCACTGGTTGAAGACGAACTTGATGTCGAAGGCGCTCTTCAGTGCAGCGTTGACGGCTTCGATCTTCTCATCGGTGAAGCCCTTGGCCTTCAGCGTCGAGGGGTTGATGGCCGGCGCCTGATTGAGATTGCCATGGCCGACGGCATAGGCCTCGATCTCGGCGATCTGGCTTTCGGAATACCCAAGCGAACGCAGCGCATCGGGAACCGCGCGGTTGATGATCTTAAAGTAGCCGCCGCCGGCGAGCTTCTTGAACTTCACCAGCGCGAAGTCGGGTTCGATGCCGGTCGTGTCGCAATCCATGACGAGGCCGATCGTGCCTGTTGGCGCGATGACGGTGGTCTGGGCATTGCGATAGCCGTGTTGTTCGCCAAGCGCCAGCGCCTTGTCCCAGGCGGCTGTTGCGTGGGCGATGAGGTCCTGATCCGTGCAATCGGCATGGATGAGCGCGACCGGGTTGACCGACAGGCCCTCATAACCATCCGACAGGCCATGGGCGGCACGGCGGTGGTTGCGGATGACGCGCAGCATGTTGTCGCGGTTCGGCGCAAAGCTCGGGAAGGGGCCAAGCTCGCCGGCCATTTCAGCCGAGGTGGCATAGGAAATGCCCGTCATGATCGCGGTCAGCGCACCTGCAATGGCGCGGCCCTCATCGCTGTCATAGGGAATGCCCGACGACATCAAGAGGCCACCGATATTGGCGTAACCGAGGCCGAGCGTGCGGTATTCATAGGAGCGTTCGGCAATCTGGCGCGAGGGGAACTGCGCCATCATCACGGAAACTTCGAGCACGACGGTCCACAGGCGAACGGCATGTTCGTAATCGGCGATATCGATGCGCTTCGTCGCCTGATCCTTGAACTGCAGGAGGTTCAGCGAGGCGAGGTTGCAGGCCGTGTCGTCGAGGAACATATATTCCGAGCACGGGTTCGAAGCGCGGATTGGGCCTTCGGCCGGCGACGTGTGCCAGTCGTTCATGGTGGTGTTGAAGTGCAGGCCGGGGTCGGCGGACGCCCAGGCGGCGTGGGAAATCTTTTCCCAGAGGTCGCGGGCCTTCAGCGTCTTCATCACCTTGCCGTCCTTGCGGGCGGTGAGGTTCCAGTCGCCGTCATTTTCGACAGCGCGCAGGAAGTCATCCTTCAGCGAGACGGAGTTGTTGGAGTTCTGGCCTGAAACCGTGAGATAAGCTTCGGAATCCCAGTCCGTATCGTAGGTCTTGAACTGGATGTCCTTGTAACCCTGTTCGGCGAACTGGATGACGCGCTTGACGTAGTTTTCCGGCACCATGTCCTTCTTGGCAGCGCGGATTTCGCGCTTCAGGGCAGGGTTCTTGGCCGGGTCGAAGCAGTCACCATTGTCAGCCTCGCAATTGACGCAGGCCTTCATGATGGCCTTCAGGTGCTTGGCGACGATCTTGGAGCCGGTGACGAGAGCGGCAACTTTCTGCTCCTCGTTCACCTTCCAGTCGATATAGGCTTCGATATCAGGGTGATCGGCGTCAACGACGACCATCTTTGCTGCACGACGGGTCGTGCCACCGGACTTGATGGCGCCGGCTGCACGGTCGCCGATCTTGAGGAAGCTCATCAGGCCGGAGGATTTGCCGCCGCCGGAAAGCTTTTCGCCTTCGCCACGCAGATAGGAGAAGTTGGAGCCGGTGCCGGAACCGTATTTGAACAGGCGCGCTTCGCGCACCCACAGGTCCATGATGCCGCCTTCATTGACGAGGTCGTCTTCGACGGACTGGATGAAGCAGGCATGCGGCTGCGGATGTTCGTAAGCGGATTTGGACTTGGTCAGCTTGCCGGTGAAGGGGTCGACATAGAAGTGGCCCTGGCCCGGACCATCGATGCCATAGGCCCAGTGCAGGCCGGTGTTGAACCATTGCGGGGAGTTGGGGGCAACACGCTGGGTGGCGAGCATGTAGGCAAGCTCGTCGCGGAAGGCGAGCGCATCTTCTTCGGACGAGAAATATTTGCCCTTCCAGCCCCAATAGGCCCAGGTGCCGGCCAGACGGTCGAAAACCTGGCGCGCATCGGTCTCGGAGCCGTAACGCTCGGCTTCCGGCACATCCTTCAGGGCTTTCTCATCGGCAACAGAGCGCCACAAGAAGGAAGGAACGTCGTTTTCCTCAACCTTCTTAAGCACCTTCGGCACGCCGGCCTTGCGGAAATATTTCTGCGCCAGAACGTCGGTCGCCACCTGGCTGAACTGCGCGGGAACGTCGATATCCGCCAGACGGAACACGATGGAACCATCAGGGTTCTTGATTTCACTGACGGCCTTGCGGAAGTCGATTTCCGCATAAGGCGATTGGCCGGGCTTCGTGAAGCGACGTTCAATGCGCATGGTTTCCTGTCCTCGTCCATTGGGCGCCCGGCAAAGGGCGCAAAAATCCGGTCCAGCCGTGCGATGCCTTCGCGCAGCCGGTTGTTGCCGATCTGAAAGGGATGTTCATCCTTGGATGTGATCCCTGTATCTCGTGGCTTATTCGGCTGCAAGCATAGTGTGGAATACTAAATATAGTATCAACAGCTTCCTGCCGCCAGTCCCCGCGTCATGTTTTTGGCGGTTCTCCAAGGCACGCAGAAACCCACCGGCAAACCGCCCCCTGATGGCCGGGACGCCGCGTCTGGATTAGCGAGCTGAGATTGAAAGGAGCCGGCCTCGTTACTTTCCGGTCCGTTGCCGCCGCAACATAACTGTCACTTTCCTCTTGCGGCATAGATTCGTCAAGCCATAGATTGAAACGCATTTTTAACCACAAGATATTGTGTGAAGTGCCTGTGGAAAACGGGGAAAGCAAAAGCTTTCAAAAGAATCAGTAACTTGGCGGGGAAATCTCAAGCCTGTGCGGGGCTGGTTTCCGCAGCGGAAAGCCAAAACCGCGCATTTCCGGGGTGAGGCATAAAGGCGACACTGCGGTTTTTCCGTGTTTTTCCGCTGTCGTCAAAAAGGCAGTTTCACACAAAAAAGCCGCCCCGGCGGGACGGCTTTTCAGGGGTGCCCTGAGCGGCGGCTGGCAATCAGCCGCGTGATCCCTTGGCGATCGGCTCCTGATAGGTGAAGCCCATGTCCCAGGGAAAATAGATCCAGGTGTCCTGGCTGACTTCAGTGACAAAAGTGTCAATGGTCGGCACGCCCTTCGGCTTGGCGTAAACGCAGGCAAAATGGGCTCTCGGCAGCATCTCGCGCACTTCCAGCGCCGTCTTGCCGGTATCGGTCAGATCATCAAGCACGAGCACGCCTTCGCCGCCATCGGCCGCCAGTTTCGGGTCCACGCCCTTCAGGAGAACCGTGTCGCCCTGATTGACGTAGTCATGACGGGTGGCGATGCAGACCGTGTCGATCAGGCGGATGTTCAGCTCGCGGGAAATGATTGCCGCCGGCACAAGGCCGCCACGGGTGATACAGACGATTGCCCGGAACTCTTTATCGAGGCCGGCAAGACGCCAGGCAAGCGCGCGGGCATCGCGGTGGAACTGGTCCCAGGATACGGGAAAGGCTTTATCGGGAAGGGACATGTCGTCTACCATCTGGTCAAAATTGTCGATGGCTTTGGCTAATAGCCGCAAGACCGGCAAAAAGGCAAGCTTTCCGCTTAAAGGACAGCTTGGGAGATTGCCGCCTGTTTCTTCTCCCCGCCGGGGAGAAGGTGGACCGAAGGGTCGGATGAGGGGCTCCGCTCCCTGAATATCTCGACCGTCGCCCCCTCATCCCGCTGCCGCGGACTTCTCCCCGGCGGGGAGAAGAAACTTGCGGCGCTCGCCCGTATAATGCGAGATATGGAGGACTTGCGGCACTGTTTGCGCCGCATCCATATTTAGCGCGAAAGCAGCGTCATCGCCGTCATGGAATCGAGCAGGGTGCGCGTCACGCCGCCGAACAGCAGTTCCCACCAGCGGGAATGGCCATAGGCGCCCATGACCAGAAGGTCGATGCTGTTATCCGACAGACGGTTTTCTATGGCCGCCTGCGGCGAGACGCCGGCGATCTTTTCCTGCGAGGTGACCGTGACGTTGACGCCGTGGCGGGCAAGCGTTGCGGCCAGTTCCGTGCCGGCGAGACCCGCGGACTGTGTTTCACTCTCTGCCTGGTCGACGGAGAAAATCTCGACGCTTTCGGCCGCGATCAGGAAGGGCAGGGCGTCGAAGGTGGCGCGGGTCGCCTCACGGGAGCCGTTCCAGGCGATGAGGACGCGCTTGATCGGTTTGGCGACGGTTAGCACGTGCGGCACGAGGAGAACGGGGCGGCCACTTTCATACAGGAAACCGTCAATATCCGAGCGGCTGTCTGACAGTGCCGAGGAGCTGCTCTGGCGGGCGACGATCAAATCGGCGCAACGGGCGCTATCGATGGCGGATGCGGAGGCGTAACCGACCGATGTGACGAAGCTGCGCCATTCATGCGAGATGCCGTTGGCGGACAGCGTGCGTTCGAAAAGGGTTCCGACGTCGGTGGTTTCCTTGTGCGCCACGTCCTGCAGAGCCTGCACGGTGGCGGGATCGGGAATTTCCATCGGTGCGACGAGCGGAACGGCGGCCAGCGTTTCCATGTGCAGGCCGATCACATGCGAGGAAAACTGGTCGGCAAGGCTTACCACGAATTCGCCGAGCTTCTGCGTGTTCGAAACATTGTCGACCACTGTCAGTATCGTTTTGTAACCCATTCTTCTCTCCTCGGTGACATGTCGTTTTCAGATCGCTCTGGCTTTTCTTCGAATCGCCAGAGCGATCTAAGTCTCTGTTTTACGCATTGTCCGGACGGAAAAGCTGTTCCGCTTTTCCTGGAAATGCTCAGGGGGAGAGTGGCCGCCTTTACAGACCGCCACCTTGATTTTGGTCAAACCTTTTCGTTTCAGGCCTTCTCCGTCTCAGGCGGTTGCATCGCCCTTGCTGGCGGCCAGTTGCTTCTCCTGGCCGATGGTTTCGATCATGGCGGCAACCGCCTCGGTTGCCGCCTTCAACACGCCGGCGTCGCGGGCGCGTACGACGATCTCCGTCGAAAAACGCTGCCCGTCATATTTCGGATAGGAGCCGATGCTCGTTTCGGGATGGGCCTTCTGGATGGCCGTCAGCGGCGTGCCGATATCGCCTTCGCCATAGGGTGAGCGCACCGCCTGCGACATGACCTTCGCGCCGGTGCGCAAGGTCGGCATGACATTGTCGAGCATAGCCTGAAATACCTGCGGCACGCCGGCCATGACATAAACATTGCCGATGACGAAGCCGGGGGCGACGGAAACCGGATTGGCGATGTGCGCAGCCCCTCGCGGCATGCGCGCCATGCGTTTGCGCGCTTCGGTGAATTCCATCTCGCGCACCCGGTACATGTCGCCCAGCAGGCGCAGCGCCTCGGCATCGTGTTCGCAGGGCAGGCCGAACGCCGCTGACACCGCATCCGCGGTGATGTCGTCATGGGTCGGGCCGATGCCGCCTGACGTAAAGACATAATCATAGCGACCGCGCAGCGCGTTCAGCGCCTCGACGATCTGCTCCTCCTCGTCGGCGACGATGCGCACTTCCTTGAGGTCAATCCCGGACATGGTGAGGACATCTGCGAGATGCCCGATATTCTTGTCCTTGGTGCGGCCCGACAGCAATTCGTCGCCAATGGCGAGCATGGCGGCGGTGACAACGGAGGAGGTGGAGGAGGGATTGGACATGGTTGCACTCGTCATCTGTTTCCCCGACGTTAGCCCTGCTCCTGCTGAATGCAAAGCGGTTTTGAAAAAATGTCCTTTTGTAAATAGTTGACATTTCGGTTTTCCGTTCACTCATGGTGAACAGTGCGTATGCCAATCCCCGGCTGGCGGGATGAGGGGCCGTGGGCTAGGTTTTCGTCACACACATTTGACGGGTCAACGCCGATGATCATCGAGTTTTTGAAAAAGCTTCTGGCCGGCACGCCGGAAACAGTTCCAGCAAAGGAAACAAAGAGAATGACGAAGGTTCTGGTACTTTATTACTCTGCTTACGGTCATATCGAGACAATGGCCTATGCCGTCGCCGAAGGCGTCAAATCCACCGGCGCGGAAGCCGTGGTCAAACGCGTTCCCGAACTGGTTCCGGAAGAGGTCGCCAAGGCCTCCCACTTCAAGCTGGATCAGGCAGCGCCGATTGCAACCGTGGACGAACTCGCTGAATACGACGCCATCATCGTCGGCGCCGGCACGCGCTTCGGCACGGTCGCCTCGCAGATGCGCAATTTCTGGGATCAGACCGGCGGGCTGTGGTTCAACGGCAAGCTGGTTGGCAAGGTCGGCTCGGCCTTCACCTCTTCCGCTACCCAGCATGGCGGCCAGGAATCGACCGTTCTCGGCTTCATTCCCACCTTTCTGCATCACGGCATGGCCGTTGTCGGCCTTCCCTATGCCTTCCAGGGCCAGATGGGTGTCGATGAAATCAAAGGCGGTTCGCCCTACGGCGCTTCCACCATCACCGATGGTGACGGATCGCGCCAGCCTTCTGAAATCGAACTGGAAGGCGCGCGTTTCCAGGGCGCGCATGTGGCAAAAATCGCCGCCAAGCTCTCGGCCTGAAACCAAGTTTGTTGAAAAGAAATGCGGCCGAAAGGCCGCATTTTTCTTAATCCCGGCATCATTACGTCACCGGTGCTGTCGGGAAAGGATTTTAAGGCGGGTCAGATCGGCAGGTTGACCATGAAAAGGCAGCTTGCGACCACGAAGCCGAGCATCGAGATTTCTAGAAAACCGTTCAATCCGTCACGCATTTCAATCCTCCTTGTGTCGGGCGAAAAGAGAACGGACAGAGCCTATTGCGGTTCCATAACAGAAGAATGAAATTTAGAGATTTTTAATGCCTTGCCATTCCGCGTGTGGCGAAGGTGCCTTGGGCGCTTCAGCCCGTGACGACGAAGGCGACGACAAGGTGGCCGATGAGGCCGATTGCGAGGCAGGAGAGAAGAAAGATGAACAGGGCTTTTTTCATGTTTCCGGAAGCTTCCATCGGTTTTTATCCATCGAACCTGTTGTCTTGAAATTTCAGCGCCGCAGGGCACGTCCTATCGTCCTGCGGCAGGCGAGCCAGTTGCCGTCAACCCTTGAAATCAAGGCCTGCTTCGATGGCGGCGGCGAGGAAAGCCTTGCGCGCATCTTCCGGCTTTTTCCGGCCAGCATCGACGGCGGCGCAGATGAGCAGGGCCTTGTCCAGCGCATCGCCATCTTCGATCGGCCAATCTTCGATCAGCGCCCAGGAAGCTGCCTGCGTGGTTTCGATGCTCGTGTATTCGCCCGGCGTTTCAAACGCGATCAGGACGGGTTTTTGCCAGCGCGTGTTCATCGCCTATCCGTATTGTTTGTCGTGCCCGGCTCTAACCGAAGCGGCCTGAATGCGCAATCCGTTTCGGTCCCGGTGCGGTGCGGTCAGTCGTCGCGTCCGAACAGCCAGTCGCGAATGATGCGCCGGTCGATAAGCTCCAGCGAGCGGTCAGGCGCGATCCGGTAGGTTTCCACCGCCCTTGTGCTGCCATCGATACGGAATTCGTGGCTGAAGGTGCTGCCGATAGGCGATTTCGTCAGCTTGGTGCGCGGCTGGCCTCTGTAGGTAATGCTGCCGGGGATCGGTGCGACATAGGGCGCCGGTCCAGTATAGGGGGGCGGTCCGACTGTGGTGCATCCCGCCAGCGCCAGTGTGAGCGCGATAGTGGCCGATGATAGGAGCGTTTTCATCCTGTCCTCCGAAGTGCGTCTGCGAAAACGATATGGAGGCGCAGCGGTTCCCGTCAGGCAAGAAGATGAAGGATTATTCGTCCCGTCTATTTGCTTTTCGGATTCTGAATGTCGCGCGCGACCCAGCGGAAGAAAGCGTAGACGAGGAGGCCAAAGATGAAAAGCGGGATGAGGTTCGCAAAACCGGACATATGATTCTCGTTTCTCCCTCCCGGTCAGGGGTCTAGCCGGAGTGAAACCGGCAAGGCAAGAGAAGCGCATATCACCGTCAGTCAAATATCCGTGTGCCTTAAGGGGAGATTTGTGGCTTGCCGGGGAGGGCGGGAGAGATCTGGCGCACTGCCAGTGATGCCAGATCTCTCTGTCTCCCGCCAGTTTCAGGGTACGGGGGACTTGTTATAGAGTAACGAACAACCGCCAATGGACATAGACCGAGAAATTACCACGAATAAATCGCTACCATTGCCGGTCATAGTCGCTCAAAAATATTTGACCTCGAGACCCGCCCCGTTTCAATGCATGTCGCCGAAGCCGTTATCCGGCAAATTATTTTGCCTCACGGGGCGGAGGCGGGTCCTCACCGCAGACAGCGCTTTAACCCTTTGAAACGGCTGCTGTGCTTCCAGGGGGGCTGGCTGCAGGGTGGAGGAACTGCGGGGGAACCTTTTTCGTGCTCCGTCATTGAAACAGGCAGACACATGCCAATAGCGGAGGGTTAAACATGCTCGGTACCATCCTCGTCATCCTGCTTATTCTGTTCCTGATCGGCGCGCTGCCAAGCTGGGGTTATCATAATTACGGTTATGGCCCGTCGGGCGGCCTCGGACTGGTTCTGGTCATCGTCCTGATCCTGGTTCTGCTTGGGCGCATCTGATCGCTCGCAATCGGCCTGACAACAATCGCCCGCACTGCCGCAAATGCGCCGGATGCGGGCGTTTTTTCCTTTGAAATAAGAGGAAGATACAAAAAAACACGGAATCTTAAGCGCTTAGACGGTGGGCTGACGAGTTGCGCCCATCCGGCCTGAAAAAACACCACATTCGGAACGAACCCTCTTGCGCCCAAAATGGATTCGTTCTAAATGCCCGCCATCGCTCGAATGAAGAGCGCGTGAGGCCTCGTGGCGGAGTGGTGACGCAGAGGACTGCAAATCCTTGTACCCCGGTTCAATTCCGGGCGAGGCCTCCAAAATTTCCACAAACAGCAGATGCCGTCTTGAAAATATCTCCCGCTTTGCGGTGATTGACCGTCTTTGCTGTTTTAAAAAATCCCTGTCATTTCGCTTTTTCCCGCACATCCCACTCACCGCGCTTGAAAGCGCGCGCCTTGGCAATTATGAGATTATCCAAAGGTGAGGGGAAACCCGCGCCGTTTTGAGCTTTTGGAGCCGAGGCTTCCCGACCGGCATCCGTGAAATTGAGGCGATAAGGACATGATGGATTTCGAAACCGCGCGCGCCAATATGGTCGACAGCCAGCTGCGCACGACTGACGTGACTTCGCATTCGGTGCTGAAGGCGTTTTTGAGCGTGCCGCGCGAGGCCTTCGTGCCGGCGGGCGTGCGGCAGATTGCCTATGCGGATGAGGATATGCAGATCTGTCCGGCTCGCGACGGCCGCCCGGCGCGCTATGTCATGAAAGCGTCGCCGCTGGCGAAACTGCTGCAGCTTGCCGCCGTATCCAAGGAAGATGTGGTGCTTGAAGTCGGCGGTGGTTCCGGTTACGCGGCCGCCATCCTTTCGCAGCTGGCCGGTTCGGTGGTTTCGCTCGAATGTGACGAAGCGCTGGCGGCGCAGGCAACCGAGACGCTGGCTTCGCTCGGATATGACAATGTCGCCGTCGTGACCGGCGATCTCGAAAAGGGTTATGCGGGCGAAGCGCCCTATGATCTGGTTTTCGTCAACGGTTCGGTCGAGGAAGTGCCGTCGGCGCTGACCGATCAGCTGCGCGACGGAGGACGTCTGGTCGTTGTTGTCGGATATGGCAACGCCGCAAAGGCCACCGTCTATCGCCGTGATGGTAACAGCACGTCGGCTGCAAGCTCTTTCAACGCCTCCATCAAGCCTCTGCCCGGTTTTGCCAAGGCGGCAGAATTCGTTTTCTGATCCATAGACATATTATCGCTGTTTACGCCGGGGTGGACCTTCCGCCCCGGCGTTTGTTTTTTGCGGGGCCCGCGTGCTGCGCCCCGCTTGCCCAGCGGTGACGGCTTGACAGCCTGTTCTCACAAAGCTGTGCATCACGGTGAAACTTGTCGAATCAGTGATTTAGTTCCTGACTATGCTGCCCTAGACTAAGGGTGATTCGGGGTGTGCGTATTTCTGCCCCGCATGATCCTGCAACACGGATGGCAAAAACGCCCGGCGGTTTTGTCCGAACATGTTTCAGAGCATCGGCACGACAGCCGGCTTCGGCTGTCACGGACGCGATGTAAGAATTGAACAGGTGCGAAGCGCCATGTCCGGTATCCAGAGCGATACGGCCTGAGCGCTCAAGAGTGGAAACCGGGGATTGATATGGCTCAGCCAAGCGTAGCGCGTGAACCGTCCATGGAAGAGATTCTGGCGTCGATACGCCGGATCATCGAGAGCAACGAGCCGGGACCTGCCGGTGCGTTTTCCGGACAGTTGCCGCCGGTTTATGACGATGAAGACGATGCCGCCGGTGAAGCGGCCTTCGTGACGGAGCCTGTCAGCCCGCCGGCCCGCGTTCCCCCCGCCGCAAACCAGGCCTATGGCGCTCGGCCCGCGCAGGATTATTCGCCGGCTTCCGAAACACCGATGTCGGAACAGCCGGAAATCTCCGCCGAGAAGACCATGTCGCTGGCCGACGTTGCAGCCCGTGTTCGCGCCGCCGCCGACCGCAACGCCGCGATGGGGCCACAGGCATTTGCAGCGCAGGCGCAGCGTGGCGCAACAGAGCCCGCACCGGCTGCGCCCGCCGCATCTTTCTCAAGCGTAACACCGGCTGAACGTCCGGCGCCGCAGCGTCCGACGGATGTGCGGCCGCTGATGGCGGCAACCGTTGCCGCTGCCGCTGCCGGCGAACAGCCGGTGCCTTTCGCTGCCGAGGATCGCGCCGCCGCCGCCGCCATCGAAAATGCGCCTTTTGCCGAGAGCGCTTTTGATCAGCTTGCCTTGCGTGGCGCGATCGAAACGCCGCTCCCCAAGGAGCATTTCGAAATCGAAGTGCACCAGCCTGCCGTCGAGATGCCGAAATTCGATCTGGCCGAGCCGAAGGCGGAACCCGAGAGCGCTTTGTCGCTCAATCTTATTTCCGCTGCCGCCGGCGCGCAGATCGCCCGTTCCTTCAGCGAACTTGCCGATGTGTTCGATGGCGTCGAGCGGCGCTCGATCGAGGATCTGGCTGCCGAGATGCTGCGGCCGATGTTGCAGGACTGGCTGGAAGACAATCTGCCGACTTTGGTGGAGCGTCTCGTGCGCGAGGAAATCGAGCGCGTCGCGCGCGGTTCGCGCCGTTAAGTTCTCTCAAGCCGCCTGTCGCAAATGCGTCGGGCCATGACGAAACAGGGGCCGCTCCGGCATCGGGGCGGCTTTTTTGTTGAAGATGAAGGCGTTATCGGGGCATAGTCGTTTGCAGGGTCGCTCAATCGGCGGCTTAAGCGGGTCGGTTTCTGTTGACTCTCGACCATCCATCCTTATTTAAAAAATCCACACAAGAACTCTAAAATTCAGGTCAGGAAATGCTCGAGAAGACCTACGATTCCGCAGCCGTCGAACCAAAGATCGCCAAAGCATGGGACGAGGCGAATGCTTTCCGTGCCGGCGCCAACGCCAAGCCGGGCGCGGAAACCTTCACCATCGTCATCCCGCCGCCGAATGTGACGGGCTCCCTGCATATGGGCCATGCGCTCAACAATACGCTGCAGGACATATTGGTTCGCTTCGAGCGTATGCGCGGCAAGGATGTGCTGTGGCAGCCGGGCATGGACCATGCCGGCATCGCCACCCAGATGGTTGTCGAGCGCAAGCTGATGGAACAGCAGCTTCCGGGCCGCCGCGAGATGGGCCGTGAAGCCTTCGTGGAAAAGGTCTGGGAATGGAAAGCTGAGTCCGGTGGTTTGATCTTCAACCAGCTGAAGCGCCTCGGCGCTTCCTGCGACTGGTCGCGTGAGCGCTTCACCATGGATGAGGGTCTCTCCGAGGCTGTTCTCGAAGTCTTCGTCACGCTCTACAAGCAGAACCTGATCTACAAGGACAAGCGTCTCGTCAACTGGGACCCCAAGCTGCAGACTGCGATTTCCGACATGGAAGTCGAACAGATCGAGATGAAGGGCAATCTCTGGCATTTCCGCTATCCGCTGGAAAAGGGTGTGACCTATGAGTACCCCGTCGCTTTCGATGCCGACGGAACGCCCACCGAGTTCGAAACGCGCGACTACATTGTCGTCGCCACGACACGTCCGGAAACGATGCTCGGCGATACCGGTGTTGCGGTTAACCCGGAGGACGAGCGTTACAAGGGCATTGTCGGCAAGCATGTCATCCTGCCGATCGTTGGCCGCAAGATCCCGATCGTTGCCGATGACTATGCCGATCCGATGGCTGGCACCGGTGCGGTCAAGATCACACCTGCGCATGATTTCAACGATTTCGAAGTCGGCAAGCGCTGCGGCCTTCGCGCCATCAACGTCATGAATATCGATGGCACCATCTCCATCAAGGACAATGAGGATTTCCTCGAGGGCCTTAGCCATCCGGCCGCCCTGCATGGCGCATGGGATCGTCTGGAAGGACAGGACCGCTTCTTTGCGCGCAAGGTCATCGTCGAAATCTTCGAGGAAGCCGGCCTGCTCGACAAGATCGAGCCGCACAAGCACGTCGTGCCGCATGGCGACCGTGGCGGCGTGCCGATCGAGCCGCGCCTGACCGATCAATGGTGGGTGGATAACAAGACGCTGGCGCAGCCGGCGATTGCCTCGGTTCGAGAAGGCCGCACCAATTTCGTGCCGAAGAACTGGGAAAACACCTACTTCCAGTGGATGGAGAACATCCAGCCCTGGTGTATCTCGCGGCAATTGTGGTGGGGTCACCAGATTCCCGCATGGTACGGCCCGGATGGGCAGGTCTTCGTTGAAAAGACCGAGGAAGAGGCGCTGCAGGCGGCCATCCAGCATTACATCGCCCATGAAGGTCCGTGGAAGGCCTGGGTTGAGGAGAAGCTTGAGAACTTCAAGCCGGGCGAAATCCTGACCCGCGACGAAGATGTGCTCGACACCTGGTTTTCGTCGGCGCTCTGGCCGTTTTCGACGCTGGGCTGGCCGGAAGAGACGCCGGAACTGGCGCGTTATTATCCGACCAACGTGCTGGTCACCGGCTTCGACATCATCCCGTTCTGGGTGGTGCGCATGATGCAGATGGGCCTGCATTTCATGAAGGACGATGCCGGCAACCCGGTTGAGCCGTTCAGCACGGTCTATATTCACGCGCTGGTTCGCGACAAGAACGGCCAGAAGATGTCGAAGTCCAAGGGCAACGTCATCGATCCCCTGGAGCTGATCGACGAATATGGTGCGGATGCGCTGCGCTTCACGCTTGCCATCATGGCGGCGCAGGGCCGCGACGTGAAGCTCGATCCCGCGCGCATCGCCGGGTATCGCAACTTCGGCACCAAGCTGTGGAACGCCACACGCTTTGCCGAGATGAACGGCGTGAAGCGCGATCCGCACTTCCTGCCCGAAACCGCCTCGCTGACGATCAACCGCTGGATCCTGACCGAGCTTGCCAATACGGCGCGCGATGTGACGGCCTCGCTTGAGAACTTCCGTTTCAACGATGCTTCCGGCATTCTCTACCGTTTCGTCTGGAACCAGTTCTGCGACTGGTATCTGGAACTGCTGAAGCCCGTCTTCAGTGGCGAGGATGAAAAGGCGAAGACGGAATCGCAGGCCTGCGCGGCCTATGTTCTGGATGAGATCTACAAGCTGCTGCATCCCTTCATGCCGTTCATGACGGAAGAGTTGTGGGCGCATACGGCCGGTGAAGGGGAGGAGCGCAACGATCTGCTCTGCCTCACAGACTGGCCGGTGCCGGAATTCCGCGACGACGCTTCGGCTGCGGAAATCAACTGGCTGATCGATCTCGTTTCCGGCATCCGCTCGACGCGCGCCGAAATGAACGTGCCACCGGGTGCGACTGCCTCGCTGGTGGTTGTCGGCGCCAACACCTCCACCGAAGCGCGGCTCGACCGCCACGCCGCCGCTATCCGGCGCTTAGCGCGGGCCGATGAAATCCGTGCCGGCGATGTCGCGCCGAAGGGTTCGGCCCAGATCATCATCGGTGAAGCCACGGTCTGCCTGCCGCTCGGCAACCTTGTCGATCTCGCGGCTGAGAAGGCCCGTCTTGAAAAGGCGATCGGCAAGGTGGATGCGGAAATGGAACGTATCGACAAGAAGCTCTCGAACGAAAAATTCGTCGCCAATGCCGATCCGGAGGTTGTGGCCACTGAGCGCGAGCGCAAGGCGGAACTCGAGGTGCAACTGACAGGCCTGAAGACGGCCATGCAGCGGGTCAACGAGGCGGGATAACCCGCCCTGCCTTTCCAACAGCAAAACGCCCCGTCAATGCGGGGCGTTTTTTTGCCTTTTGTCATGTTTCATTTCTTTTCATTGCTGCGTTGCAGCGGCGAATCATTTCCGGGAAACAGTGCGATTATTTCATCGCGATTTTTGTCCGGACGATCCGGAAAAGCGGAAAAAAACCAATAAAAACGGCCTGATAAGCAGGTTTCTTCGGGAAAATGCGACTGTGGTTATTTGGCGACATTTCTTGTCGGATTTGGCAATTTGTTTCGTTTTGTGTCAATTTCAACGAACGGATTAGAAAAATAGCCTAAAATGATTATATAAGCGGGTAGACATAAAATTCTTACGTAAAAAAATCGCCGCATTTATGCGACAGCCGAAAACTGCGACAGATTGTCATTTGCCCTTTAGCGTTTCACTCTATCCTCGATCACATTGCCTTGATTGGGGAGAGAGATGGCAAAAACTGCAATTTTTCGCGGCGCGGTATGTTTCGTAGCCAGCATCGCGGCGGTCACGCCGTCACTGGCCGGTGGCCTTGAGCGCGGCGGTTACAATATCGACCTGCTGTTCGATCCGTCCGATTATGTTCTCGATGGTTCGGCCACCTTCGTTGCTCCGCAGCGCAAGGTCGAGAATGCACGGGACAATCCTGCCAAAAGCGGACCTTTGCCTGCGTCCTGGTCTAGGACGGCAGACGATTCCGAAAACTTCTGGTCGACCCGCATCGGCGCCAAGGTTGCTGTTGGCGATCTGGGCGACTGCATGTTCGACTATTCGCAGCCGTGGGGCGCGCATCTTAATCCCGGCATCTGGCAGGGGTCGAGCTACAATATCGAAACCAAGGTCAAGTCGCACAATTATGCAACCACCTGCCGTGTGAAGTTCGATCTCGGCAAGGGTGACTTCTCGATTATCGGCGGCGGCTTCTACCAGGAGATCAGCGGTTATAAATACCGTCAGGTTCTTGGACCGGCCGTTCTTGGCCTCAATCCTGCCTGGTCCAGCTTCAGCGGCGTCGGCAAACTTGAGATGGAAGGTGACGGTTGGGGTTGGCGCGCCGGCGTTGCCTACGAAATCCCCGAGGTCGCGTTCCGTGCGAGCCTCGTTTATAACAGCGCCGTCGATCATGACCTGACCGGTTTCGCCGACGTTAGAGGGGTTCCGCAGACGCCGGCGTCCATCTCTCCGACGCTCGCGAAATACGGCGGCAAGCTCGTGCCGATCTATGGCTCTGTTTCCATGCCAGACAGTATCGAACTCAAAGTGCAATCCGGCATAGCGCCAGACTGGCTTGCTTTCGGCTCGGTGAAGTGGACTGACTGGAGCCAGATTCAGGTCATTCCTTTCTGCGCGGCCGGCACGTCTCCCTGCGTTCCAAGCGGCCAAGACACGCTGAACACGCTTGACCTGTTCTATCGCGACGGCTGGACGATCTCCGGCGGCGTTGGTCACAAGTTCAATGAGCAGTGGAGCGGTGCTGTGAGCCTGACCTGGGATCGCGGTACATCGACTGTCATTGGCACCCAGACCGACACCTGGACGCT
This sequence comes from Agrobacterium sp. SUL3, assembly GCF_001263295.1. Lineage (NCBI taxonomy): Bacteria > Pseudomonadati > Pseudomonadota > Alphaproteobacteria > Hyphomicrobiales > Rhizobiaceae > Agrobacterium > Agrobacterium sp. SUL3. The sequence continues at coordinate 142,871 of NZ_KQ414506.1, forward strand.
TGGCACGCAGGTCGTCTATTCGCCGAACAAGAACATCGAGTTCAAGATTGCCGGTGCTCTCGGCCTCCTGACCTCCGGTAGCTCTTCCATCAACGGCGGACCTTGCGGTGCAGGCTTCACCTGCGGCAACGAGGCTGGCTACGACTTCGGCAACGATCTCGTGGCCGCCATCTCCACAGGTGTGAAGGTCAAGTTCTGACGCCATACTTCTGCTGTTGCTAAAATAAAGGTCCGGTTTACCAACCGGGCCTTTTTTCATGCCCGACTGTGATTCCTTCTCGATAAAATTTTCCAGGCCGAAAGTTTTGTGACGATTTGGCAACACTTTTCTGCAAGCGTGGAGCCGCGTTGGAATGTGAGCATATCTGTCCATTTCCCGCCACAAACAGAGTGCTTGGCTTATGTTTATGGGCGCGGCAATGAAAGAACATGCAGGCGTTTGATGTGGATCTCTGGAATTGCAGAAAGTGAAAATGGGTTTGGATTCAGGGTTTAAGCAAGTAATACGGGAATTTGGTCCGGCTTTCTTGTTTGGCGCTGACCGGCAGATGGTGAAACGCCGTTATATTGCCGGAAATTATGCCTATATCTGTTTCACTGAAAATTTGGAGCAATTACCGCAAGAGACCACCGGCGGTGCGCTGGAAAGTGCTGCCGGAAAGACGCAGTGTGTTCGAAAAATCGCGACCCGGCGGGGTTCAGCTTTGCAGTATTCCGCAAGTATTGGCTATATGCCGGGAAGAGTTATGAGAAGTTCGCCGAAATGCTGAAATGTGAAGCCAACGTTTTAAAGCCGCTTCTTATGGGCATGTTGCTTGCGTCGCTCGCAATGCCTGCCGCGGCTTTTGACATCAATGCGGGCGTGACCAAGGAATCCGGCCCCTTCGACCTGTTCAAGTTCGGCTTCAAGGCCTACAAGAACGGCAACAAGGGCGAAGCCGTCGAGGCCTATCGCTACGCGGCTGAAAAGGGCCATACCGGTTCGCGCTGGGCGCTTGCCAATATGTATGCCTTCGGCGATGGCGTCGCCAAGAACGACTTCGAAGCTTTCAAGATCTACAGCGAAATCGCCAGCCAGGGCGTCGAGCCGGGTTCCGAGGATACGGGCTTTTTCGTCAACGCGCTGCTGTCTCTTGCCGATTATTACCGGCACGGCATTCCCGGCAGCCCGGTGAAAATGGACCTTTCGCAGGCCCGCCAGCTTTATTTCCAGGTGGCTTCCACCTTCGGCGTGGCTGAAGCGCAGTTCCGGCTGGCGGAGATGATCCTGGCCGGCGAGGGCGGCCGGGCGGATGTGCAGCAGGCCAAGAAGTGGCTCAATCAGGCGCGCAAGCACGGCCATGCCGGCGCCATGTCGATCTTCGGCAATCTGATCTTCCAGGAGGGCCAGACGGCGCAGGGGTTGGCTTTCATGACGGCGGCGCTGGACAAATGCACGGCGATAGACTGTACGTGGATCCAGAACCTGCAGGAGCAGGCTTTTTCACTGGCGGGCGAAAATGATCGCCGCGCGGCCATCGCGATGGCGCAGAACATGCAGATCGACGATTCCAATTGAGATGATGCCGGTCGAGGCGATTTCGCTCGTCTGACGCGAGCCGGTCAGCCGACCGGCCGGAAATCGAAATAACCGCAGACCGGCACGTGATCGGACGGTTTTTCCCATGCCCGCACATGTTTTTCGATGTTGACGGATTGCAGCCTGTCGGCCGCCTCCGCCGAGAGCATCAGATGATCGATACGGATGCCGTTATTCTTCGGCCATGCACCGGCCTGATAATCCCAGAAGGAATATAGTCCTGCCTCATCGGTGGTTGCGCGGGCGGCATCGGTAAAGCCCAGATGTTCGAGCTTGCGGAATGCAACGCGTGTTTGCGGCAGGAACAAAGCATCGCCTTCCCACACGCGTGGGTCGTGGCAATCGAAGGGCTCGGGAATGACGTTATAATCGCCGGCCAGAATGAGCGGTTCCTCAAGCGCGAGGCGATCTTCGGCAAAGCGCCGCAGCCGTTCCATCCAGGCGAGCTTGTAGGGGTATTTGACCGGATCGTCGGGCGGATTGCCGTTCGGCAGGTAAAGCGAGCAGACGCGGATCGCGCCGTTTTCAACGGAAAACACGCCTTCGATGAAACGGGCCTGTTCATCGGCATCATCGCCCGGCAGGCCGCGATTGATCTCGTCAGGCTTCATCTTTGAGAGCAGGGCAACGCCGTTGAAACCCTTCTGGCCGTGGGTCTCGACATGATAGCCGAGTGCCTCGATCTCAAGGCGGGGGAAGCCCTCGTCAACCGACTTTATTTCCTGAAGGCAGACGATATCAGGCGATGAATCCTTCAGCCACTGGCAGAGGTTTTCGATACGCGCCTTGACGCCATTGATGTTCCAGGTGGCAATCTTCATCGGAGTTTCCCTTTTGTGAGGGTACTTTTACCCGATGCAAAGGCGATTGCCACCGTTTTTGGAAATCGGCGGTGTGGATGTGGTGGAAAGATATCTCAGATCGAGAAGCTGGTGCCGCAGCCGCAGCTTGCCACCGCATTCGGGTTCTTGATCTGGAAGGACTGGCCCAACAGATTGTCGACGAAGTCGATTTCGGAACCGGCCATGTAGATGACCGACATGCTGTCGATCAGCACCTTGGCGTCGCCGCGGGCAATCACGATGTCGTCATCGGCGGGGTCTTCCGCCAGATCGAACTTGTAGGAGAAGCCCGAGCAGCCGCCGCCTTCCACCGAAACGCGCAATGCGTGCTTGCCCGCATCGGCTGCGACGATCTGGGCGATTCGCTTCGCTGCGGCTTCCGAAAGGGTAATGTCGCTGTTTTCCATGTCGTTCCTCCTGCCGGGGTCAAGAACCGGAGAGCAATAATCTCGTTGTCACCATTATAAACCGGTCAAATTAACGGTCTATAGCCTGTGTGAAGGCGGTCTGCGCGGCGATGATGCTTTGCGCTGACCTCTGCGATAGGTATGAAGGGTGAATGAAAAGGTCAATGGCCGAGGCGAAAAGGACGCCGCGGCAGGAGAAGACAACAGGTGGATGCATGATCATAGACCAGCGCGCATTGGGTTTCGGAAGCGGCGAGAGAGCGGTTTTCGCCTCAGATCCATGGACCACGCGCGGGCGTCTTTTTCCCGAAGAGGGCAGTCTGACGCGTTCCGAATTCCAGCGCGACCGGGACCGCATCGTCCACACGACAGCCTTTCGCCGCCTGAAGCACAAGACGCAGGTGTTCATCAGCCCTGACGGAGACCACTACCGCACCCGTCTTACCCATACGATTGAGGTAGCTCAGATCGCCCGTGCGCTGGCGCGGGCGCTGAAGCTTGACGAGGATCTGGCGGAAGGGGTGGCGCTGGTGCATGATTTTGGCCACACGCCCTTCGGCCATACCGGCGAGGATGCGCTGGATGCGGTGCTGTTGCCCTATGGCGGTTTTGACCACAATGCCCAGTCGCTGCGCATCGTCACCAAGCTGGAGCGCCGTTATGCCGAATATGATGGCATCAACCTGACATGGGAGACGCTGGAGGGGTTGGTCAAGCACAATGGCCCGCTGGTGAATGCCAGGGGCGAGGGCGTCAAGGGACCTGTTCCGCTTCCCATCCTCGAATATTGCGAGCTGCAGGATCTGGAGATTGGCAGCTATGCCAGCCTCGAGGCGCAGATGGCGGCGATTGCCGATGACATCGCCTATAATACCCATGATATAGATGACGGCCTGCGCGCCGGTTATCTCACCTTCGAAATGCTGGAGGAGGTGCCGTTCCTGAGCGGCCTGATGGGCGAGGTGCGGGCGAAATATCCCGTGCTCGACAAGGAGCGTTTCGCCAATGAGATCATGCGCCGGCAGATCACCCATATGGTGGAAGATGTTATCGGGGTTGCGCAGCACAACCTTGCCCGCCTGAAACCGCAGAGTGCGGCCGATATCCGCGCCGCCGATTTCACCGTCGCGACGTTTTCACCCGAGATGGCCGAGACAGACCGGCAGATCAAGAAGCTGCTGTTCGGTCATATCTACCGGCACCCGGAAATCATGCGCATCCGGGCTGGTGCGACGCAGATCGTCACAGACCTTTTCCACCGTTATATGGAAACACCGGCGGAGATGCAGAGCCACTACTGGGTGGACAGCATTTCCGGTATGAGCGAGGCTGCAAAAGCCCGGCATGTGGGCGATTATCTGGCCGGCATGACCGACAGTTATGCACTGCGCGCCCACCAGCGGCTGTTTGACCACACCCCCGATTTGCGATAGGGCAGCGGGCGATCGCGAAGCCGACCCGGTTATGATGGCCGGACATAAACAGAAGCCCTTCGCGCAGGTTGGAACGATGAACATTTTTGCCGATTTCGATACCAGGATCAAAAACGCGCTCGAAACCCTCGATCTCGTGAAAGAGAACCGCGAAAAGGTCGATTTCAGTCGAATTACCATCGAATCCCCGCGTGATCTCAGTCACGGCGACGTCGCAACCAATGCGGCGATGGTGCTGGCCAAGCCGCTGGGTACCAACCCGCGGGCGCTCGCCGAACTCATCGTGCCCGCTCTTCAGGCGGATGGCGATGTCGACAGCGTCAATGTCGCCGGTCCGGGCTTCATCAATCTCAAGGTCTCGGTTGGTTACTGGCAGCGTCTGCTTGCCGACATGATCGGCCAGGGCATCGATTTTGGCCGTTCGACGATGGGCGTCGGCCAGAAGATCAATGTCGAATATGTCTCCGCCAATCCCACCGGCCCGATGCATGTCGGCCATTGCCGTGGTGCGGTTGTGGGCGACACGCTGGCGAACCTGCTCGCTTTTGCGGGTTATGGCGTCACGAAGGAATATTACATCAACGACGCCGGCTCACAGATCGATGTGCTGGCGCGTTCGGTCTTCCTGCGTTACCGCGAAGCGCTGGGCGAGGATATCGGCGCCATTCCGTCGGGCTTCTATCCCGGCGATTACCTCGTTCCCGTCGGCCAGGCGCTGGCGGATGAATACGGCATCAAGCTTCGGGCCATGCCCGAGGAAAAGTGGATGCCGATCGTGAAGGACAAGGCAATCGCTGCGATGATGGCGATGATCCGTGAGGATCTGGAGACGCTGAACGTCAAGCACGATGTGTTCTTCTCGGAGCGCACGCTGCATGAGGGCAATGGCGGACCGATCCTCTCGGCCATCAACGACCTGACGTTCAAGGGCCATGTCTACAAGGGCACGCTGCCGCCGCCGAAGGGCGAATTGCCTGATGACTGGGAAGATCGCGAGCAGACGCTGTTCCGTTCCACCGAAGTGGGCGACGACATGGACCGCGCGCTGATGAAATCGGACGGTTCCTACACCTATTTCGCCGCCGACGTTGCCTATTTCAAGAACAAGTTCGATCGGGGTTTCTCCGAGATGATCTATGTGCTGGGTGCCGATCATGGCGGTTACGTCAAGCGGCTGGAAGCGGTCGCGCGGGCCGTCTCCGAGGGCAAGTCGAAGCTGACGGTACTTTTGTGCCAGTTGGTCAAACTGTTCCGTGATGGCGAGCCGGTGAAGATGTCGAAACGCTCCGGCGACTTCGTCACGCTGCGCGATGTTGTCGACGAAGTGGGTCGCGATCCGGTGCGATTCATGATGCTTTATCGGAAGAATTCCGAGCCGCTGGACTTCGATTTCGCGAAAGTGACCGAACAATCGAAGGATAATCCGGTTTTTTACGTGCAATATGCGCATGCCCGCTCACAGTCGATCTTCCGGCAGGCGCAGGAAGCGTTTCCGGGGCTGGCTCCCTCTGCGGAAGAGATGGCGGCATCCGTTTCTTTGATCAGCGATATCAATGAGTTGCAGCTGGTTGCGAAGCTCGCCGAATATCCACGTCTGATCGAATCCGCGGCCCTTTCGCATGAGCCGCACCGGCTTGCTTTTTACCTCTATGATCTGGCCAGTTCCTTCCATGGACACTGGAACAAAGGCAAAGACCAACCGGAATTACGTTTTATTAACGATAAAAACCGAGAATTGAGCATTGCCAGACTTGGGCTGGTGAATGCTGTCGCGAATGTTTTGAAGTCTGGCCTTACGCTTTTGGGAGCGGACGCACCTGACGAAATGCGATAACATATCACCATTATTTGCTCACAATACGCTGGCAAGAGCTGCAATGCGTAGATGGTGGAACACGTAATGGTCGAAAAAAATGTCGCGTATAACCGGGACGCCCGGTCCGAAGGGTTCGCTGACAACGATCCTCTGGCAGAACTGGCGCGTATCGTCGGCTTCGAAGATCGTCCTTCGCATGCGGGTTCCGAGGCTCAGCCATCGGTTGCCCGCCGCGAACCCGAATTTAACCTCGAAGATGAGCTTCTGAGGGAATTCGAGGTTTACGACGCACCGCACGCCGATCCAGTCGTTCTTGATCCGGCAAACGATGTTCGTGCGGGCATCCACCCCAACGACTTCATGCAGCGTGTCGAATCGGTTTTCGCCCGCCGCGAGCCCGAGCTTGCACCCGCACCTGCACCCGAGGTGAGGGAAGAGCGGCTTCCCGAGGTCGACCAGGCCTATATCCATAATTACGTGGAAACATCAGCTCAGCAGGACATCCGCGCGGACTTCCGTGACGATGCCGGCGCCGTCGCCGAAGTTTTCGATGTGCATTCCCGCCAGCCGCGCGCCGCTGAGCCTGTGGTTTACCAGCAGGCCGCCCAGCAGGTCGCATGGGAAGAGCCGCAGGCCGTTGAACCTGCCGAGCCCGAATGGCACACCATGCCGGAGCTTCCGGCCGATGTTTCGAGCAATGTTGCTTTTGCCGGTCAGGCCTATGCGCCGGAACCGCAGGCTTTTGATCTTGCCGATGAGGTGGAGATCGCGGTTGCCGAGGAAGCGCCCGCTCCGGTTTCCGTGCGTCCGCCTTCGCATGGCGGCCGTTCTTCGCTCGAATTTTCCAGCCTGCGCCTGCCGCTTGCGAATTTCGGCGCGCGCCGCGATGTTTCCGCTGTCGATCCGAGAAGGGTCGAGCCGCGCTCCGAACAGCCGCTTGTCGCGGCCCGGATGGAACCGCAGATCGAGCCACAGATCGAGCCCGCGCCGGCACCTGCCGTCATTCAGGCGGAAGAGACAGCACCTGCCTTTGCACCCTCGGTTGCGGAAAGCTTCACGCCTGCCGAGCAGCCTGTGACGCCTCCGGTTGCTCAAAGGCCGGCTGCGACCAATCTGTCGCCGATGGATGAGCTGATCTACGACGTTGCGAAATATTCCATTCCCGGTCGTGGCGAAGAACCCGTCGTGCAGTCCGCGCCTGTCGTTCAGGCCGCAAAAATCGAACCGCCGGTGATTGCCGCAACGCCAGTTACTGCGGCTCCCGCACGGGCGACGCCGGTTGCCCCCGCTGTATCCCCGGCTCCTCTTCAGGAGCCGGATTTCACGGATTTTGCCGGTTTCAACGATGATGATTTCGAGCTGGCGCTCGACGATCTCGATCTTGATCTCGACCTGTCGGAAATCGCCGAAGCCGAGGTTGCTCCTGCGCCCGCGCCGCAACCCGTTCGCCAGCAGCCGGTCGCCCCGGTGGTGGCTGCCGCGCCCCAGCCGGTGAGGGAACAGCCTGTTCCGCAACCACGCGCCGCAACCGTTGCCGCTCCCATCGCAGCAGCAGCTGCGCCCGTTCAGCCGCGTCCGGCTGTCGCCGCGCCGCAGCCGGCAGCGCCGCAGACGCTGGAAAGCCTGCCTTTCGATCCTTCGCAGATCGGTGAAACGGAAGAACACCCGGAAACCATCATTGAAATGGATGTTCCGGAACTGCCGGTCGGGGTTTTCGAACCCAAGCCGGCGCCGCGCCGTCACGAGGAAGACCTCGATATCGATACCGAGCTTGCGACGCTGTTTGCGCCTGCAGTTGCCGGTGGTCTCGACCGCCATAAACACGCGGAAAACCGCGCTGCCGCCCCGCAGGCGCGCGCCGCGCAGGCTCCTGATGACGCCGATGAATTCGAGCGGGCTCTGGAAGAGGACTTCCGCCGCTCCATGCAGGAGGCTGCGGCTTCCCGTGGCAATGTGTCGCGCGATGCCGAAAATACCTATGTCGATCATCAGGCGGCCTATCGCGATGAAGATGAACGCGGCGGTCGCCGCTGGATCATGCCGGTGGCCGCCGCAATCGGTCTGGTGCTGATCGGTGGCGGCGTCTACGCGCTGATATCAGGCGGTTCGTCCGGTACCGGTTCCAATGGTGCGCCGGTCATCATCTCCGCCGATAACGACCCGATGAAGGTCGTGCCGGAAAATCCGGGCGGTCGCGTCGTGCCAAATCAGGACAAGGCGGTTTATGACCGTGTTGCCGGCGGCAGCGCTGCCGATCCGAAACAGCCGGCGCTGATTTCCAGCAACGAACAGCCGGTGGATGTGGTTCAGCGCACGCTGATCCCGGAACAATTGCCGCTGGAAGGCGAAAACGACGGGGATATGGAAGCAACCGGGACGCCGGTTGGCGAAACCGAAGATCCGCGCCTGCTTTCGCCGGAAGAAAAGGCTGCTCAGAACGAAGGTTCTGGCGCGACCGGCGTTTCGCCGCGCAAGGTCCGCACCATGATCGTCAAGCCGGACGGCACGCTGGTCGCCCAGGAAGTGGACGCACCGGCAGCCCAGCCGCCAAAGGCCGACAAGGTTGCAGAGCTTGCCGCGCCGCAGACCGCCAAGCCGGGTGAGGGCGCTCCCGCCGTCATCGCCGCTTCGCGGGTTCCAGTGGCGCCCGAGCAGGCTGCAAAGCCGCAGGCCAACACGCCTGCTGCCGCTGCCACGCCAACCTCACAGTCGCAAGCCTCGCAGTCGGCAGCACCGCTTCCTTCGGCGCGTCCGTCTGCCCAGCCCGCCAATGTGGTGGCAACCGTTACCAACCAGGGTAATGTCCGCCCGGCGACTGCCGCTCCGGCCCAGCAGCAGACGGCTGCCGTGGCACCTGCGACAACCAGCACGCCTTCTGCCGGTGGCTACTACATCCAGATCGCGTCGCTGCCGAGCCAGGCTGAGGCCCAGAAGTCCTACCAGAACATGTCGGCCAAGTTCGGCTCGGTCATCGGTGGACGCGGCGTCGACATCAAGGCCGCTGAAATTGCCGGCAAGGGCACGTTCTACCGCGTCCGCATCCCTGCGGGTGACAAGAACGAAGCCGTGGCGCTGTGCGAGAAGTTCCGCTCGGCCGGCGGCAGCTGCCTGGTGGCACGCTGATAGCGGCCGATCTGGCTTCGTAACGATTGGGGCTGCCGCATGAGGCAGCCCTTGGAGTATTTGGAGCTTCCACCACACTCTCCATCATCCTCGGGCTTGACCCGAGGACCCATAACCCGGAGCGATGGATCCTCGGGTCAGGCCCGAGGATGACGGCGGAGAGGTTGTCGGACGATTTTCGCAATCCCGATGGCGCAGTCTCCTTACCCTTACCCCTCTTTTCCCTGCGAGCGTGACACCATGACCGATTGCAAAGCCATGATCCTCGGATGCAGCGGGCTTTCGCTGACCGCCGACGAGATTGCCCTTTACCGTGACCAGCAGCCGTGGGGCTTCATCCTGTTCGGCCGCAATATCGGCGAGCCGCAACAGATTGCCGATCTCGTCGCATCCATGCGTGATGCCGTCGGGAGGCCAGATGCGCCGGTGTTGATCGATCAGGAAGGCGGGCGCGTTCAGCGCATCAAGCCGCCGATCCTGCAGGCCTATCCAAATGCCCGCATTCTCGGTGAAATCTACGAGCGCGACCGCGAAGAAGGCTTGCGCGCCGCCTGGCTGATGTCGCGCCTGCATGCCTTTGACCTGATGAAATTCGGCATCAATGTCGATTGCCTGCCGGTGCTTGATGTGCCGGTGGAAGGCGCCAGCAATGTCATCGGCGACCGGGCTTATGGCTATTCGCCGACCATGGTGGCGCAGATGGGCCAGGCGGCTGCCGATGGGCTGAAGGCCGGTGGTATGTTGCCCGTCATGAAACATATGCCGGGTCACGGTCGCGGCATGGTCGATTCGCACCATGAATTGCCTGTTGTCGATGTGCCGCTTGATGAGCTGGACGGCCATGATTTCGTGCCGTTCCGGGCGCTTAACCGCGAATTGATGGCGATGAGCGCACATCTGGTGTTCAACGCCGTTGATCGCGAACGCCCGGCGACTACCTCGGCGAAGGTGATCGAGGAGGTCATTCGCGGTCGGATCGGCTTTGACGGGCTGCTGATGTCCGACGACAGTTCAATGAATGCGCTGAAGGGCACGCTTGGCGAACGGGCTGCGAATATTGTTGCTGGTGGCTGCGATATAGTCTTGCATTGCAACGGCGTGATGGGTGAAATGCTTGAGGTTGTGAAGGAAGTTCCCGTTCTTTCCGGCCGTTCGCTGGAGCGGGTTCGGGCTGTGGAGGCGGGTTTCCCCGCTGCTGACGCCCCCGACGAAGCTGAACTGAGAGCTGAATTCAACGCCATGTGGGCCGTTTCCTGACGATCGGGTGGCGGTCGCCCACTCGGGATCACAGGCCGGATGCCCGGCGGATGGAACAATGGCCGCAGACAAGTCTCGCAATTCAACGCCGATGGACAAGCTCTGGCAGGATGTGACGCCGGAGCGGCTGACGGGCGAGGCCGGGCTGGTCATCGATGTCGCGGGTTTCGAAGGCCCGCTTGATCTTCTCCTGCATCTTGCCCGCACGCAGAAGGTTGATCTGTCACGCATTTCGGTGCTGGCCCTTGCCGAGCAATATCTGCAATTCGTGGAAAGCGCGCGCCGCGTGCGCATCGAGCTGGCCGCCGATTATCTTGTGATGGCGGCCTGGCTCGCTTTCCTGAAATCCAAACTACTTATTCCGCAGCAGGCAAAGGATGACGGCCCTTCGGGCGAGGAAATGGCCGCGACGCTGGCCTTCCGGCTGAAACGCCTGGAGGCGATGCGCGAGGCGGCCGAAAGGCTGGTCAACCGCGCCCAGCTTGGCCGCGACGTTTTCGCCCGCGGCGCACCGGAGCATATTCCGCATATCAATCGCTCGGCTTATGAGGCGAACCTCTACGATCTTCTGAGCGCCTATGCCAATCTGCGGCAGAGGCAGGCCATCACCCAGGTCACGATCGAAAAACGGCAGGTGTGGTCGCTGGTGGAGGCGCGTGAGCTTCTCAACAGCCTCCTCGGTGATGTCGGTGAATGGACGGTGCTCGATCAATATCTGCTGCAATATGTTCCGGATCCCGCCATGCGGGTGACGGCCATCGCCAGCGCCTTTGCCGCCTCGCTGGAACTGGTGCGCGAGGGATCGTTGCAAATCCGGCAGGAGGGGGCTTTCCAGCCCATCTATATGCGCCGGGGCACAAGGGACGAGCGCGGAGCCAGTGCCGGAGGGACCGATAATGACGAATGACGACGAGACCGGCGAGGCAATGATCGCGACAGATGGGGTGGAGCCCGAACCCACGGTGTTTTCCGAGCGTCAGCTGAAGGAGGCTGAGCGAATTGCCGAAGCGCTGGTTTTCGCCTCGGCCGAGCCGGTTTCCATCGGTTTCATCGCCGAGCGTCTGCCGCGCGGCATGGATGTCGTCGCCATTCTGCACGCGCTGAAGGCCGCCTATGGCGACCGTGGTGTCAATCTCGTGCAGGTGGGCGGGCAGTGGGCGTTCCGCACGGCGGGCGACCTTTCCTTCGTCATCCGCACGGAGGAGAAGGAACCCAAGAAGCTGTCGCGCGCAGCGCTGGAGGTTTTGGCGATTATCGCGTATCATCAGCCGGTGACACGCGCCGAGATCGAGGAAATCCGCGGCGTGCAGACCTCACGCGGTACGCTCGACGTGCTGATGGAGGCGGGCTGGGTGCGTTTCCGCGGTCGCAGGCGCACGCCGGGCCGGCCGGTGACGATCGGCACCACCGTGGAGTTTCTCGATCATTTCGGCCTTGAGGAGTTGCGGGATCTGCCGGGCCTTGAGGAACTGAAGGGAGCGGGACTGCTTTCGGGCCGTATCCCGTCCAATTTCGGTGTGCCTCTGCCGATGATGAGCGACGAGTTGCGTGAGGATGAAGACCCGATCACGCAGCTCGATCTGGAGGAACTGGGCCTGCTTGCACCGGGCGGTGGTGATGGTGACGATTGATATCGTCGTAGGCCCACGCGATACACGCGAAAAGTTTATGGGCACGGCCCGTCTCAGCGACGATTTGTCGTTTGAAAAAGCCTTTCAAACGTCTTACATCGTCTAAAAGCGAAATTCAGGAGTTGCAGTTATGGGTTCTTTTAGTGTGTGGCATTGGCTCATCGTGCTGGTGATCGTTCTCGTCCTTTTCGGACGCGGCAAGATCCCCGAATTGATGGGTGATGTCGCGAAGGGCATCAAGAGCTTCAAGAAGGGCATGGCTGACGAAGACCAGACGCCGCCGCCGGCAGATGCCAATGCGAAGACCGTCGACCACAAGGCTGACGAGATCAAGTAAGCGGCCTGTTCCGTTTGGTGTGAGACTGGCGTTAGGGTCTCGGGAGCATATTGATGTTAGATATCGGCTGGAGCGAGCTTCTGGTGATTGCGGTCGTGCTGATCGTGGTCGTCGGACCGAAAGACTTGCCGCCCATGATCCGCGCCTTCGGCAAGACGATGGCCGGCCTTCGCAAGATGGCCGGGGATTTCCGCACGCAGTTCGATGAGGCCCTCAAAGAGGCCGATATGGACGATGTGCGCCAGACGATTTCCGATGTCCGCAATCTCAACCCCACGAATTCCCTGCGCGATGCGATGAACCCGCTTCGCCAGCTGGGCAATGAGATCAAATCCGACCTGCAGAAGGCAACGGCGGCACCCGATGGCCTGTCCTCCACTGCCGCACCGGCGACGAGCGAGCCGGTCGCCCCGCTCGTGAGCACGCCGGAGCCGGAAATGAAGTTGCCGGATACGCCGCCCGTCGTCGCTGCCGCAGCGGCACCGGTTGCCGCCGCCACGGAAGAAAAGCCGAAACGCGCCCGTGCGAAATCGGTTGCGACCGTCGAAGCCGAAGCGGTTGTCGCCAAGCCGAAACGGGCCGCCCGGACCAAAGTGGCCGCAACGCCGGAAGCTGTTGCTTCCGCGATGACTAGCGAAGCCGCCGTTTCGAAGACGCCCGTGAAGGCTGTCGTCAAAAAGGCAGCGGCCAAGAAGACCGCGGCTGACAGGCCGACGGCGGTGGCCGACGCCAGGCCGGTCAAAGCGGCAAAAACAAAGGCTGTGAAGCCGAAAAAGGATGAAGCATGAGCGGGGATACCGAAGATAAGCCGCAGCCGCTTATCGAGCACCTCATGGAGTTGCGCACCCGGCTGATCTGGTCGCTCGGCGCATTTTTCGTCGCTTTCATCGCCTGTTTCGCGGTTGCCAAGCACCTCTTCAACCTGCTTGTCATTCCCTACAAGTGGGCCGTGCTCTGGGCGGGGCTGGATGTGACAAAATCGTCGCTGATCTATACCGCGCCGCAGGAATTCTTCTTCACGCAGATCAAGGTCGCGATGTTCGGCGCGATGGTCATCTCCTTTCCGGTGATCGCCTCGCAGCTCTATAAATTCGTCGCACCCGGTCTCTACAAGAACGAACGCGCCGCCTTCCTGCCGTTCCTCATCGCGTCGCCGATCCTTTTCCTCATCGGTGCGGCGCTCGTCTATTTCTTCTTCACGCCCATGGTCATGTGGTTCTTCCTCGCCATGCAGCAATTGCCTGAGGATGGCGAGGTGGCGATTTCGCTGATGCCGAAGGTGTCGGAATATCTGAGCCTCATCATGACGCTGGTGCTGTCCTTCGGCCTTGTGTTCCAGCTGCCCGTCGTCACCACGCTTCTGGCGCGTGTCGGGCTTCTGACCAGCGACTGGCTGCGTGAAAAACGCAAGTTTGCTATCGTCATGGCCTTTGTGGTCGCGGCCGTGCTGACGCCGCCAGACCCCATGTCCCAGATCGGTCTTGCGCTGCCTGCGATCATTCTCTACGAGATTTCCATCTACATGGCTCGACTCGTGGAGAGGAAACGTGCGGCGGAATCCAAAAGCACGGAGCTGGAAGAGACCTGAGCCTTTGCGAAGGTCTACCCCGCTCACAAATCTCTTCGCGCCGGGCCTTTGCCCGGCGTTTTGCTGAGGGCATGCAACAACGGTCTGGAACGACGATGCACGACATTAAATGGATACGCGAAAACCCCGAAGCCTTCGATGCGGCTCTTGCACGCCGAGGTGCTGAGCCTGCCGCCAGCGGCCTGATCGCCCTTGATGAAAAACGCCGTTCCGTCATCCAGTCCCTGCAGGACATGCAGTCCCGTCGCAATGCCGCCTCCAAGGAAATCGGCGCCGCCATGGCGCAGAAGAACATGGAGCTTGCGGAGAAACTGAAGGCAGAAGTCGCCGACATCAAGGAAAACATGCCGCGCGCCGAGGAGGAGGACCGTCAGGTCACCGCCGAGCTGAACGACGCCCTGTCGCGCCTGCCGAACATGCCCTTCGACGATGTGCCCGATGGCAAGGACGAGCACGACAATGTGGTTACCCGCGTGGTCGGCCAGAAGCCCGGCTGGAACCATGAGGCCAAGGAGCATTTCGAGATCGGCGAAGCGCTCGGTTACATGGATTTCGAGCGCGCCGCCAAGCTGTCGGGCTCGCGTTTTACCGTTCTGACCAGCCAGCTGGCACGGCTGGAGCGGGCGCTCGGCCAGTTCATGATCGACCTGCACACGACGGAACACGGTTATACCGAAGTTTCCTCGCCGCTGATGGTGCGTGACGAGGCGATGTTCGGAACCGGGCAGTTGCCGAAGTTTTCCGAGGACCTGTTCAAGACCACCGATGGCCGGTGGCTGATCCCGACGGCGGAAGTGACGCTGACAAATCTCGTTTCAGGCGAAATTCTCGAGCAGGAAAAACTGCCGTTGCGTTTCACCGCGCTCACACCGTCCTTCCGCTCGGAAGCGGGTTCTGCCGGCCGCGATACGCGCGGCATGCTGCGCCAGCACCAGTTCTGGAAATGCGAACTCGTCTCCATCACCGATGCGGAAAGTGCTGTTGCCGAGCATGAGCGCATGACGGCCTGCGCCGAAGAAGTGCTGAAGCGTCTCGGCCTGCATTTCCGCACCATGACGCTCTGCACCGGCGACATGGGGTTTGGCGCACGCAAGACTTACGATCTGGAAGTCTGGCTGCCAGGTCAGGACACCTATCGCGAAATTTCGTCCTGCTCGGTCTGCGGCGATTTCCAGGGCCGGCGCATGAATGCGCGTTATCGCGGCAAGGACGACAAGGCGACGAAGTTCGTGCACACGCTGAACGGTTCCGGCACGGCCGTCGGCCGCTGCCTGATCGCGGTTCTCGAAAATTATCTGAACGAGGACGGTTCCGTCACAATTCCTGACGTGCTGTTGCCCTATATGGGCGGTCTGAAGCGGATCGAGAAGGCGGCCTGAGAATTACACTACCGTCATGCCGGACTTGATCCGGCATCCAGCCAGCCCAAGTCCTTGGGCTGAAAAGAGTCCTTCCCGCCGCGCAGACGCGCGTCGGCTGGATGCCGGATCAGGTCCGGCATGACGGAGGAGAGGATGCTTCGTCCCCTGCGACATGAAAGCGGAGAGAGAAAACATGCGGATTTTGCTGACCAATGACGACGGTATCCACGCCGAAGGGCTGGCGGTGCTGGAGCGTATCGCCCGCACGCTGTCCGACGATGTCTGGATCGTTGCGCCGGAAACCGATCAGAGCGGCCTTGCTCATTCGCTGACGCTTTCCGAACCGCTGCGTCTGCGAAAAGTTTCTGACAAACATTTCGCGCTGCGTGGCACGCCGACCGATTGCGTCATCATGGGCATTCGCGAGGTTCTGCCTGAGAAGCCAGATCTCGTGCTGTCAGGCGTTAATGCCGGCGCCAACATGGCCGATGACGTGACCTACTCCGGCACGATTGCCGGCGCCATCGAAGGCACGCTGCAGGGCGTGCGTTCCTTTGCGCTCAGCCAGGCCTTCAGCCATGCCGATGGCCGTGTCGTGCCGTGGGAAGTCGCCGAAACCTATGCGCCGGATCTTCTGCGCAAGCTGATGGATGTCGATCTGCCTGATGGCACGTTCCTCAACCTCAATTTCCCCAATTGCGCGCCCAAGGATGTGCAGGGCGTTTCCGTGACCGGGCAGGGCAAGCTCGATTTTGGCCTGACCGTGGAAGAACGACAGGACGGCCGCGGTTTCCCCTATTACTGGCTGCGCTTCGGCGAACGTCTCGGAACCTTCCGCGAAGGCACCGATATCCATGCCCTGAAGCATGGCAAGATTTCGGTCACGCCGCTTAAGCTTGACCTGACGGACTACACGGTGAAGGATCGGGTTGCGCAAGCACTGGGATTCGGAGTCGCCGATTGAAATCCGCAATGGTCGAAAAGGAAGGTTTTGCCGCTCTGGTTCTCCGCTTAAGGGGCGAGGGGATTTCCGACCTTGATCTTTTAACGGCGGTCGAGCAGACGCCACGCTCCAAATTCGTGCCGCCGCAATTTGCGGCCGACGCCTATTCCAGCCGCACGATCCCGATCGATTGCGGTGCCTTCATGGAAGGCGCCGACATGGCGGTGAAGATCCTTGCCCGCCTGCAGCTGAAACCCGGCCAACGCGTGCTGGAAATCGGCACCGGCAGCGGTTTCATGACGGCGATCATCGCTCGCCGGGTGGAGCGGGTGTTTTCGCTGGAGCGTTACAAGACACTGGTGCAGCAGGCGCAGAACTGTCTCGATGACCTTTCCATCCGCAATGTCGTCATTCGCCAGGCGGACGGCAGCAACGGGCTTGTGGGCGAGGGCACCTTTGACCGCATCGTCTCCACGGCTGCCTTCACCACCATGCCGCGCTTCTTTGCCGAGCAGATCGTTTCGGGCGGAATGATGATCGCGCCGATCATCGTTGAGGGTGATCGCTGCGTGATGACCCGCTTTTCCAAGACCGGCAGCCGCTTCGAAAAGGAAGAGCTGTTTGAGGCGCCTTATCTGCCGCTCAGCACCCATATTGCCCGGCATTTGTAACAAAATGAAAATTTTGAAGACGGTTTATTTTAGTCTTCTAAAGTTCTGAATTTCCGTAACTAACTGATTTTCAATATCATTATTGTTCAATCGTGACGCATCCGGTTTTCGTCATGGTTATCGAAGTGTCAAAAAAGCGCCAAACGGCTTAACGTTTTAACGGCGTGGTAACACTAACGCGCTTTAATCATAAACATCGACGCATGGTTTTCCCCACCTCGGGAAATGGGCCTTGCAAGAAGTGAAATTTGTGCCGGATCGGTCTCGATGCGGCGGGTTGGCGTCAGTGTAGATCGAGTCATGCGTATGAGACATTCGTCTAAAATCGGAAAATCAGTCGCAAAAATGTTCGCAGCGGCATTGCTGGCAAGCGTCGCAACGGGCTGTAGCTCGGATGCAACGCGGTTCGGCGGCCTCTTTTCCAGTGGACCGGATCAGATGACCACGGCGTCAATTCCAGCCCGTCAGGGCAGCGGTGCTTATGCGCAGGCCCCGGTTCCGCAGGGCGACATGAATGGCGGTTACGCCTCTGCCGCGCCACAGGGCGGTTACGCCAACCAGAACATGGCGGGCAATTCCTATCCGCAGTCCGGCGGTTACGGCGGCGGCATCCAGCCTTCCACGGCCCGCTCGGCTTCGGCCTCTCCGGTGCAGCGTTCCGAACTGTCGGCGCCGTCGGCAGTGGCAAGCCGCGATCCGTCGACGCGCAACGAAGCCATGGCCCAGCCTTTCCCATCCGCGCAGCGACAGGCAGCTCCGTCTCTGGCAGCACCTGCTCGCCAGGCCGCAGCACCCGTTACCGACAATCTGACGACTGCAACCGTCCGTTCCGACAAGAATGGCTGGCATACGGATGGCGCTTCTTCGGTGACGCTGCGTCCGGGCGAAAGCATCACCACCATTTCCAATCGCTACGGCGTTCCGGAAAAGGAACTGCTGCGGGTCAACGGTCTGAAAACCGCGTCGTCCGCGCAGGCTGGCCAGTCGATCCTCATTCCGAAATTCGGCCAGGTGCGCAACGCCGCCAAGGATGCCGCCGGTAATATCGCGCTGAACCGCAATGGCGACCAACCGACG
Source organism: Agrobacterium sp. SUL3 (assembly GCF_001263295.1). Lineage (NCBI taxonomy): Bacteria > Pseudomonadati > Pseudomonadota > Alphaproteobacteria > Hyphomicrobiales > Rhizobiaceae > Agrobacterium > Agrobacterium sp. SUL3. The sequence continues at coordinate 160,936 of NZ_KQ414506.1, forward strand.
CCGCTGCGCAGCCCCGAGGGCAATGTGGCCGTGCTGCCGTCGCAGGCTGCTGCTCGCGACAAGGTTGCCTCCGAGGCCGGCAAGCTGACGCCTCCCGGCGGCAAGCCGCTGCCGCCGACCGGTGGCTACAAGGTTCAGCCGGGCGACAGCCTTGCGAAGATCGCCCGTGAAAACGGCGTCTCGGTTGCCGCGCTGAAGGCCGCCAATGGTCTTTCCAACGAGAGCATCCGTATCGGCCAGACACTTTCCATGCCGGGCGCCGGCACTGACAATGTCAAGACGGCCTCCGTTCCCGCCAAGGAAGCGGCCAAGGCAGTCGAGACCGCATCCGCCAAGCCGGAGCCCTACAAGGCCCCTGCCGCTGCTGCCGCGACTGTACCGGCCGCGCCGGCTGCCACGGCAAGTGTCAGCGATATCGAAAAGAAGTCCGACATGGCTTCTCTTGCGCCTGAATCCACGGGCATCGGCAAATATCGCTGGCCGGTTCGCGGCGCAGTCATCAACAATTTCGGTGACAATGTCGAAGGCAGCCGCAATGACGGCATCAACATCTCGGTTCCCGAGGGTACGCCGATCAAGGCCGCTGAAAACGGTGTGGTCATCTATGCCGGCAACGGTCTGAAGCAGCTCGGCAACACGGTGCTGGTGCGCCACGACGACGGCAAGGTCACCGTCTACGGCAACGCCGCAAATCTCGACGTACAGCGCGGCCAGAAGGTCCAGCGTGGCCAGACCATCGCCACCTCGGGCATGACGGGCAGCGCCAAGCGTCCGCAGGTTCACTTCGAAGTTCGCAAGGATGCGACGCCGGTGAACCCATCAGGTTTCCTTGAATAGGTATTGCGTCTCAAGGAATGATGAAGCCGGGTGAAGAGCCCGGCTTTTTCATTTTTGGGGGTGAGGGATGCAAACGTCTCCACATATTCGATGTCCTCCTCGGGCTTGACCCGAGGACCCATGGTGCGCGGAGTTGTGGATCCTCGGGTCAAGCCCGAGGAGGACGGAGGAGAGAGCGCGGCCGAGACAGAAACGGCCCCGTTTCCAATGCCAGTTTACCCTCTCACCAACCCGACCGTCTTCTCGATGAAGTCGGCAATCGTTGCGGTATCATCGAGATTGAAAACGGGCAGGTTCGTGTCCGCCACTTCATGATCGGCGGCAATCGCGATGATATGTGGATCGAGCGGCGCAAGCGGTTCGGTTTTCATCGCCTCCAGCCGGCGCGCCTCGATCTTCGGCACCGGCTCATATTTGTAGCCTTCTATCAGCACGAGATCGCAAGGGGCGAGGCGGGAGAGGATGTGCTCGAAGGACGGTTCCCGTTCGCCGCGCAATTCATGCATGATGGCGAAGCGGGTGCCGGAGACGATGGTGACCTCATGGGCGCCGGCTTGGCGGTGACGCCAGCTATCCGCACCCACCTTGTCGATATCGAAATCATGATGGGCGTGCTTGATGGTGGAGACGCGGTAGCCGCGTGCTGTCAGCTCGGTGACGATGCGCACCGCAAGGCCGGTCTTGCCCGAATTTTTCCAGCCGGCAATGCCAAAGACCTTTTGTGTCGTCATGGTTCCAGCTCCATCTCTTTGTTTCAACGCATTATCCTGATGCAAAACCGCTGCGCACCTTTACTGGAAATGCTCCAGATAGCTACGCGCCAGCGCCAGCTCATCCGGCGTGTTGATGTTGAAGAATGGATCGAGGCTGCCCTTTGCCGTTTCAAGCGGCGGAAAAGCCACGCCGATGGTGACGTGCCGGGCAAGATAAGCGCGGATGCGGCGGTTCGCATCGTTCCTCAGCCACTCCTCCAGATCGTCGGCAAGCGCCACCGGCCACAGCGCGAAGACGGGGTGAAGCTGGCCGCTGGAGGCGGCAATGATGATCGTATTGTCCGATACGTGTTCGCAAAGCCGGGCGACGAGATCGTCCGGAAAGAACGGGCTGTCGGCAGGCGTCGTCAGGAAATGGCTGCCGGCAGCCTCGCGATTGCGGAAGTGCCGCATGCCGGCCAGAACACCTGCAAGCGGACCGGCATGGCCGTTCAGCGTATCGGGCAGCAGCGGCAGGCCGAAAGTGTCCGCCCAGCCGCCCTTGTCATGGATCGCGGCATTGATGGTGACATCCGAGACCTGCGGCGAAATGCGGCGCACGACGTGGGAAAGCAGCGGTGCATCGCCCAGCATCACCATTGCCTTGTTGGTGCCCATGCGCCGCGACAGGCCGCCGGCGAGCACGAGACCGGGTATCCGATGGGGAAGGGCGCTCATTGCCGCTGTTCCTGCAGCCTTACGACATAGGTGGTGAGAAGGGCGACAAGGCCGGTCGCCAGCATCACCATGAGGAGCGGCCAGGTTCCATCTTCTTTTGAGAGAACCGATGAGGCAAGCACGGAAAGGGCGGCACCGCCACCGATGGTCATCGCGCCGCCGAGACCCGAGGCGGAGCCGGCCAGATGCGGCTGGACGCTGACCATGCCGGCATTGGCGCTGGGCAGTGTCACGCCGTTGCCGACGCCGATCAGGGCAAGCGGCACGAAGAACGCATAGGCGCTTTCCGCCCCGGCGGAAATCAGTGTGATGGTCGTGGCGATGCCGGCAAGGGCGATGACGTTGCCCGACAGCATCATGCGGGTGATGCCGATCTGGCTGGCATAACGGCCGGAGACAAAATTGCCGAGCATGTAACCACTGGCCATGAAGAAGAATTGCAGGCCGAGCATGGCCGGCGCAAGCCCGTAAAGCACGCTGCCGACGAAGGGTGCGCCGCCGAGGAAGGAAAAGAACATGCCCGATGAGAAGGTCGAGGTCAGAGCATAACCCCAGAATAGCGGCGAGCGCAGAAGTTCCGGCCAGGCGTGGAACTGCTGTGAAAAACTCGCTGATTTATTGTGGTTGGTTTCGCCGAGATCGAACCAGGCCAGCGCCAGAATGCCGACGCCGAGCAGGGCAAGGAGCGCGAAACTGGACTGCCAGCCGGAAATGTCGTTGAGCAACCCGCCGACCGTGGGACCGACCATCGGCACCACCGACATGCCCATGGTGACATAGCCGATCATCGAGGCGGCCTGTTCCATCGGCACCATGTCACGCACGATGGCACGGGCCAGCACGAAGCCGGAAACGACGGCCGCCTGTGCCACCCGCCCGATCATGAAGACGGTGATATTCGGCGCCAGCATGCAGACCAGCGTGGCGACGATCATGATCGCGATGCTGGCAAGCATGACGGGCCGGCGGCCGAAGAGATCGGAGAGCGGGCCGATAAGCAGTTGCAGGCAGGCGGTGGCGGCGAGGTAGCCTGAAACGGCAAATTGCATCACCGCGTAATCGGTCTCGAAATAGAGCGCCATGGCCGCAAGCGAGGGCAGGAACACATTCATGCACAGCGCCGCGACGCCGGCGATGACGACCAGCGTGATGATATGGGGTGGGGTGGTCCGGTCGAGAAAACGGCCGCTTTTCATCTCATTCTCCCGCCTCTTCCGTAACGGCAGTTTTCGTTACGGAAGCCGGCCGCACTGTTGTCGCAGCCGTTGGTGTCGCGGCTGCGCGCTTGGCCATCTGCGAACGCTTTCGCAGGCTTTCGCGGTAGAACGTATAGAGGCCTGAACCGATGACGATCATGGCGCCGATGATGGTGAAACTGTCGATCTTTTCGTTGAAGAAGAACACACCGATCATGAAACCCCAGAGCAGGCCGGTATAACGGAACGGCGCGACGAAGGAGATTTCGCCTGATCTCATCGCGAGAATGATCGCCTGATAACCGACCAGCACCAGAATGGCCGAAGCGGCGAGATGCGAGACGATCGTGACGTTCATCGGCTGCCAGCCGCCGAAAGGCACGATCAGCAGACCGCCCACCGCCATGTTGACCGTGGCGGTGATGACGGTAATGGCGAGCGAGGGCACATCGGCATACATTTTCCGGGTCAGGAGATCACGTGCGGCGGTGACGGCGAGCGATGCGACGACCAGCAATGCACCGGGCGTGAAACCTTCCGGGCCGGGTCTGATGATGACGAGCACGCCGATGAAACCGACGATGATCGCCACCCACCGCCGCCAGCCGACCGGCTCGCGCAGGAACAGCGCCGCACCCAGCGTCACCACCAGCGGCAGCGACTGCAATATGGCCGAGGCATTGGAAAATTCGATGAGGCCGAGTGCAGTCAGATAAAGCACGGCGGCAGTCACTTCGCAGAGACAGCGCAGGATGATGATGGGGCGCATCAGGGTTTTCAGCGGCCGCAGCGCGCCGAAATGCCGTGCGGCAATGTAGATCAGCACCACGGTCATGATGCCGCGCACGAACATGATCTGGCCGGTGTTGATATAGGGTGTGACGGATTTCGTCAGAGCGTCGTTGGCCGTGAAGCTTGCCATGGCGAGCGCCATGAAAAGCGCGCCGCGCGTATTGTCCGTCAATGCCATTCCATACGATCCCAGACCATGCGCAGTTTTACCCTGATCGCCCTTTCAGACGGTTTCGGGCGGCCTCGCGGGCGCGACGACGCATTCCTCCATGTAAAGAGACGTGGCACGGAGGCGTCGGCAATTCAACCGTTTATATGGGTGGGTCGACGAGAAAGAGGTTCAGCCGCCGATCAGCCGCCCGTCACGCTCATATGGCGGGCGACCGCTGGGCGTTTGTGGGTGCGGTCGATGATGAAATCGTGCCCCTTCGGCTTGCGCAGAAGGGCTTCATCTATGGCGCTGGAAAGATAGGCGTCGCTGTCGGAAGCGCGCAGCGCCGTGCGCAGGTCGGCGGCATCGTCCTGGCCCAGACACATATAGAGCGTGCCGGTGCAGGTGAGGCGGACACGGTTGCAGCTTTCGCAGAAATTATGGGTCATCGGCGTGATGAAACCGAGCCGACCGCCGGTTTCCTTCACCGTCACATAACGGGCGGGGCCGCCGGTCTGGTAGTCGCTGTCGATGAGCGTGAAGTTTTTTTCCAGATCGGCGCGCAGCTGTGACAACGGCAGGTAGCGGTCGGTGCGGTCTTCCTCGATCTCGCCCATCGGCATGGTTTCGATGACAGTCAGGTCCATGCCGCGACCATGGGCAAAACGCATGATCTCGGCAATTTCGGTGTCGTTGAAGTCCTTCAGCGCCACGGCGTTGAGCTTCACCTTGATGCCTGCGGCCTGTGCGGCATCCAGCCCTTCCATCACCCGGTCGATATCGCCCCAGCGAGTGATCTGGCGGAATTTATCGCGGTCGAGCGTATCGAGCGAGACATTGATGCGCTTGACGCCGCAATCGGCCAGCTCATCGGCATATTTGGCAAGCTGCGAGCCATTGGTGGTCAGCGTCAGCTCCGTGAGCGCGCCGGTGCGCACGTGGCGGCCGAGGTTCCTTACCAGCGACATGATGTTCTTGCGCACCAGCGGCTCGCCGCCGGTGAGCCTGAGCTTGCGCACGCCGCGCGTTATGAAGACGGAACAGAGACGGTCGAGCTCTTCCAGCGTCAGAAGGTCTTTCTTCGGCAGGAAGGTCATGTGTTCGGACATGCAATAGGTGCAGCGGAAATCGCAGCGGTCGGTGACTGAAACGCGCAGATAGGTGATGGCGCGGCCGAAGGGATCAATCATCGGTGCGTTGTTTTCCGTCAGGAATTGCGCTTTTTCAAGCGATCCGGGGAAACTGTTCACGTCTCCATCCTCTTTGCGCGATGCGCCTTTCAAATGATGTAGTGGCTTGCCTATCGTGAGGCAAGTCCGTAATTTTGACGCATATTATGAGCTTACGGAAGTGAAAAATGAGTGATGTCTGGCCGACCGAGCTGCTTGTGTCGAAAGACCGGCGGGAATTGACCGTTTCCTTTGACGATGGAAGCGTTTACCGGCTCCCCGCCGAGATGTTACGGGTGCTTTCACCCTCTGCGGAAGTACAGGGCCACGGTCCGGGACAAAAGGTCACGGTGCCCGGTAAACGCAATGTCGCCATCCGCTCAATGGTCGCCACCGGCAATTATGCGGTTCGCATCGTTTTTGACGACGGCCATGACAGCGGTATCTACACCTGGAAATATCTGAGGGAACTGGGCGAAACCGGCGACGCACTGTTTGACGATTATCAACGGCAGCTTGCTGAAAAAGGCTTGAGCAGGGAGCCGCTATCCCGGTAGAGAAAACATGGAGGTGGATGACCTCGCGATGATAATGACAAAGACTTGAGAAACCCGTGCGTTTGGCAAAATGGTGGCATCCGCACTTCGTCACCCCGGACTTGATCCGGGGTCCAGCGCGATCAAGTCTTTGATCGCAAAAGACTCGTTTTTCACGGCGCAGACGCGCCGTGGCTGGATGCCGGATCTAGTCCGGCATGACGGAGGAAGGTTCTTACGCTTTGCCGGCAATCTGGCGAGGGGGCACTCTCGTTTTATCAACTTCAGCGGGGTGGCGTGTGGCTGTCGAAGCGAACGGAAATGATCTGGCCCAGGTGGTCGTGTTGTTGGCGGCAGGCGTTGTCGCCGCGCCGATTTTCAAGCGCATCGGCCTTGGCTCGGTGCTGGGTTATCTGGCCGCCGGCCTGGTGATCGGGCCTTACGGCCTCGGTTTTTTCTCCGATTCGCAGGCCATTCTGCATATAGCGGAACTCGGCGTGGTGATGTTCCTGTTCATCATTGGCCTTGAAATGCAGCCGTCGCGGCTGTGGTCGATGCGGCAGGATATTTTTGGGCTCGGGGCGCTGCAGGTGCTGGTCTGTATGGCGGGCCTGACATTGATCGGAGTTGGTCTCGGCTTTCCCGTCATCATGTCCTTTGTCGCCGGCACAGGTTTCGTGCTGACCTCAACGGCGATCGTCATGCAGATGCTGCAGGAGCGCAACAGCATGTCGAGCCTGAAAGGCCAGCGCATCATCGCCATCCTGCTGTTTGAGGATCTGGCCATCGTGCCGCTTCTGGCGCTTGTCGCCTTTCTCGGCTCGGGCGGCGAACATGTGACGCCCTCTGAGCGCTGGATTTCCGTGGGCATCGCGCTTGCCGCCGTCGGCGCGCTCATTCTTGCCGGGCGTTATCTGCTCAACCCGTTCTTCCGGCTGCTCGCCGCCTCCGGTGCGCGTGAGGTGATGACGGCCGCCGCCCTGCTGGTGGTGCTGGGGTCTGCGCTGCTGATGCAGGTCAGCGGGCTTTCCATGGCCATGGGCGCTTTCCTTGCCGGCGTGCTTTTGTCGGAATCCTCCTTCCGGCATCAGCTGGAAGCGGATATCGAGCCGTTTCGCGGCATTCTGCTCGGCCTGTTTTTCCTCGGTGTCGGCATGGCGATCGACCTTGCCGTCATCGCGTCCAACTGGCAGCTGGTGGTCGTCAGCGTCGCGGGCTATATGCTGCTCAAGGGTTTTCTCATCTATGGTGTGGCGCGGGCGCTCGGCACCACGCGCCGCGAGAGCCTGGAGCGGGCGGTGCTGATGGCGCAGGGCGGCGAATTCGCCTTCGTGCTTTATTCCGCCGCCGTCAGCGCCGGCATTCTCGACCGGGAGGCTAACGCCATCCTGACGGCGACCATCATCATTTCGATGGTGCTGACGCCGCTGATGGTCATTCTGCACGACCGGCTGGTGCCGGCTGCGGTTCCCAATACCGATGATCTCGATGTGCCTGAGAATGTCGAGGGCAGCATTCTGCTGATCGGCTTCGGGCGTTTCGGCCAGATCGTCAGCCAGCCGCTTCTGGCGCGGGGATACACGCTGTCTCTCATCGACAAGGATGCCGAATTCGTACGCGATGCGGCGGAGTTCGGTTTCAAGGTCTATTATGGCGACGGATCGCGGGCGGAAATCCTGCATGCGGCGGGCGCCAGCACGGCGCGCGCCGTTCTCATCTGTGTCGACGACAAGGATGCGGCGGTGCGGATCGCGGAGATCGTCAAGCACGAATTCCCGCTGGTTCCGGTTCTCGCCCGCGCCTATGACCGTGGCCACGCCATCGATCTTCTGAAGGCCGGCGTGGATTACCAGATCCGCGAGACGCTGGAATCGGCGCTGAATTTCAGCGAGGAAGTGCTGGGCGCCATGGGCGAAGAGCGCGAAGACGCTGCCCGTCTGGTGGAGGAATTCCGTGACCGCGACGAGGAACGTTTCGCCATGGAAGTCGTCGGCGGCATTTATGCCGGCCGTTCGCTGATCCGCGGCAATGCCCAGCCGGCCGATCTCGTCGCCGCGCGCACGGCACGCGAGCGGGCGGAACGGGAAAAGGCAGAAGCGTCGGAAGAGTAAATGCCCTTCCGACAGATGAAGCAAATTTCGAGGGATTGAGGCGAATATGACGATCATTCGTACTGTTGAGGAACTGAAGGCCATCTATGGCGGCACGAGCGAAGCCTCGGTTGCGAAGGTGACGGCCACGCTCACGGCGGAATACCGGCTGATGATCGAGGCGTCACCCTTTCTGGCGCTGGCGACGGTGGGGCCGGAAGGCATGGACTGTTCACCGCGTGGTGACAAGGGCGGCGTGGTGCGGGTGGCGGATGAAAAGACCGTGCTGCTGCCGGACTGGCGCGGCAACAACCGTGTCGACTCCCTTCTCAACATCGTGCGTGACCCACGGGTGGCGCTGATGTTCCTCATTCCCGGCTCGAATACGACGATGCGTATCAACGGCCGCGCCGTAGTTTCGGTTGATCCGGAGCTGCTGCAGAGCTTTGAGATGGACGGCAAACATCCGCGCACCGTCATCGTGGTGACGATTGATGAGGTCTATTTCCAGTGCGCCCGGGCATTGATGCGTTCGGAACTGTGGAACCCGGAACACTTCGTTGAACCGGCGTCGCTCCCCACGCCGGGTGTGCTGCTGAAAGCCGCGAAAGCGGAGTTCGATCAGGAAACCTATGACCGCGAATGGGCGGCGCGGGCGGCGGCTACGATGTGGTGAGGCGCCATGCCGAAGCGACCATCGGGGCTGCTAAGCAAGGCTTTGCAAGGCTCACGCCATTGGCGAAAAAGGAGCATGCATAGCTCGTCACCACGCCGGCCTTGAGCCACTGTTGTCCGGTTTAAATTTTCGATTCCCGTCTAAAGCATTGATTTTCAGTGCTGTTCAGACGCATCCCAGCTTTCTGACATGAATGAAGTATGTGCGTCATCCGATGAATGGCAAACCTCGCCAAGCACTCCGACGTCATCCTCGGGCCTGTCCCGAGGATCTGCAACGTCCTGATTTTGTTGACGTGTTTAGATTCTTGGGACAAGCCCAAGGATGACGTCGAGAAAAATGCGCAACGTTCACCATTAACTTACATGCCACCAGGTCCAGCATGACGGAGAAGATGTCTCCGTCTTTTCATCATTCACGTCCGGTAAATCAGCCAGTTCTTGCCGGTATAGTTCTTCTGCATGCCGTCCTCGTAAAAGACGGAGCGGTTTCTGCCGGTTTCCTTGGCGTGGTAAAGCGCCGTGTCGGCATGGCCATAAAGTTCGCCCGGATTGTTGGCCTGCGAAGCGGAGGCAAAACCGATGGAGATCGTCACCGTGCCATAATCGGCGCCGGATCTTGAATTGCGGAAGGGCGTGCTTTCCAGCGACAGGCGGATGCGCTCGCACATCACCATCACTTCCTCCGGCGTATTGCCGTCGAGAATGATCGCGAATTCCTCACCGCCGCTTCTTGCGACGAAACCGTCCTTGCGGACATTCGCGCGGATGACCGAGGCGACGGTTGCCAGTATCTTGTCTCCGACCGGATGGCCGAACGTATCGTTTATCCGCTTGAAATGGTCGATATCGAGCAGCACCAGCGATGTGTATTGCAGGCCGATGGAGCTGTCGTAGACGGAAGCCAGCCGGTCGTCGAAGGCGCGGCGGTTGGAAAGGCGCGTCAGCGAGTCGGTATTGGCGATGCGCTTATATTCATCCAGCTCCAGGCGGACCTGGTGCATTTCCTCGGCATGGCGATTGACGTCGTTGAACGCCTTTTCACCGTCGGTGATCTTTGTGCCCGTGGCTTCGGCCAGCAACAGGATCGCATTCTTCAGAATATTTGTGCTGGAGGCGTTCTTGTCATCGATGCGCTGGCGCGTTTCGCCAAGTATCCTGTTGTAGTTCTCGATGGAGGATTGTTCCCGCCGCAATGTGCCCAGCAACGCTTCCAGTTCACGCCTGAGCTTTTCATGCGCGTCGTCGATTGCCCTGACCGGATTGCTTTCGCCGTGGCGCGTGGACAGTTCGTCCAGATCCTCCTGCGTGGCCCGGCTTCCAAGTGCCGCCAGATCCTTCGTCAGCGCCGGGTTCGAGCCAATATAGGCTTCGTAGAAAAGGCTGTAATTACGCGGGATCGGCGAAACACCCATGCTCCGCATGGCGTAGGCAATCTGCCCGGCAATGTCGGGTCCCGTTGTTTTGGGCGTGGATGCCGTGTTCATCAAGAAACTCCAGTGAGTCTGCTTATAGACAATGATTATTATTATGCGGGCTGTTTTGGAAAGCTTAATTTATGGAAAACTAATTTTTGTTCCCGGAAATTCCATTTTCGCTGATTTTTATCTTATTTAATTGATAATTATAAGTAATTTTCATTTTTAGAGATTTCCGGAGTTTTTTCCCTCTACTATTCGCCTTGGTGACAGCATCGTATTTATTCTGTCAATCCCGATAACGCTTTTCGAGTGATTTATTTTGGCACAGCAATACAGGATGCGAGGAAGGGAAACGTCAGGTCAGGGCATTTTTCAATTCGGCAAGACATGGCCTATAGGCGGAAAATTTCGCCACTCATGTCCAAACGCAAGAATCTTACAGTTTTTATTTGATGGTCTCAACGCCGGACGGCGCGGTTTGCGCCGGACGGCGCGGTTTGCGCCGGGATTGGGATGATATCTGTCGAGCTTTTGAAACAGTGTGCCGTTTCGATCCGGCGGCTCTCGGGCGGCGTCAGGTCCTGAGCTTTATAACCGGGCATTCCGTGCCTGCCGGTGCTTCCGGCGCATGCGGCGGACGTATGATCAGGACGTCGGAATGGGCAAGGATGTTCATCATCGATGAATCCTGTTTGGCATATGCTTCCGCCACGCGTTCACCGCTGTCGTCGGTGCGGAGACGGGCGCGAAGATAATCCTGCCGATGGTCATTGGCCTTTAGCGGCGCTGCGGTCCTTACAGTAACTTTGCGTTCCAGAGGCGCGCGGCGGGCGATCCTGCGGATCAGCGGTTCGAGAAACAAGAGGCTGCAGACGAGGCTGGCGACTGGGTTTCCGGGCAGGCCGAGAACCTGCATCGTGCCGATTGTGCCGACCATCAGCGGCTTTCCGGGGCGCATGGCGATGCGCCAGAAATCCAGCTGCATGCCTTCCGCCTTCAGTGCCGCCTGCACGAGATCGTGGTCGCCGACGGAAGCGCCGCCCAACGTCACCAGCACATCCACCTTGGCTGCGACGGCCTTGCCGATGGCGGCGCGGATCAGCGTATCGTCATCGGCAATGATGCCGAGGTCGAGAATATCGGCGCCCGCCTGACGGGCGAGGGCTGCGACGCCGAAAGTGTTGGAGGCGATGATCTGGGCCGGGTTCGGCGTGCTTCCCGGCGGCAGCAATTCGTCGCCGGTGGCGAGGATGGCGATGCGCGGCTTGCGGTAGACGGCAAGTGTGGCGTGGTTCATGGCCGCCGCAAGTGTGAGGTCGGTGAAGCCGAGTTCGCGCCCGGCTTGCAGAACCGTTTCGCCCTGCGCAAAATCCTGCCCGCGGGGGCGAATGTGTCTCCCGGCTACGACTTTGAAGGTGGTGCGGATCTTGCCACCTTCCAGCACTTCCGCATCTTCCTGAATGAGGATGGTATCGGCTCCCTCAGGCACGGGCGCGCCGGTGAAGATGCGCACTGCTTCGCCTTCACCCAGAGTGCCGGTAAAAGCATGGCCAGCAGCCGCCTGGCCGATGACGGTCAGGACTGAGCCGATCTCAGGGGCATCGGTGCTGCGCAGCGCGTAGCCATCCATGGCCGAGGCGTCAAAAGGCGGTTGGGTGAGGCGCGCCGCCAGATCGGCCGAGAGGACGCGGCCGTCACATTCGGCAAGCGGCAGGGTTTCGCTACCGGTTACCGGAACCGCCGCTTCCAGAAGGCGCCTTGTGGCATCATCTACGGGCAGCAGCGGTTTCATTCAGCTCTCCTGCCGGCGAAAATCACCGGATTTGCCACCGCTCTTTTCGAGCAGGCGGATATTGACGATTTCCATCGCCTTGTCGGCAGCCTTCGCCATGTCATAGATCGTCAGGCAGGCGATGGAAACGGCGGTCAGCGCCTCCATTTCCACACCGGTCTTGCCCGACAGTTTCACCATGGCCTCGACGCGCAGGCCGGGCAGGGCGGTATCTTCGGTAATGTCCACCGCGACCTTGGTCAGCATCAGCGGATGGCAGAGCGGGATGAGATTGGCCGTCTGTTTGGCGGCCATGATGCCGGCCAGCCGGGCGGTGCCGATAACATCGCCCTTCTTGGCGTTGCCGTCGCGGATGAGCGCCAGCGTTTCCGGTTTCATCTTCACGAAGCCTTCGGCGACGGCGACACGGGTCGTTTCGGTCTTGTCGCCGACATCGACCATATGCGCCTCGCCGCTGGCATCGATATGGGTGAGCTTCTGGCCATCGCTCATCGGGATATTACTCGGCTGCCAGAATGCCGGATTGGCCCGTCAGCAGCGCTTTGGTGGCCGCGGCCACATCGTCCTTGCGCATCAGGCTTTCGCCGACGAGGAAGGTGCTGATGCCGCTTTTTTCGAGACGCTGGCAATCTTCGAAGGTGAAGATGCCGCTCTCGCCCACCAGCAGCTTTTCGGCCGGCACGAGGCCCGCCAGCTTCTCGCTGGTTTCGAGGCTGACCTCGAAGGTGCGCAGGTTGCGATTGTTGATGCCAAGCAGCGGCGAGGCGAGCTTCAGGGCCCGTTCGGTTTCCTCCGCGTCATGCACCTCGACCAGCACATCCATGCCGAGCATGAAAGCCTCGTCTTCAAGGCGTTTGGCTTCATCGTCGGAGAGCGACGCCATGATGAGGAGAATGCAGTCTGCGCCCCAGGCGCGGGCCTCATGCACCTGATAGGTATCGAACATGAAATCCTTGCGCAGCGCCGGCAGGGCGCAGGCATTGCGGGCGGCGGTCAGGAATTCCGGGGCGCCCTGAAAGCTTGGCCTATCCGTCAGCACCGAAAGACAGGCGGCACCGCCCGCCTCATAGTCAGCAGCCAGCGCCGGCGGATCGAAATCCGGGCGGATCAGGCCTTTCGACGGGCTGGCCTTCTTGATCTCGGCGATCAGGCCGAACTTGCCTTCGGCCTGTTTTGCCCGGAGTGCCTTGTAGAAACCACGCGGCGCGCTCTGGCCTTCGGCCATGGCTTTCAGATCGGCCAATGAGACCGTGGCCTTGGCAGCGGCGATTTCTTCGCGCTTGTAGATTTCGATCTTTTTCAGAATGTCGCTCATGGTCTCGCTCTCATTCCTGCTTGTGGTCGGCCTGCGTGGCATCTGCTTCGTTGGAAACGAGGACCAGACGGTCAAGCGCCGCCGCCGCCGCACCGCTGTCCAGCGCCTCGCTGACGATCGCCATCGCCTGACCCAATGTTTCGGCCTTGCCGGCGATGACAAGGGCAGCAGCCGCGTTGCAGAGCGACACGTCACGATAGGCATTGCGTTTGCCCGACAGGACGTCGCGCAATGCCGCCGCATTGGCAATGCCATCGCCGCCCTTGAGATCAGCCATTGCCGCGACGTCGACACCGAAATCCTTCGGGGTCAGATCGAAGGTGCGGATCTTGCCATCTTCCAGCGCTGCCACATGGGTGACGCCCGTGGTGGTGACTTCATCCATGCCATCGCCATGTACGACCCAGATGCTTTCCGAACCGAGATCGCGCAGCACTTCGGCAAGCGGCACCAGCCAGCGCGGCGAAAAGACGCCGAGCAACTGGCGCTTTGCACCCGCCGGGTTGGAGAGCGGGCCGAGCAGGTTGAAGATCGTCCTTGTGCCGAGTTCGACACGGCTCGGGCCGACATGGCGCATGGCGGAATGGTGCATCTGCGCGAACATGAAGCCAAGCCCCGCCTCTGCGATGCAGCGGGCGATGAGATCAGGACCGATATCGAGCTTCACGCCGAGCGCGGACAAGGCATCCGCCGTGCCCGATTTGGAGCTCAGCGCCCGGTTGCCATGCTTGGCGACCGGCAGGCCCGTGCCGGCAACGATGATCGAAGCCAGCGTCGAGATATTATAGGTGCCGATGCCATCACCGCCGGTTCCGACGATATCGATGGCATTGGCGGGAGCCGAGACCGGCAGCATGCGGGCGCGCATGGAGGAAACGGCGCCGACGATTTCGTCGACCGTTTCGCCGCGCACGCGCAGCGCCATCAGGAAACCGCCGATCTGCGACGGGGTGGCTTCGCCCGACATCAGAATGTCAAAGGCCGTCCGCGCATCCTCGCGGTTCAGGCTTTCTCCGTTCGCGACCTTGGCGATCAGCGGCTTCAGTTCGGCCATGGTTTCCGCCCCCCGGTCAGAAGCCGACCATCGCCTGATCGGCGAGGGCCTGATTGATGGTCACACCATAGTCGTTCTGCAGACGGTTGACCATCTGGTCCAGCATATCGTCGCCGGCTGCACGGGCAATGGCGGTAAATTGCTGGTCGTCATTGGCAAGCGCGTCGGCCGGGGCGTTGGTGTCAACCGAGGTGACCTTGAAGAGGATGCGGCTGGAACCCTCGGCATCTGCCGCCGTGCCAACCACGCCTTCAGCGCCGGAGAAAACGGCAGCAATCGTCTGTCGGCCGAAAATCGCATCCTCACTGGTGCGGCGCAGGCCGGATTTCTGTTCGACGGCAAGGCTGAGCTCGCCGGCAACAGCCTCAAGTGTTTCGCCCTTTTCAACGCGGGCCTTCAGCTCGTCGGCCTTGGCGGCAAGTGCTGTGCGCTGCTGCTCGGACGTCCAGTCGGCCACGACATCGTCGCGTACTTCGGCAAGCGTGCGGTCACGGGCGGGGATGATCTGCTCGGCATCGAACCAGATGTAACCTTCGCGGCCGAGATTGATCGGCAGGGCTTCGGTGCCGGGTTCGGTCTTGAAGACTTCCTGCGCCAGTTGCGGCGAAGGCAGGCCTTCGACCGCGTCGCCCTTTTCATCGAGGCCGGCGGCATCGATGGCGGCAATGGTGACGGGCTTGAGGTTCAGCTGCTTTGCGGCATCGGCAAGCGACGAACCACCGGCGCGCAGATCCTCGTAACGGTCGTGTACATTGGTGACTTCTTCCGCCGCTGCGGCAGTAGCGAGGTCCTTGCGGATATCTTCCTTGGCTTCTTCCAGCGTGCGGGTGGTTTCCGGCTTGATGCCGGTGACGCGCAGGATGACCGGGCCGAAGGAGCCTTCGACGACGGCAGACACGCCGCCATCCTTCTGGATGCCGAAGGCTGCGTCGGCAATCGACTGGTCGGGGATCGTGTCCTTGGTGAATTCGCCGAGCGTCACGTCGGAAGCGGTCTTGCCCTGATCCTTCACCACCTGATCATAGGTGGTGTTGCCGAGACGGATCTGTTCGGCGGCAGCGGCAGCCATTTCCTTGTCCGTAAAGGTCAGCTGTTCAACCGTGCGGCGGCCGGCGGTGCGGAAGCTGTCCTTGTGGCTGTTATAATAGTCGGCGATCTGCGCGTCGGTCACCGAAGCCTGATCGGCAATGTCTGACGGCTCCAGCTTCACATAGGTGAACTTGCGGAATTCCGGTGCGCGATATTTCGTCTTGTTGGTTTCAAACCACGGCGTGAGCACATCGTCGCCCGGTGCCTTGACCGGCGGGATGACGGCGTTGGAAAGAATGACGTAATCGACCGCGCGCTGCTCATTGCGATACTGCTTCAGTGCATCCACCAGCACCTGCGGTGCGGCAAAACCATCTGACACGGCTTCGACAATCTGGCTTCTGACGGCAACCTTGCTGCGTTCCTTGATATAGTCGTCCTCGCGGAAGCCGGAATTGCGCAGGCGTTCGCTGAACAGATTGCGGTCGAACTGGCCGTTGACCGACTTGAAGGCCGGGTCCTCGGCAATGAGCTTAGCAAGGCGATCTTCCGAAAGGCCGAGATTCATCTTGGATGCAAGCTCGTCGAGCGATGCCCCTGCCGCAAGCTGGCTGAAGACCTGCCGGTCGATGCCGAAGGCCTTGGCCTGTTCGGTCGTCAGCCTTGTGCCGAACTGGCGGCTGAGATCGGAAATCTGGCGCTGATAGGCGAGGCGGAACTCCTGCGGGCTGACCGTCTGGTCACCCACCGTCATGACGGCGTGGGAATTGGCGGTGACAAGCGATGCGGAGACGCCCCAGACGCCAAACGAAACAACAAGCAGGAGAAGCAGCAGCTTGGCTGCCATGGTTCGAGAAGCATTTCTCAGGGAATCGAGCATCGTTATGCAAACCTCACAGGAACGTCATCGCGGTCGCCAGCCTTCCGGCCCGCAACGTATCGGCGTTCCTTAAATCAATCCAAACGGAAATTGAAGGGAATTTCCCTTGGAAAAACGGGGTTTTGAAAACGCTTATGTGATTGGAGCGGAGTTTTTCCGCCTTCATCTTCGCCGGATTGCTGTCATGAGGCGCAAAATAAAACCGCCCGGAGCGCCCAGGCGGTTGCGAAGAATCGTTTTTTAATCGGCTGTTAGGACCGCCCGCCGCGCCTAGAAAGCGCGGTCGCGCCGGATCGTCGCCTTGAATTCCTCGTCTTCACGCCGCATCTCGGCGATGACGGAGATCATCGATGTCACGAACATTACGCTGATCAGGGCCAGAAGCATCGTCAGAAATGTGAACATGATATCGTCTCCGGGAGTTTCGAGGAAATTTTCCCCGTTATCAGTAATAATTCATATACTGGTAGCGGGCGGTCAGCTGCGGGTAGTCCGGTCCCTGGGCTTCAGGCTTCTGCTCATAAAGGCTAAACGTCGTTGCTACCATTGCGATAACCAGTACTGTCCAGGCGGTGCTGATGACGCTGATTTTCGCCGAAGTAGACTGTTTTTCTCTTACAAACATCTGTCCGTTCCTTTGGTTCTTTCTTAACGCGCCATGCCTCAACATGTTCCGCGTCAATCGTAAAAATCGATTAGCATCGCGCCTGTGAAACTTCCTTGAATGGCTCGTTCATCTGGCGTTCAGGAAACTGGCTAAGGGCGTCATTCGAGAAAAAGATACTCGGCAGCGAATGATGCGATGACCGAAAGGACGATCATGAAGGCCAGCATTTTCAATTCTCCGGATGCTTAACGAGTGAGGGGCGTTTCGGTTTCCCGATGTTGTGCATTTAAACAAAATAGCTCTGAAACCGCACTGAACGGCCCATTCATCGCGGGTTCACGGCACAGCCGCGGTTGTGCCGTGCGGTTATAATGTCTTGCGCCGCGTGCCTCTCCATGACAAAAGGCGGGCACATGATACCCAGCATCGAAGCGCGCCCACCATCTGAGAGCGATATGACGATTGCCTTTTATCCAGGATCATTCGATCCGATGACCAACGGACATCTGGATGTGCTTATCCAGGCGCTGAACGTGGCGTCGAAAGTCATCGTTGCCGTCGGCATTCATCCCGGAAAAGCGCCGCTGTTCAGCTTTGAGGAGCGGGCGGCGCTGATAAAGCAGGCGCTTGCCGAACATCTGCCGGGCGAAGCGGCGCGCATGGAAGTCGTCTCCTTCGACAATCTGGTGGTGGATGCCGCCCGTCAGCACGGAGCGCGCCTTTTGCTGCGCGGCCTGCGCGATGGCACCGATCTCGATTATGAAATGCAGATGGCCGGCATGAACCGCCAGATGGCGCCTGATATCCAGACCGTGTTCCTGCCCGCCGGCACCTCGTCGCGACCCATTACAGCCACATTGGTCCGGCAGATCGCCGCCATGGGCGGCAATGTCGACGCCTTCGTGCCGAAAGCCGTGCTTGAAGCCCTCAACGCCAAGCTGAAGCGCTGACTTCAGCCCCACATTCTGGAGCCAATCCGATGAAACTCGTTCGATTTGCCTTTGCCGGCGCCATGTTTGCAGGCGCACTTGCCGCCAGCACCATTGCTTCCGCCGCCGAACTTCTCACCGTACAGCTGAAGGACGGTCCCGTTGTCATCGAGCTGATGCCGGAAGTCGCGCCCAAGCACGTGGCGCAGATCGAGGCGCTGGCCAAGAAGGGCGCTTATGACAACGTCGCCTTCCACCGCGTCATCGACGGTTTCATGGCGCAGACCGGCGACGTGCAGTACGGCAACATGGAAAAGGGTTTCAGCGCCCAGCGCGCTGGCACCGGCGGCTCCGACCTGCCGGATATTCCGGCTGAGTTCTCCAAGACGCCGTTCACACGGGGCGTGGTCGGCATGGCCCGTTCGCAGGATCCGAATTCCGCCAATTCGCAGTTCTTCATCATGTTCGCCGACGGTCCGTTCCTGAACGGCCAATATACCGTGGTCGGCAAGGTCGTGTCCGGCATGGAAGCCGTGGACAAGATCAAGCGTGGCGCCGGCGGCAACGGCGAAGTTTCCAACCCCGACCGGATGATCAAGGTCACCGTCGGCAAAAAGTAAGGTGGGGCAATAGAGCCCGAACAGAGGAGAATAATCATGGCCGAGATCAAGGATCCGGAAAACACCATCATCATGGAAACGACGACCGGCAAGGTCGTGATCCAGCTGCTTCCGGAAGTTGCGCCTGGCCACGTTGCCCGCATCAAGGAACTGGTATCGGAAGGTGCTTATGACGGCGTCGTTTTCCACCGCGTCATCGAAGACTTCATGGCCCAGACGGGCGACGTGAAGTTCGGCAAGAAGGGTTCGGAAAGCTTCAACCCGGCACGCGCCGGCATGGGCGGCTCTGAAAAGGAAGACCTCAAGGCTGAGTTTTCCGCCATTCCGCACGTTCGCGGCACCTGCTCCATGGCCCGTTCGCAGAGCCCGAACTCCGCCAACTCGCAGTTCTTCATCTGCTTCACCGATTCGCCCTGGCTGAACAAGCAGTACACCGTGTGGGGCCAGGTCATCGAAGGCATGGAAGCCATCGACAAGGTCAAGCGCGGCGAGCCGGTGAAGGATCCCGATTCGATCGTTTCCATCAAGCTTGCTTCCGCGGCCTGAGGATAGAAGGTTTCTCCCGCCTTGCTGAATTGCAGGGCGGGCGAATGTTTTGCTGATGGGGTGTTCCTCGCACTCGACGTCATCCTCGGGCTTGACCCGAGGATCCATTACCCGGCGATGTCGTGGATCCTCGGGTCAAGCCCGAGGATGACGTCGAGGGGAGGAAGCCTCTTCACCAACAACGACCCGCCGGCAGTTTGCTGCGAGGCGGGTTTTGATATTTTCGAGAGCCCTTGCAATGCGTGTAGACCTGTTCGATTTCGATCTGCCCGAGGAGAATATCGCCCTTCGCCCGGCGAACCCGCGCGACAGCGCGCGCCTGCTGGTGGTCGATCCGAATGAAAACCGCATGGAGGACCATCGCGTTTTCGATCTGCCGTCTTTCCTGCGGCCCGGCGATGCGCTTGTGTTCAACGACACCCGCGTTATCCCCGCCCAGCTGGAAGGTGTCAGGCTGCGCGAAGGTGCGCCTGAGACGGCGGTTTCGGCCACGCTGCACATGCGTGCCGACCAGTCGCGCTGGAAGGCTTTTGCCCGTCCCGGCAAGCGTATCAAGGAAGGCGACCGTATCCGTTTCGGTTACGAGCGCGACAATGCCTGCGGCCTTGCCCATCTGGAGGCCACCGTCGAAGCAAAGGGCGAGGATGGCGAGATAACGTTGCTGTTCGACGTTTCCGGCCCGGTGCTGGATGAGGCGATCGCTTCCGTCGGCCATATTCCTTTGCCGCCTTACATCGCCGCCAAACGGCCGGAAGATGCGCAGGACCAGACGGACTACCAGACCATTTATGCCCGCGAAAAGGGCGCTGTCGCTGCCCCCACCGCCGGGCTTCATTTCACGCCTGACCTGTTTGCGGCGCTCGACAAGGCGGGAATCGAGCGGCATTTCGTGACGCTTCACGTTGGGGCAGGCACTTTCCTTCCGGTAAAGTCCGACGATACGGACGATCACAAGATGCATTTCGAGATCGGCCAGGTATCGCAGGAAACCGCCGACCGGCTGAATGCGGTGAAAACGCGGGGCGGGCGCATCGTCTGCGTCGGCACCACCTCGCTGCGGCTGATCGAAAGCGCGGCTGACGAGAATGGCGTGATCCACCCATGGTCCGACGCCACCGGCATCTTCATCACGCCCGGTTATCGTTTCCGTGCGGTCGATATTCTGATGACCAATTTCCACCTGCCGAAATCGACGCTGTTCATGCTGGTTTCGGCTTTCTGCGGTCTCGAAACGATGCGTGACGCTTACAAGCGCGCGATCGAAACCGGATACCGTTTTTATTCCTATGGCGATTCCAGCCTGCTGTTCCGGAAAAACTGATGCACGACAAATTCACCTTCACCCTGAAAGCCACGAGCGGCGGCGCGCGCCTCGGCGAAGTCGCCATGCCGCGCGGCGTCATCCGCACGCCCGCCTTCATGCCTGTTGGCACCGTCGGCACCGTCAAGGCCATGTATCTCGATCAGGTGCGTGAGCTGGGGGCCGATATCATTCTCGGCAATACCTATCACCTGATGCTGCGGCCGGGTCCGGAGCGTGTTGCCCGTCTCGGTGGTCTGCATGAGCTGATCCGCTGGCCGCATCCGATCCTGACCGATAGCGGCGGTTTTCAGGTCATGTCGCTTTCCGGCCTGCGCAAGCTGGACGAGAAGGGCGTGACCTTCAAGAGCCATGTGGACGGTTCGCTGCACCACATGTCGCCGGAACGCTCGATCGAAATTCAGGGCATGCTCGATTCCGATATCCAGATGCAGCTCGACGAATGCATCGCGCTGCCGGCCGAGCGCAAGGAAATCGAGCGCGCCATGGAAATGTCGCTGCGCTGGGCGGAGCGCTGCCGCGTCGCCTTCGGCGAACAGCAAGGCAAGGCCATGTTCGGCATCGTGCAGGGCGGCGACCAGCCGGATTTGCGCATCCGCTCCGCCGAAGGGCTGAAGCAGCTTGATCTCAAGGGCTATGCGGTCGGCGGCCTTGCCGTCGGCGAGCCGCAGGATGTGATGCTCGGCATGCTCGACATCACCCTGCCGGTGCTGCCCACCGAAAAGCCGCGTTACCTGATGGGCGTCGGCACACCTGATGATATCCTGAAATCGGTGGTGCGCGGCATCGACATGTTCGACTGCGTGATGCCGACCCGTTCTGGCCGTCACGGGCTTGCCTTTACCCGTCGTGGCCGCGTCAATATCCGCAACGCCCGCCATGCCGAAGATATGCGGCCGCTCGACGAGCAGTCCAACTGCCCGGCCTCGCGCGATTATTCCCGCGCCTATCTGCATCATCTCACCCGCTCCAACGAGGCGCTGGGCGGCATGCTGCTGTCCTGGCACAATCTTGCCTATTATCAGGAGCTGATGCAGGGTATCCGCAAGTCGATCGAGGAAGGCCGTTTCGCCGATTTTTATGCGGAAACCATAGAAATGTGGGCGCGGGGCGATATAGACCCGATCTGACGCTTCCCGACCTTTCTCCTGTTTCGGACGCTTTCCTTGGCACATGCGCCTTACGTTCTTTTCCGGGATGATACGACCGGCGCGGTGACAGCCTTCGCCGAGCCGGAAGAGATCATCGTCGCGGATGAGCCTGAGGCCTTTTTTGCCGCGCTCAAGCGCATGGAAGCGCTGCGACGGGCCGGGAAATACCTTGCCGGCTATATGTCCTACGAGGCGGGCTTCCTGTTCGAGCCGAAGCTCGCGCCTTTTGCCGACGAACCCCGCAACGTGCCGTTTCTGCGCTTCGGCGTCTTTTCCGGTCCACAGCCGGATGCCGGGCGGTTTGCGCGTCCCGACACGCTGCCGGATGCGGATGCGTTTCTTTCCGATCCCGTGCCGGCATGGACGCTCCAGGAATACCAGCAGCGCTTTGCGCGACTGCACGACCACCTGCGTCGTGGCGATTGTTATCAGGGCAATCTGACCATGCCCGTCACTGCCCGCTGGAGCGGCGATCCGCTCACCGCCTTCTGGTCGCTGATCGCGCGCCAGCCGGTGAAATACGGCGCGCTGGTCGATCTTGGTGGCCCGGTCATCCTGTCTCGCTCGCCGGAACTGTTTTTCTCGGTCGATGGCGAGGGGTTCATCGAAACCCATCCGATGAAGGGCACGACGCCGCGCGGGGCGGATGCGGAGAAGGACCGGGCAATTATCGCGGCGATGCTGGCTGATGAAAAGACGCTGGCCGAAAACCGCATGATCGTCGATCTGCTGCGCAATGATATTTCACGCATCACCGAGGTCGGTAGCCTCGATGTGCCGAGGCTGTTCGATATCGAGACCTATCCGACCGTGCACCAGATGGTCAGCCATGTCAGGGCAAAGCTTCTGCCTGACGTGACGGTGGAAGACATCTTCGCCGCGCTGTTTCCCTGCGGCTCCGTCACCGGCGCACCGAAAATGTGGGCAATGAAAATCCTGCGGGAGCTGGAAACCGGCCCGCGCGACGCCTATTGCGGAGCGATCGGCTTCATGTCTCCTGATGGAGATATGCGGTTCTCCGTGGCGATCCGCACCCTCAGCCTGTTCGATAACGGCCGCGCCGTCTTTAATGTCGGCGGCGGCATCGTCTTCGATTCCGTTGCCGAGGCGGAATATGACGAGTGTCTGTTGAAATCGAAATTCGCGGTGGGGGACAGGTTGTTGCGGGGGTGATCACCGCCCGATCACCTCAAACGCTCCATCCTCCACCAGCACTTCCTTCGCTGCCGCATGGCTGAGAAAACCCGAAGGGCTGGCGCTGGCGCCATAGGCGCCCGATTGCAGGATGGCGAGGAGATCACCGGCCTTCAGCCTGGGCAACGCGGCATTGCGGGCCAGTGTGTCGAGGGGTGTGCAGAGCGGGCCGACGATCGTTGCGGTCTCGTCGTAGTCTGCCTGCATTTTGGCGGGTGCGACGATGGGGTAGTTGCGTTTGACGATCTGGCCGAGATTGCCCGAAGCGGCGAGGTGATGGTGCATGCCGCCATCCGTCACCACGAAGGTGGTGCCCCGCGAGGTTTTTACCGAATTCACTTCCGCGACATAGATGCCGCCGGGGCCGGCGAGGAAGCGGCCGGGTTCGACGATGATATGGGCGTCGGTTATCAGAGGATGCGCTTTCACAAGCGCCTTGAGGTCGGGAATGGCGGCGCTGACTTTTTCAAGATCGAGCGGCGTTTCGCCTGCGAAATAGGGGATGCCCAGGCCGCCGCCGAGATCGATGGTTTCGAGCGGTCTGCCCAGCATTTGCGCCATGCGTGCGGCAAGGGAAATGGCGTGCCGCCATTGGGAGACAAGCATGTCGGCGTCGAGGATCTGTGTGCCGCCGTAGATGTGCACGCCGACGAGATTGATATGTCTGGCGCCCCTGAAGAGCGGCAGGACGTTTTCCAGCTCTTCCTCGTCGAAACCGAAAGCCGTGGCCTTGCCGCCCATGCGCATGGCGCCGGCTTGAGCATCCGGCACGGGGTTGATGCGGATCGAGGCTTTGACCGGTTTGCCGATCTCTTCGATACGGGCGATTTCCTCGGCGCTTTCAATATGGATTTCGCCGATGCCGCCTTCGATTACCTCGCGCAATTCGGCCATGCCCTTGCCGGGGCCGGCGAAGATGATGTTCTCAGGTGCGACACCCGCCTTGATCGCAGCGCGATATTCGCCGACGGAGGCGATTTCAGCGCCGGCGCCTTGTTGCCGGAAAAGTGCGATAATGGCGGGCAGGGGATTGGCCTTCACCGAATAATAGATATCGGCAAAGCCCGAGAGCGCCGTTTCAAGGTTCTGATAGGCGCGGCGCATGGCGCTTGCATCATAGAGGAAGCACGGCGTTCCGGTTTGGGCGACGATATCGTGAACCGCAAGTCCGCCGATGACAAGATCGTTGTCAGTGACCGCAAATTGCGCATTGGCAAGGGCCGGGCCGTGGCTCTGGGTTTTATCCGTGGGCGACATTGTCCGTCCGTTCGCGCACCAGCGCGCGGTAATCCACCTTGCCATTGGCGGTGACCGGAAGCCGGTCGACCAGTTCGATGGCGCGTGGGATCATGAAGGGAGCGAGCATTTCGGCGGCTTTCCTGAGGGCTGCCGAAACGTCGATATTTTCATTGGCGGCGGTTGCCACGGCATGCACCCTTTCACCGGCAAAGGGGTCCGGTAGACCGATGACGGCAACCTGCTGGAACAGCCCGGTGGACATCAGGCTTTCTTCCACCTCTGTCGGGCTGATGCGATAGCCTGACGATTTGATCATCGCATCGTTGCGGGCAACGAAGCTGAAGAAGCCATTCTCGTCTTCCACGGCCAGATCACCGGAATAACAGACGGTTTCGCCGCCCAGGGCCGCTGGAATGAAGGGATGAGGGCGCAGCACTTTTGCCGTGTCTTCCGGCCGGTTCCAGTAGCCGAGCGATACCGTCGGGCCGCGATGGACGAGAATGCCCGGCTCGCCCGGTTTTGCCCGCTGTCCCTTATCGGTGACGATGAAGATTTCACATTCCGGAATGGCCTTGCCGATGGAGGTCGGCCGGCTGTCGATTTCTTCCGGTGGCAGGAAGGTGGAGCGGAAGGCCTCGGTTAGACCATACATCAGGTAGATTTTTGTATCCGGCAGCTTTTCGCGCAGCGCCTTTACGGTTTCCTGCGGCACGCGCCCGCCGGAATTGGTGATATAGCGCAGATGCGGCAGGGGCGTCTTTGCGAGCGACGGGGCCGCCCTCGTCAGGATTGCCCAGACGGTCGGCACGCCGGCGAGACCTGTCACGGCGTGGTCGCGCAGATCGCGGACGATATCGTCGCCCAGCCGGAAGGTGGAGATGATCGTGGTGGCGCCCTGTTCCACGGCCGTCAGCAGCTGGTTCAGGCCATAATCGAAGCTGAAGGGCAGGATGGAAAGAATACGGTCGCTCGCCGTAATCTCCAGATAGGTCCGCACAATGCGCGCGCCGGCCAGAAGATTGCGGTGCGACAGCATCACGCCCTTGGGTGAGCCGGTGGAGCCGGATGTATAGAGGATCGCCGCAAGGTCCTCGCCGATTGCCGCCGAGGTTTTGGCAGGCGCGTTCGAGCGGGTCTCGATATTTTCCGTCAGCAATACGCTCACATCGGCCAAGCCTTCCAGCGCTGCGCCGAGTTCTTCCTGCATCGCCCTGCTGCTGATGACGATTTTCGCGCCGCAATCCGTGATGATATGGCGGATCTGCTGTGATTTCAGTAGCGCATTGACCGGCACAAAAACGCAGGATGCCATGCTGACGCCGAAGATCGACCAGCATTCCTCTATGCCGCGTGGCAGGAAAATGACGACTCTGTCGCCGCGTTCTGCGCCGGCCTGCTGCAGGGCAGCCGCGCAAAGGCTCGCCGCTTGCGCGAATTCCCGATAGCTCAGCGCGATATCTTTATGGATAAGGGCCTGATCGTCGCTTGCCGCCTGTGCGGCGAGCAGGTGGTGCAGCAGGAAATGCGGTGTCATCTCCTCCGTTCCCTGAGGACGAAGGCGATGAGATCAGCGGGTGTACCGAGATTGTCAGGCGTGAAATGTTCATCATCGAGAATGATGCCAAAACTCTCGCCGAGGAAGATCATCAATTCCAGAAAACCGAGCGAATCGATCGCGCCGCCTTCAAGAAGCAGGGTATCGTCGGTAAAAGGTGCGTGGGCGGGAAAACGGCTCGAGAGATAGGAATGGATCGTATCAGCAACGTTGGTTTCGCTTTTCTTTGCCGCAAGCATGCTTGTTCTCCGATTTCCCGTGTGTTTCCCATAAAACCCGCCTGAAATGACGCTTTATCTACAAAGGTCGATATTCTGTCAGGTCAGTTATGGTTCACTAAAATACCTAGGGTGGCAATAACACCAACTCTGAGTATGTTTCGTTAATAAAATGTGGGTTCCATGCGCCTTTTACTTGTATCGGCGCGAATTTATGTGCCGCGAACCCGCCGGCATTGCGCTCACCATCAAGCGCCGCCATCGTCAGGGCAAGCCTGCCCCGGAACAGAAGATGGCGAGCGATTGCAGAAATATGCCTTTGCGCGATCTCTCGGTCCTCGCAATAAATCAAGCGGGCGGAGGGCAGCTTTTTGGTTGTGGTTTTCAAGAACACCAGCGGATAGTGATGGCCGTCCGCCTGCATTATGGCCACGATACAGCCGAGCCGCAGGTGATCTTCCAGCATCTCACGCATTGCGGCCGGCAGGGTATCGGGCGACACGGCTGCAAGCGGGCTCAGCCGCGCGCCGGAAGGACGCAGAGCCTTGAGCGGCAGGGGATAAAAAAGCGTGTGATCCGTCACCGTCTGAAAACCCAGCCTCTCGTTCAGCTTGCAGGCTTCGGGAGACGGGGTGAGGTCGGTAAACAGTTCTTCCTCAGACGAGGAGGCCATTTGCAGCATACGCGGTGCAAACCACCGGCACGAAGGCTCGACATACCAGCTGGACAGGTTGACGACGATGCTGCCGGTTTCGGGCAGACGGCTTTTGATCGTCAACAGAACGCCCGCCGCGTCCTCACCCTTCATCAACAATTGCCCGATCGAACCGAGTTTCCGGCGCGCATGGTGGTCGCTGATAAGCGCCAGTCCGCGGGACCAGAAAGCCGCGCTTTTTTCGGGGAAACCTTTCGCCAAAAGGGCAACGGCGGCGGCGCGGTTTCCGTTGTCGATCGGTACGATTTTCAGAGGTCGCTCTCCGCTGTCTGGCGTTAACTGGCCGGGGAAAGAGATTTTTCAACCTCGCCGCGTAGTATTGCCTTACGACGATAGATTTACTGTCCCGTTAATCGTCTGGGCTGCAGGGCGGCGGCGGCGATCACGTTTGCATGCAAGGCAGGCGCGCCGAACGCGCCCGCCTCCTGTGATTTGCCGATCAATAGACCACGACGCCGCGGATGCTTTCGCCTTTGTGCATCAGGTCGAAACCCTTGTTGATGTCTTCGAGCGGCATCACGTGGGTGATCATCGGATCGATCTGGATCTTGCCTTCCATGTACCAGTCGACGATCTTCGGCACGTCGGTGCGGCCGCGTGCGCCGCCAAAGGCGGTGCCCATCCAGTTGCGGCCGGTGACGAGCTGGAACGGGCGCGTCGAGATTTCCTGGCCGGCACCGGCAACGCCGATGATGACAGACTTGCCCCAGCCGCGATGCGAGGATTCCAGCGCCTGACGCATGACCTTGGTATTGCCGGTGCAATCGAACGTATAATCCGCGCCGCCGATCAGGTCGCCGTTGCGCTTCGTCATGTTGACGAGATAGGGCACGATGTCGTCGCCGACTTCCTTGGGGTTGACGAAGTGGGTCATGCCGAACTTCTCGCCCCACGCCTTGCGATCATTGTTGATGTCCACACCGATGATCATATCCGCACCGGCAAGGCGCAGGCCCTGCAGCACGTTGAGGCCGATGCCACCGAGACCGAAGACGATGGCGGTCGCGCCGATCTCGACCTTGGCGGTGTTGATGACAGCACCGATGCCGGTGGTGACGCCGCAGCCGATGTAGCAGACCTTGTCGAAGGGCGCGTCGGGATTGATCTTGGCGAGCGCGATTTCCGGCAGGACGGTGTAGTTCGAGAAGGTCGAGCAGCCCATGTAGTGATGGATCTTGTCCTTGCCGATCGAGAAACGCGAGGTACCGTCAGGCATGACGCCCTGACCCTGGGTGGCGCGGATCGAGGTGCAGAGATTGGTCTTGCGCGAGGTGCAGGAATAACACTCGCGGCATTCCGGCGTGTAGAGCGGAATGACGTGATCGCCCTTCTTGACCGAGGTGACGCCGGGGCCGACATCAACGACGATACCGGCACCCTCATGGCCGAGGATTGCCGGAAACAGACCTTCCGGGTCAGCACCGGAGAGTGTGAAATCGTCGGTGTGGCAGATGCCGGTCGCCTTGACCTCAACAAGCACTTCGCCGGCGCGGGGACCTTCCAGCTGGACGGTCATGACCTCAAGCGGTTTTCCTGCCTGAATGGCAACTGCGGCGCGAACGTCCATTTTCGATCTCCTGGCGTTGTCTCATGATTGGATAGGGCTGTTTTGCCCGAGCTTGTCGGCAGGGACAAGGGGCAAAAGCGACCTTCACGTCTCAGTTACGACCAAAAAAGTGAAGCACGTCTCGTGCTGGACGAGAAGAGCGAGCCTCGGCAAAATTGTATCCGCAATGGAATATCGACCCAGCGTATTCAATTGAATATTTCGACTATAATAAATTATGAATATCTGATTTAAATACATGATTTTACATACTATTTTTGATATTTGGGTGATCTTTAATTTACGAATCTGGTGTTTAATTCGCCATGTAGAATGACGAATGAAATTGGGCGGCCATCAATCGGTGGTTCCGGAAAATACCTTTATCTCGCGAGTGCAATTGGCCTTCGCCACTTGTGTCGCGCCGCCATGATCGCGGTGAGCATCAGCGGTTTTGCTGAATTTATATCCTGTGGCCGGGGGAATTTCGCCCGACTGCAGTCTTTGTGTGTCTGGCTGGGGGGAGCCGGAACGATCCGTGGCGGTTGGACGAAAAGCGATCATTGCAGATGTTTCATATTGAAAAAATCTTGAGCGCGTCGGCGCGTCATTTCCGCCTGCTTCTGAGGGATCGGCGGGCAAATTTTGCGATCATGACGGCATTGCTGATGCCGGTTTTTCTTTTCACATTCGGACTGCTGTTCGAAGGCGGCCGGGCGCTGGCCTATTACAGCCAGTCGAAACGGGTGATCGCGCAGGCCTGTGAGCGCTCGACGAAACCGACCCGGACGAATGTGCCTATCGATGAGGTGCGCCGCAAAAACGTGCTGGATACGTTCGACGCGCTCATCACTTCCACCAAACAGGATGTGGTGAGCCGCGACGTGACGATCGACTGGCTGACCACCGATATTGAAGCGAAATTTACCTATAAGACGGTGTTGGGTGGCCTGTTCAATGTCGAAAAGATGGACTACGCGCTGACTTACCGTTGCGACGGTATTCCTCCCTATCCCTATGACGGCGAGGTGATCGTCAACAACACATTCGACCGGCTGAACGGTAAAGACCGGATTCTCAAAAACGGTAAAAGCCCCGACGCCCCGAATGGTTGCTGGGGCGTCGTCAGCTATGAGGAAATTGGATGGGACGGCGGCACAGGCCCCGGCATCGAGCTTCAGGACTGGAGCAATGCGGCGTGCCGCAAGAAATTCGGCTGGCAGGGTTATGAGGAGCCGAAGAAGGATGCCGGACCTGCTTGCGCGAGTGTTTCGCAGCCGGAGGTCGCTCCGACTGACGCACAAGATCCGAAAAACAACAAACCGAAAGAAACCGATGAGGACGCGTCGCAATCCGCGGCAACGAATCCATGTCCACCCAAGCCGGACGATCCGCAAAAACCCTCTTTGCTGAAAGCCGAAAATGGCGGAATACCGCCGACCAAATATGTGGTGGAACTGGATAGCCATTGGGATAAGCAGAAGAAAAGCGACGCCAACAGTTCCATCTTCAAGATTGTCGAACTGCATCCCGGAAAATATGAGGTTTCGGTCTGGTATAATGGCCGCAACGACGCCTATGGCGGCACCAACGACATCGACATCTTCCTGCAGCTCCAGCGTCCGCAATTAGGCCCCGAAAAGAAGATCATCGAAATGGCGCAGAAGGACAAAGTCTTCTGGGAGCGCCGCAGTTATTCGATCACGGTTGATATCTATTCCGTCTACAAGCTGACGATTGCCGCAGGCGGGAAAAGCGACAGTCTTGGCGGCATCATCACGGCTTTTGAGGTGAAGTATGTCGACTCACCGAAATAAAGGCCTCTTTCGCCGTTGCCGTGCTCGGTTCCGCTCTTATGCACTCGACATCCGGGCGGCCACCGCCGTCGAGTTTGGCCTGCTCATGCCGCTCTATTTCCTGCTGGTCTTCGGCATTTTCGAAGTCGGTCTGGCGCTGCTGCTCACTCTCAATCTGGCAACCGCGGCCAATGCCGGCGCGGAAATGCTGCGCAAGGCGGCGGCAAGCCATACGGCGGTTACCGAAATCGAATTCAGGCGTGTCATCGCCTCGAATTTCCTGCTCGGCACGACGGAAATCGACATGAAGATAACGCTCGTCCCGATCCCGGATGCGGATTTCACCGCCGTGCCGCTGACATTTCCCATCGAGAACAAGTTTCAGGCGCCGGATAAAAAAGCCGGGCAATATCTTCTGGCGCTCGGTTACAATTGGCTATTCATTCTGCCCACGACGCGCCTGCTGATCCCCGGTGGTAGCGACACGCAGCCGCAATTACAGAATGTCTCTCTGGCGATCACCGCCGTTCGGGTGACGGAATGATGGTGTTTCGGCTGAAATCCGTCCTCGCCGCCATGGTGCGGTCGCGCTCCGGCGTCGCCGCGGTGGAATTCTCCCTGCTATTGCCAATGCTGATCATCTTTCTGGCGGTGATGATCGAGACTGGTCGTGGCTGGCTCAGCTACGACCGTTTCGTCACGGTCGTCGACAATACAGCCCGCTGGTCCGCCCGTTTCCCGGAATTCGAGGAGCGGGTGAGGACGGGGGTAAAAACCTTTGTCATTCAGGCCGGGCAACCTCTTGACTCGAAGAAGCTCGATCTGACCTTGCGGAGCGCCAAATTGGTGGGCGGCGTCGCAACCGTCGAATTCGCGCCCTACGACTTCTTCGGGTCCGCAGAAGCCGTGACCTGGGACAAGATGCTGAAGGCGGGAAATTTCAAGGAAGAGGAAGCCGTCATCGTGATTTCGGGGCGTTATAAATATAGCCCGCTATTCTCGTTCCTGCACCCGACGACCATCGAGTTCGAATATGTCGCCACGGTCAATCCGTATTTCTCGCGGCACTATAAATATCAGAAGGGCAAGTCGGACTGGTCCTTCTGGAATGTTCGCTGAGGATAACGGTCACCGTACGTGCCCTGAACGGGCTTTCCCGTTCACTGCTCCCCTGCGCCGGAAACCTTGATGGGTTCGCCCATCCCCAGCCACTGCGCGCAATCCTTCAGCGCCCGAGCTGCAACCAGCTGACGTTTCATGATCGTCTTGTCCTTGCCGCGAAAACGTTTCACGCCCTCCGGCTTGACGATGGAACCCGGCTCCAGTTCAGGGAACAGGCCGAAATTGATGTTCATCGGCTGGAAGGAGCGTTTGCCCGGCTCATCATCTGAGGAGAGGTGGCCGCCGGTGATGTGGTTGAGAAGCGAACCGAGGGCCGTGGTGGCCGGCGGCAGGCTCAGGGCCTCGCCCTTCCGTTCGGCGGCGGCGAAGCGGCCCGCGAGAAGGCCGACCGAGGCGCTTTCCACATATCCCTCGCAGCCGGTGATCTGGCCGGCGAAACGCAGGTCCGGACGGGATTTCAGTTTTAGCGACGGATCGAGCAGGGTCGGGGAATCGATATAGGTGTTGCGGTGCAGGCCGCCGAGACGCGCGAATTCCGCATTTTCGAGGCCCGGAATCATGCGGAACACATCCGCCTGCACGCCATATTTCAGCTTGGTCTGGAAACCCACCATGTTGTAGAGCGTGCCGAGCGCATTGTCCTGGCGCAGCTGGACCACGGCATAGGCCTTCACGGTGGGGTTATGGGCATTGGTCAGCCCCATCGGTTTCATCGGGCCATGGCGCAGCGTCTGGCGGCCGCGTTCGGCCATGATTTCGATCGGCAGGCAGCCGTCGAAATAGGGTGTGCCTTCCCATTCCTTGAACCCGACCGTGTCGCCGGCAATCAGCGCGTCGATGAAGGCGTTATATTGCTCTTCGTCCATCGGGCAGTTGATGTAGTCCTTGCCCGTGCCGCCGGGGCCGACCTTGTCGTAACGCGACTGGTACCAGCAGATATCCATGTTGATGCTGTCGCGGTGCACGATGGGGGCTATGGCGTCGAAAAAGGCCAGCGCATCCTCACCCGTTTCTGTCTGCACTGCCGCCGCCAGATCCGGCGAGGTGAGCGGCCCGGTGGCAATGATTGTGCTGCCCCATTCCTTCGGTGGCAGGCCGGAAACCTCTTCGCGGACGATCGTCACCAGTGGGTGACTTTCCAGCATTTCGGTAACGGCAAGCGAAAACCCGTCGCGGTCGACGGCAAGCGCGCCGCCGGCCGGCACCTGATGTTTGTCGGCACAGGCCATGATCAGCGAGCCGGCAAGCCGCATTTCGGCATGGATGACGCCGACCGCATTGGCCGTCGCATCATCGGAGCGGAAGGAGTTGGAACAGACCAGTTCCGCCAGCGTATCACCCTTATGCGCATCCGTGCCGCGCACGCCGCGCATTTCGTGCAGGATGACGGGCACGCCGCTCTCAGCAATCTGCCACGCGGCTTCCGAACCGGCCAGTCCGCCGCCCACGACATGAATGGGAGAATGGGTCTTGTCTTGCATGCTGGCGTCCATGGGCCGCCGCGGGGCAAAGGCTCCCGTCCGACGGCTGTCTCTCGAGTGATTGTTCCGCACGGGTCCTGAAGGACACGGCATTGTTTGCGGGATGCACTAGCATGCATGGCCGGGGCAGCCAAATGTTTTTGAGGGATGGAGGGTATGAGGGGGGCGAGCTGCTAACTTCGCGACAAGGCTGGGAAGCAGGCAAGCATTTTTGGGAGCGAGTGCGTACCCTTGTTTCTTCTCCCTGCCGGGGAGAAGTCCGCGGCAGCGGGATGAGGAGGCGAGGGTGCGGCCTATCGCTGGCGTTGCCCCCTCATCCGACCCTTCGGGCCACCTTCTCCCCGACGGGGAGAAGAAATATGCGGCGATGCCGGGCGCCTATCCAAAGGCTAATTTCTCGAGCCAGACCCGAGAATCAAAAACGGCGCCAAAGGCGCCGTTTTCTTAAAACCTGTCGCTCGATCGTCGCGCCCTGGAGGTCGGGCAGCGGGACGATCGTTTACGCCTTAGCGGAACGAACGGGCTGCTACGTTACGGATGTCGTAACGGGTCAGACCGATGTCGCTCAGAGCCTGGTTGGAGAGGCTGCCGAGTTCGTTGATCGTGCGGCGGTAGGAGATCCAGTTCTTTGCAATGCGGATAGGGTTCATGGTCGTTTCCTCAATCTATCTCTGTTGATTTCGTCTGCCGGCTCAGTGTTTCTCTGTGCTCTCGGCTGTTGAGGTTTATATATAGACATTAAGCCATGTTGTGCAGTGCAGAATTTAGGCTACTGCCATGCATTTGTGCAGTATGTCGGCTAAATTTGCGGCTCTGAATATCATGTGGGCAAAATATGAGCGGAAATGCCTGTGTTTCAGGCGGTTTTGACCGATATGGCGGCCTTTGGCGGCGCTGAAGGGGCTTTTCAGGTGAAAAAGGAGCGGTGCGGCGGCTCTTGCATTATTCGCGCCGCGCAAATGGCAGGCATCTTGGATGCATTTTTCATCTGCCGACCGCGCGAGTGGCTACGGCAGAACCACTTTCGACCTGGAGAACCGCCCAAAACGAAAAAAGGCCGGAGGCGGGAGCCTCTGGCCTTTTTGGGTAGGTCGTCTCGCATCCGCCGCATCAAGCGGCGGGGCGTATAATTAGAAGCCGACGGCGGTCTTGGCGACGCGGCGGATGTCCTGACGGCCAATGCCGAGGTCACTCAGTTCGCGGTCGGTCATGCGGCCGAGTTCGGTTACGGTCTGACGATACTTGCGCCAGTTGGTGAGCGAGCGTGCAATGTTCATTTTCATCTTCCTCTTCGTGCTGTTCAGTCTCTGCGGCCAGTCTTGGGAGGCTTTGGTCCGGGGCTGAACTCGATCTCTGTATGACCACGAATATAATCGGTTTAATCAAAACAAAAACAGACAAAGCAAGATGTCACCTATGCGCGTAATGCAATGCAAGCCGGTAAATCAGGCTGATTGCGGCGATTCATGCATAATTTGTGACCAATTTGTGTGCTTTTGGTGATCGCCCGGGGGTTCGGCAGTGCGAAGGCGTGTGAGATGAACGGATAAGGGGCGGGGCAGGGTGCGGAAGCCCTGAATCGCCGGTTTGGAGAAGGGGCCGGCAATCCGGCAACTTGGGCTGCGGGGCAGGCTATATATAATGTCAATGTAGCCGCATAAATATTGCCTGTTTTACGCGCCTGCCTGCATGCGATGTGCCGGGCGAGGTAGGTCGGGAAGGCGATGGGAGGCGGATGTGGTGCGGCTTGCCGTTTTTTCTCCCAAAACGCCTCTGTCCGGCTGTTGCGCGCTGTCCCCGGCGCGGGCGGCGAATAAGCGGGGAGGGCGGCCGTCTCTTGCCACCGGCGCGGGGGATGAGAAAAGTCCGGAGGAAACGAAAGGCGTGGGAACGGCGTGCTTGACCCTTTCTGAACATTGTGACATACCGCCGCCCAACGTGCGGGTATGGCGGAATTGGTAGACGCATTGGTTTTAGGTACCAACGCTTCGGCGTGGGAGTTCGAGTCTCTCTACCCGCACCACAAGCAAAGCATGGCTGTGCCACGCTTGCGCCAGAGTGCATCTTTATAAGATGCGGGGAGCTTCGGGGTTCATCATCCCCTTTGCACCTTTGTCTCCGGCGCGGGCGCAATGTTGCCCGGCAGGCGCTTGTGTAAAGAAATAAGGGAAGCCACGGCCGGGGAACGATGTTTCCGGCGCAGTGCTCGAAAGTAAACCAACGGCTGTCTGAGCACCGCCGCCATGATGTGAAGGTTAGGAAAATGCAGGTTATCGAAACGCTCGCTGAAGGGCTGAAGCGCGAACTCAAGGTCGTTATTCCGGCCGCCGACATGAAGGCCCGTCTGGACGAGCGCCTGGTTGACGCCAAGGACAAGGTTCGCATCAACGGCTTCCGTCCCGGCAAAGTGCCGATGGGCCACCTGAAGAAGATGTACGGCAAGTCCATCATGGCCGACCTCGTCAACGAGCTGGTGCGTGAAAAGCCGACCGAAATCCTCTCCAGCCGCGGCGAGAAGTCTGCTACCCAGCCGGCCATCTCCATGACCGAAGACGAGCAGGAAGCCGAAAAGATCCTGTCGGCTGAATCCGATTTCGAATTCACCGTTGCTTACGAAATCATCCCGGCCATCGAACTGAAGGCCAATGACGGCATCAAGGTTACCCGCGAAGTTGTTGAAGTCTCTGAAGACGAAATCAACGAGCAGATCCTGAAGATCGCCGAAAGCGCCCGCACCTTTGAAGCCAAGAAGGGCAAGGCCGCCGATGGCGACCGCGTCACCATGAACTACCTTGGCAAGGTTGACGGCGTTGCCTTCGACGGCGGCGCTGCTGAAGATGCTGAACTGGTTCTCGGTTCGGGCCGCTTCATCCCCGGCTTCGAAGACCAGCTGGTCGGCGTCAAGGCTGGCGACGAAAAGACCATCACCGTGACCTTCCCGGCTGACTACCCGGCTGCAAACCTTGCCGGCAAGGAAGCCAACTTCGACATCACCGTCAAGGAAGTTGCCGCTGCTGCCGCCGTTGAAATCAACGACGAACTGGCTGAAAAGCTCGGTCTCGAATCGGCTGAAAAGCTGAAGGAAATCGTCAAGGGCCAGATCGAAAGCCAGTACGGCAACATCACCCGCCAGAAGGTCAAGCGTCAGATCCTCGACCAGCTGGACGAAATGTACAAGTTCGACACCCCGGCTGGCCTCGTTGACGCCGAGTTCGACAACATCTGGCGCCAGATCAACACCGATCTCGCCCAGTCCGGCAAGACCTTCGCTGACGAAGACACGACCGAAGAAGAAGCCCGCGAAGAATATCGCAAGCTGGCTGAACGCCGTGTCCGTCTCGGCCTCGTTCTCTCCGAAATCGGCGAAAAGGCCGGCGTTGAAGTGACCGAAGAAGAAATGCAGCGCGCGCTGTTCCAGCAGCTGCAGCAGTTCCCCGGCCAGCAGAAGGAAATCCTCGATTTCTTCCGCAACACTCCCGGCGCTTCCGCTTCGCTGCGCGCTCCGATCTTCGAAGAAAAGGTCATCGACAAGCTGCTCTCCGAAATCTCGGTAACGGACAAGACCGTTTCCAAGGAAGAGCTGCTGGCTGACGACGCCGAAGAAGCAACGGAAACCAAGAAGAAGGCCCCTGCCAAGAAAAAGGCTGCTGCCAAGGCTGACGACGCCGCTGAAGGCGAAGAAGCCGCTCCGAAGAAGAAGGCTCCGGCCAAGAAGAAGGCCGCTGAAGGCGACGCCGAATAATCTTCTTCAGTGGAAGCTGATTGAAAAAGGCCGTGGCGAAAGCTGCGGCCTTTTTGTTTTGGGTGCGCGCTTTTTCGGGATCAATATTTGCGGGTGATGAAGATTTGAAGCGCCGACATCATTACGTCATTCCGGATTATTATGGTCGAAACGCGTGGCCACCGGATCAGGTGGCGCAGGCCACATTTGAGGAATGTCGAACGGCAGCGTCATGGGTGTCAGAAACTATTTGATCGAGGGTGTTTCCGGCGTCGGTAAAACCTCGGTGGCAACGGAACTCCAGCGGCGTGGCTATCATGTCATCCACGGCGATCGTGAGCTTGCCTACAAAGGCGATCCTGAAACCGGCGAACCGGTCGATCTCGCCCTGTTTCAAGGCGGTGGAGATATTGCCTTCCGGCACCGACGCCATATTTGGGATGTCGAGAAAGTTCAGGAGCTTGCGACAGATCGAACGCACGCAATCACTTTCTTCTGCGGTGGCTCGAGGAACTTTCAGCATTTTATCGACGTGTTCGATGAGGTCTTTGTTCTCGATGTTGATGGTGCGACTTTGCAAAAGAGGTTGGCAGCCAGGCCCGCGGACGAATTCGGTGGAAACCCGGCTGAACGGGAGTTTGTCTTGCAACTCCATGCCACGAAAGAAGACCTCCCCGTTCATGCAACCGTCGTCAGTTCATCCAGACCTCTAGACGTGGTGGTGGATGATATTCTTGCCCGCTGTACAGGCCCAGCCGCAAAAGGGAGCATGAGAGCTTCCTCATCGTCGTTCTGATCACAATGCAGTGCAGCATGATTTTTTGTTGCATCTGCTCTTGTTCATCTCCCGTTCATCTGGCACCCTGCGCAGCATGATTTGCCCCGGTCGCGGAACGCGGCCGTTCGGGCATTGCGCGCCGCTTTGATGTGGCCTTATCGCCGCCAAACCATTGGCCTTAAGCTTTTACCGTGCCTGCCGGGTTCTCCCGGTGCGCCCTTAATTTGCCAGGGGACAAGATATGTCGCCACGAACGGGTTTCGCCCTTCTGTTGTCTTTGTTCACCGCCACCGGCACTGCCGCCCGTGCCGACGAAGCCGGGCTGATCTGGAAGCCGGTCAAGAATTCCGACCGGTCCTATACGGCGCGCATTGGCGCGAAGCTGCCGGTCGATACGCCGATCCGTGCGGGTTTGGAAATGGGCATGAATGCCTCCAGGACGGGGCAGGTGGTGGATACGCCGGTGCGGGTATGGGGCAATGTCACCTTGCTTGCCGAACAGTTGCCCGGCGTCTCGCTTGCCCGCGATGTCGGCGTCATCTTCAATGCACTGACCGGCTCGAGCAGCGTTTCCGTGACCTCGCAGCAGAAGCGCATCGTCACCCCGGAGCTGGATATCGAGGCGAACCGCAATTTCACCGTGCGTTATGACGGCACGGCGCAGCAATGGAACGGCCTCGACGTGTCGCAGTCATTGCGCCTTTCCCGCTCCGAGACCGGCACCGCTTTCGTGCTGACGGGGGCGAGCCGCAACAGTTTCAACGAATTCAGCAGCGGCGTGGCGGTGGAGCAGAAGATTGGCGACAATCTGACAGTGCGGGGAACGCTGGATCAGGGCTATGCGGATCACTTCCGGCCCGGCGTGAGTGCGCGGTATAGTATTCGCTGGTGAGTGGGCGGGCTGCCTGCGGTGCGCGTGCGCAGGTGAAATGCAAGATGGAGATAAAGGCCTCTCCTCCGTCATGCCGGACTTGATCCGGCATCCAGCAAGGGCGCGTCTGCGCCATGAGAGTCGTTTCAGCCCAAGGACTTGGGCTGGCTGGATACCGGCTCAGGCCGGTATGACGGGCGAGGATGCCAGGACCTTGGCATAAGCACTGGCTGAACAGATTGGTGCGTTGTTCTCTGGAACGCGCAGCTCAATCCTTCTTGATCTCACCCATGCGGTTCCACGCATCCAGCCCGGCAATCTTGTAGGCCTCAGCCAGCGTGGGGTAATTGAACGTATTCTCCACGAAATATTCCACCGTGCCTTTGAGGTTCAGCACCGCCTGGCCGATATGCACCAGTTCGGTTGCGCCTTCGCCGACGATGTGGACGCCCAGCAGGCGGCGGGTCTTTAGCGAGAAGATCATCTTCAAGAGGCCGCTGTCGAGACCCATGATGTGGCCGCGCGAGGTTTCGCGGAAATGGGCGATGCCGCATTCATAGGGAATGCCGCGTTCGATGACTTCTTCTTCCGTCAGGCCGCAGGTGGAGATTTCCGGTACGGCATAGATGCCGTACGGGAAGAATTGCGGCGGTTCGCCAGCCGGTGCGCCCACGGCGTGGCGGGCGGCGATGCGGCCCTGTTCCATGGACGTGGAGGCAAGGCTGGGGAAACCGATGATGTCGCCGGCGGCATAGATGTTCGGCACCGAGGTCTGGAAGGTTTCGGGATCGACCTTCAGGCGGCCACGGCTGTCGGCTTCCAGCCCGCAGGCCGAAAGATTGAGCGTATCGGTGGCGCCGACACGGCCGGCGGCAAACAGCACCGTCTCCGTTTTGAGCACGCGGCCATTGCCGAGCGAAACGAGGCATTTGCCGTTCTCGTCGCGCTCCACCTTTTCCGCCTTCTGGCCGAAGATCAACTTCATATTGCGATCACGCAGCTGATAGGTGAAGTCCTCGACGATTTCCTTGTCGATGAATTCCAGCATGGTCTCGCGCGGTTCCACCACCGTCACCTGCGTGTCGAGCGCGCTGAAGATCGTCGCATATTCGATGCCGATGACACCCGCGCCGACGACGACCATTGAGCGCGGCAGTTCCTTGATTTCGAGAATCTCATCCGAATCGAGTACCGCCTGGCCGTCGAAGGGGATGTGCGGCGGCCGGTAGGGGCGGGTGCCGATGGTCAGCAGGATGGAGGTGCCGGTGACGTTCATGATCTCGCCGTCGTTCTTCACCACTTTCATGGTGTTGGCGTCAACGAAGCTTGCCGTGCCGCGAATGTGCTGCACGCGGTTGCGGGCAAACTGGTGTTCGAGCACCTCGACTTCGTGATCCAGCGTGATGAGCAGGCGTCGGCGCAGATCGTCGGCGTCGATCTCCTGCTTGACGCGGTAGGAGCGACCGTAAAAGCCGCGCTCACGCCAGCCGGTGAGGTTGAGCGCGGTTTCACGCAGGGTCTTGGAAGGAATGGTGCCGGTGTGCACCGAAACGCCGCCGACGCGGCTGCCCTTCTCGATGACCAGAACCTTCTTTTCGAGCTTGGCGGCCTGAATGGCGGCCCGTCTTCCCGCCGGACCGCTGCCGACAACAATCAGATCGAACTGGTGCATGAAAAAAACCCCGGAATAGAATGCATTGCGATAACCGGATGTCGCATCCGGCGCGGCGTCGTCGCGAAATGGTCGTGATGCCATTTTGACGATGGGGAGTGATTCCCGCGTCAGCCTTGCCCGCAAGAGTGCAATGCAACAAACGCCTGCGTCAATCTGTAGCGCAAGAATCTGACGGATTCGTAACTGGGGGGGAATTTTAGGTGGACGCAAGGTGCGTGTGGCTTACCCCCCTCTGCCCTGCCGGGCATCTCCCCCTCAAGGGGGGAGATCGACCCGCGGGCAGGTTTTCCTCCATCTCAACATTTGCGAATGAAGTGGAGGTAGCGCCTCCTGCCGATCTCCCTCCTTGTGGGGGAGATGCCCGGCAGGGCAGAGGGGGGTAAAGCCACACGCGCCCGCGTCCACTATGCTCCAAACCCCCAACACCTTCATCCCGCACGGCGCTGCCGGACGGGGATAGCGGGAGCACTTCAGGCGATGGCCCGGCTGCGCTATTGTCGGGGTTGGTGTGGGTCGGATGCGTTGCGCAGCCGGGTCTTTCACCATGCCGTATCTCGCAAAGGGCTGTGCACCGCACTTTGCGAAATGGTTCTGTCGTCACGAACGCGCCACCGTCCCCATCAGAACCGTCCCTCGGTTTCAGCCACGTCTGGCATCCACCCGGCAGGACTGGATGCAAGATAACTGCACGCGGTAGGACGGGGAAAAGCGGGGATGAATTTTGCCGGTGTCAGCCGTCCTTACGGGTGACGTGGTGGTGGAGTGCGGCGAGATCCTGTCTCAGCGCCGCCAGTTCGGCCAGCACCTTAACGTCGATCTTTTCATGCAGTGACAGCACTTCCAGCTCGGCCTTCAGGTTCACCTCATAATCCTTGGCGGCCTCGAAACGGTCGCGGGCGGCCTGGCGGTTCTGCGACATCATGATGATGGGCGCCTGAATGGCGGCCAGCATGGAAAGCAGCAGGTTGAGGAAGATGAACGGGTACGGGTCGAAGGCGCGGGTGGTCAGGATGATGGTGTTGATGATCGCCCAGAAGATCAGGAAAAAACAGAAGGAGAGGATGAAACCCCAGGAGCCGCCGATCTTGGCGATATTGTCGGCCAGCCTGTCGCCAAGGCTTGCTCCAGCGGAAAATTCGGCATTGGTGTCGCGCGAGATCAGTTTTTTCTGGTGCGACAGTTCCAGAATGCGGCGCTCCACCTCACCGATTTCGCGGGAGGAACGCTTGAAATGCGACGTGATGTAGTCGGAGATATCTGACACGGTGTGTCTCCGGTTTTGATGAGGTGCCTGCGCTCTGTGCGAGATAAACCCGCATGGCGGTGGAATTCAAACGATTTCCGCTGCCATGCGGTTCAGGCGTCCCCGCCGAAAAGTATCAGACGGCCGGCGCGCCCTCGTGCAGCCAGTTGAAGCCGGGGAAGAAGCGCTCGCGGCCATATTGGGCGCCGAACATCATGTCGAACTGCAGCAGGCGGTAATCGCGCACCACGTCGGGAACGGCGTTCGGGGCGATAGACCAGTCGGGCAGGGCCTTGCCATCGGTCGCCACCAGCATATGCCGGTCGATGACGGAGAAGGCCTGCTGCACCTCGCCGAGCGTGCCGGTATAAAAGGGATCGGAGAAGCCGGCAGTCTTCAGCACGTGATAGGGCAAAAGCGCCGGGCTGATGCTGCCGATATTCTTGCGCACGCCCTTCTTGGAGGACCAGACGACGAGCGGCGTCTCATGCTCCTTCTTCATTACCTCCAGCGGCGCGCGGCGGCTGGCCACCATGCCCGGCATATAACCGCTTTCCACGAAGGTCTGGCCAAGCGGCGGCAGGTGGTCGCCAAAGAGGACGATGATGGTTTCACGGTCGCGTTTCTTGGCCCAGCGCATCATTTTCAAAAGCGCTTCATCGGCTTCCGCCACCCCTTGCGAATAGGTGGCCAGCGCCTGCGAGGCCGAGGCGGAGAGGTCGCCTTCGACGCCGATGGTGTTTTCGGCGTAACGGTTCGCCTCGTAAGGCCCATGTCCCTGAAGGGTGACGGCAAAGAGGAAGAGCGGGTTCTGCGCCTTGTCGGCCGTCGCCATGATCTCGTCCATCAGCGCATCGTCGGAGGCAAAGTTGCCGCGTTTTTCCATGGCCGGCAAAGTCGCTTCGGAGCGGAATTCCTCGAAGCCGAAATTCGTATAGACCTGCTTGCGGTTCCAGAACCATTCCTGGAATGGGTGCATGGCGATGGCGGAATAACCTTCACCGCGGAAGAAGCTGGCGAGCGAGGGCACCGGGCGGCGGATATATTGCTGATAGGGAATGCTGCCATAGGGCAGGAAGGCGTTGGAAAAGCCGGTCAGCGCCTCGAATTCCACATTCGCCGTCATGCCGCCGAACTCGGGCGAGAACACGTTGCCGGACTGTTTGGCGCGGATGGTCGGCATCGGATCGGCGGAGAGCTTCACCTTTTCAAGCCGCGTCGGATCCCACAGCGATTCGCTCATCAGCATGATCACATCAGGATAATCGCCCTTGTTGGCGGCGAAAGCGGCGGGCTCCGAGGTCAGGTCGGCGATGCTGTTTTCGCCATAACCCTGCGGCGCCGAGACATTGGCCATCGGAATATTGAAGGCGAAAGCCATCAGGAAGCCGTTGTGACGGTAGTTTTCCTGCTGATCCCACATCATGGGAATGATGTTGAGGCGATCGCGGACCCAGGAATAATGCGAATAGTCCATCAGCGAGGCAAGGCCGGCAAGAAGCGGCAGCGCCAGTGCGAGCCCCGCGGCGCGTTCACGCCAGCTCAATGATGGCGAATGGCGGCGCGCCAGCAGCCAGAGCGCCACGACAGCCGCAATGGCGGCGCAGATGCCGAGGCCAACCAGCACTGCCGTCAGCGGTTGCGCCTTCAGCATTGTGGGTAAGAGCTCGAAAATCTGGCGGCCGAACAGCAGGTCGGATGGGTAAAGCGGATCGGAGAGATAGGTCTGTTTCTGCGCGGAAATCAGCCCCGTCAGCGCGCAGAGCGGGGCAACTGCGATGAGGGACAGATAACGCCGGCCAAGGATCGCATCCAGCGCGACGAGAAGGGTGAGCACGGCGGCAATGGTGGTCATGCCCGGCCGGGCGGAGGAGGTGAGGAAAGCACCGACATCATGGAGCGAACCGCGGGCAATCCATTCCAGCGCCACGACGAGCACGATGGATGCGACCGTCAGATTGGCCAGCGTATAGACCGCGCCCGAAAGCTTGGAAAGGCTCCTTGTCCATGCAGGCGAAAAGACGAAACCAGCCTTTTCGGAAGCCGTTGTTTTTGGCGCCGAATCTCTCAAACTCATACTCCGGTATTGCAGGCGGACGCCCAATCCGGGGAGGTGAATCGGGCGTCGCAAAAGTGTCATGTAACTGTCACATAAGCGCGATGAACGCGACATGAACTTTGCGGAGGATGGCTGGAGCGGTGATAACCTTAGCGTGAACGCAGCGGTGGCGCATCGTCCAGGCGATGGCATGCAATTGCCGCGTTGCGGAGCGGCCACGGGCGCGGTATTGAAATGGCATGAGCGACAGACACGATATCCAGAACCATCTCCGGATTGCCGTCGGGCAGTTCAATCCCACCGTTGGCGACGTGGCGGGCAATCTCGCCAGGGCGCGTGAGGCAAGGGCCGATGCGGCAACGCAGGGCGCCGATCTCCTGCTTCTGACCGAGCTGTTCATATCCGGCTACCCGCCTGAAGATCTGGTGCTGAAGCCGGCGTTCCTGAAGGCCTGCCTGAAGGCCGTGGAAGAGCTGGCAGCGGACACCGCCGATGGCGGGCCGGGTGTCGTTATCGGTTTTCCGCGCCAGGGCGAGACGGGCCGGCACAATTCGGTGGCGTTGCTGGATGGCGGCAAGATCATTGCGCTGCGCGACAAGATCGACCTGCCGAATTATGGCGAGTTCGACGAAAAACGCGTTTTCGCCGAAGGGTCGATTTCCGGTCCCTATAATTTCCGTGGGGTCAGGATCGGTATTCCGATCTGCGAGGAAATCTGGAACGAGATGGGCGTGTGCGAAACGCTGGCCGAAAGCGGGGCGGAAATCCTGCTGGTGCCAAACGGTTCGCCCTATTATCGCGGCAAGCTGGACGTGCGCCACCAGGTGGCGCTGCGGCAGGTGATTGAAAGCGGCCTGCCTCTCGTCTTCGCCAACCAGCTGGGTGGGCAGGATGAGCTGGTGTTCGATGGCGCAAGCTTTGGCTTTAATGCCGACAAGACGCTTGCCTTCCAGATGAGCCAGTTCGAGGCAACGCTTGCCGTCACCGACTGGAAACGCACGGCAGACGGCTGGCATTGCGACAGCGGACCATTCTCGAAGATTCCCGAAGGCGAGGAGGCGGATTACCGCGCCTGCATGCTGGGCTTCCGCGATTACGTCAACAAAAACGGTTTCAAGAGCGTGGTTCTCGGCCTTTCCGGCGGCATCGATTCGGCGATCTGTGCCGCCCTTGCCGTGGATGCGCTGGGCGAGGAGCGGGTGCGCTGCATCATGCTGCCTTACCGCTATACTTCGGAAGAATCGCTGAAGGATGCGGCCGATTGCGCGAAAGCGCTGGGCTGCCGTTACGATATCGTGCCGATCGTCGAGCCGGTGGAGGGTTTCCTCTCGGCACTGTCAGATCTCTTCGAAGGCACGGAAGAGGGCATTACCGAGGAAAACCTGCAGAGCCGCACGCGCGGCACCATTCTCATGGCCGTCTCGAACAAGTTCGGCTCGATGGTGGTGACGACAGGCAACAAGTCGGAAATGTCGGTGGGTTATGCCACGCTCTACGGCGACATGAATGGCGGTTTCAACCCCATCAAGGACCTCTACAAGATGCAGGTCTATGCCATTTCCAGCTGGCGCAACGGTAATGTGCCGCCGGGCGCGCTCGGTCCTTCCGGCGAGGTGATCCCGGCCAATATCATCTCCAAGGCTCCGTCGGCCGAATTGCGCCCCAACCAGACCGACCAGGATTCGCTGCCGCCCTATCCGGTGCTGGACGATATTCTTGAGTGCCTCGTCGAGAAGGAAATGTCGGTTGAGGAAATTCTGGCGCGTGGCCATGATGTGGCCACCGTGCACCGGGTGGAGCATCTGCTCTACCTTGCTGAATACAAGCGCCGGCAATCGGCGCCGGGCGTGAAGATCACCAAGAAGAATTTCGGCCGTGACCGGCGTTATC
Organism: Agrobacterium sp. SUL3; assembly: GCF_001263295.1. Lineage (NCBI taxonomy): Bacteria > Pseudomonadati > Pseudomonadota > Alphaproteobacteria > Hyphomicrobiales > Rhizobiaceae > Agrobacterium > Agrobacterium sp. SUL3. The sequence continues at coordinate 205,580 of NZ_KQ414506.1, forward strand.
CGATTACCAACCGGTTTCGTGACAGGTGATTGGTGGGTGGAGGGTGCTGCTCATTTCTTCTCCCCGCCGGGGAGAAGATGCCCCGAAGGGGCAGATGAGGGGGCTAGCTCTCCGCATATCTCTACCGTCGCCCCCTCATCCGGCGCGGCGCGCCACCTTCTCCCCGGCGGGGAGAAGAAATGAGCGGCACATGCTCGGTCCACAATGAGGATAAACAGACGGCGCGGACACGCCGCGCCGCCTATTCATCTCAAATAACCTGCCCCACATCGATGCGGTTGCCGTCAGGGTCTTCAAAAACAAAGGCGCGCAGGCCATAATCCTTGTCCTGCAGGCCCTTGATGATGCGCAACCCGTGGCTCTTGCAGAGCGCGTGCAGCGCATCGACATCGCTTACCATCATATGCGCCACGTTGAAGGGCGCTGCCTTATGGGTGGGCTGCAATGTCAGGTGCAGTTCGGCATTGCCCTGTTTGAGGATCATGAAACCAACGGGGTTGCCGTTTTCGAAGGTTTTTGTGAAGCCCAGCACACCGACATAAAAATCATGGGCCTTTTCGATATTTTTGACAGGAAGCATTGCGGCGATCCGCCCGAAGCGGATGCCGTGATCGGCGATGGTATTCATCGCGGAACCTCGGATCTGGGAGAAACGGGGAGGGTTACGGGCGGTGCCGGAACGCTGGCGTTTTTTCCGATTTGAATTTGCAGGACGGTGCCTGCGGTCATAGGATCATAATCACCATGGCGGCGAAAGCAAACGGAATGTCTGCACCAGCCAAGGGTCCGATCCAGACTATCGACAGCCCGGGAGGCAGCATGCGCAGTTCCATCGAAATCTTCAACATCCGCACCCGGCAGATGCGGGTGGTGTGGCAGACGCCGGAATTGTTCGAAGCGCCGAACTGGTCGCCGGATGGCAAATATCTGCTGTTGAACAGCGAGGGGTTGCTCTATCGCCTGTCCCCATTCGGTGACGCTTCACCGGAGAAGGTCGATACCGGCTTTGCGACGCAATGCAACAACGACCACGGCATTTCGCCTGACGGTTCGCTCTATGCCATTTCCGACAAGGTGGAATTCGGCAAGAGCGCCATTTATCTTTTGCCATCGACAGGCGGCACGCCGAAGCTGATGACGAAGAACCTTCCCTCCTACTGGCACGGCTGGGCGCCGGACGGGAAGAGTTTCGCCTATTGCGGCATTCGCGATCAGGTCTTCGACATTATTCCATGGATATTGGGAGCGGCGTCGAAACACGCCTTACCCATGGCGAGGGCCGCAATGACGGGCCGGATTATTCGCCGGATGGGGGATGGATCTATTTCAATTCCAGCCGCACGGGGCTGATGCAGATCTGGCGGGTGCGGGTGGACGGTTCCGCCGTCGAGCGCATTACCGACAGTTCCTATGGTGACTGGTTTCCACATCCGTCTCCCAAAGGTGACAAGGTGGTGTTTGTCTCCTATGGCGGCGATGTCTTCGACCATCCGCGTGATCTTGATGTGCGGGTGCGGCTGATGGATATGGATGGCGGCAATGTTGAAACGCTGTTTGAGCTTTTCGGCGGGCAGGGGACGATGAACTCGCCCAACTGGTCGCCTGACGGGGATGAATTCGCTTATGTGCGCTATTTCCCTGTGGAATGATGCGATTTGGTTTTCGTTGAGGTCACATTGCCGCACCGCCCTTACGATACTTGCATTCGCAAGTCCTCTTGATCATAAGTTTTCTCGTCAGGTGCCCGCCCTTGCGGCGGGAGAATCGGGAATTCGGTGAAAAACCGGAACGTGCCCAGCGCTGTGAGGCGGATGTCCTTTTCACAAGCCACTGAAGTTATTCGGGAAGGCGAAAGGGGCGGATGAAGTCGAGTCAGAAGACCGGCCTGGCAGGATAGACCGAACCGCGCGGACGGCGGCAGGTTGCTGAAGAGGTGCGTTGTGCGCGCGAAACCGGTATGGTTTCGGCACCGGCGCGCCCGCATTGTTGGGGTTAAACGATGCCGACCGATCCGTCCGCTGGCGATCCATTGCAAGCCAGCCCATTCGACCATGCGCTTTCGCCCGCCCGCCCGTTTTCCTGTGCGGAACGCGAGGCGATCTACCGCGCCATCGAGACGCGCCGCGATGTGCGCGACCAGTTCCTGCCCGATCCGCTGCCGGACGAGCTTGTCGAGCGTCTGTTGAAAGCGGCGCATTCGGCTCCCTCGGTCGGTTTCATGCAGCCGTGGAATTTCACGCTCGTCACTGATGCTGCCATCCGTCAGGCGGCCTTTGTGGCCTTCAGCCGCGCCAATGAAGAGGCAGCGGCGATGTTTACGGGCGAGCAGCAGGCGCTTTATCGCAGTCTCAAGCTCGAAGGCATCCGCAAGGCGCCGCTCAGCATCTGCGTCACCTGCGATCCCACACGCGGTGGCAAGGTGGTGCTGGGCCGCACCCATAATCCGCGCACGGATGTCTATTCCACCGTCTGCGCCATCCAGAACCTCTGGCTCGCGGCGCGCGCCGAAGGCGTCGGCGTCGGCTGGGTCAGTATTTTCCACGATAGTGACATTCGCACCATCCTCGGTATTCCCGACCATATTGAAATCGTCGCTTGGCTCTGCCTCGGCCGTGTTGATGCGCTCTATAACGAGCCGGAGCTGGCGGTGAAAGGCTGGCGGCAGCGCGTGCCGCTGGAGGAACTGGTGTTTCGTAACCGCTGGGGCGGTTGACCGGGCGGCATCCACCCCTCCCGGACAGCCGGGAAGGGTGGCCACCGTCTCTTCAAACGACGGTGCAGTTAAAAAGATTAAGGATGGGGTGAATGGGGCTGGCGAGGCTGATCGCGCCGCTTGCGCCCCAGAACAATCCGACGACATTATTGCCGGCGGTGTCGATGACAGCGCTGCCGCTATCGCCCGGCTGGCTGAAGACCTCGCCGGCGCGGCGCGGCGATATGCCGATCTGGTTGCGCATATTCGGCTGCTGCACGTCGTAAAAGCCGGAAACGACGCCATTGGTGATATTGCTGGTCACGCCCGATTTCGTGACATTCATGTTGAGCGCCGCAACGGCCGCCCCCACCGGCGAGGGGAGGTTGTAGATTGCGCCGATGGTGGCGAGCCGGCCATTCGCCGGGCTGGCGACGGCCGCATCGACGCCATAGGTCGTTCCCTGATAGACGATGTTGCCTTTCTGGAAAGCGACGATATTGGCGGCAAGATCGCCAAACCAGGTGCGCGCCGGCTGCGACACGTCATCGCCGACCTGGGCATTGTCCCGGCAGATGACATGCTCGTTGCTCATGATCAGCGGCGTTCCGTTGGCGGCCCGGACGACCAGCCCGATGGTGCCGACGGTGTCGGTCCAGGACCAGTAATCCGGACTGCCGCTGATGCCGCCGACCATCGGTTCCACGACTTTTTCGCGCGGGTTGTCGGAGAGGCGTCTGGGGTGATCCTTCCATTCCGTCCCGGGCGCGGGCAGTTCTCGCACCGCCTCGCTCGGGCGGTCGAAGGATCCTTCCCGCACCTGCAGCGGCGCGCCGCCCAGCGTCGTCATCAGACCCGCCTTCAGCGATGGGTCCGGCGCGCGGTGGTAAAGGATCAGGCCAAGCTCCTGTGTCAGTTCGCCGGCGTCGTCCTCAAGCAACCCGACGCCGATCGCCGTGACGCCGGGTATGCCTGTCAGCTGATGGTAATGCCGCTCCTTGAGCGCGGTGAGTTCCTCGAAAGTCATTCGCTTGCCTCATGGAAAAAAAAGGGGTGAAGGATGGATGCCTGGTTTTTTAGAGTTTTTTCGTTTTTCTTCGAATCACGAAAACACTCCAACTCCTTGTTTTGACGCATTTCCGGACGGAAAACCGGGTTCCACTTTTCCTGGAAATGCTCTTAAGGGGCGGCGCTCCCGTTGGGGTGAAGGGCTGCGCCGCCCGTGCCCCGCGAGCCCTCAGTTCAGCGGAATAATCTTGCCGCTGGAGGGAGCGCCGCCGCCGGCTGGCGGAGGACCGCCAGCCGCCGCCTGATCGGCCAGCATGCGGTATTGGGAGGTGCCTTTTTCAGTGCTGATGGTGCCGGAAACCGTGTAGAGATAGACGTCACCGGAGACGGCGTAGTCGTTGTTCTGATTGTTCACATAGAACTCGATCTCGACCGTCGACATATTGGTTGCGCGTTCCAGGAAGGCCTCCATCAGCATGGTGATCTGCTGATCCGTCAGGCCCTTGGAGCGCATTTCCTGTTTGGTTTTTTCATAAGAGGCGGAAGCGCCACCGCCGCCGAAGAACCATGTCCAGACCGAAAGATTGGCGCTGGCCGTGGTCTTTTCGTATTCGTTGATCTCCTCGCGGTAGGAAGCATCCAGCATTCCGAGCGCAAGCGTGTTGAGGTCCTTCACATCCTGGCTGGAAAGCGCCGAGATTTGCAGCTGGGCCTTGATTTTTCCCGTGGTATGCGCCGGCACGGTATAGGAAATGCCGGTCAGCTGCCCCATGCCGGAGACCGAGATGGAATAGGATTCCTTCGCTTCGCCTGTCGGCAAAGTTGCGATGACCGGGACGAAGGGATCGAGCAGTTTGACGCCGGTTGCGGTGATCTGAATGGATGTCATGTCTATACTCCTGATGGTTGTGGGCTTCATAGGTCAATGAAACTCTGATCGTCCACTCGGGCTCGAGATGGGCGACATCGTCGTCTGGAGATGCATGAAAGGGCGCGTGCGGCTAACACCGCACGTTATATACATATTTCGTATGTTGTGTTCTTCCACTTTAAGTGGATATTTGTATACTATGCACCTTTATGGAGAAGTCAATCGCGTTTGTGAGTACAACTTATATATGAATATTTGCCGGAGAATGAGGTGAAGAATGTGTTTTCTGCATCCACGAATATGCGTCAAAGCAGGTCGGGAGACACTCAGCCTGTACGGAAGTGACGCAGGCAGGGAAGACCGGTCTCTTCACTGCTGCGGTTGTATACCCTTCAGCGCCGGGTTCTTCAGGTCGATCCGGCCTGTCTGGTCCGGCAGGAACTTCGGGCCGATAACGCGCACTTTTGCGTCGTTCGGATCATAGTCGCGTTCAGGAACCGGTTGCTCCGGCGGTTTTGCGGCCTGTTGCTGTTCGGCCGGTTCCTTCGGCTTGTCACCTTGCGGTGATGGAATGGTGGTGATGCCGGAATAGGGCTTTTCGGCCTGCGGTCGGGCGGCCTCTTCCTGCTTTTGCATGTCCTGGTGATAGGCGGCCATGTTGCAGGCGCAGCCGGGCGCTTTCGCAGACGCGTTGCGATAGGCGAAGGCGGTGGGCAGGTCCTTGTAGGGTTTGCCGGTTTCGGCCGAGACCATGTCGGAGGTCTCCTGATCCGTCATGGAGTGGAAATAAAGCTCGGTCTCAGTACCCGGGCACATTTTCTGGCATTGCTCCGCCTGGGCGCGAAAGTCGAGCGGCGAAGCATTGGAGGCGATCGGGAAAAACGAACCGTCGCAGGTGCGCACGCAAAGGGTGCGAAGTCCGCCCTCGGCGGCGGCATTGGGGTATGGCGACAGGCCCGCCTGTCCCGGCTGATTATCTGGCTGGCGGAACGCATCGGGATAACGTGTCACATCGGGCGCTTGCGGCAGTTGCGTGTCCGTTTCCGGCATCGCGCTGCAGCCATTGGCGTCGAGCGCGGCGAGAATGCGCTGGCGCCTGATACCGCCATCATCGCTGCGCTGAGCCGCCATCGCATCGTCACGGTCACGAATGATGGCGTCACGTTCGGCCTCGGCGTCCACCAGCGCATCGCCGATTTCAGCGCAGAGGCCGGCATTGGGGTTACCGTAGACAATGACGCTGCCCGAGGAGCAGCCATAGCTGCGCATATCGTTCCTGATCTTGCGCACGACGATGTTCTGGCGGGCAAGCGCATTGGCGTAACGCCGCACCTCTGACGCATTGCCGATGACGCGTGGCGGTTCGCGCAATTGAGCATAAAGCGTATCGCAGACCTGATCCGCGAAGGCGGCGGCCGGGGCGAGGAAAACAAGGGGAAGCAGGAGGCCGATGATGCGGCTGCGCCGGGTCAATTGTGCGATCCGTTTAATGTCCCCAGCCGGTGGCAGGGGTGTTATACTTCACGAAATCCGTGTTTCAGGAAGATAACATAAGCTGTTGCCGCAATGCGGCAACAGCTTGTTCAAAATTGCGTTAATGCGCCCTCACACCGAAGGATGTGATGCCTGCACCACGGCAAAGGCCGCCATGTTGACGACGCCGCGTGAGGTGACGCTGGGCGACAGGATGTGGGCGGGCAGGGCCGTGCCGAGCAGGATCGGGCCGACATGCAGGCCTTCCGTCAGGGTGCGGGTGACGCCGAGCGTGATGTTGGCGGCATCGAGGTTCGGGAAGACCAGAAGGTTCGCCTCACCGGTCAGCACGCTGTTCGGCATCGCCCGCTTGCGCAGCGCTTCCGAGAGCGCCGAGCCGCCCTGCATTTCGCCGTCCACTTCCAGCTCGGGGGCTGCCGCCTGCACGATCTTCAGCGCGCGGCGCATCTTGCGGGCGCTTTCCGAGTCACGCGAGCCAAAGTTGGAGTGGCTGGCGAGCGCGATCTTCGGCGTGATGCCGAAGCGGCGAATTTCCTTGGCCGCCAGAATGGCCATCTCCGCCACTTCCTCTGATGTCGGATCGTTATTCACGAAAGTATCGGTGAGGAACAGCGCGCCCTGCTGGGTGATGAGCAGGCTGAGGCCCGCAAAGGAGCGCACGTTCTCCTGCTTGCCGATGATCTGGTTCACGTCGCGCAGATGGCGGTCATAACGGCCTTCCAGACCGCAGATCAGCGCATCCGCTTCGCCGCGCTTGACCGACAGCGCGCCGATGACCGTGGAGTTGGTGCGCACGATGGTGCGCGCCGCTTCCGGGTTGATGCCGGCGCGGCCGACCAGCGCGAAATAATCATCGACATAATCACGGTAGCGCGGATCGTCTTCCGGATTGACCACGGCGAAATCCGTATGCGGGCGGATGCGCAGGCCGAAGCGCTTCAGGCGCGTTTCGATGATCTGCGGGCGGCCGATGAGGATCGGGATGCCGGTGCCTTCTTCCAGCAGAACCTGGGCGGCGCGCAGCACGCGTTCGTCTTCGCCTTCGGCAAAGATGATGCGCTTCTTTTCGGCGGCCTTGGCGGCATTGAAGACCGGCTTCATGATGAAGCCGGAGCGCCAGACGAAACGGTTCAGCTGGTCGAAATAGGCTTCGAAATCGGTGATCGGCCGGGCAGCGACGCCGCTTGCGGCAGCGGCGCGGGCAACGGCGGGCGCAATGCGCAGGATGAGGCGTGGATCGAAGGGCGAGGGGATGAGATAGGTCGGGCCGAAGACCGGGGTTTCGCCGCTATAGGCTCTGGCCGCCACTTCGGAGACTTCCTCGCGCGCCAGCTCGGCGATGGCCTGCACGGCGGCCATCTTCATTTCCTCGTTGATGGTCGTCGCACCGCAATCCAGCGCGCCGCGGAAGATATAGGGGAAGCAGAGTACGTTGTTGACCTGGTTCGGGAAATCCGAACGGCCGGTGCAGATCATGGCGTCTGGGCGTGCGGCCCGCGCGACTTCGGGCATGATTTCCGGATTGGGGTTGGCAAGCGCAAGGATAAGCGGATTTTCCGCCATGCGTTCCAGAAGTTCCGGCTTCAGCACGCCAGCGGCGGAAAGGCCGAGGAAGACATCGGCGCCGTCGATCGAGTCAGCCAGCACGCGCTTGTCGGTCTTCTGGGCGTAGACTTCCTTCCACTCGTCCATCAGCGTGTTGCGGCCGTCATAAACCAGGCCTTCGATATCGTGGACCCAGATATTCTCTTTGTTGGCGCCCATGGCGACAAGCAGGTTGAGGCAGGCGAGAGCTGCCGCACCGGCGCCGGAAGCGACGATCTTGACGCTGGACAGAGACTTGCCGGCCAGTTCCAGCGCATTGGTGACAGCGGCGGCGACGATGATCGCGGTGCCATGCTGGTCGTCGTGGAAAACAGGGATATTCATCTTCTCGCGCAGCTGGCGTTCCACCTCGAAACATTCCGGCGCCTTGATATCCTCAAGGTTGATGCCGCCGAAGGTGGGCTCAAGCGCTGCGATGGTCGACACCATGTCATTGATGCCGGGCGCGTCGATCTCGATGTCGAAGACGTCGATGCCGGCGAATTTCTTGAAGAGGACGGCCTTGCCTTCCATGACAGGCTTGGAAGCGAGCGGGCCGATATTGCCAAGCCCCAGCACCGCCGTGCCGTTGGAGATGACGGCGACGAGGTTGGCGCGGGCGGTATAATCCGCCGCCATTTCCGGATTCTCATGGATGGCGAGGCAGGGGGCGGCCACACCTGGCGAATAGGCCAGCGCCAGATCGCGCTGGTTGCCGAGCGGCTTGGTGGCCTGGATTTCCAGTTTGCCAGGGCGCGGGTAGCGGTGGAAAAAGAGCGCCTGTTCCTCGATGTCGGCCTTTGCCGTGTTGGCGGGCGTGTTGTTCTTATCGTGAGAGGTCATTCTTCCACCGTCATGTCTGGTTTCATTCCGGCCCCCTGAATACAACAAACTTCCCCATGGTACAGCCGTTATTTGACGCACATTCATGCAAATACGGGCATGGCTTATTCGCGTTTTCGTGAAGCCATCCGTCATATTCCATACAAAAACCGGCCTCTGTCATGTTGCTGAAACACGAGTCTGGTTCTGAGAGGTAAGAAAGCCGCAGGGACGCAACCGAACAGGGGGATGAAATCCGTGGCCGGTCAAATCGAAACCAGACAGTTCAGAACGCTTTTCATTTCGGATGTTCATCTTGGCTCCAAGGCGGCCAAGACGGATTTCCTGCTCGACTTCCTAAAGTATCACGAAGCCGAGACGATCATCATGGTCGGCGACATCGTCGACGGCTGGCGCCTGCGCCGCAGCTGGTACTGGCCGCAGGGCTGTAATGACGTGGTGCAGAAGCTGCTGCGCAAGGCCCGCAAGGGCACGCGCATCATCTATATTCCCGGCAACCACGATGAATTCCTGCGGGAGTTCCCCGGCATGCATTTCGGCGGCATCGAAGTGGCCGAGCGCATGATCCACGAGGCTGCCGACGGCAAGAAATATCTGGTCATCCATGGCGACGAGTTCGACGTGGTGGTGCGCAACGCCCGCCTGCTCGCCTATCTCGGCGACTGGGCTTATGACGCGGCGATTGCCATCAACATCGCCATTGCCGCCGTGCGCCGCCGCATCGGCCTGCCTTACTGGTCGTTTTCGGCCTGGGCCAAGCTGCAGGTCAAACACGCCGTCAACTTCATCGGCGAATTCCAGCGCGTGGTGGCCGACGAGGCGCGACGCAACAATGTCGACGGCGTGATCTGTGGGCACATCCACCATGCTGTTATGGAAGACATGGACGGCATCCGCTACATCAACACCGGCGACTGGGTGGAAAGCTGCACGGCGATTGCTGAAAATGCCGATGGCAGCTTCGAGCTGATCACCTGGATGCAGACGAGCGACGCCACCGCCGGACAGGCCTCGGATGAGATGGAGCCGGTGGATATTCCGGGGCTGATCGGCAAGCACGCAGCCTGAGTTGGGGCCTGTGGGCTAAAGGAGTACCTGGCCTTCGGTGTTTCCTTGAGATCAATGCGCGCTCGTGTGGGATGAGCGGTCGCCGCTGGTTTCTTCTCCCCGCCGGGGAGAAGATCGCGGCAGCGGATGAGGGGGGCGAGCTCTCCGAAATCCGGCAACGGCGCCCCCTCATCCGACCCTTCGGGCCACCTTCTCCCCGGCGGGGAGAAGAAACAAGCGGCGAGGTTCGCGTTCCATCTTGTTTATTTCATCGTCAGTATTCTGGCGTTACCCCCACAGTTCCGGCTGCGCCGGATAGACCAGCGAGCCCTCATAAACCAGCCCCGGATCACGATCCTCAGCCAGCAGCAGCGGCCCATCGAGATCGGCAAAGGCCGTGCCCTGCGCGGCCAGCACGGCCGGGGCCATGCCGAGCGAGGTGCCGAGCATGCAGCCGACCATGATGGTGAAACCGAGCCTTTCGGCCTCCGCCTTCATGACAAGCGCTTCCGTCAGGCCGCCGGTCTTGTCGAGCTTGATGTTGATCGCATCGTAGCGGTCGCGCAGGCCGGCGAGGTCCTTGGTCGAATGCACGCTTTCGTCGGCGCAGATCAGCACCGGATGATCGATGCGGGCGAGGATATCATCCTTGCCGGCCGGCAGCGGCTGCTCGATCAGCGATATCTTCAGTTCTGCTGCAAGCCTCAGATAATATTCAATATTCTCGTCATTCCAACCTTCATTGGCGTCTATGATGATGCGCGCTTCGGGTGCGGCCGCGCGCACGGCCCGCAGGCGGGCTTCGTCGTCAGTGGTGCCGGTCTTGATCTTCAGCAGCGGACGGCCTGCATTTTCCGCGGTCTTCGCGGCCATTGTTTCAGGGTCGGCAAGCGAAATCGTATAGGCGGTGACGAGCGGCTTTGCCGCCTGTCCGAGAGCCTGTTCGGCGGCGCTCTTGCCGCTGATCTTCGCCTCAAGGTCCCAGAGCGCGCAATCGACCGCATTGCGCGCCGCACCCGGTTTCATCGCCTGCTGCAATTCCTGCCGTGTCAGGCCGGCGGCGATCCGCTCTGCCATCGCCTCGATATCGGCAAGGACACCCTCGATGCTTTCGCCATAACGCGGATAGGGCACGCATTCACCTTTGCCGACGAAGGAACCTTCACGGATGGTGCACGTTACGACATCCGCATGCGTGCGGGTGCCGCGTGAGATGGTGAAGCTGCCGGCGACGGGGAAGCGTTCTGTTGTGGCTTGCAGGTAACGGGGCATATTTTTTCACTTCCGATTGGGCGGCAAAAGACACATGACGCCAAATTTATCACGAATTGTCAGCCGTCACTGTGGCTTGCCGGAGGCCAAAACGTTATGAAACCTTTAAGAATCTCGTGACGGCTGCACTCGCTCGGAGCATTATGCAAGAACAGGACACACGGCAACAGGCGAACCCGGCCGCAATCACCGAAGACGGTTCCGTCTCCGGAGGCGGCTTGCGTTATGTCATGAGCGGTTCCTGGCGCAACAGCAATCTCTCTGGAATTTTCGAAAGCCTCGACAGGATCGAAAAAAACAAATCCGGCGGCTCCGTCGAGATCGATCTTTCCGCTGTCGAAGCCATCGACACGACGGGTGCGTGGATCATCCAGCGCCTGCGCAAGGATATCGAGGCGAACGGCGCGACTGTCACGCTCACCGGCAACGACCGGATCGAGGACGTCATCGGTCAATTGCCCGATAAGGCAGAGATGCAGGGCGAGCCGGTCGCCAAACCGGGGCTGGTGGAGCGCATCTTCGCGCCGATCGGCCAGGCCGTGGTTCAGAACGGCGCGGATTTCCTGGCGGGCATGTATATTCTCGGCTCCGCCGTGCGCGGCGCGCAGATGAAGCTCGGGCGCGGGCGAGGCGTCTCGCCGGCGGCGATCGTCAACCAGATCGACCATATGGGCGTGCGCGCCGTGCCGATTATCATGCTGATGTCGTTTTTGATCGGCGCGATCATCGCCCAGCAGGGCGCGTTCCAGCTCAGATATTTCGGCGCCGAGGTCTTCGTCGTCGATCTGGTCGGCATTCTGCAATTGCGTGAAATCGGCGTGCTTCTGACCGCGATCATGATCGCCGGCCGTTCCGGCAGCGCGATTACGGCGGAAATCGGCTCGATGAAGATGCGCGAGGAAATCGACGCCTTGAAGGTGATCGGTCTCAACCCCGTGGGTGTGCTGGTGTTTCCGCGGCTGGTGGCGCTGACCATCGCGCTGCCGCTTTTGACCATTCTCGCCAATTTTGCAGCGCTTTTCGGCGCGGCGATCGTGGCGCTGCTTTATTCCGGCATCACTTTCGAGGTGTTTCTGTCGCGCCTGCACGGCGCTGTCGAGGAATCGACCATTGCCGCCGGCATGATCAAGGCGCCATTCATGGCGCTCATCATCGGCATCGTCGCGGCGGTCGAAGGCATGAAGGTGGGCGGTTCGGCCGAATCGCTCGGCCAGCACGTCACCTCCTCGGTGGTGAAGTCGATCTTCGTCGTCATTCTGGTCGATGGTCTTTTCGCCATCTTCTACGCAGCCATCGATTTTTAGGGAGGGCGCGTTGGAGCAGCAGGACCAGACACAGCAACAGATCAAGACCGGGAAAGACGGGCGCGAGATCGTGCTTTCCGTCGAGGGCGTGACCGTTGGTTTCAACGGCCGGAACGTGCTCGAAAATCTCGATCTCGATGTCTATCGCGGTGAAATCCTCGGCTTTATCGGCCCCTCTGGTGCTGGCAAATCCGTGTTGATGCGGGCGATTTTGCGGCTCCTGCCACGGCAGGCGGGTGCGATCCGCATTCTCGGCACCGATTACGACAAGGCGAGCGAAGACGACCGCATGATGCTTGACCAGCGTCTTGGCGTGCTGTTCCAGCAGGGCGCGCTGTTTTCCGGCCTGACGGTGAAGGAAAACATCCAGCTGCCGATGCGGGAATATCTGGACCTGCCGAAGAAGCTGATGGATGAGCTTGCTTATCTGAAGATCGAGATGGTCGGGCTGAAGCCCGATGCCGGCGACAAGTACCCGTCGGAACTGTCAGGCGGCATGATCAAGCGTGCAGCCCTTGCCCGGGCATTGTCGCTCGATCCCGACCTCGTCTTCCTCGATGAGCCGACATCCGGCCTCGATCCCATCGGGGCGGCGGAATTTGATATGCTGATCGCGCGCCTGCGTGATTCGCTCGGCCTGACCGTCTATATGGTGACGCACGACCTCGACAGCCTGTTTTCCGTCTGCGACCGCATTGCGGTTCTCGGCGACAAGCGGGTTCTGGTGGAGGGGACATTGCAGGACATGTTCGCCTGCGACGACCCGTGGGTGCAGTCCTATTTCCGCGGCAAACGGGCGCGCTCTGTCGTTCTTCCGGACGGCAAACATGAAAATCCGGTGGAGTAACAGAAGCATGGAAACCAAGGCGAACTACACCATAGTCGGAATTTTCACGCTGATCGTGATCGCTGCCGCATTCGGCTTCGTTTACTGGATGGCGGAATTCGGCCGTGGCGGCCCGACGGCGCAGCTCGTCGTGCGTATTCCCGGCTCCGCCAACGGTCTTTCCGTCGGCTCGCCGGTACGCTTCAACGGTATTCCGGTCGGTACGGTGCGCGGGCTTGCGATTGATCGCGACGACCCTGCTTATTCCATCGCCTTTACCGAAGTGCAGGCGGATGCGCCGGTTTTCCCATCCACCCGCGCCGTGCTTGAAATTCAGGGCCTGACGGGTGCTGCCTATATCGAGCTTTCCGGCGGCAACAAGGATGGCGAGCGCATCCTGCAGAAAGCCGTCGAAAGCGGCGTTCCGGCCGAGCTGACGGCCGATCTCTCCAGCGTCACCAACCTGCTTGCCACCGCCGACAAGATTTTGAAACGCGCCGATGGCGCCATCGGTGAATTGCAGGGCTTCGTGCAGGATGCCCGTGGTCCGCTGACGCAGACGGTGCGCAATGCCGAGAAGTTCTCCGATGCGCTGGCGGCCAATTCCGACGGCATCAAGAATTTCATTGCAAGCCTCAGCTCGCTTTCCACCACCGTTCAGTCCGTCTCGGTGCGTCTCGACGGCACGTTGACCGCCATCGAGGATCTGGTGAAGGCGGTGGATGCCGGCAAGATCGATTCCATCCTGTCGAATGTCGACAAGGTGACGAAGGATGTTGCGTCGGCTTCCAGCGATATCCAGGGCATCATGGAGACCGTGCAGAGCACGGCACGTAATTTCGAGGCGGCGAGCACGGAAGTGCAGACCGTGGTAAAGCGTGCGGATGAGCTTTTGGCCTCCGTCGATCCCGCCAAGGTTAGCACCATGGTGGGTGATGTTTCCGCCGCAACCGCCGATGCGCGTGATGCGGTGGCGAATTTCAAACGGATTGCCGATGATGTCGGTGCCCGCCGCGCCGATATTGATCAGGCGGTTTCCGACTTCACCGACATGGGCCGCAAGCTGAACCTTGCTTCCAGCCGCGTCGATGGCATTCTTGCCAAGGTGGACGGCATGCTGGGCACCGATGACGCCAATTCGCTGTTTGCCAAGGCGCGCGAGACGCTTACCTCGTTCAAGGCCGTGGCCGACAATCTCAATGCCCGCATAGGGCCGATCGCCGACAATCTGACCCGCTTCTCCAGCTCCGGCCTAAAGGATTTCCAGGCGTTGATCGGCAGCACGAGACAGACAGTCGATAATCTCAACAATGCCATCACCAATATCGACCGCGATCCGCAGCGGTTGATTTTCGGGGGCGAAACCGTGAAACAATATGACGGCAGAACAAGGCGCTAAGAGGGGTATGGGCCAATGACACGATCGATGACCGGCCATAAACGCCGCGCCCTCATTCTGGCTCCGCTGCTTGCCGCGCTGCTGGCCGGCTGTGCCGGCGCGCCGAAGAACGACACGTTCGATCTTTCCGTGTCTTCGGCGACTGTAACGCAGGGGCCTTCGCTGAAAGGCCGGCAATTGCTGATTGCCGACCCGACCGCACTCAAGGCGCTGGACAGCGAGAATATCGTGGTGCGGCTCTCCGGCTCGGAAGTGCAATATCTCGGCAATTCGCAATGGAGCGACAGGCTGCCGCGCATGGTGCAATCCAAGCTGGTGGAAGCCTTTGAAGACACCGGCAAGCTCGGCGGCGTCGGCCGTCCGGGGCAGGGGCTGGCGATCGACTATCAGGTCGTGACCGATATCCGCGCCTTCGAGGTGGATACGGCGAGAAACATCGCCAATATCGAAATGTCGGTGAAGCTTCTGAACGACCGCAACGGCACGGTGAAGGCGCAGGAAGTATTCCGCGCCAGTGCACGTGTCAGTGGGTCCGGCAACGCCAATTTCGTGAAGGCGCTGGATCAGGCCTTTGCCGCCGCCACACGCGAGATCGTGGCCTGGACGCTGAAGTCGCTCTAAGTCCTCGCTACGGTCATTTCCGATATAAGAAATTAGCCTATCTTCGGGTGAGGTCGGTTGATGCCCGGCCTTGAGCGCAATCTCTCGATCTGTGGGTTCGTCATGCGATTTCTGGCGTTGCTTTGCCTCATGCTTCTTTCCGTTCTCTCGGGAACCGGTGCCGCCCTTGCAGCCGGCCTGCGGTTGATCGAGATTCCATCCACCGACGGCAAAGCTCCCATCAGGGCGGCTGTCTGGTCGCCCTGTGCGGCAGCGCCGGTGGAAGCCCGTATCGGTCCCTTCGTACTGCCTGCGGTGCGCGATTGCCCGATCGTTGACGGGAAATATCCGCTTATCGTCATTTCCCATGGTTTTGCCGGCACCTATTTCAGCCATCGGGATACGGCGGCGGCGCTGGCGGATGCCGGTTTCATCGTCGCGGCGCTCAATCATCCCGGCGATAATGCGATTGATATGAAGCGGGCAGGCGAACTTTCCGCGCTGACCGACCGGCCAGCGGATATTGTCCGCCTGCTTGATCATATGCTGACAGACTGGAAAGAGGCCGACGTCATCGATGCCGGGCGGATTGGTGTCTTCGGATTTTCGCGCGGCGGTTATACCGCGCTGGTGCTTGCCGGCGGCGTGCCGGATTTTTTAAACAGCAGATTGCCATGCCCGGACGAGCAGGCGGCCATATGCGCGCAGATGCGGGACAAAAGCGCTGTTGCGAAAGACTGGGTTCACGATAAGCGGATAAGGGCCGCGGTTGTTGCGGACCCGCTCAATGCCTTTCCCGGCGCTGAAGATCTGAAAAATATCGGTATTCCCGTCCAGCTGTGGAGTTCGGAACAGGGTGGCGATGGCGTTGTGCCGCAGGATATTGCCAGATTGCGCGATGAACTGCCGGGGAAACCGGATTACCGGATGGTGAAGGGGGCAGGGCACTTTTCGTTCATCGCGCCTTGCCCGGCAGACATGGCAAATGCTTTGCCGCAGATTTGCCGCGATGCGCCCGGCTTTGACCGGGCAGAGTTTCATCGCAGTTTCAACGCCGATGTCGTCAGCTTTTTCAGGGCCTCGCTGCGCTGAAGTCTTGCTGTCTTTTGCCGGGGCCGTCTTTTGCCGAGGCCGTCTATCAGACGGCATCCTGCGACTGCCATTCCGGCAGCGGGAAAATCCGGTCATAGCTCCAGTTGAAGACAAAAGCATAAACCACGTAAAACAGCGCAAACGAAATATCCATCACCAGCGCGTGGGCAAGGCTGATATTCAGATACCAGGCGATGAAGGGCATCAGCACGATCAGCAGGCCCAGTTCGAACAGCACGGCATGTGCGACCCGAATGGCGGGTGTCTTCAGCGTCGTGCCCTTCAGGCGCTGCATGGCGTGGTCGAAACCGAGATTGTAGATGTAGTTCCAGGCCGTGGCGAGTGTTGCGCTGACGAGGCCGACAATGCCGATATCTTCCATCGGCATGCCAAAGAGCAGCGCGCCGAGCGGAATGACGAGCAGAAGGCCGATGATTTCGAAGCTGAGCGCGTGGCGGATACGATCTTGCAGGGAACGCAATTTATTCTCCGGTGTGTGACCGGGCCGTCCCGCATGCTGTCGCCGATATGGCCGAGGTCGTCCTCGCGGTGAGGCATATAGAGGCTTTGGGCGAAATTTTCAAGCGTTGGGGTCTTGAGGAGCGCGGTTCGATGTCACGGGGAGGGTGAAGCTTGTTTCTTCTCCCCGAGGGGGAGAAGTCCGCGGCAGCGGGATGAGGGGGCGAGGGTAGAGATATACGGAGAGCTTGCCCCCTCATCTGACCCTTCGGGCCATCTTCTCCCCGGCGGGGAGAAGAAACACGCGGCGACGTTTTCATTTCTCGCACGCACCAACGAAACTGCGATGCGGAACAAGAACGGCGTTTTTTCGTTATCGCTCATGGAAGGAGGCGCGCCATGCAGCAGAATTCCTCTGATGGAAGAACTATCAAGGCCGCCAACACGGCAAAGGTCTCGACTTACACGCCCAGCCTCATTTCCCTCAAGGGAAGTTATGTGGCGATGATATTTCGCCGGCCGCTTTGCCGAAATCCGCTGGATGTGCGCAAGCAATAAGGGCGATACAATCAGCATATCGCTCCCATGCACATCAATGACGACGACTGCCGAAATGATTTGCTGCTTTAGATGTCTCTAAAGTGTGATTTTCAATCCGGTTCGTCTCCACCTAGACTGGAGAGCGCCACAAAAGCGAAGGGAGAATGACATGAAATCAGTTCTCATTATCGCCGCTGTCTTTGGCTTTTCCGCCAGTGCAGCGCTTGCCGAATGCGCGGGTCATGAAAAGATCAACGCTTCCGTTCCTGCCGTCGACCGTGAATTTAAAACCGCAAGCATCGTTCCGCCGACGGAACCGGTGGACAAACCCGTCGTCATTCTGAAAAAGACCGACCGCCTTCCAGCGGCAACGGTTGCGACGACCGGTGAGCCCGAAGCCGCAATGCAGCGCATGCAATAAGACAAGACGATGACCTTTTCATTCTGAAAATCCCGTGCGCGCGATCCGCACGGGATTTGCTTTCGGGAGCAAGGCCGTGGGAGAAGCCTCTCTGGCACGGGGCATTGCACGCACCCTCATTTCGCCGGGACTTCCATCGCCCCTGCACCGCGTCTTTGCTCCAAGACAGAGCCGATGTCCGCAGCCATGCTCAGCTGTCGAGTTTCAAGGACAGCTGCTTCGGCCCGTCGTTCTTTTTCAGCACATAGAGCGGCCGGGTGATGATGACTTCCGTTCGCCGCTGCAACTCGCGGCGCCGTTCCAGCGCGCGCTCGCGCATATCGCGGGAGCGGGCGACGACGGAGAGGGCATTTTCTATGGTTGCGTCTGCAGTGTTCATCGCTGACCTCCATAATGTTCACTTTATGTTCTCATTATTGATGGTCTATGTCAACACTATGGCACAGTCGCCGACCGGCAATCGATGCGCTCTGCGGGATCGGCTACCCGGATACGGCAGATGGCGTTGCAGCGGTATTGTGCGTGAGGCCGGTTTTCGCCTGAGTGGGGGTTTCACAACGCGACCTGGGGTTCCGGCAGCGTCGGTGAGGACACTCCGGGCACACAGGGTTGATTTTCGTGATGATGTCTGGATGACGCGGGCGCTGGTTCCGCCCGGCTTCAAAGGAGATCAGGAGAGGGAACGTTGATCCAACAATGCAGGGCCACCGGCAGACAAGAGGTCGGTGAGATGTTCGCTGGCGAGTGCTACGATGGCAAGTGCAGCCTGCTGACGGTTCCAGCCGGCGCTTTCCGCCTTTTCAATAAGGCCCTGTATAGAGGGTTCCAGCGCGAACTGGCACTCGGCCTGATAGTCCATCGTGTCGATCGAAAGCGACGGGGAATTGATTGAGGCCCGCATCCTTTGGTCTCCCTGTTTTCCGTCATGCCCAGCAAACGCAAAACGCAATTCGGAACATGCACATTCAGAGGCCGGTGATATGGGGAATGCCCAGCGGGCCCACATATCACTGGCAGCGAATCCCCCAGCAGGCGGAGTTAACGGTAAGTGCTGATCGCTGTCAACGAACGCGCGGTAGCGATGGTGGCGCAGCGCGCTTTTTCAGAGCCGTCCATTCCGGAACGGTTTTCGTCTCCAGACCAGCAAAGCCATGACGTAAAGCGCAAAAAGTATGAACCATGCGACCGGAAGCACCATAAACAGCGCCGCATAAGCGCAATTTCCCTCAAAACAGGAACCGAGCAGCCCGGAATCGGCAAGCGCTGCCGATAATAAAAACGCACATATTCCGCTCCCGACCGCGCCGAGGACGAACAGCAATATGTTGATGATCAATCTCATCGTGCCAATCATAGGGATGATTGAGACAGCTTTGCGGAAAGGGCGGCACGGCAACGCCTATAATTGCCGTTCCGACGGTTTTTCCGGAGCTTCGCCGCTGTCGGAGGGTGCCCGGGTTTTCAGAACCCTTCGCCGCCGCAGGCCCTGCCTTTGCCGGGCAGGGCCGCCATTGCTTTATTCGGTGATGGTATATTCGCCGAGTTCGCAGAGGTTCTGCGTATCTTCAAGATCTTCCAGCGCATCTCCCTGGAATTCGAAGCGCATGTCATATTTGCAGACGCTGCGGCCATCGGCGATGGTGATTTCCATCTCTTCGCCGGGGCCAAGCGCCTTCTTTCCGAACACATCGTCTTCCCAGTCATCAACGCCCACCGGTGAGGTGTAGAAGGCGTTGAGAACGGAGCCCGTGCCGTTCTTCAGCGTGAACACCAGGTCTTCCGCCTGCGCCGCACCTGCAACCGTCATTGCTGTGCCGAAAAATACTGCCAATACCCATTTCGATGTCATGACATCCCCCTTTTGCCCTTGTTCTGGCAGGCCATGCATACAGCCAAACCAGCGGCTTGCAATGTAAACCGCAGCTATTGGTTAAGACGCGAGGCCGCATTTTCGGGGAGAGTTTTTTCAGTCGTCTTTAATTTTATTTAATCATCGATTTCATGTTTATTATTTTTGTTTATTATAGTTTATATATAGATATATTTTCATATGTTTTTTATTGTGTTCTGGTTTTTAATTTATTTATTTGTAGTTATTCGTTTTAATATTGTTTATTTATCCTAGTATTTCCTATCGTCGTATTTATGATTTATTCAAGGCAGAATTTTCTCTCTGCGATTAAATATTTCAAGGGTTTTTACTGACGAAATCGACTTTTCAAAAAGATGGTTGTGACTGGCCGGCCAGAGCGGCGGATCGCTTCCCGATAAAGGATATTGGATTTGATCAACCGTTCTTCTTTGGTATTCCGTCGTTTCAGCCTGCCCGGTCTCGTGGTGTTGAGCATCTTGGCTGGCGGCATTCTGACGCCGGTTTCGGGCCAGTCGCGGATTTGCAAAGATCCGACGCCTGCCAGCAATCTCAATGAAATGTTCGATGCGATCTATGCCTGCTGGGTGCCACCGGAAGACACCGAGGGGCTGGTGGTGACGCTGCGGTTCATTCTGCACAAGGACGGCCAGATACGCGGCAAGGTGGTCGTCATTGCCTCGCGTCCCCAGGAGGAGAGCCCGAGACGGCAGGCGTTTATCGATTCCGCCATCGATGCGGTAAAGCAGGCAGCGCCCGTTCGTTTCACGGAGGAATTCGGAAGCCGTATTGCCGGTCGGCCATTGGAGCCGCGCTTCATCGGGACAAAAAGCGTATCGGAAACGAAGTTGTAGACTTTCCGGGGAACTGTTGCGCCGGCGGGGCTGTCTGGCTCGACATTGCCCGTGACAAGTACCGTTTCTTTCGCGAGCATTGCTGGGAAGGAACGATTGCGCGAACTCAATCGCTTGGGCGATGCTTTAAGTAAGCATCGCAACATCTTGTCATTTAAAGAGAATTTGGTGGGTGATGTAGGGCTCGAACCTACGACCCGCTGATTAAGAGTCAGCTGCTCTACCAACTGAGCTAATCACCCGACCGACACCGTGTGGCGGTGTGAGGGGGGCTATAAAGGGGAAGTTTGGGCTTGTCCAGCGCGGAAATGAAATTTCTTCGATTTTTGTGACGAAAAAATTTCAGTCGCGCTGGAAAAGGCTGAAAATCCGGGGTTTTACAGATTTTCCTTTTTGCCTAGCCGCGTCTGAAAGCCCTGCCGATGAGGATGAGGATGCAGGCGCCGATGAAGCCGGCGATGAGATAACCGAGCCAGCCGGTCAGAACGATTCCAAAAACAGACAATATGGCGTTGGCGACGATCGCGCCGACGATTCCAAGAAGGATGTTCATGAAAACACCCATATTGCTTTTCATGAATTGTTCGGCGAGCCACCCGGCGACACCACCGATGATGATAGCTGCGATCCAGCCAATACCAGCAGATTCCATGATTTCCTCCCATGTTTGCTGCACTATCAAAGGTGATGATTCTCGTGGTGAAAAGCAAGGTAAACTCCGGAAAACCTCGCTTTATGAGGGTGGTTTTCCCCGTCGCAGGCGCTAAAAAGCCTGTGACGGCGTGAAGAGACGAAAGGCATGGATGTGCGGTTGATGTTCGGCGGATTGATGAATGGCAGACGGGTGTTCGGCGAACCGGCGACTGGTCGGGGGCGAAGCAGTGCCATGGCCATGATATTGGTCATGATGTTTTCGCTGCTTGGCGGTTTGCTGCTGCCCGCAATGCCGGCATCTGCGCAAGGGGAGACAACGCCGCCAGCGCCTGCCGTGATTCAGGCCACCACAGTCGAGCAGGCGCGGGCGGAACTGGAAAAATGGAAGGCCGATGTTGCAACGATCGCCGGGCAGGTGGAGGCGGGCGGCAGCGATGATGCGCATCTGGTGGATATGAAGGGCCGTGCCGATGGCATTGCCGCCGATGCCGCGGCGGCCAACACCAAGCTGCGCACCCGGCTGGACCAGATCAAGACGCGTCTCGATGCGCTTGGCGAGCCGCCGGCCGATGGCCAGCCGCCGGAAGCGAGCATGGTGACGGAGGAGCGCGCCCGGCTGACGGCGGAGCGTGCCGAGGTGAATGCGATTGCCGGCGAGGTGGAGAGCATCGCCACCAATGCCGCGCAGATTTCCAACAATATCACGGCGGTTCGCCGGGCGCTTTTTGCCGCAACCCTGTTCAAGCGCACGGAAGTTTCTGCCCAGACGCTGGGCGACGCCTCTTCGGCCTTCGTCACCGAGGTGACCAACCTCAGCAACGCCTTCAGCAGCTGGACGGGGTTCGTGTGGAGCTACAAGCGGTTGCCGATGTTCGGGGCCGTGATGCTGTCGATCATGGCGGGGCTGCTGTTTCTGGTCGGTGGTTACCGGTTTTTCGGCAGCCGCATGGACCGGCGGGCCTTTACCGGCGAGCCATCTTATCTCAGAAGGCTTTCGGTGGCCTTCTGGTCGACCATGGTGCAGTCGCTGTCGCTGTTCCTGTTTCTGGCCACCTCGGCGTTTTTCCTCGATAATTTCAACGTGCTGCGATCCGATATAGCGCCAATCCTGTTCGGGGCCATGGCGATCCTCGGCTTCGTTTATTTCGTATCGCGGCTGAGTTACGCGATCTTTGCACCCACCCAGCCTGAATGGCGTCTGTTGAAGGTGTCCAATCGCGGCGCGCATACGCTGTCTTCGGCGGTGCTGCTGATGGCGCTCGTCAATGGTCTCGACTATCTGTTTGGAACGATCAGCGAGACGCTTTATTCGCCGCTGATCGTCACCGTCGCCAAAAGCTTCGTCGCTTCGATCATTATCGGCATCATCCTGCTCACCGTATCGTTCCTGCGGCCGATGATCGGCGAGGGGCAGGATTATGAGACCGGCAACCAGCGGCTGCCGCGCTGGCTGGTCATCCTGCTGCGCGTCGGCGGTCTCATTCTCATCGGCGCGTGCCTGACGGGCTATGTCGGTCTTGCGCGTTTCCTTGCCACGCAGATCGTCGCCACGGGCGCCGTGCTGGCAACCATGTATATCGGCATCCTGTCCGGCAAGGCGATTTCGAGGCAGGGCGCCTTTGCCGAATCCCTTGCCGGGCGTTATCTCGCGCGGCGTTTCGGTCTCGGTCCGGTTGCGCTCGATCAGGCCGGCCTTGCCGCAGGGCTTGGTATTTATGTCGTGGCGCTTGCTTTCGGCGTACCGCTCATCCTGTTTTCCTGGGGCTTCCAGCCGGGCGATATCGAAAGCTGGGCCTATCGCCTGCTGACGGGCATTACCGTCGGCAATGCCTCGATCTCGCTGATCGGTCTCTTCGGCGGCGTTCTCGTTTTCGCTATCGGCTACATCATCACGCGCTGGTTCCAGAAGTGGCTGGATAATAACGTCATGGCGCGAGGCCAGGTGGATGCCGGGGTGCGCAACTCGGTCA
Source organism: Agrobacterium sp. SUL3 (assembly GCF_001263295.1). Lineage (NCBI taxonomy): Bacteria > Pseudomonadati > Pseudomonadota > Alphaproteobacteria > Hyphomicrobiales > Rhizobiaceae > Agrobacterium > Agrobacterium sp. SUL3. The sequence continues at coordinate 228,380 of NZ_KQ414506.1, forward strand.
AAACAGGCATCGGTTATCTCGGCATCGCGGTTGCTGCGATCTTCGGCGTGTCTTCCGCCGGTCTCAACCTCTCCAGCCTGGCGCTGGTCGCCTCCGCCCTTTCGGTCGGTATCGGTTTCGGCCTGCAGAACATCGTCTCGAATTTCGTGTCCGGCCTCATCCTTCTGGTCGAACGTCCCTTCAAGGTGGGCGACTGGGTGGTGACGGGCACGACCGAGGGCACCGTCAAGCGGCTGTCCGTGCGCGCAACCGAGATCGAAACTTTTCGGGGCCAGTCGATCATCGTGCCGAATTCCGAGTTCATCAATTCCTCCGTCGGCAACTGGACGCACCGCAACCGCATCATGCGTGCGGAAATACCGGTTTCCGTGGCCTATGATTCCGATCCGCAGCAGGTCATGGATATTCTGCTGGAGCTGGTGCGTGCCCAGCCGCCGGTGCTGCGCAACCCCGAGCCGCATGTGGAATTCCTTCGTTTCGGCGATTTTTCGCTGGATTTCGAATTGCGGTTCCACCTTGCCGATTTGTCGACAGGGCTTGGTGTGAAAAATGCGCTGCGGATCGCCATCCTCCAGCGCTTCCGCGAGGAAGGCATCGATATTCCATTCCCGCAGCGTAACCTCAATATTCATGTGGAAGGCGACGCCAACCCGCAGATGATGGCGGCGCTGCTGTCGGAGGAGGGGGATAAGGCAATGGCGGCCCATACCGGGGCGGCATCGCCGGTCGCCGGAACCCCGCCGGAAAAGGATGCCGGCAAAGCGGGTGACAGGATTGTCGCCGAACCGAAGGCCGTGGCAAAAGTGGCCGGCAAGGACAATTGAGCGGCCACGGCTGATCTTGATCGTTGCGCCGCCGGCGCCGGGTCAGGCGCGTGCGGGGCGGGCCTCGCACCCGATTGCGTTGCGGCAAATGATGGGTAGGGGCGGAGACGCTTTTTTACTTGACGGCGGCCGGACGTGTCCGGTCTCCGTCATGAAAATATAATCAAAATACCCGTAATGACTGTATTGTTATGTAAACTGCAAGTTGATATATTGTGGTTATTACTTAGTTTATTTCTTTCCTGTCGGGGTTCAAATGCCGGATCCAGTCGATGAGAATGCCCAGCCTGCCCAGCCTGCCCAGCCTGCCCAGCCTGCCCAGCCTCCGGGCCAAGTTCCTGTAAAAACGTCTCTGCGGGAAAAATTGAGGAGTGCCTGGAGGTGGGCGACACCCCATGCCGCCAGAGTGTCCTTGCTGGCGGCAGGTGTCGTTATCGGTTCTGCCGGTCTGTTTTTCCTGATGGGCGAAACCGATGTGACGGATGATTACCTGCCGAAACGCTGGAATGAATCCATCCGCAGATTGGGTATCGAGCCGGTCTATCCTCCACAGGAGGATATCTATGTGGGAGACATCATCGCCGAGGTCGTGGATTCCGGCCACAAGTTCAAATCTTTGCCCACCGACCTCGAAAGCGAATCCTTCATCGGCCGTTACGTCAAGATCACCCAGATACCGAATTTGCGGGGGTATCTGGGGGTCAAGTCTGAGGCGCCTTATTTCGGCGACAGCACCTGGTCGGAGGATAAAAAGTCTCTCTCGATTGCTCAACCGCGTACCGAGGTTGCGGTTGATGGAACGACGTCGGGCCTGGTGGTGAAGGACGCGCTGTTTCCCGTCATCAAGATAGAGCGCAAGGAAGGAATGGCAGGACTTTTACGCAATATCGCCTTCGGTGGCGCACGGGCGGATATCGAGGAAATCGAGCTTCAGAATGTGCAGACTTATGCGATCAATCCCTTCCACGCACAAAATGCACTGATGGGGTTTTGCAATGATGGCGGCACCAAGGTCTATTGCGACGACGACTATATTCGCGAAAAACTCTCCTACATCCTCAACCGCAACATTTTGAGAACCGCGGAGACGGAGGATTGTGGTTCGCGCTATATTTACGACATTCGCCTGCTGGTCGTCCGTCAGGCGTTTCTGACACGCGGGGTGAAGGTCACCAACGGCCGGGCACGCGCCGCTTTCCTCGATGCGGGAGGGAACAAGGGCGACGTCCAGAAGACTGTGGATGGTGCGACCGTTGCCGCGACCACAGGCCCGCAGGGCCAGCAGCCGGCGGCCGAAAACATGGTCGGCAATGACAACAGCATTCGCAGCACGAACAGTTCCGGCCTCTTTTCCGATAGCCAGTTTGCGAGGCCGCTTGTCATCGGCTTCAACAGCGTTTCCATCGGCATGCGCAACAGCACGCCCGCATGGCTGGACGCAGCGGCAAAAGCCGCCGCTGGCAAGGACGTGAAAGACCGCGCCAAGATTTGTGCATCTTCGCAGGAGGTTGCGAAATGAGACGGGCCATTTTTCTCTTCGGTATGTTTTTTCCGTTTTTGGCAGGTGCGCAGGATGTATTTCGTCCGTCTGTAACAGGTGGAGGTATTGCGCAATTCAACGATGATTGCATCTATCGTATTCCACCTTGCGGCAAGGATGGTGGCGGCGTTTTTCCTCCGCCACCACCTCCGCCCGGTGGGGGCGGCGGGATACACAATCTGCCGGGCGGTCCTGTCCTCAAGGATTCGATCATCGTTCCCGGCAATGATGTTCTCAAGGGTCTGAAGCTGGATGGCCCGGATGTGCGGGGGCTGCAATTGGAGCTGCAGAACAGATAGCCGGTTGATCCAGCGCTTCAGGCTCCAATCCGTCATTGGCTGACACCTGATCTGTTCCGGTCGATAGTTTCCGATATGTGCGCGGCCATCGTCTTCAAAAGGCGATGGCGGTCTGAATCTCATCCCCAGCGACGGCATTTTCGCGCCTGTCGCAGCACCCTATGGCCATGTCGCAATCAGGCGGCTGAACCGCAGCGGAGCGCTTCATATTCCCCTCATCGATTTGGCAGCACGACAGACAATGCCGGCGCTTTTTAGGGGTTCTGTAAATGAAGACACATGCACGGGCGGTGGTGATCGGTGGCGGCGTGGTCGGCGTCTCGACGCTTTATCATCTTGCTAAAAAGGGCTGGAGCGACAGCGTGCTCATCGAGCGCAAGGAGCTGACCTCGGGTTCCACCTGGCATGCGGCCGGCCTTTTGCCGTTGTTCAACATGAGCTATTCGGTGGGCCAGATCCACAAATATTCCGTGAAGTTTTATGAGGAGCTGCAGGAAGAGACTGGCATGAATGTCGGCTTTTCCAAGGTCTCGAATATCCGTCTCGCCCGTACCAAGGATCGCTGGGACGAATATATGTATTATGCCGGCATTGCCGAGACGATCGGCGTGCGCGTCAACATGCTGACGCCGGAGCAGGTGAAGGAAATCTGGCCGCTCTGCGAGACGGATGGGCTGCTTGGCGCCATCCAGCATCCTGATGATGGTTATATCCAGCCGGCAGATCTCACGCAGGCGTTGGCCAAAGGCGCGCGTGACCGTGGGGCGACGATCTACCGCAACACCACGGTTACCGCCATCGAGCAGACGGAAGACGGTCACTGGAAGGTGACAACGGATAAAGGCGAGATCATCGCCGAACATATCATCTCCTGCACCGGCTCCTTCGCCCGCAAGACGGGTGAGATGGTAGGCATCGATATTCCGGTCATTCCGGTCGAGCATCAATATATCGTCACCGAGCCGCATCCGGCCATTCAGGAACGCCGCCGTCAGGGCCTGCCGGAAATGGGTGTTCTGCGTGAATCGGACTCGGCCTGGTACATGCGCGAGGAGGCCGGCGGCCTGATCCTCGGTCCTTACGAAGTCGGCGCCCCGGTCTGTTATGTCGATGGTCCCTCTGACGACAGCGAATATGAGCTGTTCCAGGAGGAACTGGACCGCCTGATGCCGCATATCGAAACGGCCATGGTCCGCGTTCCGGCCTTCGGCGAAGTGGGTATCAAGAAGGTTTATAATGGCGCGATCGCCTATACGCCTGACGGCAATCCGATCGTCGGTCCCGCACCGGGCCTCAAGAATTTCTGGCTGAACGAAGGCCATTCCTTCGGCATCACCGCTGCGGGTGGGGCCGGCTGGCAGCTGGCCGAATGGATCGTCGATGGTGAGCCGACGCTCGATCTGATGGGCGTCGATCCGCGCCGTTTCGGACCGCACGCTACGGAAGGTTATCTCATTGCCAAGAATGAGGAGGCCTATGCCAACGTCTTCACCATGCATTATCCCGATGAGGAGCGTTCCGCCGCCCGTCCCTTGAAGACGACGCCGGTTTATGACCGTCTGAAGAAGCTCGGCGGCGTGTTCGGCTCCGTCTACGGCTGGGAACGCGCCAACTGGTATGCGCCGGAAGGTTATGCGCTCAAGGAAGAAGACCTCGGCGTGGGTGCCGATGTCATCACCAGCCACAATTACGCGCCGCCGCTGGAGGATGGCCGTATCGTCGAGAAATGGTCGTTCCGCCGCTCCAACTATTTCGAACATGTCGGCAATGAGGTGAAGAACGTCACCCAGAATGTCGGCGTGCTTGATATGTCGGCCTTCGCCAAGATGGAGGTTTCCGGCCCCGGCGCGCGTGCCTGGCTGGACAGTATTCTGGCCAATATCGTGCCGAAGAAGCGCGGCCGCATTGCGCTGACGCATCTTCTGACGCCGAATGGCGGTGTGAAGGTGGAGTTCACCGTTTATGAATGGGCGCCTGGCCGGTTTTATATGGTTTCGGCAGGCGGTCTTGAGGCCCACGATCATGACGTGCTGCGCCGTCTTGCGCCGACCGACGGTTCCGTGGTGCTGCAGCCGATCACCCAGAAATACGGCGTGCTGGTGCTTGCCGGCCCGAAGTCTCGCGATCTGTTGAAGAAGCTGACCCGTACCAGCCTGGAAAACAAGGATTTCCCGTGGCTGACGGCAAAGCAGATTTCCGTAGGCGTGGCGACGGCGCATGCGCTGCGCGTCAACTTCGTGGGCGAACTGGGCTGGGAGCTGCACCATCCGATCGAGATGCAGAATTACATCTTCGACCGGCTGATGGAGGCGGGTGCGGAATTCGGCATCAAGCCGTTCGGTATCCGGGCCATGGTGTCCATGTCGCTCGAAAAGTCCTATCGCAACATGGGTCGCGAGCTTTCGGTGGAATATAACGCCTATGAATCCGGTCTCGACCGCTTCCTGCGCCCGGAAAAATCCTTCATCGGCCGCGATGCGCTGGTGGCCTATAAGGAAGCCGGCCTGAAGTCGGTGTTTTCGACGCTGACCGTGTCGGGCAATACGGATGTCGATGCGCGCGGCTCGGAAGCGATTTCCGATGAAAACGGCGCTCTTGCAGGCCGTGTCACCAGCGGCGGCTTCGGCTGGCGTATTGGCAAGTCGATTGCGCTTGCCATGCTCAAGCCGGAATATGCGGCGGTTGGCACGAAGCTGAAGATCCGCATTCTCGGTACACTTTACGATGCCGAGGTGGTGGAGGAGAGCCCCTTCGATACGGAAAATGCGCTGCTGCGCGCCTGATGCGCCTTTATGCCAGCTAGCGAAATACGGCCCTTCGGGGCCGTATTTTCTTTTGGGTAAGCATATGTTTCAACTGGTTTGCCGGCAAAAGTGTTATTAATTATTCTGCAAAACGCCGCTGCTATTTTCCCCTGAAGGACGATGGGGGACTGGGACAGGATGAATTTTCTCGGCATTACGGGCATGCAATATTCGGGCGTGCCTTTCACCAATAATCGCATTCTGCTGGCGGAAGACAGCAACGTATTCACCCAGATGGTGAGTATGCGGCTCAAGGAAATGCTGGGCGTTTCCGTGGAGGTATGCCGCTCTTTTGAAGAGTTGCAGGCCTGTTACGAACATTCTCCAGAACCGGTGACGCTGGCGATTTCCAACATCAACCTGCCGGGGGCGGAAAAGGGTGAGGCGCTGGAATATCTGATCGATCTTTCGATCCCGACCATCGTTTTTACCAGCACATTCCATGAGGCGACGCGCGAGACGCTGATCGCCAAGGATGTGGTTGATTATATTCTGAAGGACAATATTTTCGCGGTGGACATGCTGACGGAATCGGTCTGCCGGTTCCTCACCAACCACCGCCACCACGTGCTGATCGTTGATGACAGCCCAACGGCGCGGGCGCTGCTGTCGAGCCGCCTCAAGCGCTACAATTTCCGCGTCAGTCTTGCCGACAGCGGCGCGAAGGCACTGGAAATCCTCAAGGCCAGTCCCGATATCGGCCTCGTCGTGACCGACTACAACATGCCTGACATTGATGGTTTCGAACTGACGCGGCGCATCCGCACCGTGCGCGGGTCGCATGAGTTGCGCATCATCGGCGTGTCGTCTTCCACCAACCGGCTGTTGTCGGCGCGGTTCCTGAAGGCGGGCGGCAATGATTTCATGCTGCGGCCCTTCATCGACGAGGAGTTCTACTGCCGCGTCAACCAGAACCTCGATACGCTGGTGCAGATACAGCTGGCCAGGGCCGGAGTGAGGCCGGCCGCCTGAGCGCGGCCTTCTTCGTTAAAGCTGTGATTCAAGCAGCAGGAAACGCATGATGCCGGCGATGATCCGCCGGCTGATGGCCGCGTCCGGTTCGCGCCGGTAGGTCTTCGGCCGGCCCTGTTCTTCCGTCATCCAGACGATGCGGTTGCCGCTATCGACGTCCAGCTCGAAACTCATCGTTCGGCGGATTTCTTCGGCGAATATTTCGTCCATGCGGGCCACCAGCAGTGGCGAATTGAAAACAACGCCCATTTCCGTATTGAGCGAGGCGGAGCGCGGATCGAAATTGAGCGAGCCGATATAGCCAGTCTTGCCGTCGCGGGTGAAGGCCTTGGTGTGCAGGCTCGCCTGTCCCGAACCGCGCAGGGTGAAGCTGCCCTGGTCTGCCTGCGAGCGCAATTCATGCAGACGCACCCCGCCCAGCAGAAGCGGCTTTCGATAACGGGCATAACCGGCGTGAACGGCGGCGACATCGGTTGCGGCCAAGGAATTGGTGAGGATGGCGAGAGACACGCCGCGTTCTGCAAGATCGAGGAATATCTCCACGCCCTGTTTGCCGGGAATGAAGTAGGGGGAGGTGATGTGCAGGCTCTGGCCCGCGGCCTGCATCAGCGGCAACAGGCTCTCCATCAGGAAATTGTGGCCCTTGCGGCGTTTTCCAGCCGCTTTCTCCGGCGGATCGGCCAGCACATCTGCGGTATCAACCCAGTGCAGGCGGTCCGACATCAGGAAATGATCGCGGCCGTACTGGCTCTCGACGCGCTCGAGATAGGGTTTGGCGGCTTCACTTTGCGGCAAGGCGTCCAGTTCGCGCCGCAGTCGGGCAAGCTTGTTCGGTCTGCGTGCCAGCAGCGAGCGCACCGGCACGGAAACGGCGCTGTTCCAATAATCGTCGAAGATTTCAGTGGCGTCGCCAACGATCCTGCCGAAACCGAGAATGTCGAAATCATGGAAATTCGCCCGCTCGGCGGCATCGAAATAAGCGTCACCGATGTTGCGACCGCCGACGATCACCGCCCGCCCATCGGCAATCCATGCCTTGTTGTGCATACGCCGGTTGACGCTTCGAAAGCGCAGCACCAGTTCGAGGCTGCGATGCAGGATGTTTTCCCGTGCCCGGGTGGGGTTGAACAGCCTGAGTTCGATATTGGGATGGCTGTCGATGGCATGGAAGATGCGGTCGGACATGGAGACGCCGAGGTCGTCGAGAAGCAGGCGCACGCGCACGCCGCGATCGGCGGCGGTGATGACTTCACGCATCATCAGCCGTCCGGTCAGGTCGGCATTCCACATGTAGTACATAAGATCGAGACTGCGCCCGGCGGCGCGTGCCGCGGCCACACGCACGGCAAAGGCATCGAGGTTGGAATGCAGCAGGCAAAGCGCATTCTTCTCGTTCCAGCCGTTCCGGATCGACTGCCAGTGGCGGTCCAGCGCCGTTTCATCTTCTACAACGGGAAGGGCGGTGGAGGGGCGTTTGGGAATGGCCTTTTCCCGCTGCTTACCGATGACGACAAACAGGCTCGGCCCAATGAGGATGAGAAGAATGATGATGAAGGCCGTAAATGCAGTCACTTGTTTTTATCGCTCCCGGCCCGAAGATTATCAGGCGGGATGCAAACGCGCGAGGGGGTAAAGCGTTCATTGCCACGGGTAATGCGGGAGCGAAAAATATGGTGTTCGTGAATGGGCTGGGGCTTGCGAATCACATAAGTACGTGCTTATGTGTTGGTCATGACTGAGAATGATATTTTCCGGGCGCTGGCTGACCCCACGCGCCGTGCCATTTTCGAAAAGCTGGCGGATGGCGCCATGAATGCTTCCGCGCTGCGCGAAGGCATCGACATCAGCCAGCCGGCCATGTCACAGCATCTTTCGGTGCTGCGCGGGGCCGGGCTTGTGGTGGAAAGGCGACAGGGCCGTTTCGTCAATTATGAGGTCGATCCGGACGGGTTGACGCGCATTGCGGCGTGGCTTGGCAAATACCGCGCCTATTGGCCACAGCGTATCGAAGCTCTGAAGCTGCTGCTGAAGGATATGGATCAATGAACGTGCAAAAGCCGGAATCTCCTGATGCCATCGAGCTTGAATATGATCTCGACGAGCCGCCGCAGAAGGTGTGGCGGGCGATCAGCATTCCGGCGTTTCGCGCCATATGGTTGCCGGCAGAGGCTCTGGCGGAACCGGAAGCAATCGATAGCAAGCCCGGCGAGGAGGTGCGCTACAGGCTGCGCGACGATAATCCGCCGTTTCTGGAAAGCACCGTAACCTTTACGATCGCATCGAATGACCGTGGCGGCACCAGCCTGCGGATCATTCATGACATTCCCGCCATCAAGCCCGGCCGGATGGTAAAGGCCGCCGCAAACCATAACGGTTCGCCGATCAAGCTCGCCGCCTGACCGGCACGTTTCCCGACATTTTCAAACGACAGGAGTTCGCCGATGCGCGAAGCGATGCAACTCGTCCCCATGGTCGTCGAACAATCCTCAAGGGGAGAACGGTCTTTCGACATCTATTCCCGCCTGCTGCGGGAAAGGATCATTTTCCTCAACGGAGAGGTCAACGATACGGTTTCAGCGCTGGTCTGCGCGCAATTGCTGTTTCTGGAGGCGGAGAACCCGAAGAAGCCGATCCATCTCTATATCAATTCGCCGGGCGGTGTAGTGACCAGTGGCCTGGCAATGTATGACACCATGCATTACATCCGCGCGCCTGTTCATACACTCTGCATGGGAACGGCCCGTTCCATGGGGTCATTTCTGCTGATGGCGGGTGAACCGGGCGAGCGCACGGCGCTTCCCAATGCCAGCATTCACATTCACCAGCCGCTGGGCGGCTTTCAAGGGCAGGCTTCGGACATGTTGATCCATGCCGAGGAGATGCGGCTGACCAAGCACCGCATGACGCGGCTTTATTCCGAGCATTGCAAACACAGCTATGAAAAATTCGAAGCGGCCATGGACCGGGATTTTTTCATGACGGCGGAACAGGCTCTGGAGTGGGGATTGATCGACCGTATTCTCGGGGTTCGCGAGGATGTTGCGGCATAAGGCCGGCGTTTACTCGGATTTTCTGCTGATGCCGGCGCCTAGAGGCAGGACTTCCAGGCTGCGCCGGGCAAGCTCAGCCAATACTTCCTCGAAGCCGAACCCGGATGTCCAGCCAAGCCCCTTTGCGGCGCGGGCGGGTGAATAGATCCGATCGATGGTCATCGGCAGCGCCCATCCCTGTTGTGCGAACGCGTCTGCGAGGGCCGGGCTCCGCTGCCGGAGAACGGAGGGCGCATCCCTGCTGAGGGCGTCGCAGTCATCAGCGGTGAACGGGGTGGCTGCCGATATGATATAGCGCTGGAAATTTTCTCCCGCATTGCCGAGCGCCAGCACATGAGCATCTGCAACGTCGCGGACGTCGACGCCGCGATGCAGCCTATAGGCCGCCATCACGTCGGCGGGCTCCGGGAAACTGCGTGACATGCGCAGCACGCGTACAGCAAGGTGTGGACCGGCCATTTCTTCCAGCAGATGCTCGGCTTCAAGCTTCGTGCGGTGATAGATGCTTTTCGGCAGAGGCGGCGTATCTTCATCAATAAAGGTGCAGGACCCTGCCGAAACCGCGTGTCCGTAGAGCGCCGTGGTGCTGGTGAAGACCAGCCGCTCCACGCCTGCCGCCATTGCCGCTTCCGCGACCATGCGGGTTCCATCGACATTGATACGCTGAAATTCAGAATCCGGAACCATGCCGACATGCGGAGCGTGGAGCGCCGCCGTATGGATCACCGCATCCGCCCGTTCGAAAGCGGAGCGCAGGTGCGCTTCGTTCGCGAAATCGCCGACGATATGGGTGGTGGAGAAGGGTGAGCGATCCATGCCGGTGACATCGTGCCGGCCGGCCAGCGCACTGAAAATCGCGCGGCCGACCCGACCGGAACTGCCCGTCAGCACTATCCGCATGATGTCTCCTCCGTATCAACACAAAAGGCAGCTTTCGCAAAGGCGGATGGCTACATACAGCGGCAGGGAGTCAAGCCAGTCGGTGCCGCCCATGACGCCTTTCAACCTCTTCTCGACATATGTCTGAAGATTGTCGGGTTCCGCAGCTTCAGCGGACGCCATGGACCTGGGAATCTTGGAAGATTCCGCGGCAAGGTTGGCCGCAAAGTCGTGTTGGAAAGGCGATCTCGCGAGTTCGGCACTCGAGACGAGGCGAACGCCGTGCCGCTTGCAGGTGCGGATAGCGGAAACGTGCCAATGCAGGCGCCCGTATGCCCGAAAACCTCGCCTACCGCCGCAGCGGTGTTCGTCTTCGCTCACGCAGAAGGGGCAAAAACGAAACCGCAGCCTTTGCATCTCATGCCGGCTGAGCACCTGACCTGAGATTTGATAGATGTACTTGTCTCCGAGAATAACTCCCGCAGAGAGCGACGATTTCGGCATATCCAGAACTGCGGCGAAGGTCTCCAAATCCTTCTCCCGTCCGGCAACGATGCCCTGGAACTGAAGTTGAAGGTGGAAGGCGAAGGCGCGGGCGTTTTCGTAGCCACATGCCGCCGCAAGTCGCGAGAAATAGCTGGCGACGGTTTCGTAGCCAGCGTGGAAGGGAAGCAATTCGGCAAGCCTGCTCATTGGGGGCGAACTCCGTACCTGGTTGCATTCTTTCCCTTGGACCTCAGCCTTTCGGCTTCCCAGACCCGATCGTCGTCGCGGAGCAGGGCGGTTGCGGGGTCGAGTTCCTCCCAGTTGGCGGCGGTGAAGATGTTTTTGCTAGGCCTGCAACCTGAGAAGGAGGCGTAGGTCTTCGCAAAGTCATCGATCGTGACATGGTCCCGATCTGCGTAGATGGCTAACTCGACGGCCGCCCGGATCATCTGGACCACAGACCCGAATTCGGCATCACAGGCGTGCATTAATCGCTTGAGGAACGTGCCCTTTTCCCTTTGCCGCGTTTTGGTCGTTTCCTCGTCGACCTCTTCGACAGTGTCATCAAGTTTGATCCGGATTTCCATGCGAGCGTGTTCCTGCACAATCGTCTCCAGAATGCTTTTCACAAGGTCCGTCGTACCGTCTGCATCGAGGGTGTCGAAGGGAACGACGGTGCGGCGATTGTAGAGCTGCTTTCGCGCGAGGAAGCTTGCCAGGGGCGCCACGCCTGCAAGGATCAATCTCACTGGCCAATCTGGCATCTGGGTCAGCGACTTGAATGCGTCGCCGATAACGGTTGCCTCGCGGAGAGAGGCAGTCTCGATAGCGTTCTGGGCCTCATCGATGAACACCCACATGACCTTGTGAACTTTCAACAGTCGGCGAAACAGCAGCCAGGCCTGGTTCTCCTTGATGCCTTCCGGAGGCGCGTGACCGAGCGCTTCGAGGCATGAGATAGCCAGCAGGCGAGGCGTACATGGTGACGGAGCATCGACAATGATGACGGGGTGAATCATGACACCGTCGTCGTCCACGTAGGACTGCATCGCAGGAATGCTCTCGATATGCTTCATCAGTGCAGTGGTCTTTCCTGCGCCGGAACGCCCGGTGACGGCCACGATCCTCCGCTTGTCAGGCCTCCCGGTGATAGGGGTGAGAACGCTTGCAACCGACGACATCAAAGCAGCTCGCAGGGGCATGTCGCGATCGAGGATCACGTAGTTATCGTACAGTTCCGCGATCCGGTCCGCGATGGCTGCGCGGTTGTCACCGATCAGCCCACGGACGTGGGCGATGGCTGCCTGACTGCGCTTTGCGTCGAGGTTCTTGTCAAACATTTCCATGAGAATCTCCCTAGTTTTCAAAGATGTTGGTGGTGATGCGGCGAACGACCGTCGTCTCGTCGTCTACTGGCTCGTTCGGCTCGTGCGCATGTGCCTCCTGCTCCTGCTCCTGCTCGTGCTGCATGGGCATGGTGCCGAGCTGCGGACGTCCGCCTGCGTCGGCTTCTTCCCGAGCCGCCTTTGCGGACTTTTTCTTTGCGGCGTAGACAACGGGGTGAATGCCGAGAGCCGCGAACAGCTCGTTGGACGGGTGCCATTCACCCTCTGGGCGGAATTCACCTTCGAACGGTCTCTCAACGACGTCGAATGTGCGGTCCATGCTCTTCTCGAAGCGCTGGTAGTCCTCGTCGGCTAACACGGGGCTTAGCAGGCCGGCTTCAAGACGAGCCATTTCCGCCTGGTTTTTGAGCCAGAGGAACGTCGCCTGGAGGGTGCCGCGGGATACTTTGGCATTCTCGGCATTAAACAAACGGAGCTTCTCGGTTGCCGCCAGCCACTGCCAGATGCTTACACCCTCCAGATCCTGATGGACGCAAGGCACTTCGATCCAGCCGTCCTCGGTCCATACGGAGAGGCTGCCCAGGTTGTGATTGTTGATGCGGGCAATCACCGGACTTTTGCCGACCCTTCGGCGAATCTTTTGAAGTTCCTTGCTCTGGAACTGCAAGCCGGCGCTCCGGATGCCCTTTTTCGAGATGGTACGCTTGATGTGCGTTCCAAAAAGATGCGTACGCAGTGCTCCGGTCGGGCCGGGCATCACGCCGTAGTCCCGGCTGAGTTCCAGCCAACGGTTCTGCGGCGTGGACCCGTTCAGTTCGGAATGCGGCGAGTTGTGGTACCCGTCGATGGCCCACCGGAGCAGGCACTCGGCAACCTGATCAGCAATCATATCTGCCTCGGCTTCGGAGTCGTAGTCGCCCTTTTCGACAGAGGAACCCCACGTGCGTCCGTTGAAATAGTTGAACATCTGGTGCGAAAGGGTTCGGAACCAGCGCTCGATGAAGCCTCGCCAGGGTGCTTCCCCGGCGGGCGGCAGGAACAAGTCAGTGCCCATGTCGTTCACCGCGATCCGAAAAGCGCGGTTGGCAAAGTACGTTGCGCTATCGACCGCGATAGTCTCGATAGTGCCACCCTGAATCCATGCGGTTGAGCATCCGAGACGGCGCGCGATATCGGTCTTGTCGCGGGTCGACATTTCCAGGACTGTCATTGCCGATTTATTAGACGGCGGACGAGCACTGACGGAGAGCGCTGTCAGGCCTCTGCTTGCCACGTCGATCCCCGCCGAGATCCACAAGCGGATCCGCTTGACCTTGGCGCGCTCGGTCTTCGACATCGTTTTCCAGACACCGATCATCGCCAGTACTGTGTGGAGGTCGGTTTCGTGATCATCGACTTCCACGCGCTCGCCCGCCCGGACGACGTCGATGCCGCCGTGCTCGGGCTGCCACTTGCGCTTGGCTGCTTCCTTGCCGTCGTGTGCAAGGTCGCGCTTCATCTCGGGGAGATCTGCATACCGATTGCGCAGTGTGCTCTCGCACGGAATCCTGAGTTGGTCGCCGGCACCGCGCGTTTTGTTTTCGGCCTCCATGGCGGTAACCATGTCGGCATGGATTCTTGCGAGGTCGGGATCTGTTCGCGAGCAGGCGGCGGCAATCGCAGCGTTAAGGTGAATGAGCTCGTCCGCTGTGAAATACTCCTGACGCTCGTCGCGATACTGGTTTCGGAGGAAGACTGGGTCGAATTCGTTCTCCTCCATCTTCTGCATCCAGGTCTTCAACGTAGAGGGGGTTGGTTCAACGAGGGTGACGGTCTTCTCCTTTGTCCGGTAAGTCGCCTTCGGCGAGCTCGCCAACTGATGGGCACGCCATTTCAGAGAAATGAGCGGGATCACCCGCAGAAGGGAGTCGCGCGACTTGCTGACGCGAGGCGGAAGCGGCATCCTATCCGTGCGGGCAAGCCTGCACTTTTCCCTGTAGTCGGCCCGCATCTCGTAGAAAGACCGAACGAAGTATTCTCTTTTAAGGATCGTTTCCTGATCGCTCGGGTTCATACCGCTGAGTTTGTCTGCACCTTTCAACCGTGCGCGGGCCTTCGTTTCGGCGTAGAAGTCCTTCTCGATCGTCATCGGATTGCCCGGACGGTTGAGTGCCTCCGTGATATCGGCCTGGCTGAAGGTTACTGTCGCCTGGGTCTCATCCATGCGCTGGAGCGCGGCACCGTTTCGGTCGCAGTACAGGACACAATAGTCGATGCCGCGATCACGAACGCGGGCCTTGACGGGAAGGCGGTTGAACACCGGCAGCACGGCGCCGTGCTGTAGCGAGAGGAGGGCGGGAAGGTTGGTTTCCATGTTTTTTCCTTTCATACGGCGTTGTGGTTGAAGGCGACGAAGGGGGCATCCACGAGCTTGAGGTCGGGACGGCTGGGCAGTAGGATCTCGTCGTGGATAAGGCACCAGACGGCGTTCCAAGCGGCCGCGGAGTCATCGAAGATGCTGGTCAGCGTCATGAGCGACACGGTTCCGTCGAATTTCGAGGCGTGGTTCGCCAGACAGGCATTGTCGTTGGCGACCGATCCCTTGAGCGCACGAAGGATGCTCTTTGCGTTCCACCCGCGGTCGTTGGTGATCTCGCGTTCGGTCAGAATGATCGCCTCGTCGGCGAAGCCCGCGAGCGAGCCGGAGTTGATCCGTTCGATCGTGTGACGGAGGTCGTCCTTGTCTAGCTGCCAGGATGGTCGCACACCGACGACGATCCGGTAGCCATTGCCCGCCATCGTCGCCCGGAAGTCGACGGTGTGTTGTTTGTCACCGTCGTCGCGGGGGACGATGATGGCTTCGGGCTGATCCTCGACTTTAGCGACGTGCTTGGAGGCACAGAGCATATAGGCGAGGTTCATCTCGTATGTACTGGCGTAGCTGATTGCCGAGCGTGTCTTCGGATTGGTAATGGTGCCGCGGGAATGGCCCTTCGTTCTGGCCGGGTACCATCGGCTGGGCGTCGGCTCCTCGGTCGGCATCCAAAGCCATGGGAGGCTGACGAGGTCGGCATAGTTCTCGTCCTCGTCGTGGACGTCGATCGGGAAGGGCCGAATCCGTCCCGAGATAGGCGGATTATCCGGCTTGAGGAAGACGGTATCGGAAGGAAGCGGGATTTGGGTCCGGTCGTAGCCGGACTCCAGCTCCTTCATGAAGCGGATGAGTTGTCTGACGCGGGTCATTGAAGGCTCCGTTGAACGCAGGTGTCTGATGCCGGCCGCGCTGTGCGGCCGGGCCAGGGCTGTCTGGTGGAGGGGTGTGCTAGGGTCGGGGCGGCCCGCGCGGAGTCATGGGGTGAAGATCTCCCGTTGACGACCGTCGGAGAGGCGATGGCCACGCCTTGTGCGTTCGACTATCCGGAAAGCGTGCATTTCGGCATCGCTTTCGAAATGCTGGGCGGGCCCCGTTTGGCGTGGTGAGGCTAACCGGGCAGCGGTGTCGAGCAGCGGGCTCAGTGTATTTGCGGCTCAATCGCCTGGAGTTCGGCGAGTCTCTGCGACACCTCCGGCTCCCTCAAACCTTCGGCCCACAGCGACCTGCGCGTGATGCCGAGGGGACCTTTCTCCGCCATCAACGGCTCTCGAAGCATGACTTTTGCGATTTCGTCATCTTCACGAAACGAGTGCGCCAGGGTTGAGAACAGGTCGCGCGAGGGGATGGGCAAGCTGATACCCAGCCGGCGAAGGGCCGGTCCTGCTTCATGTTCGATCAGGCAAATGAGAAGCTCGTGTGCCGTTTCATCGTCGATTCCGAGCAACTGGGTCTGCTGAATGATAACATTCAACGTAGCCGCGAAGGTCGTCGCGAGCATCGGATGGTCCTGTAGAACATCGGCTGACCAGCGGAGCACGGCAGGATGGAAGTCGGCCAGAGTCGTGAAGTAGGTCGTCATTTCTTCATGGAGCATGCGGCTTCCTCGTTTTGGAGTGGATTGCGGATCGTTTCGGCCGACTGGCGTTCTCGGCCGCTGCGGCATCGGTTCCCGGTGATCGGATAGCGTCGGGCATGTTTGGCTTCCCGCGCACGACGGTGACCTGGTGTGGTGCCAGCGGCTTCAGGTGACGGCGCGGTCTCTTCGGGAGCGCCTTCCACACTCCCGCCCACTTGAGGATGCGGACAAGATCGAGGTCGAACTCGTCCAGTTCTGCGGGGAGCACTTGGAGCAGAGTCTCGTCCATGACATCGGGTTTTTGGGTGCGCAACGAGCTGGTTTTGATGGTCATCCTGTTCTGGCTCCCCGATCAACGACGACGCCAGAGATTCAGAAAACTGTCGTGCTCATCAACGAGCGCGGTTTCGGTCGGCAGACCGAAATAGTACTCCTGCATAGGCAAGCAGGATTTAGGCAAGTTGACGCGGCGAGAAGTGCCAAGGCGCGTGAGGCGGACCGTGTTGCGGAACGTCTGAAAATCGCATGCACGCAGCCCGTGGTGATGGCATTCGGCTTTCATCGCCATGTAACGCGACGAGAGGTCTTCGAAGCGCTTCGCACGGATGCACTTGCGCGCAAAGTCACGCTGGATTTCGATCTCTGCCTTGGTGAAAGCCGTCGGCAGGACCTGAATGGAGATGTCGGATGCAGTGCTCATGTGGGTATCCTTCTTGGTGAAGTGCGGACGTGCGCCGTCGATCTCCGGAGTTGCCCGGAGTGCGGCATTTCTTGAACTTCGGAGAGACGCCGCGCGCGGCGCAGGTCAGTTCAGGGCGGATCGCGTGCGGATCTGTTCCATGTTGGTGTCGGCATCGGCGAATCTTTCTTCAGAGCACGGGTGGGCGTTCCCGGCAGGCAATGCCAGGGCGAAATCAGACGGAAATGTCGGTGGGAGATCAGGCTATGACGAAGACCACAGCAGAGGCCAGCAGGCGCAGGGGGATGACTTCATTTGCCGGGTACATCGTGAAACTCCATCGCAGTCACTAGCTACAATGTCGTTCCTAAATGACGCTCGGAAACTTGTCCGCCGACCTAAGGCTGCATCGTTCGAAATAGTGAAATTCTTCGGAGGTCGCCCGTTCGGAAGCATCAAGCTCCCCTCACGCGGTGCCGGGGCGCACCTATGGCGTCAGCGTCAGACCTGACCCTTCACGGATATGGATATCTGTATCATCGGTACCTCCGGCGCCTCTTCGGGCGTGAGCAGTAAGGCAGATTGCAGGCGCGGCGTCTACAGAAAAATATGAAGCTATATCATGTTGTTAAGTGTTCTTCTTAAGTTCTCGTGTCAACAATTGAGAGAACGTCAAGCGACGAATCCTTTCAACCCGGTTTGTCCCTTGCGTCCGTGCAACGGATCCTTCCCGCACCAGCAGGAAGGTCGAATCCATGGGGTATTTCACGCAGATCATGATCGAGGCGAAGGAGCGCTACGGGCATATCCTGAAGGAGAGGAATCTCGTTATGCGTGGAGAGCGCGAAGATGGCGGACTGACCCTTGTGTTCAGGACGCGCGATCCAGACGGCTGGAGGCTACCAGTCGAACTCTACGTCCCGGGCAAAGCCGAAACACGCAAGGACCGGGCGGAGTGGGAGGATGTACAGGTGACCGCCGAAATCCATACAGAGGTGAAGTTCGGGGATGCAGGATGGTTCGGGTACATTCCGAGGCAGTTTGAGCAGGGGCAATACCTTGAGGGGGACGACATGGCCTCGTTCGTCAACGCGATCGGCGTTTATCTGAAGGAAGTCGTTCTTGTTCCATTACATGAGAGCGACAGGGAGGTCTCGCAGGAAGTGGCGATGGCCTATGAGGAGTTCAGCGACCTGTGCGGCCCGGATGGTCCCGAGATAGCCTTCTCGACCGATGGTACAGTGGAGACGCTCACCGTCGAGGATGCCGCCGGACGCGAGGTCAGATTCGCGTGGAGAGAAAGCGGCGTAGGCCTGCTTCACGTAGACGAGAAGCAGGTCAGGCGGCTGGAGCATCCTGCGGCATGGGAGATCCAGAAGGCAATCGGAAAACATTTCAGGGAGTGGACGGGTCCTCAG
This sequence comes from Agrobacterium sp. SUL3, assembly GCF_001263295.1. Lineage (NCBI taxonomy): Bacteria > Pseudomonadati > Pseudomonadota > Alphaproteobacteria > Hyphomicrobiales > Rhizobiaceae > Agrobacterium > Agrobacterium sp. SUL3. The sequence continues at coordinate 246,606 of NZ_KQ414506.1, forward strand.
CCTCGACAGTCTCTATGACTTGCCCGCCGCTTTGTCGGGATTGCTGATATTCGCGCGCATTGCGCTTTCGGGCGCGACGGTTCCTCTTCGCTTGGGTCCTAAGCTTCGACAGGTTCGGGAACTTTGTGCCGTAGCTGTCCCTCAACTCCTCGACGTCCTCAATCGTCATTGCGTTCAGCATGAACCTCGTCGAGCCCTTCGGCGTCACGCCCTTCACGCCGATTAAGGATTCGCTGAAGGGGACAAGCGGTGGTGCTTCGATCGAATTTGGCATTCGGCCCGAGAGCGCCCGCTCGATGGCCAGGCCCACCGCCTTCGACATTTGCGGCGGGAACGCGTTTCCGATCTGGTGGAACTGACGGTCCGACTTGCCTTCAAATTTCCACGCCCGCGGGAACCCCTGTAGCACCCGGGCAACATCGACGGTCAGATAGGGAAGGGCTGTTGGGTCTTCGATGCTTCCGAGTGGGGCCGGTCCGTCACCGACGCGCTTCGGGTCGATGGCGAAGCCGAGTTCGTTCTCCCATCTCCGCTTCATCTTGCCTTTGTTCTTGTAGAGGCTCGACGTGACCGTGGTGGAGACCTTGCTTCCGTAATTCGCGAGCCAATTTTCCGTCCACTGGTCGTAGACGACATCACCCAGCCCGCGATGTGGAAAGATCACGTCGGCGAGGGCTTCTCCCATGGTGATGGTAATTCCCTCCTTCGGCAGGGAGAACAGTCCGGGTTCGTCCTTGTGCACGCCGACAAGCACCAACCGCGGGCGCGACTGGGCAAGCCCGAAGTCGCGGGCGTTCAGCTTGTGCACGCCGATGCGGTAGTCGAGCGCCTTCAGCCGCTGGAACACGCTGGCGCGATATTTGAGGAACTTCTTGTCCGCGAAGCCTTCGACGTTCTCGAAGAAAAAAGCGCGAGGCCTGATGACCTTCACATATCGGATCGCCTCATCGAAGAGATTCCTGCTATCGTTTGCTCCGAGTTGTTTCCCGGCCTGAGAGAACGGCCTGCACTCCACGCCTCCGGCAAGCAGATCGATTCCTTGGAATTGTTGGAGATCCCGATCCGAAACCTTCTCCAGGCGCTTTCGGGTGACGGGCCACGTCCAGTTCTTTTTCAGGGTCCGAGTAGCATTGAGATCCATGTCGTAGAGCCGCGCCGGCTCGAAGCCCGCACCGAGCAGTCCTATCGCTTGCCCGCCAGCACCCGCACATATTTCCAAAAACCTCAAGGGCTTGGTGGCTTCAGTATTTTCGTCAGACGCCGGATCCGGCTCCAGATCGCAGGGAAGCAGATAGGCGAGGGCGTCCTGAAGCTCAGTCTGCCAGAGATACCCATGTTCGAAGGCAAAGCCGCTGAACTTCTCGTACCACGCAAACTTCCCATCGGCGAAGCGTTTCAGGGATTCATGGGCGGCGGCAAGCTTGTGCCGATGTGACCCATTCCTGAAGCCGGCGACACCCTTTCCTGGCAGTTCCACCTCGCCATAGACCGACTTGAATTCACGGAGCACGATCCTTGCGTGGGATCTCAATCTAACGGCCGCGGTAATGCATGCCTCGGACCGGTCGACGACATCCTCGTTCGGATCGCAGGGCGGCTCCCCGACAAAGCGCTCCGTGAATTCGTCAATCTCGGATAGGAGCGTGGCGACGTTTTCGCCGAGCGCCTGGACGCGGAGGTGCGACTGCTTTGAAGCCGCGGCCGTCATCGCGCGCTGGCGGCCCCGTTCGGCATAGGCGTTCGCTCCGATCTTGCGGCGGATCGTCAAACGACGGAGCCTGGCAACGGTTGGAATATCGATATCGGTTCCGTCTGCAAGAGCGTCAAGCGCAGCTTGACGGGTATCGGCATCGGTCGCGATCAGCGTCTTCAACACGTGGAATGGGACGCAACGCTTGCGCAGGAGTGCCTCGAAGGATCCGAGGGTCTCCTCGAAGGCGAAGATCGACGGCAGATCGCTGCGCGGGATGCCGCATTCGACAACCAGGAAACTGCGCAGATCTTCGTCACTCATCGTCGAGCGCATCCGGCAGATGTTGGCGATCATGTCGAATTGGGCTTTGGCAATGGATTTGCGGTTCGCCAGGATTCGCTTCATTAGCGCCCCCGGGTCCTCGCTCGTCATATTGTCTGCCTTCTCAGCCATCGCCAGCCTCTGTTGTCATTGCTGTCTAGCAGGCTGGTCCTTCTGTCCCGGAAATGGATTCGATCAAATTCTAACTATCCTGTTCGAAGTTCGCCGGTCATACCAATGGCGCGATGTCGTCCGCCTTCCTGATGGTGGACGCTGGGAAGGTGAAAATGTCCGTCGATGGAAAGGGTTCTATTTTCAGCCTCGCGCCCGCTAATCGATCACTTCGGTCTCCCACCCTATATGGATGAGCCATCAAATGACGGGTTTGATGCGAAAGCAACAGATCCATGTTAGCTGTTTGAAATCTTCGTTGCATGATCCAAGAGTGCGCCGTGCGGAGCGACCATGGCAGAATGATGCATCAGATATCGCCAAACCGATCCGCCAGCCCTGACGATCAGGGGCTCTATAGAAGGACCAGTTTCAACAGCCCCTGTCCGACCGGCTCGATGACGATGACGCCGACGGCAAGAACGAGCAAGGCAATGCCGCTAGAATCCTGCCGTCCGTAGCGCTCGCAAGCCCGTCAGAAGCATATACTTACCTCATATGCTTATCCAAAAAGGCGAGCACTTTATCAGGATGGCGACCGAACCAGTTGTAACCGTCCTTGAAGCGTTGTGTGGTGCCATCGATCCAAATCATCTCCTTTTCCTGGCTGCTCAGCAAATCGAAGGTGCCCTGTGCATCGCCGGGATTAGACACGGCAGCATCATGGCGAACTTGCCACATTAGCACAGGCATCTTCACCATAGGTGCGTGAGGGTGCGGGCTGCTCTCATGTGCCGTAAAGGCACCCATCTTCAGCAATTCCAGATCTACTAATTCTTTGTATTGCGGAATACCCATGCGCTGTAAGGCTTGACCGATTAACCCCTCTGGTGTGGGTATCATCGGGCTGCAAAGGCAACGTACGTTTTCAAATAGATCCGGACGGCGTGCGATCGCCACATACTGGGAGATGCCGCCGAGGCATTGGCTAAAGAGCGCGACCTTCATGCGGCTTAATTCAGAATGGCTGTCCACGTAGGTTTTGACACCCGCGCAGTCACGCCATTCCCATTGACCCAGGCCGCTAATGCCATTGTTGGCAGTACCGCTATTTCCATGGTTGCGCAGATCGTAGGTCAGAACGTTGTAGCCAGCCTCAGTCAGATGCTTGTACTGCAGAACAAAGTCGATCTCGCCATCATCCACATAACTCCAGGGAGGCCCGAAATGTCCGGGGAAACCTGACCGGCACATCGGGGAGGCGTGGTTGAAGATCACAAGCTTGTCGCTGTTGTCGCCCTTGGCCGGGATGTACCAGGCTTCCAATGGGGTCCCGTCGTCTGAAGGAATGGACAGATCCAGCCATTCCGTCATGCCGTGATCGTCAGGTGTCTTATGGATGAAGCTGCGTAAGGGTTTGACGATGTTGGTCAGGGCTCGAACCTTCTCTAGGTCCTCTTTCGCAATGTTCTGAAGTTGATCGCGCGCTTTTTCAAGACGCTCGGCAGACATTCTCGCCATTGGTGCTATCCCACTTTTCGTGTTTGGTGAGGCACCACGCCGGATGCCTCGCGATCCGTGAACGGACCTCAGAAATCAGAGGTTTTCCTTGTAGAACGGGATCAGCTTTGCCAGCGCCTGTCCGACCGGCTCCGGCTTGTCGTAGAGATCGTAGTGCGACCACCCCTCAACGACGACGAGTTCCTTCTTCTTCGACGCCGCCCGCTCGATGATCTCGCAGCCGTCACGATAGGCGCCGAAGGCTCCGACCTGATCACCGACGACCACGCAAAGAGGCTGGGTCAGCAGCACTTCCGCAAGATGGAAAGCGTCCCAGCCAACCGCGGCGGCCTGATGGGACAAGAGCGAGCGGTTCAAACCGTTCGGCTTCTGGCCACGCGGCGTCCGATAATAGTCTGTGGCCTCCAACGGGTCGCGGTCGGTAACGCCAGCGGCCCGCGCTTCTTCAACGGAATTGGCCAGCAGGTTATCGACGTGAAGGCTTGCGCCGCGGGCCTCGGCGGTTCGCTGCTTGGCCATCGCTTCTAGCGCACCAATCGGATTGAGGCCGGTGAAATTACCACGCATCAGTCGGCCGTAGTTCGCGCCGGTGACAGTGCCGACGGCCTTAATGCGCCGTTCGGTCATGGCGGCATTGATCGAATAGCCGCCACCACCGCAGATGCCGAGGACACCGATGCGATCCTCATCGACATAGGGAAGCGTCACCAGATAGTCGGCGACATGGCGGAAGTCTTCGACGCGCAGGGTCGGGTCCTCGATGAAGCGCGGTTCGCCGCCGCTGGCGCCCTGAAAGCTTGCATCAAACGCGATGACGACAAAACCTTCCTTGGCCAGTGCCACGCCGTAGACGTTGCCCGAGGTCTGGTCCTTGCAGCTTCCGATCGGATGCGCGCTGATGATCGCCGGATATTTCTTTGACTTGTCGAAGTTCGGCGGGAAGTGGATATCAGCGGCGATATCCCAATACATATCGTAATTGCGGATCTTTACGGTTTCCATGATGCGATCTCCTTGGTTTCAGGATGTGGGCATTTCTACCGGCCGGTCGACCGGCTGATTCACATGAACGCGGGCTTGTCGCCATCCGTGTTGGGTTTGTTGATGCCAATGTTGCGGTTGCCGAGCGCACCCGAAGCTCTGGCCAGCTTCACAACGAGAGCGGCGACGCTCTTGCGTGCGACTTCGGTACCTTTGAAGGGCTCGTTCCGTTCAGTGGTCTCGTAGTCGACCTCATCCGCATCTGTCAGCCAGGCTGGGCGCAGCACGGCATAATCCAGCCCCGATGCTTCGATCAGGTCAGCCGCCCTGCGGTAGGGCGGGATGTAGTCACCGATCTCCCGGTTATTCCATTCGCCGAACCTGCCGGGCACTTCGTCATAAATGCCGAGCGTGGTGCAGAAGATCAGCTTCCGGACGCCGGTGTTGTGCATGGCGGCGATGATGGCTTGTGCCTGTGCATCGACATCACCGGCGAGGTTTGCATAAACCACGTCCTGACCGGAAATGGCTTCCTTCAGCTTGCCGGTATCGAGAACGTCACCCTCGACGACACGGGTGTTGGTCGGAATACTACGGCCCAGCCTCGTTGCATGGCGCAGGAACAGAGTCAGTTCCGTGTCGCCGTGTTCCGCCAACATATCGACCACATGCCGAGCGATCTGCCCGCCTGCGCCAAGGATCACGATCTTCGTCATGTCTTGCTCCATGAGTTCTGTTTTCGCGAGATCAACATAATACTCTGGACTGCATGGAAAAATAGGGGCATCCTTCAATGAGTTTGAAGCTGTAATTCATAATGAGTGCCGATGGACCGCAATCTTCTTCCCGCGATCGCTGCCTTTGCCGAAGTCGCTCGCGAAGGAAGCTATACCCGTGCCGCCGGCCGGATCGGCATTTCTCCATCGGGCCTGTCGCAAGCAATCCGAACCCTTGAACAGCAGCTCGGTGTCCGCCTGCTTAACCGATCGACCCGCTCCGTCTCCCTGACCGACGACGGTAGAAAGCTACTGGCCCAGGTTGAGCCTGGCCTTGCCATGATTTCGCATGCCGTTGTGGCGGTTGGCGATGCGCGGGAAAAGCCGAGTGGCGAAATCCGGCTGAATGCACCTCGCGTAGTCTCGCATCATTTCATAGAGCCATATCTAGGAGAGTTCGCTCGTCGGTATCCGGAAGTGCGCGTCGAACTATTCATCGATGATGGGCTCGGCGATATCGTTCGCGAAGGCTGCGATGCAGGTATTCGTCTGCGCGAAAGCGTGACAGACACAATGGTTGCCGTGCCGATTACACCTCCGGTTTCCCTGGCGGTCGTCGGTTCTCCTGCCTATTTCGCTTCCAATCCGCCACCAAAAGATTACGCGGATTTAGCCAACCACAATTGCCTCGGCTTTCGTCAATCGAGCAGCGGAGCCGTTTTCCGTTGGGAACTGACGGATCCCAAATCAGGTGAAGAGCGGCTGTTTCAGCCTGTCGGAACACTCGCGACCAACAACGATGACGTGATGTTGAGGGCTGCACTTCAAGGGGTTGGCCTCATCATGCATCTCGACTTCGCAGTGCGCCAACATCTGGCTTCCGGCGCATTGGTCAGCGTTATGGAGGATTGGTGCCTGCCTTTCGAGGGATTCAATATCTACGTGCCGTCGCGGGACCAGATGCCGGCCAAACTTCGTGCCTTCGTCGACTTCCTTGTCGAAAAGCGTCGGCAGTTGGCGCGTTAGGATCGGGTCAACCGGTTTTCCCGCCCAAAAGCGCATCGCCCCGATCGGCAATTTTCTGAAGAACCGAAAGCGCACTAGCGAGCGCTTCCTGGTCGAGCCCATCGAGCAGGTCCTTGCGCATGGTTTTCGTGATCTTGTCCAAGTCAGCGACCAGCTCTCTGGAAGTTTCGGTCAATTCGATACGGTTGGCGCGTCGGTCGCCATCCATCGGACGACGGACGATTAGTCCCTGTTTGGCAAGACCGTCAAGCAGACGCACTACCGATGGGTGTTCGATCTCAAGATGGTTTGCAAGGTCCCGCTGGCTGACATTGTCATGCCGGGCGAGATACTGAAGCGCCCGCGCCTTCGCCAGCGTCAGCCCTTTTGTCCGCACTCTGGCGTCGAACACATTGCGCATTTTTCGGGCTGCGATCGAGAGCGCCATGGTCAGCGCGGCTTCGGCAGTTTCTTTTTCCTTGGTCATGATCGGTCGGGCCATAAAATGTGCATAGCTACCTATAGGGCATTCGACCCGCCTGACCAAGGCTGTGATCCGACCGCGACCGGTTTAATTAAGAAGCCCCACTCAAAACAGTTTGAAGCTATCCCGCATTGTTGGTTTTCCACGATACGCATATTTATGTGCGTACACACCTATTTTGGAAGGCTGATTTGTCATCCGGGATAGGCATCTGAACTTTGGCCTCCCGCCGATGAGAGCTGGTCGCCAACCCGGAGAAATACGATGAAAGGCATGGTTTTCAAAGGAAAGTGCGAGGTCGCACTTCTCGATTTTCCCGATCCGTTGCCCGGTCCCGGCGAGGCCGTGATCGAGATGAAGGCATCGGGAATGTGCGGCACGGACCTTCACTACTATCGCCACGGTATGGCTGAATCCCTGGAAATGCTCGGCATGCGTGATCGCATGACCAGCGATCCGATTATCGGCGGACATGAACCCTGTGGCGTGATTGTCGCGCTTGGTCCGGATATCGATAGCCGCACATTTAAAGTCGGTGACCGTGTCATGGTATTCCACTACGCGGGTTGCTGCCACTGCGATCACTGCCGGACAGGCTGGACGCAACTTTGCGACAACGGTGCGCGTATCTACGGTGTGCTCGAGCATGGCGGTCATGCCGAATATATGAAAGTTCCGGCATCTTCGTTGGTACATCTGCCGGCGGAAATGTCCTTCAAGGGCGGGGCTGCCGTTGCCTGCGGGACAGGTACTGCCTATGGCGCGCTGCTGCGTCTTAACATCAGCGCTCGCGACACTTTGGCGGTTTATGGACTTGGGCCTGTTGGCCTTTCGGTTGCACAACTTGCGTCGGCTATGGGCGTCGAGGTCTTCGGCATCGACATCAACACTGACCGACTATCTCGGTCGAAGGCCTTCGGGGTGGCGCATGCAATCGATGGCGGCAAGGTCGATCCTGTGGAGGAAATCCTGAAGCTTACCGGCGGCAAGGGTGCAACCTGCGCCGTCGATTGCGCTGGCAATGAGCAGGTCCGGAACCAAGCTGTGCGCAGCACCAGCATCTGGGGCCGCATTGCGCTCATCGCCGTTGGAGGCAATCTGACTCTCGACGTTATGAAGGATCTGATCGCTCGGCAGAGGACACTTGTGGGTTCCTTCACATTCTCCGAGGTCGGCATGAAGGAATGTGCGCATTTCATAGCCAACCACGGCGTCGAGGTCGACCGTGTCTTCTCCGACGAATGGAAGCTGTCCCAGGCGGCCGAGGCATATTCAAACTTCAACAAGCAGGCGGGCGGCAAGGGCGTCTTCACGTTCTGATGCGTTTCCAGCGTCCAATAAACAACCGCGCCTACCATAGAAAGGAGAAATTCATGACCAGGACAATCGAACTCAAGCACCCGGACAAGTTCTTTATCGGCGGCGAATGGGTCGCACCGTCCAGTTCCGAAAACTTCGCGGTTCTCGATTGCTCGACCGAAGAAACGGTCGCCCGTGTCGCCAAGGCCAATTCGGCCGATATGCAAAAAGCGGTCGCTGCCGCGCGGCAAGCCTTCGATACCGGCCCTTGGCCGCGCATGACGCCGACGGAACGCGGCACCTATCTCGAAAAGATAGCCGAACGCCTCGAAGCGGCCAACGATGAATTCGCCCGCGGCTGGTCTATCGAGACCGGCATCGTCTACAAGGTGGCGCAGCCGCGCATCGGCCTCTTCATCAGTGGCGCTTTCCGGCAATATGCACAGATGGCTTCGACGTTTCCGTTTACCGAGGAGCATCGCTCCGTCACCGGCAACCTCGCCTACAAGGTTTATGAGCCGGTCGGTGTCGTCGCCGAGATCATTCCGTGGAATGGTCCCGCGGGCCTGATGGCCTACAAAACGGCGCCAGCCCTGCTTGCCGGATGCACGCTGGTCATTAAGTCTTCGCCGGAAGCGCCGACCTCAGCTTACATGTTTGCTGAAATCTGCGAGGAAATCGGCCTGCCGCCTGGCGTGATCAATGTCGTGACGGCCGACCGTGACGTTTCGGAGGAACTGGTCCGAAATCCTGATGTGGACAAGATCACCTTCACCGGGTCCACCGGTGCGGGGCGCAGGATCGCCGCCGTCGCGGCGGATCGCATTGCCCGCGTGACGCTGGAACTGGGCGGAAAGTCGCCCGCCGTCGTTCTTGATGACTATGATATCGAGGACGCGGCAAAGATACTTGGTAGCTCCTACTTCGGCTACAATACCGGACAGATATGCCACAGCCTGACCCGCATCATTGTGCCTCGCGCAAAGCATGACCGCATGGTCGAAGTCCTCTCCGAGATCGCCCGCAACACCGTCGTCGGCGATCCATTCGATACGGCAACGATGTCGGGACCGCTGGCCAGTGCCCGTCAGCGCGACACTGTCGAGCGCTTTGTTGCGCGGGGGATAGCGGACGGAGCGACGTTGACGGCTGGTGGCAAGCGGCCTGATCACCTTTCGCGCGGCTTCTTCTTCGAGCCGACTGTATTCGCCAATGTCGACAACAGCGCGTCGATCGCGCAGGAGGAGATATTTGGACCGGTGCTCAGCGTCATTCCTGCGGATGACGAGGCCAGCGCCGTCCGTATGGCGAACGACAGCCCGTTTGGCCTCAACGCCGCGGTCTTCACGAACGACCACGACCGCGCACTGCATGTGGCCCGGCAGCTTCGTTCGGGAACCGTCGGTCACAATGGTCCCCGCACTGACTTCTCCATTGGCTTCGGTGGTTTCAAGCAGTCAGGTGTTGGCCGGGAAGGCGGCATCGAGGGTTTAACTGCCTTTATGGAGTCGAAGACGATCGTGATGGCGTAACTCAGGTAACTCGACGGCGCGGTGGACGTTCCGCCGCGTCGCCGAATGCCAGGACCTATTCTGAAAGCATGAGAATGACCGTTTCACACCCCGAAAATGGCTTGGCCGACCCTGCGTCTGGGCGAAGGGCGGTGCCGCTCTGGCTACTTGCCCTTATCACTCTCACGGGAACGCTGGCGATGCACATCTTCGTGCCCGCTTTGCCGCTGGTCGCTGCCCATTTCAAAGCGACGGCCGGCGCCACGCAACTCACGTTGAGCGCCTATATCGTCGGGCTCGCAGTTGCCCAGCTCGCCTATGGCCCGTTCTCCGACACTTACGGGCGCCGGCCTGTCCTGATGCTCGGCATGCTTCTCTATACGGCCGCGAGTCTGCTCGCGCTCACCTCGACCTCTATCGACGTGCTGATCGTGGCGCGCTTCTTCGAGGGCTTGGGCGGGGGAGCCGGACTTGTTCTCGGAAGGGCGATTGTCCGGGACACCAATACGGGCTCGGGGGCGGCGCGCAAGCTGTCGACGATGAATCTGATTGTCGTCGCCGGTCCCGGACTTTCGCCGGTGGTGGGAAGCCTGCTAGCTGCGGTTTCCGGCTGGCGCATCATTTTCGTGGCGCTCGGTTTGCTGGGCCTTATGAATTTCTATCTCGTCTGGCGGCGCCTGCCGGAAACTGCGGAGCGAAAAGCTAACGATGCACCGCCGCTCCTGAAAAGCTATGGAAAGCTGCTCCGTTCGCCGCGCTTCATTGGCTTCGTGGTCGGCGGAGGCTTTGCGACGACCGCCATCTATGCCTTCGTAGGTGCCGCCCCATTCATTTTTGTGCAGCAGTTGCATCGTCCTGCGCACGAGGTCGGCGCCTACCTTGCCTTCAACTTTATCGGCACCTGGATGGGAAGCCTTGCTGCGAGCAGGATGATTGGCAGGATTGCGCCGCGCACTCTCCTGATCGGCGGCAACCTGATGGGGTGCTTGGGAACAATTGTGTTTCTGGTTCTTGCGATCGCGGATCGGCTCAGCGTTCCCGGTGTGGTGCTGCCGATGATCCTATTCAGCTTTGGTGTTGGTATAGCGTCGCCGATGGCGTTGTCAGAAGCGCTATCAGTCGACCCTTCCGTCGCTGGGTCAGCGTCCGGTATCTACGGATGCGTACAGATGGCGATCGGAGCGTTATGCGCCGCGGCGGGCGGATTTGGTGAGAACCCGGCTCTCGCGGCTGGGGCTACGCTGTTAATGGCAGGATGCATAGCTCAGGCGGCTTTTGTCGCTGCGGGACGGATGAGACACTGATTGCAGGAAACTACATGTTGTCACTTTCGACCGAGCTAGGGCCGACCAATCGAGTGAGAAACCGTTCGCGTTGGAACCAATGATAATGAGGGACTACGAGAACATTGGAGCTACCGAAGGCGGCTAACGCTATTTTCGTCGCAGGAGTTGCCTGACCGCTATCGGCCCCAAATCGGTCGTTCCTTGATGTCTGGCCAACGAGGTGGAATTCCAAGGACCCAGACAAGTAGAGCTTCGGTGAGCTATTGCTTGTCATTTCCGGGTTCGAATGAACTGTGGGGAGTGGGCCTGAGAAGCTTGGGCAGGGCTTTCTCGTGCGGGTCGAGCTCGCTTGGATCGAAATAGGGAAGCGGCACCTCGAAACCGGGCTCAACATACCATTCCGCCTCCATCGGATGGTATAAGCCGGGCAGCGGGAAATGCTCGTTGATCTCAACAAAATCATCGACGTTCGCCGTAAGTATCGGCATCCGATGGACGATGGCGACGGCAGATATCATCAAATCGTGTCCGAGCCTGTTGCTTTTTTGTCCGCGCTGAACGGTCCACATGTGCCGTAGGGCGGGGACAGATGTCATCTCGGCGTAGACTGTCGCCACCGCAGTCGTCATTTCCGGAAACGGAAAGACCATCGAGATGAGCTCATCGACCCAGTTGGTGATAAGAAGCGCTCTCTGTGGATCATCCTTCACCCGGAGATGGGCTCCGCGCAGCAGTTCTGCTATGACCGGGTAGCAGAGTGCGAGACGATGTATGCCGACACGCAAAAGCCATGGACGCAGTCCGGGCGGCGGCTTCACGCGGCCCATTAGGCTGACGATGTCCGTATCCAGTAAAAGAATAGGGTCTGTCCGCACTTTAACATCTTTCTGTGGTCGGAAACTTTCTTCTTGAAAAAATCGAGGTGCGATCCAATTCGTATCGTTATACTGCGTAGGCTAGTATGATGTCGTCCGAGAGAGGCCCAGATGACGCGTGATTCCGATTGGCAGAGACACGAGGCCGAGGCCCGCATCCAGGAAGTTCTGGACGCAGCTAAAGCGCGCGGCACTCAGAGACTGATCGACACCGACGGCAGATTTGACGTGACGTTCGTACCCGGAAAGAAGACACTGGAGGAGTTGTTCTCCCGCCCTGGTCCTATCCCCGACGATGACGATCCCAATCCCTGATCGAGATTTCTGCAGCTACGGTGAGAAACCGTAACCGGCGACGGCAAAACCAACAAGATATGACGTGTCGAATTTCGGTCGCTTCGGACTACCGCACTGATTCATATAGCTTAATCGTCGAGACCATCAGGCACGAGATCCACGAGAGGATCTGTTTCTCACGTCATAAACGCCTTAGTGGTTCCCGACTTGTAAAAATCGCTCGCACCTCGGAGCCGAATTCTAGTTGACGTCGAGAATGGCGTTCACTAAATGTTCCTGTATGAGCAAGACTTTTACACCCACCTTCCGAATACGCTGACGGAGCCCGGGACCGTTCCCGGTGCCGCCCAGATTGCTATTCGTCGGAGGTGAGGTCATGAAGACCGAGTCCACTCATGTCGCGGTTGATGAAGCCTGCGTTTTTGCGAAATACCGTCCGTTCTTTCCGTCTGTGACGCTCAAGTGCGTCGGTCGCCCGCTCTATCGTTCGCGGGAAGCGCGTGATTATGCCTGCTTGCTGGACCTGGATCCCAAGGTGTCCGCATGGCGCTGCATGCCGCAGCCGATCATCAATGACTCCGGCGCCCGCAATCCCCGACATCACTATGTCGATTTCGCTGTCGAGACAGAGAACGAAGCCTTGCTCGTGGATATCCGGCAAAGACATACCGGCACCGTCGGTTGGATTTCCAGGTTAGCTGAAAAGCAGGGCTACCGCTATCTGGCGTTGTCCTTCTCCGAGTTCGTCGGCACGCCCCGGATTCAGAATGCCAAGGATCTCATTCGCTACGCTGGATATGACGCACCGCTGGGCGACCGTATCCGAGTTCTCGCGGCGCTGGAAGAAATGGGGACGTTGACGCTTGCGGAATGCCTCTCTGTCGTTCGCGAAAGCAAGCCGATGCCAACAATCGCAACGATGATCCTCAATAACATCCTTGAAGTCGACCTCGATGAAGCTCTGCTGGGACCGGAAACGGTCGTCAGGCGCTTGGCGAAGTAGGGGGCGAATATGTCAAACAGATCTGCCGAGCGGGAGCCCCCGCTCGAAGCGGCTACTTATGCCGTCGCCCTCAAAAATGCTTTGAGGTTGTGTGGTGTCTACCTGAGTGAAGGGCAGATCGATCATGCAGTCGGTCTCGTACTGCCACCCGGGGCCAACATGGAAGCCTATCGGGAGGCGGCTAAACTGGTCCTGCGAGAGACCAGCGTTTTGATCCGCTACGCAGTTACAACAATTGAATTGGGCAGGCGAGGGGAGACATATTGAGAAGACGCAGGGAAAGTCCTCGCGCAAAAATCGGCTGTTGTCGTCCTGATCGAGAAAGGAACCAGGCTTTTGCCTGAGATCGCAATCGCCTTGGACCGCATCGTTGACGTCGGGTCCATCAAGCCGAACCACCTGATTTCGGCCGCGAAAAATGTATGGCAGATCGATATTGCAAGCGAGGCGGCCAGCCGGCTCTGCCACTATCCTCCAAGCCTCTTGTTCGGTGCGTTGCGAAAAGGACGTCCGATCGAAATCGTCTTGGAAAGGCTCGCGGACGCTTCGAAGGCTCCTGCGACCATGACTTGGGAGCCTTTGGTGGAAGACCTGGAAGGCTACGGCGAGGCGCGCGATTGGGCAGCGAACCTGGTCGTTGATCTCGCTGACTGGAAGGTCGGCAAGATCGCATGGCGTGATGTTGATGCGGGGCTTCTTCTCAGCGGTCCTCCCGGGACCGGCAAGACGCTCTTCGCATCGGCGCTTGCGCGCTCCTGCGGTGCTACGTTCATCGGGACGTCGAGCGCGCAATGGCAGTCGAAGGGACATCTCGGCGACATGCTGGGCGCAATGCGGAAGAGTTGCGTATTCCGATGAAGCCGGCCACCTATTCCGACACGAAGCCGGCCACCCATTCCGATTTCATTCCGGCCACCGTT